>NZ_SLXU01000051.1 GCF_004343505.1 Rhodovulum bhavnagarense | reverse complement strand
CGGGCCATGACCTCTTGCATGTTCGACACCGTCTTGTCGAACAGCCGGTCATGGGGGGCCAGAACGATCACCGGCACGGTCTTGTCCACCAGCGCGATGGGGCCGTGTTTCAACTCGCCGCTGGCATAGCCCTCGGCGTGGATATAGCTGATTTCCTTGAGTTTCAGCGCCCCCTCCAGCGCCAGCGGGAACATCGCCCCACGCCCCAGGAACAGCACGTCGTCGGCCTCGGCCAGGCTGAGGGCAACGCGGGCGATGTCCCCCTCAAGGGCCAGCGCCGCGTTCAGCCGCCCCGGCAGAATCGTCAACTGGTCCAGCCGACGCGCCAGCCCATCGCCGTCAAGCCGCCCGCGCTGGCATGCCGCCTCAAGCGCGCAAAGCGCGAGCACCGCCAATTGGCAGGTAAACGCCTTGGTTGAGGCAACGCCGATTTCCGGGCCTGCGAGGATCGGCAGCACAAGGTCGCTTTCGCGCGCCATGGTGCTTTCGGGGACGTTGACCACCGACACGATCCGCGCTGCCCGCCCCCTGCAATAGCGTAGCGCGGCCAGCGTGTCGGCGGTCTCGCCCGACTGGCTGACGAACAGCGCCAGCGTGCCCTCGGGGATCGGCGGTTCGCGATAGCGGAACTCCGAGGCCACATCGACATCGACCGGCAGGCCGGCCAGTTGCTCGATCCAGTATTTCGCCGTCAGGCAGGCCAGGTAGGCCGTGCCGCAGGCCACCATGGTGATCCGGCCGATCCCCGAAAAATCGATGCCGCCACCGGGCAGCACCAGTTGCCGCCCGTCATCGGTGATGTAATGGCGCAGCGCCTCGCCCATGACCGTGGGCTGTTCGGCGATTTCCTTGGCCATGAAATGCTTGTGCCCGCCCTTCTCGGCGCGGGCGAGGTCGATCTCGACGGTCTTGACCGGGCGCATCACAGGGCGGCCCGCGCCATCGCGGATCTGCGCGCCCGCGCGGGTGATCACGGCGCGGTCGCCTTCTTCGAGATAAGTGATGCGGTTGGTCAGCGGTGCCAGCGCGATGGCGTCAGAGCCCACGAACATCTCGCCCTCGCCCCAGCCGATGGC
>NZ_SLXU01000050.1 GCF_004343505.1 Rhodovulum bhavnagarense | reverse complement strand
AACGGCCATCCCCAAAGCCGGCTCGACGAACTGCTCCCGTGGAATTTCCGGCCGTCAAGCTGAAAGCCGGGTGACCGTCAGACGACGCTTACGGTGGGGCCCGCCCTCACTGGCGATCATCTCGGAGTCGGCCGGAAGCGTGGTTGTTGGCCTGCTGTGTTTGAGAGGCCTGCGTATATTCGTGTCAGCGGCACACTTTGGCGGGTACACTCGGTGTTGATCAAACCTAATGCGGCTGCGCGAGCCGGGCTGGATTTCCGCTCCCGAAGTTCGCTCGGGTTGAGTTCGCCCATGCGGCGAACTTCCGCTTCCCGCCCATCATGCTGCCATGATCCTTTTAGCAATGCTTGGAAGCAGATTTGGCACAAGCTTGGAAGACGTTGCATCCAACTCCAGAAGCGGCAGCGATAGGTAGGGATGAGACTTCTCCGTGATAAGGTTGCCAGCGCTGGCGAAGAGGTCGCCCGCTTGTCCGGCCGATAGTCGCTCAAGCACTACGCTCAGGTCTTGTGTTTTTGTGCCTGCCTCTACCACCAAGAACCCGTCATGTTGTTCGACCAAAAAGCCCTCGCTCCTTAGTGCAAGCGCCAACGTTGATGTTTTCACCGTTCCAACCCGCGTTGCAATGATCGATGCATGCTCGCCGAGACCGTGGATGTTCTTGGTCCGGAAACCGAGTTGCTCATAGTGGGCGCGCGCTTCGTCAAGCATCGCTAGCGAAACGGCTTCCATGTAGGGTGGACTGATATCCCCCTCCAGCACCGCGAACATTCGGTCAATTACCTTGTCATGAATGTCGCCTGCGTCGCCGCCGAAGACGGGAGGCACACCAGCCTTCGCGGGTTTGACGATGATGACCTTTTCACGATCATGGATTTCTTGAACAACCCAACGCCGCCCGGAAAAAATCAACAGCATCCCCGGAGCAAGAACATTGTCGATCGGCAAGGTTCCAAGATCTCGCCCCTCTGCGACCAACCGGAATTCCTCAGGTGTCTGGAACACCGCATAGAAGCTGTAATGCTCAACCAGCTTTTCGCCCGCGGGTCCCAAAAGTAACAGCCCGCTGCCGGCCTGTTCGAT
>NZ_SLXU01000049.1 GCF_004343505.1 Rhodovulum bhavnagarense | reverse complement strand
ATGCGGGGCGACCGGGTGGTGATCTACCTGCCGATGATCCCCGAGGCGGCCTATGCGATGCTGGCCTGTGCGCGGATCGGGGCGATCCATTCGGTTGTTTTCGCGGGCTTTTCGGCCGACGGCCTGGCCAACCGGATCAACGATTGCGGGGCCAAGGTGGTGATCACGGCCGACACCGCGCCGCGCGGCGGGCGCAAGACCAACCTCAAGTCGAATACCGACGCGGCGCTGTTGCACTGTTCGGACAAGGTGCGCTGCATGGTGGTGAAACATACCGGCGACCAGACCACCTGGATCGAGGGGCGCGACGTGGATGTGCTGGCGCTGATGGAACATGCCAGCCCCGACTGCCCGGCGCGCGAACTGGATGCCGAGCATCCGCTGTTCATCCTTTATACCTCGGGTTCGACGGGCAAGCCCAAGGGGGTTGTGCATTCCTCGGGGGGCTACCTGGTCTATGCCTCGATGACGCATGAATACGTTTTCGACTATCACGAGGGCGACGTGTTCTGGTGCACGGCGGATGTGGGCTGGGTGACGGGGCACAGCTACATCGTCTACGGGCCGCTGGCCAATGGCGCGACGACCGTGATGTTCGAGGGCGTGCCGACCTGGCCCGATGCGGGGCGGTTCTGGCAGGTCTGCCAGGACCTGAAGGTCAACCAGTTCTATACCGCGCCGACCGCGATCCGCGCGCTGATGGGCCAGGGTGCCGAATGGGTCGAGAAATACGACCTCTCCAGCCTCAAGGTGCTGGGCTCGGTTGGGGAACCCATCAATCCCGAGGCCTGGAACTGGTATAACGACCATGTCGGCAAGGGGAACTGCCCGATCGTGGATACCTGGTGGCAGACCGAGACGGGCGGCCACCTGATCACGCCGCTGCCCGGCGCGACGCCGGCCAAGCCCGGCTCGGCCACGCGGCCGTTCTTCGGGGTGCAGCCGGTGGTGCTGGAGCCTGAATCGGGCCGCGAGATCGAGGGTGTCGAGGCCGAGGGCGTGCTGTGCCTCAAGGACAGCTGGCCGGGCCAGATGCGCACGGTTTATGGCGATCACCAGCGGTTCCAGGAAACCTATTTCCAGCAATACAAGGGCTA
>NZ_SLXU01000048.1 GCF_004343505.1 Rhodovulum bhavnagarense | reverse complement strand
GCTCCGCGCCCGGCGCGCTTGTCCAACCCGAAACCGAACACTATCAACCCCAAGGACTCTCGTTATGAACGAGGGACGACCGGGGGGCAGGTCAGCCCCAGTAGCAAAGGATAGCTCAGGAAATGAGGTCGATCAGCATCAGGGTTGCAGCGCGAAAGGTAACGCTCTGCCACACCACAAAAAATATCGTCAGGAGCAAACGCCTCGACCATTTCGGTATGAAAATAACGGGTACGACAAAAGATCACCCGCCGATAAAAGACCGCAAGCATCGGCAACAACGCCCGAAAGAAGGAATCTCCAAAGATCAGAAGCGTTTTTTTACCCAGTGCTTCGGGTGAATCGACCAGAATGCAGATCCCGTCGTTACCGCCTTTGATGCCATTGCCACGCATATGCAACACAACTGGGCTACCCCGCAACACCGTGGCCGTTTCTTGCGGTGCCGGGCTCAACTTTGTTCCCAGATCACCACAAATACCGGGACGCTCCACGATACACGCCTCGATTCTGGCGCCACCTTCGGCGAGCATCGCATCCGGCACCAGACCGGTGAGGATTGCCTTAACCATGGCCAGGTTACCCAACGCACTGTAATGTGTATCAGTCCGTGTAAAGGCATCTTCGTGACCGTCGAGGGGGCCCAAGGGATACCGCACCTGCCAGGCTGCCCCAGATGCAGCCACCTGATCGGCGAAACACCTCGCATATAGAGATCCAAGCGGTGTTGCGAGGCCCACCTTGTCACGCAGTGCCACGCATTTATCAGGGAAAACGACCATGCGAAACTCGCGGTCAGTCAGTTCGCAATAATCGGATCGAGCGTTCAGATTACAGCAAAACACCATGGCCGTGCCAGGCGCCGGGCTAGACGCACCAGAGAACAGTTCAAAAACACCGTGCCTTCCGCCGGACAGGAAAAGAAACCCGTCTTTTCCGCGGTGAACTTGTTTTGCCTCTTCGCTCATGTTCCCCACCATAATCACGGCACATCGCACAACATTAGGGTCCTCTACAATAAAATCCGATCAGCCAATGGCAATCGCAGAGTTGCTAGGAGTTTGCGCGCAGCACCACGCCAAGCTATGGTCAGGCAACGCCAGGCGGAAAGAACCATGCCGCCCTCGGCCTTTCCGGTTTTCTGTTTCCGCTGATGGCTCGTTTGATGGCGCTCAACCCGTTTTCGGCGTCTGAGGTTTCGCGCTGGCTTGGCAATGCGGCGGGTGTTGGGGCGATCATTGGCGGGACCGGCAG
>NZ_SLXU01000047.1 GCF_004343505.1 Rhodovulum bhavnagarense | reverse complement strand
GCGCGAGACATCCAGCAGCCACGCAGGCCGTCTAGCGGCGATAGGGGCCGCGCTGGTACCATTTCCACGCATCGGCGATCATCACCCCGAGATCAGAGCGTTGCGGCCGCCAGCCCAGTTCGCGCTCGGCCCGCAGGCTGCCGGAAACCAACCGCACGGCATCCCCACCACGGCGCGGACCTTGTTCGTGGGGCACCGCGCGGCCCGTCACGGCGCGGGCCGCCTCGATCACCTCGCGCACCGAGTATCCCGTGCCCGAGCCAAGGTTGAACACCCCGCTGCCCTTGCCCGCCTCAAGCCATTTCAACCCCAGAACATGCGCATCCACCAGGTCCATGACATGGATATAGTCGCGGATGCAGGTGCCATCGGGCGTGTCGTAATCGGTGCCGAACACGGTCAGCGCCGGGCGCTTGCCCTCTATCGCCTCCAGCATGACCGGGATCAGGTGAGTTTCGGGGACGTGGTTTTCACCGATCTGCGCATCCGGGTCGGCGCCTGCCACGTTGAAATAACGAAAGATCACCGCGTTCAGCCCGTGGCTGGCCTCGAAATCGCGCAGCATGTCCTCGATCGCGCGTTTCGAGGCCCCATAGGCGTTCAACGGCGCCTGGGCGCTGTCTTCGTCCAGGGTCACACCATCCTGGTCGCCATAGACCGCGCAGGTCGACGAAAAGACCATGTTCAGGCAACCCGCCGCGACCGCCGCCTCGATCAGGGTCAGCGACCCGCAGACATTGTTGCGCCAGTATTTTCCGGGATTGGCCATCGCCTCGCCGACCTGGCTGAAGGCGGCGAAATGCATCACCGCAACCGGCGCGTATCTGGCAAAGACCTCGTCCAGCCGCGCACGATCCTCCAGATCGCCCTTCTCGAAGGGCCCGAACTGCACCGCCTCTTGCCAGCCGGTCGAGAGGTTGTCGTAGGTGACCGGCACATAGCCCGACCGGGCCAGCACCTTGCAGGCATGCGAGCCGATATAGCCGGCCCCGCCCG
Organism: Rhodovulum bhavnagarense; assembly: GCF_004343505.1. Classification (GTDB taxonomy): domain Bacteria; phylum Pseudomonadota; class Alphaproteobacteria; order Rhodobacterales; family Rhodobacteraceae; genus Rhodovulum; species Rhodovulum bhavnagarense. Next base: position 381 of record NZ_SLXU01000047.1, on the reverse strand, counting down.
TGACCAGGACGTGGGGCATGCCCACCACCAGACCTATTGCGCCGCCTGGGGCATAGAGACGATGTCGCGCAGGTAATCGGCGAATTCGTCATGCAACTCCTCGCGCGCCAGCGCGAAGGCGACCGTTGCCTGCAAGTACCCCGCCTTCGATCCGCAATCGAACCGCTGCCCGGCAAAGCGATAGCCGTGAACGCCCTCGCCGTCGATTTCCTCGGCGATCGCGTCAGTCAGCTGGATCTCGCCGCCGGCGCCCTGTTTCTTCTTGTTGAGGTTGTCCAGAACCTTGGGCGACAGGATGTAGCGCCCGATCACCGCGAGGTTGGAGGGCGCATCCTCGACCGCGGGCTTTTCCACCATGCCGCGCACCGTGACCCGGTCGCC
>NZ_SLXU01000046.1 GCF_004343505.1 Rhodovulum bhavnagarense | reverse complement strand
ACCTCTGCGACCTCGAAGGGCTTGTCGAAGCTCAGGTCGAGCGTTTTGTCTTCTCCGAGCACTGGGACGTCACGGATGACGGCCTGTTCGTAGAGTTCCTCGTTTGCGGTGCCGGCATGTTCTGCGTTTTCGTCGGAGAGTTCGGAGGACAGGATGCGCACCGAAGAGATGCGCGCCTCGCCGGCGGCGCTGAAATCCAGCGTTGTTGTCAGGCCGTCGGGGCCGACCTCGTTCGCGGTGACATAGAGGATCAGCTCGTTATCTGTGCGGAAGGCATGGGTCATGAGCGGATCGTCGCGGCTGGCGGGGGTAAAGGCGCCGACGGGCTGGGCGCCGACCAGCGATTGCGACATCATCTGCACGATTGCGCCGGTGGGCGAGAGCTGGATCTCGCCATTCTCGTCATTGACGAAATGGTTGAGGTTGTCGACATCCACGCCCCAGGCCGCGGCCGCGTCGGCGCCGATCGAGGTAAAGCCCGTGAACAGTTCCAGCGCGGTCGAGGCCCCGGCCAGCCCGTAATCGTGATACTCCAGGTCCAGCCCCTCGGCCGACATCCCCGACCCGCCCACGGTCCAGGCCGAGAGGTAGAGTTCGGGATCGCCCGTTCCGCCCGCTTCCTCGATTGCCGCGCTCCAGGCGGCGACGTAATCGGCGGTGCTTTCGAAAACGGTCTCGCCCTCGTCCTCGGGATCGGCCCCGGTTTCGATCCGGTTGAGGTTCTGCAACCCGATCGGCAGGGAATGGACCACCAGCGTATCGACCTCGGCCAGCGCCTCCTGGGAAAAGGCGTCCCGGATCGCGGCGTCGTCGCCGTGGTCATAGCCCATCTGCACGGCGATGTTGATGTCATGGCCGGCAGGGTTGAGCACCGGGTCGTTGATGACCGAGGCGGCGGTTTCCACCAGCGCGCTCGCGACCTGCCCATAGAGGCCCGGATCGGCGGAAAAGGCCGGGCTGGTGGGATATTCGTTGCCGATCTCGATGGTGAAATCGTCGGGCAGCGCGCCATAGCTGCCGCCCAGCAGGTCGGTCAGAAACGCCTCGAGATCGGCCTGGCCCTGTTCGATGTCATCGGCATAGCGGAAGGTCGGGATGATCATCGAGAAGGACTGGCCGTTCTCGTTGACCGAGGACAGCATGTCCGACAGGTCGGGCCGCACCCGGCCGGGATCCTCGTTGTAAAGCTTGGTGCCGTCGAAAATCCCGTCGACCGTCAGCCCGTAAACATCCTCCTGAAGCTCCGACAACGTGCCGCCCGGCCAGCGCACATGCGTCACACCCATCAACGCGCTTTGTTCCTCAAACCCGGAAAAATGCTGAAAACCCGTCTGGATCGCACCGAACATGTCCGCAGATATCGTCTGCGCCGGTTCGG
>NZ_SLXU01000045.1 GCF_004343505.1 Rhodovulum bhavnagarense | reverse complement strand
GAGCTATGCGTGAAACTGGGTGACGGGGTTTGAGAGGGTGGCGTATCGTGGCGGGTGCTGAAGCCTGCCAGAACTTCCAAGAGGAACGATACGCCATGGAGAAGACTACAGACATCATCGCCCTTCGTCAGCCGGAATCTGTTGATGATTCGCTGACCGAGATCGCCCGCGTCGGCGCGCGCCGGATGCTGGCTGCCGCGTTGCGAGCCGAGGCCGACGCCTTTGTCGCGCAACATGCCGAAGAGATCCTTCCTGACGGTCGCCAGCGGGTTGTGCGACACGGTTACGGGCCGGAACGCAGTATCCAGACCGGGATCGGGGCCCTCGACGTGCAGCGTCCGAAGGTGCGCGACCGCGCCACCGATGTGCCGGCCGACCAGAAGATCCGGTTCACCTCGGCGATCCTGCCGAAATGGGCGCGACGCTCGCGTAGCCTCGATGCGCTGCTGCCGGTCCTGTATCTTCGCGGCATCTCGACGGGCGACTTCCAGGAAGCGCTGGCCGCGATCCTGGGGAAAGATGCGCCGAACCTGTCACCGAGCGTGATCTCGCGCCTGACCGGGGAGTGGCAGCAGGACTACGACCGCTGGCATCGCCGCGACCTGTCGGCCCGCCGATACGTCTATATCTGGGCGGATGGCGTGTACCTGCAGGCCCGGATGGAGCCGCAGGCCGAATGCATGCTCGTCATTCTCGGCGCCACGCCAGAGGGGAAGAAGGAGCTCGTCGGATTCCAGGTCGGCCTGCGCGAGAGCGCCCAGAGCTGGCGCGAGCTGCTGGTCGACATCAAGGCGCGCGGTCTTGCGGTTCCGCCCGAGATCGCTGTCGGCGATGGGGCTATGGGGTTCTGGAAGGCGCTCGACGAGGTCTTCCCCGGCACGCGGCATCAGCGGTGTTGGGTTCACAAGATCGCCAACGTCCTGAACAAGTTCCCGAAATCCATGCAGCCGACGGTGAAAGCCGATCTGCGCGAGATTTGGCAAGCGGAGACCCGCGCCGCGGCAGAAACCGCCATGGATACCTACTCCGCGAAATACGGCGCCAAATACGAAAAGGCGGTGACCTGCCTGACCAAGGACCGCGAGGCGCTGCTCGCCTTCTACGACTTCCCGGGCGAACATTGGGATCATTTGCGCACGGGCAACTCGATCGAGAGCGTCTTCGCGACCGTCCGGCACCGGACCGTGCGCACCAAGGGCGCGCTCTCGCAGAAGACGGCGAAGCTGATGGTCTTCAAGCTCGTTCAGGCCGCCAGCAAGACCTGGCGCCGCTTGAAGGGGGCCAACCAGTTGCCTTTGGTCATCGAAGGCGTCACATTCACCGACGGTGTCGCCGAGAACGCCACCGAAAACCGCGCCGCCTGATCAGGCCGCGTCACCCATAATCCCGCATAGCTC
>NZ_SLXU01000044.1 GCF_004343505.1 Rhodovulum bhavnagarense | reverse complement strand
CCATGGAGAAACTCCACCCCTGTCATCCAACAGGAAAGGACTCGCAGAACCGGAAAATCACAGGAAGGTGGGGACAGAACACCGTTTACGTTCGGCACAGTGCCGCGGCTGTTGATCAAAGGGCCGCCCGAAGGCGCCCCGCGATCACAAGAACGCGAAAGCCGGGAAACGGAGGCCCTATCCAGCGGTCGCCCGTGATACGGAAACAACACCAGTTCCATACTTGACCTGGGAGGATCACTGCTTGCAGGGGCATGTTCCGCAGCAGGCGGGTCCGAGACCACGAGAGCGGCTAGCGAACGCTCTGGACCTGTCTACCTTGAAACGGAACATCTGTTTCGTTTCAATGGCAGGGGCGGAGGGACTCGAACCCCCGACCCTCGGTTTTGGAGACCGATGCTCTACCAACTGAGCTACACCCCTAGGGTCCGTGCGTCCGATTACGTTACCCGACCGTGGGAATCAAGCCGCTTTTCACGCCAAGGTGCTGGTTTTGCGCCGATCGCGGTGCTAGGCAAATCCCATGACGAGGACCGCCGAGGATGATATCCGCGCCCGCTTTGCCGCGGCCCCCTGGAAAGGGATCACCGCCGAGCAGATGGCGCCGGCGCTGCGGGTTCCCACGATGCTGAGCGATGTGGAACAGAGCCTTTATTTCTGGGCGGCGCGTGACTGGGCACGAGGGTGCGGCGCCATCGTGGATCTCGGCTGTTTCGTCGGCGGCTCTACCGCGCGGCTGGCCGAGGGACGTCGGCAGGCCGGGCACGGGGCGCGGGTGCATGGGTTTGACCGCTTCACCGCCAGCGCGGGCCTCAAGAAACGGCTGTTCGATCCTGCCGGCATTCCACCCTTTGACGGGCGGGATATCCTGCCGCTGGCCCGGCGCCTGCTCGATCCCTGGTCGCCCCTGATCTCGCTGCATCCCGGAGAGATCGAGGATAATGGCTGGCCGGGCGGGCCGATCGAATTGCTTGCGCTGGATGCCTCCAAGACCACCGGTGCAATGGACAGGATGGCCGCGCATTTCTTTCCCAACCTGGTGCCGGCCGGATCGCTGGTGATCCAGCAGGATTATTTCCACTGGCGCCAGCCCTGGATCGCCGTGCAGATGGAACGGCTGGCCGAACATTTCGTGCCGCTGGCCGCCTGCGCCCCAAGCACGATGGTTTTCCTGTGCCGCACCCCCCCCGACGCGGGAGCACTGGTTCGCGCGGCCTGCGACCGGCTAAGCGATGCGGAACTCATCGCGGGACTGGAAGCCGCTCGCGCCCGGCTGGCGCCCTTCGGACAAGACCACCGGTTCGAGAAACTGATCGCCGCGGCCCGCGCCAATCCTGGTCAGCGCGTGGCCTGGAAACTCAAACCGCCGGCACGTTGAGTCCGGGTCACACCGTCAGCCCCCGCGGAACGTGAAACGGGCGGACCCGAAGCCCGCCCGTTCCCACCATGCCATGAAAGGGGGCGGGCGCATGGCCCGCCCGGCCTTTTGCGATTACTCGATGATCTTGGAGACGACGCCGGCGCCGACGGTGCGGCCGCCTTCGCGGATGGCGA
>NZ_SLXU01000043.1 GCF_004343505.1 Rhodovulum bhavnagarense | reverse complement strand
AGACCTACGATGAAGCGCTGCTCGACGAGTATGATGGATATGACGTGTCTCTGGAGATTGCGGAGGCGGTAAAAGAAATAATGGGTGCGGAGGGCGGGGATGTCGAAGCTGAAACCACGTGAACGAGATGCAATCGTGCAGGCTCTTCGGGCGGGGGTCGTGCCTAAGCTCGGTTTGCGTCATATACAGGTCGGCCGCGTCCGGGAAATCGAAGAACTGGTCAAAGACATGGATCGGATATCCGATGGCGGTTCCGCCATCCGGTTCATCATCGGCGAATACGGGTCCGGCAAGACGTTCTTCATGAACCTGATCCGCCTTGTTGCCCTCGAGAAGGGTCTGGTGGTGATGTTTGCGGACTTGGCGCCTGACCGGCGTATTCATGCGACCGGCGGACAAGCCCGAGGGCTCTATGCTGAGATGGCTCGTAACCTGTCGACGCGGACGAAGCCCGATGGTGGGGCTTTGGCCAGCGTGGTGGAGCGTTTCGTCAGCCAGGCTCACCGCGATGCTGAGGAACGCGATGTGCCCACGGGGTCAGTCATTCGTGAACGCCTCAGCCACTTTGAAGAACTTACTGGGGGTTTTGAGTTCGCTGAAGTCATCCGTCGATATTGGGAAGGCCATGAGACAGGTGACGACGAGCTGAAATCCGCAGCATTGAGATGGCTGCGCGGTGAATTCGCGACACGCACAGACGCGCGCAAGGCGCTCGGCGTACGCACGATCATCGATGATGCCAGTGTCTACGACCATCTGAAGCTGATGTCGGCATTCGTGTGCGAGGCCGGCTATAAGGGCTTGCTCGTCGGCCTCGACGAGATGGTAAACCTCTACAAGCTAACTTCGTCGCAGGCCCGTAATGCGAACTACGAGCAGATTCTTCGGATCCTCAACGACGTGCTGCAAGGCAGCGCTGAAAACCTCGGCTTCCTGATGGGCGGGACACCGGAATTCTTGATGAACACCCGCCGAGGGCTCTACAGCTACGAGGCCCTTCAGTCGCGTTTGCTCGAGAACACCTTCGCGCGAGACGGTTTGGTCGATCTTTCGGGGCCTGTTGTTCGGCTGGCCAGCCTGACCCCGGAGGACCTCTTCGTTCTTCTGGGCAATGTTAGGCGGATCATGCAAGACGACACTGATGCTTTGCCGGACGCCGCGCTCGAGGCTTTCATGGCGCATTGTTCGGATCGGATCGGCGAAGCCTACTTCCGGACGCCACGCAATACGGTAACGGCCTTCGTGAACCTGCTTTCTGTGCTCGAGCAAAACCCCGGAGTCGAATGGAGCGATCTGATCGAAAAGATCGAGGTCTCCGAAGACCTCGGTGAAGACATGACTGAGGTGGACGAGTCTACCGATGCCCATGACCCTGGTGACGACGATCTGATCAGCTTCAAGCTCTGACGCCGATGAGCAGTGCGTTCGACAAGCTGGCGAGGCCTGTGCAGAAATGGATGCGCCAGCAAGGATGGCGCGAGCTTCGCGACGTCCAGGCGCGATCCATCAGGACGATCTGCGAGACCAACGCTGATTTGATCGTTGCGGCATCGACAGCGGGCGGAAAGACGGAGGCGGCGTTCCTGCCTTTAATTTCCCAGGTGCTCGACGCGCCTGCCAACGGCACCGGCTTCGACCTGCTCTACATCGGTCCGCTGAAAGCGTTGATCACGGATCAGGCCATGCGGCTGGAGGACATCTGCCAAGAGACAGAACTACCAGTTGTCCCGTGGCACGGGGATGTTTCACAGTCGATCAAGACGCGCGCGTTGAAATCTCCCAAAGGGATCCTGCTGATAACCCCAGAGTCCCTTGAAGCGCTTTTCATACGTCGCGGTTTGGAAATCGCGCGCCTGTTCGGGGAGCTATGCGGGATTATGGGTGACGCGGCCTGATCAGGCGGCGCGGTTTTCGGTGGCGTTCTCGGCGACACCGTCGGTGAATGTGACGCCTTCG
>NZ_SLXU01000042.1:1277-2468 GCF_004343505.1 Rhodovulum bhavnagarense | reverse complement strand
CTTGGGGTGATCGGCCCCTCGGGGGCGGGCAAATCCTCGCTGGCGCGCGCGATCACCGGGGTCTGGCGCCCGGCCAGCGGCCAGGTCCGGCTGGATGGCGCGACGCTTGACCAATACGATCCCGACATCCTGGGCCAGCATGTCGGCTACCTGCCGCAGCGGGTGACGCTGTTCGACGGCACCATCGCCGAGAACATCGCCAAGCTGTCGGCCGAGCCCGATGCCCGGCGCGTTGTCGAGGCCGCGCGCAAGGCCGCCGCGCACGAGATGATCGTGCAATTGCCACAAGGCTATGACACGCGCGTATCCGCGGCGGGCGGCCGACTGTCGGGGGGCCAGATGCAGCGCATCGCGCTGGCGCGCGCGCTTTACGACGATCCGGTTCTGCTGGTGCTGGACGAACCCAATTCCAATCTCGACAACGAGGGGTCCGAGGCGTTGAACCTTGCCATCCGCCAGATGAAATCCGAGGGCAAGTCGGTCATCATCATGGCCCACCGCCCCGCCGCGATCCGCGAATGCGACCTTTTGATGGTGCTCGAGGGCGGCACGCGCAAGGCGTTCGGGCCGCGCGACGAGGTGCTGCGCAGCATGGTCAAGAACCATGCCGAGATCGCCCAGGCCCAGGGCGGCGGAGGCGTGTCGTGACGCGCGGCAGCGGGAATGACGGCTGGCCTGCGCGCGGCCCGCTTCTGGTTGGGTTTGTCGCGCTTGCGATCCTGCTGGGCGGGTTCGGCACCTGGGCGGTGATGGCCGAGCTGGCCGGGGCGGTGGTGGCCAGCGGCCAGGTCAAGGTGGAACAGAACCGCCAGGTCGTTCAGCACCCCGATGGCGGCGTGGTCGAGGACATCCTCGTTGGCGAGGGCGACATGGTCGAGGCCGGCGCGGTGATGCTGCGGCTGGACCCGACCGAGCTGCGCTCGGAACTGACCATCGTCGAGAACCAGCTTTTCGAACTGATGGCCCGCCGCGCCCGGCTGGTGGCCGAACGCGACGAGGCGCCGGCGCCGCGCTTCGATGCCGAACTGCTCGGGATCGCCGCTGCGCGGCCCGAGGTGGACGAGCTTGTCCAGGGTCAGGCGCGGCTGTTCGAGGCCCGCAAGGACAGCCTGGACAAGACGTCCGAGCAACTGGACAAGCGGCGCGCCCAGATCGCCGACCAGGTGCGGGGCATCGCCGCCCAGCAAGAGG
>NZ_SLXU01000042.1:0-1181 GCF_004343505.1 Rhodovulum bhavnagarense | reverse complement strand
AGGCGCTGACGATCCAGCTTGAGCTGATCGCGCGCGAACTGGCCGATCAGCAAAGCCTGCTGGACAAGGGTCTGGCCCAGGCCAGCCGTGTGCTTGCGCTGGAACGCACGGCGGCCGAGCTGCGCGGCAACGTGGGCGAGCTGACCGCCAGCGCCGCCCAGGCCGAGGGTCGCATGACCGAGCTTGAGATCGAGAAGCTCAAGCTTTACACGACCCGGCGCGAAGAGGCGATCACCCGCCTGCGCGACCTGCAATATCGCGAGATGGAACTGGCCGAGCGTCGGCAATCGCTGCGCGGGCGGCTGAACCGGCTGGACCTGCGCGCACCGGTGGACGGGCGGGTGTTCGGGATGACGGTCTTTGCCCGGCGCGCGGTGATCCGTCCCGCCGACCCGGTGCTCTACCTGATCCCGCAGAACCAGCCGCTGGTGATCGAGGCCCGGGTCGATCCGATCCATGTCGACGAGGTCTATCCCGGCCAGGAGGTCAACCTGCGCTTTGCCGCGTTCAACATGCGCACCACGCCGACGCTGTTGGGCCGGGTGGTCAAGCTGTCGGCCGACAGCTTTACCGACGAGCGGAGCGGCGCCAGTTTCTACCGCGCCGAGATCGTGATCGACCCCGGCGAGGCCGACAAGCTGGAAGGTCAGCAGATCGTGCCCGGCATGCCGGTCGAAACCTATATCCGAACCGCCGAGCGCAGCCCGCTGGCCTACCTGGCAAAACCGCTCACCGACTACTTCACCCGCGCATTCCGCGATAATTGAGCCTCAGGCCAGGCCGTCCAGGAAGGCCAGGATGCGCGCGCTGACGGCCTCGGGCGCCTCTTCATGACCCAGGTGGCCCAGCTCGGGGAAATGCTCAACCCGCGCCCGCGGCATCCGTCCCGCCGCCCGGACACAGCCCGCGGGCGGCACCGCGCGATCCATGTCGCCGACGATGAAAAGACAAGGCAGATCGATCCCGGAAAGATCCGCCTGCAACCCGCCAAGATCCCATTGCGAAACCATCGCCAGCGTCGCATCCATGTGCCGCCGGTCGGCCACAAGGCGACGATAAAGCGCCAGACCCTCCGGCGAAAGCCGGCTGCCGGTCCCGCCAATGATCGCCCCAACACCCGCCGCATTGCCAAGCCAGCGCGAAACCTCAGACGCCGAAAACGGGTTGAGCGCCATCAAACG
>NZ_SLXU01000041.1 GCF_004343505.1 Rhodovulum bhavnagarense | reverse complement strand
ACAAGGGCACCGTGCTTCGGGTCAAGCCCCGCCAGCTGGCTTTGGCTGGCGGTCCCGGAGGCACCACTTTCTTCCTCTTCGACATCGAAAATCTGACCGAGGACGGACGACACGCGCTCGGTGTCCGAACGGATTGCTGCGATCCGCGAAGCGTCGAGTTTGGGTCCGCTGGCCTTTTCAAGCTCGGGTATCGCTTCGCCCGGGCGACCCGGTTGCGAGTCACGCACGGTCCGCGGACCATCAGCAACTTTGCCAGCATGCAGGTCAGAGTAGGCAAGCGCAGGGGGCAGCCATAGCATGTTATAAATCTCTTCTAAATGCCCCAATAAACGACGGTCGACGCCACTAATTTTACCAGCGCAGGCCGCAACAATTTTTCTAAATGCAGGCGTGTTCTCTCGAGAGGCATTTTTAATAACAGATAGAAGGACTAAATTTTTAGGTGGGTGCAAAAAGAACCAGGCTAAATTTTCTAGTATGTGGAATCTCTCATGTTCTTTAAGGTCAAAGCTAGCCGTGATTGTCTCGGCAATGCTTTTCTTGTTATGCTCGGTGAGGCAATCAGATTTATGAAGAATGGAAGCCGCTAGCACTACTGCGACCAATGCATCTATGAGCTCCCGAGATCGACCTGATAACGGCGTTAATTGTGGAGCAATCGTGAAGGCGATCACATCGCTTTGTTCCTGGGGCCGCATAAGACTTGAGTGGGGCGCTACGAAGATGCCGATTAAATTCAGTTTCGCCTCAAATTCATTTAGCGCCCTTTCAGAAGAATATTTTTTGCTACTTATGCCGAACCTCTGCATGAGCTCAAAAAATCTTATCGTTTCACACTTTCCTCTCTCATGTTGAATCCAGGAGCACGCTTCTTGGCACACCTGATCTGTGATGCAGAGATTGTATTCATGCAAATAGAATCTAAAATTGGGTATGGTACTTAATGAGTCCCTTTGCAACTCTCCGAGACTGCTTGCGCACTCGTACAAATATCTACCAAACAAAAATTTTCTTTCATTTGAAGGTGCTTCTCCAAATTTTTTTGCAATCGTGGCAATATATTCAAAGTTGCCGTCCGCGAGGCGTTTGCTCGTAAGCAATACTAACCCCTGTTGGGCTGCTACACTCGCCTCCTTCTTGTGCTTGCCATCGCATTTTTTCCCAATGTGGTAAATGATTTGATCGCCACTTGCTCCATGTGAAATGGCAGCAGAAAACGCACCCAAATCACAGTTAGATATGTCTATTGCCGCATTTATTTCCTTTGTTGAAGGGCCGTGAATGAATATTTCCCGCACGTCCGCGCGAGGAGCATCCCGAGTCCGCTGCTGCTCAGTGTGTCGTAGGACAGATTTTGCCTTAGGTTGTTCACTTTGGGCGATCTCCCAAGGCGCGGCGGGCACCGAGATTCCAAACCGCTTTGTCACGCGCAAAGTTTTTTTAATCGGCATCACTTTGTTCCCTAGTTTTCATGATGACGCTTAATCAATCTTATTCGATAATACAAAAGTCGCGCCCCGCCTAAAGTGAGGCTCGCCAAGTATCCATTTGATAGCTGGTCCGAATCCTTGATAATTTTTTTCAGCCTCTCGGCCGTGAACGACCTGTATATGACGCAAACCGAGCTTGGGTACGACCCCGGCCCGAAGCGCCTGTACGATTGCATCGCGTTCACGTGGTTTCAACTTAGAAATCCCTGCCCTCCGCACTCATCTTTTCTTTTACCGCCTCCGTAATCTCCGCAGACACGTCATATCCGTCATACTCGTCGAGAAGCGCTTCATCGTAGGTCTCAAAAGCCCATTCATTCACGACTTCCAAAGCCCCGGACGCCATCGTGCCATGCGAGGCGCAGATCGTCTCGAACTCGGTTTCAGACCAATGCTCCCGAGTCAGCAGTTCGAGGACAAGGGCGCCGTGTTTCGGGTCAAGCCCTGCCAACTGGCTTTGGTTAGCAGACGCGGAGACACCGCGTTCTTCCTCTTCGACATCGAAAATCTGACCGAGGACGGACGACACGCGCTCGGTGTCCGAACGGATTGCTGCGATCCGCGAAGCGTCGAGTTTGGGTCCGCTGGCCTTTTCAAGCTCGGGTATCGCTTCGCCCGGGCGACCCGGTTGCGAGGCACGAACAATGCGTGGACCATCCGCAACTTCACCGGCGTACAGGTCCGAGTAGGCCAGCGCAGGATCAAGGCCCAAGGCCTTGTAGACTTTCTCGATGCTTGCGACTTCGTCGGAGTGAATAATGCCATCGGCATGTGCTGCACCAACCAGCGCTGCCCGCATGGCGGCTTGGCTGTCTTGGCCCACCTCCTTCAGTTTGCGCCGCAGAAGCGCCATGTCCGGTGGCACGGCCAGGAACCACTCAAGGTTTGCACGCAGCCTGCGGCGTTCCTGATCGCTGAGGGACGCAGCAGAAACTTGATCGTCCAGCGCCCTGCGCTCGGGCTCCGCGATGCGACCATCCGCATGGGCGACGAAGGACCCGAGCACCAGTTCCATCAAGGCGCTTCGATACTCGTCGGAAACTTCCTCCAGTCTTTCGATCGGCTCACCCAGGCTAAACAGCACAACAGG
>NZ_SLXU01000040.1 GCF_004343505.1 Rhodovulum bhavnagarense | reverse complement strand
CGAACGGCCATCCCCAAAGCCGGCTCGACGAACTGCTCCCGTGGAATTTCCGGCCGTCAAGCTGAAAGCCGGGTGACCGTCAGACGACGCTTACACTTCACCGAGATATCGATGGAACATTGTACGGATAGCTCGCCCGGCACGGCGGCAACGTGTCAGACGGGTGAGGACAATACGGCCCTCATAGTCGGAGCGACGAGCAGCACGGACTATCCGTTCGAAGCCGCCGTGTATTGCGATGGTCTATCAGCACATGGCTATGATGACTGGTATTTGCCCGCCCAAGATGAGCTTAACGTGCTCTATACGAATAGGACCACAGGTGATCTGAACGGGACATTTGACGAGAGCGATCCGTTTCCCGCCGGGTACTACTGGTCTTCCTCGGAGACCTTTCTCACTAGTGCACGAAGCCAGAACTTCAGTGATGGCATCCAGGGCGGTACCAGTAAGAACAGTGGCCTCGCCGTCCGCTGCGTCAGAAGTCTTAAATGCACCAGCCCGGAAGCACCCATGGGGGCCGTTATTTACAATGAGGACGAAGATGTTTTCCAAGGCTGCACACTTAAAGGGTGGTGGGCTTTCCATGAATACCCAACTAATCCCTGCACCGGTACGACAAGCGATCCCTCTATCGGCGAAACCTGCGAAGACGGATCAATCTATGCAGGACTAAGCCCTGACGGCGATTTGCCAATGTACACGACACCAGCGGATGCGCCCTCGCTCTACACCTGGAATGACAGCACAAGTAATTACAGCGACATGCCAACGGAAAACTGTACGGATGGCTATGGGGAACCCGGCACCGCAGTGACATGCCAAACCGGTGAGTCAAACACGGCCTTTTTGGTCGGGGCAACGGGCGCGCCGGATTATCCGTTTGCGGCGGCAGAATATTGTGATGGACTATCAACCCATGGTCACAATGACTGGTATCTCCCCGCAACCGATGAACTGAGTGTGCTCTACATCAATAAGAACACAGGCGACCTGAATGGAACATTTGACGAAACGGGCGTGGTTCCCGACAGTTACTACTGGTCTTCCTCTGAGAGTGGTACAAACTTTGCGCGGTATCAGATTTTTGATGATGGTAGCCAAGGCGGTACCACTAAGAATGCTGGGATTAGTGTCCGCTGTGTCAGGAAGGAGGGGTGATGCGGTGGCCAACCTTGTACATAGCCCTTGCGATGATCTTCATGCCAATTCAGGCACAAGCGCAATGCGCAAATCCTTCCGCGCCTCTCGGCGCGATCATCTTCAATGAAGACCATGATGTTTATCAGGGGTGCACTACACAAGGCTGGTGGTCGTTCCACGAGTATCCGACCCATCCCTGCACCGGCACGACAAGCGATCCCGCTATTGGCGACACCTGCGAAGACGGTTCGATTTATGCGGGTCTAAGCCCTGACGGCGATGTGCCGATGTACACAACGCCTGCGGATGCGCCCGGAGGCGCTACATACACCTGGAACGACGGCACGAGCAATTACACCTATATGTCGATGGCGAACTGTATGGATGCCTCACCCGGAACGGCGGCAACATGTCAGACCGGTGAGGCAAACACTGCGTTTCTGGTGGGTGCCACGGGCGAGCCGGATTATCCGTTCGCGGCGGCTGAATACTGCGACGGTTTAACCGCGCACGGCTATAGCGATTGGTACTTGCCTGCGCAGGATGAGCTTAACGTGCTCTACACCAATAAGAACATGGGCGATTTGAACGGGACATTTAACGAAACCGGTTCGATTCCCGCCTCGTACTACTGGTCGTCCTCGGAGATCGATATCACCAGTGCGCGGGCCCAGAGATTCAGCGTTGGCAACCAGGGCAGCTACGGTAAGTTTGGTGGGTTTGCCGTCCGCTGTGTTCGAAGATGAATGATTCCGTTGTGTAATAGTCTAGATTCCCCTTGGAGCGGCGTCGCAAAATTTTTAAGGAGGCGTTGTGGCGCCCATGGGATTCCACAATCCCAACAACGACGCTATACTACCGCCCATGAGAGTCCTGTTCGTTTGCACCGCTAACAAGCTCAGAAGCCCGACCGCCGAGGACGTGTTCAGGGACTTCCCTGGCATCGAGGCCGTGTCGGCGGGTACGGATTCAGTTGCTCCGAACCCGCTGACACAGGAGCTTGTCGGCAGTGCCGATCTGATCTTCGCGATGGAGACCCACCACCGCGAACGGATCAGGAAAAAGTACAAGCAGCGGCCAACTGACAACAGGATCATCACGCTCTACATCCCCGACGAGTACGAGCGAGGCGATCCTGAGTTGATCGCGCTCCTGAAAGACAAGGTTGAACCGCGTCTCACCAGCATCCTCAGCGCCAGTTGAGGGTGCTGTAGTACAAACGTGGCACATTTTGATGCGCCGCAACAATCTTTGTAGTACAAAGCCTTAAGTACAGCCGTAAGGCGAAACCGCAAGATGTGTTTTGTAGTACAAAACCATCTTGGCAAGGGGGCTACTGCGTACCCCCGTTGCATCCCCCAGGCCGTGGCTCTGTCATGGGATCGACCCCATCCAGAGCCAGCAGAACGTATCGCCGTTCAATCACTCGCGGGAGACTTCGCTCTCCCTGCACCCATCGCTCCAAGGCCTTTCATGGCCTTAGAAAACCTGACCAACCCTGCGCGGATTGGATACCGCCATTGACCTGCCCCCCGGAAGTTCCCTCGCTGTGATGTAGAGTCTGCCCAACCTGAGAAGGAGCAGACGACATGAGGAAAAGCCGTTTCACCGAGGCG
>NZ_SLXU01000039.1 GCF_004343505.1 Rhodovulum bhavnagarense | reverse complement strand
CGAACGGCCATCCCCAAAGCCGGCTCGACGAACTGCTCCCGTGGAATTTCCGGCCGTCAAGCTGAAAGCCGGGTGACCGTCAGACGACGCTTACTATTCAGCGAAGTTCCAGGGCATCAGAAGGGCGATGTCGCTTTGCATGTGCTGGTCGAGGATCTTGCGGAGGGTGGCGGCGATATAGGCTTCGGGGTTCACGCCGTTCAGGCGGCAAGTTCCGATCAGCGAAGCGATGCGGGCCCATGTCTCGGCACCGTCGATCGAGCCCGCGAATAATGCGTTCTTCCTTGTGAGGGGAATTGGCCTGATCGCATTCTCGACGCCGTTGGTGTCCATCTCAAGCCGGCCATCTTCGAGAAAGCGCGTCAGCCCGTCCCAGCGTTTCAGGCCGTATCGGATATGCTTGGCCAGGTCGTTCGCCGAGGAGAGATCCTGCAGGCAGCCTTCCAGCCACGGGCGCAGCGCCTCGACAATGGGTTTCGACAGTTGCTGGCGGACGGCCCGGCGCGTGTCCGGGTCGCGGCCGCGGATTTCCTTCTCGATGGCGTAGAGCGAGGCGACACGTCGGATCATCTCCTCGCAGATCGGCGACGGCGTGCTCTGGCTGAACGTGACGAAGCGCCTCCTCCAATGCGTCCAGCAATTGGCGATGGTCCATGGCTTCGCGGTCTGCTTCGGATCGGCGAGGACATCGTAGACAGGATGGCCGTCGGCCATCAGCGTGCTGCCGGTGAACCCCTTCAGCATCTTCTGCGCGATCTCGCCGCTGCGCGTGCGGGAATGTTGGAACACCACGATGGGGGGATCGCTGCCGCCCCATCCCCGCTGGTCGCGCAGGATCGCCCAGAGGAAGTCCTTGCGCACCTTCCCCGTGCCGGGGGCCAGCACCGGCACATAGGTCTCGTCCATCTGCAACCGGTCGGAGCGGCGGAGCTCGGCGATCATCGCGTCGATCACCGGCTGCAACAGCTGTGCCGCCCGCCCGGCCCAGTTCGCCAGCATCGTCCGGTCGAGGTCGAGGCCCTGCCGGCGGTAGATGTCCGCCTGCCGGTAAAACGGCAGGTAATCCCCGAACTTGGCGACCATGCAATGGGCCACCATCGCCTCGGTGGGCAGGCCGCGGGGGACCAGCCATTCCGGGGCCGGTGCCTGCGCGTGGGATTTGCCCGCGCAAGTGCGGCACATGTATTTCGGGCGGATGGTGACCAGAACCCGGAACTGGGCGGGGATCACATCCAGCCGATCACTCCGGTCTTCGCCGACCTTCACCATCTCGCCGCAGCCACAAGGGCAGAGCGTGCTTTCGGGTTCGATGACCTCTTCGATCCGCGGCAGATGCGCGGGCAGGTTGCCTTTGTTCCGGTTGGAGGGCTTCCGGCTTTTCTTCCGGGTGCCGACCGCCTTTTCGGCCGCATCACTCGCCGCGGCCAGCATGCCTTCGGCGACATCGATATCCTCGAACGGCAGATGGCGCTGATCGGGGTCGAGCTTTTCGGACTTTGCCCCGAACTTCTCGTACCGCGCCTGCTTGACCATCCGTTCCAGCCGGGCGTGGGCCTCCTCGACCTGGGCCAGGCGGGTCTCGGCCGCGATCCGCGCGGCGGTTTCCACAGCCCGGGCGCCCTCGGCGGCGGCCAGCCGCCGCTCGAGATCGGCCACATAGACCGCGCTGATCGCCCTACCCGATACCATGGGGGCAGTCTATCGGAGCGCGGCTGGACATGCCGCCCGAAACCGCGCGCCGAGTCATCCTGCCGCGGGCTATCCCGCCAGACGCGGCCGGCGGCGCCGTTCCGACCGCACCGCCTTCCAGTCGAGGCCTTCAACCAGCGCAGCGAACTGCGCCGGCGACAACCGGATCACCCCGTCCGCCGGCTTCGGCCAACGGAAGGCGCCGCCCTCCAACTTCTTGTAGATCATCACGAGACCAGTCTGATCCCAGACAAGACATTTCAGACTGTCCCCGCGTTTCGAGCGGAACACGAAGACAGCACCGCTATAGGGATCGTGGCCGAGCACATTCTGCACGACCAGAGACAGGCCCGCATGACCCTTTCGGAAGTCCAACGGCCGGGTCGCGAGATAGACCCGGTATTTCCCGCCGGGCAGGATCATGACACCGCCCGGATCGCCGCGATCACCCGCCCCAGATCATCGGAGTCGAACCCGGTAGGCACCCTGACGCGAACGCCCTCGATCTCCAGCTCAAACGCAGGGTCGCAAGGCACGCTCCCCATCCGGTCGTCATTGTCGCCGCCGGACACCACCACCGGCACGAGGCCAAGCGCATCGTCATCGGGCATCGGCAACAGCCCCTCCCGCGCCGCCCGCCGCCAAGCATGCAGCTGCGGCGCGGAAACGTCGTGTCGACGGGCGACATCCGCAACCGACACCCCGTCGCGATAGGTCTCCAGAACCATGGCCGCCTTCACATGCTCTGGCCACCGCCGCCGCCCGCTCGGACCCGTCACAACCTCGATACGCCCGGCGTATCCTTCGTCGTGACTGTGAGAAGTTACGTAAGTTTGTACATCGCTATCCATCTGACACCTCCGTCGTTACGGGCGTCATCTCGGACGTTACGCCAACTCAAGCAACGAGGGTCGTGGGCGGGCGCTTACGCTGCGGGCGATGAAGGATCATCCGATCTCTCAGCGCCGGGCCTGTGTCCTGATCGGTGTCGATCCGAAGACGGTGCGGCGCGAGAGACCGCTCGACAACCCGGAAATCCGTGAGGAGATGCACAAGATCGCCGAGAAACGCCGACGCTTCGGTTATCGGCGTGTGGGCATCATGCTGGAGCGCAAGGGCATGATCATGAACGAGAAGAAGCTCTA
>NZ_SLXU01000038.1 GCF_004343505.1 Rhodovulum bhavnagarense | reverse complement strand
CTCCATGGAGAAACTCCACCCCTGTCATCCAACAGGAAAGGACTCGCAGAACCGGAAAATCACAGGAAGGTGGGGACAGAACACCGTTTACGATGAAACCCTCCTTGCCGACGACGATCATGGCGCGCTTGTCGGTGATGGTCATCCATTTCAGGATTGCTGCGGTCAGCGACACGGCATAGCGCTCTGCCAGCTCGGTCATCACGTCGATGTCGATCGCGCGTCCCTTGATCTGCGCGCGGAAATCGTCGAGCGGCATGAGGAGATAGGAGGCGAAGGTGTTCGCCTCCGCCTCGATCCTGTTCCGGGCGCTATCCCAATCCGCCATGTTCCGGCTGGTGCATTGGAGCCCGCCGGGATGAGCCTTCCGATGCAGAAGGTAGTGGCCCAGCTCGTGGGCCAGCGTGAAGTTGCGCCGCCCGGCGGACCGGATGGATTCGTTGTAGATGATGCCCCATTCGCCAGAGCCGTCCGGGCGCGGCATGAGCATGCCCTCGACGCCATTGGACAGATCCACGCCGCCGACCATCGAGATCGGCGCATCTGGAAAGACCTGCCGCGAGAAATCCTGCGCCAACGCTCCCACGTCCACCGGGAATCGCGGCAGGCCGTGTGCTGCCTGATGCAGCGACAGGATCTGCGTCAGGCGGATTGCCCAACCCTGCGGCGTCGTGGGCCAGCTCAATCCTTCTTCCCCCACATGTCGATCATCTGCTGTATCTTCTCCTGATCCTCCGGCTTGAGCTTGCTGAACTTTCGGAAGAACGCCTCCTTTAGAACCTCGTCACCGGGTTCCGCCGTGTCGTCGAGCAGATAGTCGGTGGTGACTTCCAGGGCCTGGGCGATGCGGGTCAGCTTTTCGCCGGAGGGCTTGCGGGTGTCGCGGTTCTCCAGTTCCCAGATGTAGCTCTTGCTCGAGTCGGTGAGCTCGGCGAGCTTGTCGAGCGAATATCCCTTCTCCTGGCGGTGGCGCTTGATCTTGGCGCCGAGGGACGTGGTCATCGCGTCATCCTTGATTCCTTGGTGCTGGCGGCGTGTTCGGTATGCCGAACGAATTCGTGCCGCGCAAGTAGACGCGATGGCGTGTTCGATATATATCGAACGCCAGCGTATCGCTGCACTGATTCCCTCATCCTCCACCTCCCCGGCACGAAAGGGCCCCCGATGACCGCCATCACCGCATTCCTCCGCAAGACCCCGATCACCCGCCTGAAGGACTACTTCACGGCCGGTGGGTTCACCTCGCTTCCGCCGATCGACTGGGCCAAGCCCGAGCCCGAGGTGGTCGAGCCGCTGGTCAAGGCCGTGGACGGCATGTCCGAGGAGGAAAAGCAGCGGGTCATCCTCGACGCCGGTCGTGTCGCAGCGCTCGCCGATGAGCCGGGCCAGAACGCGCTGCAGAACGTCGTGCTGAACCGCGCAGTCTTCGACACCCTCGAGGGCGCCAACAACCGTTCGCTCTGGGTCTTCCTCAAGGAGCCTGATCGCTTCCGCCTGGCGGAAGAGGTCCGCTACAACGACGAACGGCGCCGGGGGCGCTCGTGGAACGGCTTCGAGGTCGAGAAGGACTGCACCGTCCGCCGCGATCCGATCTCCGTTGCAGCCTTTACCAAGGCCATCCGCGACCGCTTCGAGACCCCTCATGTCCATGTCGATATCTTCGACCGGCATCGCATCATCCTCGATGACCAGGAATGCGATCTGGTGCAGGTCGCCGTCTATCGCGAGGGGCGGCCGGAGGACATGCTGGGCTTCGATGCGAAGAGCAAGCTGCAGCGGCGCATCGTGAAGCCGGTGTTCGAGGCCGCCCTGACCTATGAGGCCGAAACCGGCGTCATCGAGGTCGTGGCCAACACGCTGGAGGACCGGAAGGACCTGACCGCGTTCATGGCGCGGGATCTGCTCGGGATCGACTTCAAGGAGAAGCATATCCCGTGGCGCGAATACGACCTGAGCGTACTCCTGAAGCCCTTCGATTTCCCGACCGATCCCGAGGACGGGATCATGGGCGTCACCGTGAAGGAGCTGCGCTTCATGGAGTTGGGGGAGCGCGGCGAGCGCATCACACTGGAATCCATGTCGGGCGCCGAGCGGACGATCTGGGAGATGGCCGAGGAGCGGATCGGCCTCGACATCGGTGGCACAGGGCATCTGCTGCCGGTCGCGACGGAGCCGCCGGAATGGGTCATCACGCGCGCCCGGTTCACGATCAAGTTCCATCCCGGACCCGAGGGAGGCCGCGGGAAATCCCTGACGCTCACTGTCAGGATGCCCCATGGCTGCAACCTCAAGGACATGACCCCGCATGAGCGCCTGATCGGCGAGAAGTACCTGCGGCGCTGGGGCATCCTGACCGACACCGCCGACATCGGTGACCTCGTTGACTAAGTCGGCTGTGGATCTGCTGCTCCTGGCGATGGAAACCCGCGTCGGCAAGGTGCAGGTGGCCACGCTGAAGCAAGTGGCGCCTTGGGCAGCAGACAAGCTGCTCGACGCCAGGCTGTTGGTGGCGACCGGGCGCATCCCGGTCGTCGCCGCCATGGATGCCTATGAGGACGAGCCCATTCCGGCGGAGTGGTGCCCGGAGCGCGGGCAGTACGGCTATCGCAACAGCGTCGGTCGTTGGATAACTGTCGAGGCGGGGGAGATCGCCGCCTGTGTCGTCGATTTTCCTCTGGCATTCGCGAAGATGCTGGTGGCCTTCGAACGCGCCGGGCCTTCGCGCCCGAGCCCCTTGATCGACGGATTCGTCTGGGACGTCGGAACCATCAGGCTGACGGGCGCGAAGTCGCCGGTGCCGGTCTGGTTTGCGCGGCGGCTTGCTGATCCTGCCGTCTGGACGCGACTCGATGCCCTCCTCGAGCGCAGGCCGCCTGAAGAGGTCCGGGTGATTCGTAAGCGTCGTCTGACGGTCACCCGGCTTTCAGCTTGACGGCCGGAAATTCCACGGGAGCAGTTCGTCGAGCCGGCTTTGGGGATGGCCGT
>NZ_SLXU01000037.1 GCF_004343505.1 Rhodovulum bhavnagarense | reverse complement strand
GGCTGTCGGCGCGATGCGGATGGCTATTACTGGATCACCGGGCGGGTGGATGACGTGATCAACGTGTCGGGCCACCGGATGGGTACGGCCGAGGTGGAAAGCGCGCTGGTGGCCCATGCCGACGTGGCCGAGGCCGCGGTGGTGGGCTATCCGCACGAGATCAAGGGCCAGGGCATCTATGCCTATGTCACGCTGATGAACGGGGTCGAGCCCTCTGACGCGCTGAAACGCGAACTGGAAAAATGGGTGCGCACCGAGATCGGGCCGATCGCCAAGCCCGACATCATCCAGTGGGCCCCGGGCCTGCCCAAGACCCGGTCGGGCAAGATCATGCGCCGCATCCTGCGCAAGATCGCCGAAAACGATTTCGCCACCCTCGGCGACACCTCGACGCTCGCCGACCCCTCCGTCGTCGACGAGCTGATCGAAAACCGCACCAAGATGGCCTGAACAAAAGCCCCGAGGTGCCAGAAAAAACCTCCGCCCGGAGAGGAGCCGGGCGAAGGCCCAAAACCGAAACAACGGGAGGATCCCGACCGGGTCAACCCGGCGGCGTGATCGCTCCCGACAGCAGCGCGGCAGGGGCATGGCAAACAGTGTTCCGGGTCGCCCCCCCCGCAGGACCAAATACACCGAAACGGGGCGCAGGCCCTGCACCGGGTCCCACCTGCATCGATTTTGTCCAGGCAGCGCAAGACGGACCGTTCCGGCACGATGGGACCACCGGTTTCGCGTTCGCGTGCCGGGCTGGCCGCAACCGCGACTTGGCCCATGCCACACGCGAGATTCCGCCCGGTAGGTCCGGCCGGCATCGCACGGAATGGCATCCAAGGCGTGTCAGATCCGCACCGGACAGCCCCACGATCGGCGCGGGCTAATGCACCTTCTGACTGGACGCACCAGCATCGCGCAACTCGCTGATATCGCTCAGGCTGGCAACCAGGCGGATCGCGTTACCCTTGGGGTCGCGCACGATTTTCAGCCGCGTTCCGAACGTGGCGACACGACCATCGTCACAATGCATCCTGAATTCTCCGATCCAGGTTGCTCACCTGCCCTGCCCCCCGCCGAAAAGTCCGGCCTGAACGATCTCGCGATCCTCTGGTACGGCGCGGGCCAGCAATGCCGCGCGCAGGTCGTCGAATTCCTCGGGTATTTCACCGATCACCGAGCGGTAATTGTCGTTGACCCAGAAGGCGCCTGTCGCCAGGTCGATGTCGAAATACACATCACGCGTCACCTCGGTAACCAGCCGAAACCGCTCTTCGCTGAGCGCGAGGCTGTCCTGGACTCGCTGACGTGCGATCTGATCGCCGATCCGTCCCGCGATCAGGCGCATCATCCGGTCCTCTTCCGCGAGGAACGCATCCCCTTTCTCCTGCTCGGGGGAAAGCGCGTCATAGACCACCGTCACCTCGCCATAGGGCCGCCCATCCACAAGAACCGGGATGGTCATGCTGGCAACGATCGGACGCGTTCCGATCAGGTCGCAACAGGTATCGCCAAGCCGCACGCGCGCATAGGCATGCTTTGGAAACCAGAACCCTTCCGGCAGGTCGCGCGCCAACAGACTCGCCATACCGGCAATGTCGCGCACGTTGTCCTTGACCGCCTCAAAGGCCCAATGGGTCGTCTGTGCCTCTCTTACCCGCTTGGCCAGCCACCGCTCGGCACCCTCGCGGCTGGCCATCTCGCGGCGCACCTTGCGGCGCAGGGCATAAGCCCACAACAGCGCCAGCGCGACACCGCCCAGCAGGATCGCGGCCAGTTGCAGCAACCAGTCCGACCGGCCCCGGTCGCCGCTTTCCTCCAGTGACCGACCGTACCATTTTTGATCCAGCTCCCGCCACCGGTCCGGCGGAATGGCCCTGAACCCCGCCTCGACCGTCAGGAACAAGGGGTCATCGCCCTTGCGCACGGCCCAGCGTCCCTGGGCCACGTAAAGCGGTGGTGCGGCCCGGAACCTGTCCAGCAGGTTTCGTTGGCCCAACAAGTACCAGGCCTGGTGTTCGAGCATGCAGAAGACACGCACCTCGCCGGCGGCGGCAGCCTCGATCAGCGATGCGGGGTCGGGATAGGCACGCAGCGCGTCGAACCCCGCCGCCCTGAGGAATTCTTCGCAGGCATCGCGCGTCATGACCCCGATCACGAGAGAGCGTGCCGAATCCAGGTCGGTGATACCCAGCATCTCGGCAGAATAGAACAACGACGAGTGGATCGTGATGAAAGGCTCGGAAAAGCGCATGGTTTCCCGCCGCTTGGCGGTCGCCACTATGCTGTCCATGACATCCGCCTCGCCCGCCTCGAACGCGGATAGGGCAACACCCCAGTCATCGAGCAGGAACTCGACTTCTATTCCGGTCGCCTCTTGCCAGGCCAGCCACGCCTCGACCCGGCTGCCGGTTGGTCGGCCTTCTGGGTCCTGCATGAAGAAGGGGGGGAAATTCGCAGGCCCGGCAACGGTTATCGTTCGCCTGAGGGCCGGGCTGTCAGCACCGGGCAACGCCTGCGCCGCGGCCATGAGCACCGAGGCGACAAAAACGACGACCGACAGCATCACCGCGCCGATGCCAGCCCGAGACAGGCCCGGCCAACTGGCCCACCGGGCGCTCAAACACCTCAGGCTGCCTGGTGCCATGGTTTCATCATCTCCACACCATGCGGACCAAGAGCAATGCCACGCCTTACCTGGAGTTTGACCGATACGGGACAGCGCGCATCGGCCGATCGCCATCTCGTGGCATGGATTGCAATCCGCCAAACTCGTTTCCGGGGTGGGGCTTGATCCCACGGAATCAGAAAAACACAGTTTTCCAAGCCGCGCCACCGCGCACGCACCCATCGCAGGGCGTCACCTGCTTTTTTGTGGCCGCGATGCGATCATCATCCACCGGTCAGAATACGAAAGGGCGCACGGCAACGCGATGCAGCCTGCAAACTCGCGCAGCACGCATAGCTCCTCTGCATTCTCGCCCGGAAACGGGAAAAACCCTTGTCGGACGGGACTTCCGGCCATGCTGCCGACAGCCTTTCAAGCACCTTGAGGGCATGGAACTTGCTGGAACATCCCGTCACACCCATGATATAATGACACTGAGCGGGGCTTTAGTTCACCAGAACGACCTTGCCGGGAGGAAGGCGCCAGAAAAAGGGTGCCCGGTCCCGTCCCCGTGCCGGGCAGATGCCCAAGGAGTGAAGTGCCATGTCCGCGCAATCCGCAACCCAGGTTTTGTCGATCCTGCCCACGGCCAAGGCCGCCATGTCGCCCGAACCGGCGCAGACGATATCTGCGGACATGTTCGGTGCGATCCAGACGGGTTTTCAGCATTTTTCCGGGTTTGAGGAACAAAGCGCGTTGATG
>NZ_SLXU01000036.1 GCF_004343505.1 Rhodovulum bhavnagarense | reverse complement strand
GCGAACGGCCATCCCCAAAGCCGGCTCGACGAACTGCTCCCGTGGAATTTCCGGCCGTCAAGCTGAAAGCCGGGTGACCGTCAGACGACGCTTACGATCTACTTGTCTTTTTCCTCATGCGTCGCCTCCAACTCGGTTTTGAACCTGTCTCCGACGACGGCGTCTGAGGGCGAGAATGTCCAGCGAACTGTCTCCGTAGAGCGAAGAATTCTCATTCGTTTCCAGAGGGTTGGTGCGTGAGATGGCGCCGGCGAGGATGGCGGCCAGTTCCGTCAGCCGCTCATCAGTGGTGAGCGTCTCGGCGGGCGGCGCGAAGGCGATGTCGTCTTGCATGGGGAGCGAACCTCCTGAGGCGGTTTGCTCCGTGTTGGCCGGGCGCGATAACAGATATCAAGTCAAAACCACAGGTCGTCGAAGGAGCGAGAAGCCGAGAGAAGCAAATCGTTTTCGACGATCCGAGCCTAAATGAACCAACCGGACAGTTGGAGTTGACAGCGCTTGTCGGGGTAGTCCGCATTATCTGGCCTCCACCAACGTGCGAGCGAAAGCCTTACAACTGTACCGGCAGGAATAACGTTTATTGCGTCCTGAAAGCCTACGAATGGAATTCCAACACGCGCGAAGCCATTGCCATACGAGTACTTAATCTTGCCAAATCTTTGCTGATAACCTTGGTCCAAAACAAGGCGATCATCAGTCCTCCAGAAACAAACGCTGTGGTTGGGAACATTCTCCTCCCTTACAGAGTAGGAATTGCTTCCATCCCTTGAAAGCGCTCCTGAGAAGGTATCCTCGATTGAGCCGACAATAACAGGACAAATCTCTCCGAACTTCTCTAAGATCTCCTTGGCATTGGAATGGTCAGAAAAACTTAGCAACCTAACGTCCTCGGTATGAGGCGCTTTGATGCTTGGGCTTGTCGAAATGTAGGTGGCGATAACGACTTTACCAATGTCTAGCGGCACCTCTTCGGGTTGCTGACTCCCGGAAGAGGTCAGCAAACGAACATTTTTCTTGTTCTCGACATCAAAAGCGCCAATGCAAACGTGGCCGGCGCTCATTTTTGTTCTAGACACAATAACCAAAGGCGACGTCGTTTCTCGCCCTACAACTGAAAGAATTGCCATCTACTATATGTGCCTCGCAGGTCCTGCAGCATTCTCTAACCAATTCGTCACGATTGAACGATGACAAGCAGTGTGGGCCTTCTCAACGCAGAAGAAGCAGACATGCTTGTGACCTGCAATCGCGCGAATGATCTCGTCCTGTGATGCATTCTGCAGAACGTCATCTTTATATGCAGATATGAAATTATCAGATAGATGGAGCCGGTTGCGCTTGGTGTCATTCGATTGCACGTCAGCCGCCTTCTGAACCGATCGCACAACGTCAGATGGCGCCAAGCTTTTCAGGTGGATGTACTCGATGCCGGCATCTCTGAGTATTTCTTGGAGCCTTGTGGCGTTTAGAAAGGAGTATCTGCTACCGCGCATACCTCTGCGAAATCGAATGTCCACAAAAAGATCAATTTCATTATCTTTTAACGCCGTGACGAAGCTCACCTCATCATGGCCATACCCACCTATGGTAAAAAGCTGCACTACAGGTATCTCCCCCTGGATCTTGTCATCGCATCGGCATCTCCAAAGAGGTCTCCTTGGCCGCCATCGATTTGTGACACTACTTCCTCCTGCGAAAGCTCAGTGCCGTGTTTATTGATGTGCACGACCTCTATTCCAAGACCCGATAAGGACTGACCAATCAGCTTAGACCGATGGCATTGCGAAGGCTCAAGTTCGCTACACATCAAGAATGAATTCTCCGGAAGGCTGGCGGCCTTGGCGATCCTAGCTATACCGCGTTGATAAGGCGCAAAGCCCTTAATTCTCTGGTAATCGGCTCTTCCCGACTCGTCGTAGAGAGCCTTGTTATTCGGACGCCCGCCGACAAGGTCACCCATGAAGACATACTTAATGCTTGCGAGCGCGCAGGCTTCCTCCAGCGTCTCTCTAGAAAAAGCGGGATTAAATTTCGATTTCGGAAAACTTCGGACGTCGACCAAGTACCTACAGTCCTTCGACTGGAGAATGCTAAGAAAGTCAGCCCATGTGCGGTTGCCATGACCGATACTGAAGATCATTTTATTCCTTAGCTCCGTACCAACCGCCAGGCTCGCATGTGTTTGGTAGCCTCACCGTAAGATTCTCTAGAGAGATTTTCCATAGCCGATCTTTTCGGACGTCGCAGCGTCGCACGCGTGACACATCAGATCTCCCGCGCGAACCAACGGATACGGCCGACGATGTGGATCTCGTCGGCCGTTCGCTCGTAGGGGCTGTAGAAGCCGTTGTCCGAGATGACGCGCACCGCGGGCGGGTCGCTGTTAGGGATGTGCTCAAGCCGCTTGGCCACCAGCCCCATGCCGTCGTCCAGCACGAAGATCCCCGGCGGGTTCGGCGCGCGTCGCGCCATGTCGACCAGGACTGTGTCGCCATCGAGCAGCGTCGGCGCCATGCTGTCGCCCTCGACATGCATGATGCGCAGCTGGGAGGGGCTGGCCTTCAGGCTGTGGCGGATCCAGGACCGCCGGAAGTGGTAGGCGCGGCCGGCCGGATCGTCGTGTTCGTCGACTACGGCACCGCCGCCCATCGACGGGCGGGGGCTGGCATGCGCGATCGACACGAACGCCTCGTCCGGGTTCTCGATGAAGGGGGGCGTGCCCTCGACATCGCCTATGCCGTGGATCAGCCAGTCGCGGTCGACCTTGAGGACGCGGGCGACCTCGGCCAGCCTGTCGATGCCGGGGCGGGATGATCGTCCACGCAGGATGTCGTAGACGAAGGAGCGGTTCACCCCGGCCATCTCGGCGACGTGGGCGGGGCTGAGGCCGAGCTGGTTGGCCCGGGCCCTGAGACGGTCGGCAAGCGTGTGGTGCTCGTTCATGTTTCCCCACCCATCTGTGGACGAAATAGGATAAAATCGGATTGATTGACGGCCGTCAAGCGAATAAGAACATAAGGTAAACATCGGGCAGGGGAATCGGAGGGGCGCGTGCACATCGACAAGCTGTATTTCACGCTCCCCGAGGTGCTCGATCGCTGGCGGATTTCCGAGACGGACCTTGTGTACCTAGCCGAGAACGACAAGCTCCGGCTGTCGGTGCGGGTCTTTGGCGAGCCGGTCGAGTTCGGCGACTACGAGGAGGGCCAGGACGGCGAGCGGTTCCGCGTGCCTTGGGAGCAGAAGCCCTTCAGCGGGCTGCTCGACCTGCATGCCTGCGATGTCTTCTGGACCTGCATCGGTTTCGTTCCGATCTTTTGAGAGCGATACTCGCCATCGAGGAGACCGGATATGGCAGCGATACACAGCGACGAGTTCAAGCG
>NZ_SLXU01000035.1 GCF_004343505.1 Rhodovulum bhavnagarense | reverse complement strand
GGCTCCGCGCCCGGCGCGCTTGTCCAACCCGAAACCGAACACTATCAACCCCAAGGACTCTCGTTATGAACGAGGGACGACCGGGGGGCAGGTCATCTGCTATGACCTGTTGGGATGTGAGCTGTTGAAAAACCGCAGGCTGCCTTGGGAGAGGTATGCAGCACTCAGGATCGAGGTTGCATAAGCACCGGAATCTAGCAGAATTCGTCTTCCTTCGATGCGGGCCGTCTCCCGTGTAAGATGCCCCTGCACGATCCAGCCATCATCGGCTCTATCCCTGTCGGGATGGCGAGCTGTTCCCCATAATAACGCGTCATGAGGTTGATCGACAAAATCGATTTCGGGATCGGCACCTGCATGGGAGACAAGAACGTTGCCGTTTTGCCAGGAAAGTGGCAACTCATGGAGCCATCTTTCCGTCCGCTCTCCGAGGCGCGTTCGAAATTCGTCCCGCAGGCGCTTGAGATCGTCGGCCGTTTTCATCCTGCCCGGGGTCAAGCCGTAGCTGCCCAAGGTATGGCGGCCGCCGGCCGAAAACCACACGGGTGCCGTCGTCACGGGGTCGACGAGAAAATCCAGGAGCATCTGCTCGTGATTTCCGCGCAGGCACAAGATGTCGCGATGGGATCGTTCGACCATCCCGCACATGAATCGAAGTACTCCCGCAGAGTCTTCCCCGCGATCGACGTAGTCGCCGACGAAGACGATCGGGCAGTTGGGATCGTGATCATCGAGAACGGCAAGCAGCGACTTCAAGGGCGCAAGGGTTCCATGTACATCCCCAACCGCGAAAAATGCGGTCTCCGGGGCGAGAGTTTTGATGGAGGTGTGTGCCGGCCGGAGGGCTGGCCTTGAAAACAGGCGCTTTTTCAAGGCTCTGATCATGTCGGGTTCTCCTTTCGGCGAGAAGATTTGCGATTCTCGTCTCCCCGTGGCCGCGTCCGCCTTCGAGGGGGGTGGCGATGATGGCTGACCGGTGTCAATGACAAGCCCATCCCAGTACCGAGCAAGGCTGCGAAATAATGCGCAACTCCCGGAATTTGTAGCGGGAAGTCGACCATCGAATGCAAGCTGACGAAAAGAAGAAGTGCCAGGACGATGAAGGGCAGGGGACGCAACCTGCCGCGCCGGTGCAACCCTCCGATCGCGGTGCGAAGGATGAAATGATAGGCTACGGCCAGAACGATGAGGGCGAGCAGGCCGACCGCCAGATAGAATTCAAGAAAGGAATTATGGGCTTGTAGCCAGCTTCCCCGCGTTCCCATGCATTCCGGGTCACGATATGCCGGGAAAATATCCCTGAATGTGCCTAGGCCCGTTCCAAGAACCGGGTTGTCTCTTATCGCCTCCAAGCTGCCGATATAGGCACATTGCCGACCTCCCTCATGTGCTGTTTCCACGCGGGAGAGAACAGGCTCGCCGAACAGCGCCAGGAAGAACAGCGTGGTTATCCCGGCCATCACGCCGAGAATCATGAGAGGGTTCGCTCGCTTTCTCGCGTTATCAAGGGGGGGGATGAACACGAAAACCAGCCCGAAGGACAGAAGGGGCAGGCTGAGCAGGCTGCCTGCGCGTGATCTGGTCAGGACGATGGCGATGACACAGGCGAACAGGGCAAGTCCCATGAGGAGCGCGAGGTGCGGGAAACCAGCCAGATTGGACGCCTTCGCACCTGATGCCCTGTCAGCACGATAGATTGCGATCGCCCCGAGAAGCGCGAAAGCCGTTATCGAGAAAAACGAAGCCGCGACGTTCCGGTTCACGAATACGCCGGAAAAGGTGCCATAACCTGCGGGATGGGCGGAAAAGAACATCGTATCTTGGAAAATCGCCTCCAGGATGATCGAAAGAGCGAGAACGACCCCTCCCAACGCGCTGAGTTGCACCCAGAGCCGTTTCGCCGGCTTGTCCTCCTGGGAGAGCAGTAATGCGCCAATGAACACCAGGGCCGGCAAGAGCATTCGGGGGAGGGCATCGAGGCTACGCCAGGGGTTTATGGATAGATAGCCGTTCGGGATCGCAATGATCTCCCCAACCGTTGCCCAGGTGGCGTGGGCGAGCCCGCCCGGAGGCTGCGGTACTGCCTGCAAGCCGGTGTAAAGCGATAGCGCCCCGAGCAAGATCAACGCGATCCTGACCAGAAGACGTGTTTCGTGCCGTCGGATTGGAAGACACAGGGCGGGTATGAGGGTGAGGCCAAGAGCGATCTGGCCCAGATACATGTAGGGCGGGCTCACGGACCCGTTCGGGATGATGCTGAAGGCAAGACCGACAAGCAGCAAGGTTCGTGCGGCTCCTGAACGGCCCCCCAACGTCCTCATCCTGAAAATCCTGCCGTCCACCTGGACTCCCGCGCTCTTGTGGGGCCGATTGATCTGTAGGCCGACGCCGATCCTGCTGCGTGCACGACACGTATTTCGTGCCCCCGGGTCGCGGCGGCGATACCCTCAGGGAGGGTAGGGGGAGATCAAGTCAGACACCATAAAAATTTCCATTAAGATATTTTTATGAGATCATCTGCTCGGCTGTGGGATGTCTGCAACAGCCAAATATCAGCTTATTGGTTAGCTTTCTGTTGCCTTGCTTTTGGGGGTTGGACGTGGCATCCCCCTATCAAAATTATCATGGTGATATCAGATGAACATCAGGCAGGTCCGAAAGCTTCACGTGACGGGGGTCCTTGTCTCGTCGCTTGTCTTGGTGTCTTGTACGGCGATGCCGCGCAACGGCCCCAGTGCCGCAGACGTGATATCCGCGGCTTCGGCGCGCGCCAAGAATGACGAGGCCACCCTCGGGTATGAATATGCCATTGTGGATGTCACCCGTGGAATGTTGCCGTTCATCTCGTCGGACGATGCCAGTTCTTTTGCAAGTTTCGGGGCTGCTTCGAGTACTCCGCCAGAGATCCGGCTGGGGGTCGGGGATGTCATACAGCTCACCATCTTCGAGAGCCAGGCCGGTGGGTTGTTCATCCCGCGCGAGGCGGGTGCGCGGCCGGGCAACTATGTCCAGCTTCCTCCCCAGGAAATCGGCCGGAATGGGAAAATCACCGTTCCCTATGCTGGTGAGGTGACGGCGGCAGGGCAAACGATCGAGTTGTTGGAGAAGAATATCGAGGACCGCCTCGAAGATCAGGCAATTGAGCCTCAGGTGACGATCCAGTTCGTTGAAAAGAATTTTCCGCGCGTATCTGTCGTCGGAACGGTATCGGAGCCGGGGAACTACACGCTCAGAAACAGCGGAGACCGGGTGCTCGACGTAATCGCTCGGGCCGGTGGTCTGACGTCGCCCGAGTATAACAGCTTTGTCAGTCTCACCCGAGGGGGGGCTAGCGCTCGAATCGCGTATGAGGCTTTGACCTCCAACCCCAGGGAGAATATTTTTGTCGCTCCCGCGGATACGATCAACGTGACCTCGGAATTGAAGAAATTCTACGTCTTCGGTGCGACCGGTGTTGTCGGCGAATTCGACTTCAATGAGTCGGAACTGTTCCTGCGGACCGCCATGGGATTTGCGGCAGGGCTTGTTGATGGTCAGGCCGATCCTGCCGACGTGCTCGTTTATCGCAAGGAGGTCCCCGACGCGCTGGAGCGGATGGGTGTTGATGTCTCCAATATTCTCGCGCTGGATGATGGCGTGCCCACCGTCTACAAGGTCGATTTTCGTAAGCCGGACAGTTTCTTCCTGGCCTCCGAGTTTCGCGTCCGTGACGGTGACGTGATCTACGTCTCGAACGCCGAGTCTGTGGAGATTGCCAAGTTCTTTAACCTCGCGACCACGGTGACGGGCGGTACGACCCAGATTGATGCCGACATAAATGCACTGACGGACTGAAGCTGCGACTTACCGGGGCAATGGCGCCCCGGCGCGCTTGGTCGAGAGTAACTCGAAGTTTTTACAGGGTCGGCTGTCGGAGGCGATGATTCCGGACTCCGATAATGGTCGGGGGGCTCGGCCAAGCCGGAATACGCAGCCTGGGTGCGATTGTCCGGGCACATGGCCTGGAACAAGGGGTTTGAGGATCATGTGCGGGATCGTTGGCGTTCTTGGGGATCACGAGGCCTCGCCCCTTCTGGTTCAGGCGTTGGCGCGACTGGAATACCGCGGCTATGACAGCG
>NZ_SLXU01000034.1 GCF_004343505.1 Rhodovulum bhavnagarense | reverse complement strand
GCGTATCGTTCCTCTTGGAAGTTCTGGCAGGCTTCAGCACCCGCCACGATACGCCACCCTCTCAAACCCCGTCACCCAGTTTCACGCATAGCTCCCCTTTGGCTCCTGACCCACGGCCCGGCGCGCAAGGCGCTGGGCCTGATCCTCACCGCAGCAGCGATCCTGCTGTTCCTGCTGAACCTCCGCCGTGCAGGCGAACGCGCCGGGCGCGCGGCCGAACGGCTAGACCTCCGAGAGAGAAACGATGCCGTCCACCGCCAGATGCTCGACGCCGCCGCCCGCCGCCCTCCTGATCGCGACGCTCTGGCTGACAGGTTGCGCGATGGGCGGTTCTGACGCACGCGCGCCTTGCCCTCCCGTGGTCGACTATACGGCCGCCGAGCGGGCGCGGGCAGCCGACGAGGTTGAGGCGATGCCGGAAGGTGCCGTCGTCGTCCGGATGCTGAGCGATTACGCTGTCTTGCGAGACCAGGCGCGGGCATGCCGCTGACGGCCGGGCCGGACGAAGCCTGCCACGAGGCAAGCGCCAGACGCCTCGACCGCGGCGCATTGCCCGGCCCGGTTCATGGATTCACTGTGTCAACGAGCGGCCGGGATTCGCGGCAGGTCGATTATGGCAGAAGCGGTCATTCCAGTCTCATGCCGCGATGGGCACAATTGTGCACCTGGCAGGGGCTGGCCCTTCGCTCTCATGGTAGTGCGGGGGACATTTCTTCGATGCCAGTAAGTATCCGGCTACGAATGCGGTCCACCAGGTCGGCACCGGTGGAGATGTCGAAGCTCGCCGTTTCCAGCAGGGTTTCCTGACCCGTCACCCGGAACCGCGCGCGAATCCCCTCTTCGTCGCCCAGTCCCGCATGGTGGGGATAAAGCAGCGTCAGCCGCGGGGCCTTGTAGAGGTGGGCATAGGCCATCATCTGATAGACGTCCGCCTGGGAGACCCCTTGCTTCGGATCGTCGATCCGGTCGGAAATCCGTTTCCACTTGGTGTCGATCACATGGGCGACGTGGCCAGCGCGCCAGATCAGAATGTCAGGCTTGGTCTGGAACACCGCCCGATCGTCATCAAGCCGCGTCAGGCAGAACAAGCGGCCGCCCTGCAATGTCACGCGGAATTCGGACCCCACCAGCGCCCGCGTCACCAGACGGCCGATGTACTCCTCGAAGAGCGCGTTCATCTCGAACAGCAGGGCCGATCCCTGCCCTGACCCGGCGCTGGTGGTCTGGTATCGGTTGCGCAGAAACAGTTGCGCCATTCCAAATAGTTCCTGCCACGCGCTGTTCGTGCGGTCGATAACGACGTCGTCCCACCGCAGGGCGGGCACCTGCACCTCCGCCACATCGGCATAGACGAAGGCCAGCTCCCGCAACCGCTGCACGTTCGTCGCGTTGCGCGACATGCTTGCCAGATGCGCGATGGTCGCCTTCATGATGCGGTTGAGGGCGATATCCTCGGACAACTCGTCATAGCGGCAGGCCAGACGGCCCGGGTTTGCGAGATGGCGGGTGAACTGGCGCGGGATATCCAGCGATCCCCGCAAGGTCGGCAGGTCATCTTCGTGGAGGCTATAGCGGCGCGGCATGCCCCGCCGCACCGCCTCGGTCAGCTTGTCGCAAAAGACGCGGATCAGGATTTCCAGCAGCGTTTCGCGCTGCCAGTCGAGTTCGGTCATGCGTCCGGTCTGGATTTTCAGGTCGAGGGCCACCGCGAGTATGTGAACAAGACGCTTGCGGATTTCGCGCGTCTCTTGCGCTGAGCCATCCTTTTCGCCGACGTCTATCTTCGGCAGGATTTCCAGCGTGCAGCCCGGCACCGCCAACACGCCAACCACCCCACGCGCCCGCAGGTCATGGCGCCGATCTTCGAGAACGCCACCGCCGCCGCGCCCGGCGAAGGGGGATGCCTTGGCCAGTGCCACAAGGCGCTGGGCAAGATGCGGCGGAATACACCCTTCCCCATCGCCATGGGGCACAGCTTCCCATTCGCGAACGGAGTAGGCGGGCATCAGGCCGCGAACTCGGAGAAGTCGAACTGGTCCTTCACCCGCCAGCGCAATCTCTCACCGCTGAAATCATCTGCGGCGATTCCCGGCGGCGCGGCCAATGGGCGGGCTTCCAGAAACCGGGACGGGCCTTGCGGCCCATCACCCAGAACAGCGGCCACCTTCGACCAATCCTCATAGAAATACTCGGACAGAAGCGGAATGACCTTGTGCCGCATCACGTCCTCGACGGCCTCGGGCGATGTGCAGCCGGTGAAATAGGCGTGCCCGATCTGGTGTTCGCGGTCGAAGAGATACTCGATACGGTCGTTGATCGTGGCAAGCAGCTTCCGCAAATTGATCCCGCCCACATTCGGGGACAGGACGGCCGGGTTCGGCATCAGTTCCTTGAAGGTGAAGCGGCGGCGCAGGGCGGTGTCCAGAAGCGCAATCGAGCGGTCGGCCGTGTTCATGGTGCCGATGATGTGCAGGTTGGGCGGCACCCCGAAGCGCTTCTTCGAATAGGGCAAGGTCAGCTGGATTTCGTCGCGCCGCCCGAGGCGTTTGTCCGATTCCAAGAGCGTGATCAGTTCGCCGAAGACTTTCGAGATGTTGGCGCGGTTGATTTCGTCGATGATCAGGACATGCGCCGATGCGGTGTCGTGCTCGACCATGACCGTGGCGCCCGACGTCTGCTGCCCACCATTCGCTTGAGGATTCGACGACACAGCACCTGCTGCCGCGCCCGCAGGCACCAACCATGCCTGGTCAGGATGACTGGCCCAAGTGGGCATGTTGTGTTTTTCCCAACCACCGGTCGGCTCAACACCCGTCTCCCGACCGGCGCGCACCAGGGCTTCCCGATACTGGTGAAGGGAGAAGCCTTGCGGGTGTCCCTTCGCCAACTCTTGCGCGACATCTTGAGCAAGTTTCCGGAAAGTACCATCGCGCACAGGCGGCAGGTGCCCCACGGTGAACAGGCCATTTTCCAAACCCTGTTGGGGTTGAGGATCTCTGTTATCTGAGGACTCGGGCTCGGGCTGCACAGACGCAGTGACGTCAGGACCCGGGGCATCTGGCATCGCGGCAGCTGCATCCTGCCCGCGGCTCGCGCCATCCCTTGCAGCGGCCTCTGCACGCCGAGCAACCCGCTGGAAGATTCCAGAGACAGGCTCCAGGCGAAAGCCCGCGCTATTTTCAGACGGATCGTCCCGGTCGACGTCAGGTCTCAGCCCCTCGACGAATTCCTCGTATGACATCGACTGGTGGAAGGTCACGAACTCGATCCGACCCTCAATCATCAAGCGCCGGTATTCCGCCATCAGCCGAACCCGGTTGTTTTCGCCTGAGAGGGCAGCGGCGACGTCATTGCCGAGACAAAGGCGAACCGCCTCCCACGCCGTCTGGTAGGTCTTGCCAGTGCCGGGAGGTCCGTAGAGGATCAGGTTGGTCGTCGCGGTTTGCACAGCAATCGGCATGGTCCCGTCCCTAACGTTCACGTCCTGCCCGAGGACAAATGTGTATTCGGTCGTGGTGCTGCGCTCCGGCCCGGTCCGAGTGGGGGCCGGGACCGAAGCAAGCTGCTGGAACGCCTCTTTCTCCAACGCCTGGCAGACATTCGCCCAGTTTTTCACAAGGCCCGACATGTCGTGCAGGTCACCGGCGCGGATGGTTACCGAATGAAGTCCGGCCTCTCGGGCGGGCTCAATGAAATAGTTGAGAGCCACGAGACGCGCGCGTTCTGCCCCGCGCACCAGATGCGTGTGCTGTTCGGGTAGCGGCAACGGCGTGTCATGCTGATCGACGATGATGTAACCCGCCGCATGCAGTCTTGCGGCCGCGTCGCCCGGTTGGCTCCACCCGCCATTGAATGTGTTCGACGCCTTGCCCAAGAGGTACCCGACAATTGGCTTCGTCGGGAAGCGCTTGTCCTGGCGCGGGCGGCTGGACCGCACCCAAAAATCCTTCGGCTCGCCGAAACTCGAGAACGCATCGGCATGTGCACCTGACCTGCGGAACTCTTCGTAGGCGTCCATCGCACCCTCGATCCTCTCGCGAGTGAAGGCATCATCCTTGCCATTGGTCCCCTTGCGAATGATCTGGAACCCGAGAGCCTCAAGTTTGGCGAATGATTGGGCCTCTCCGAAGCCGTTGAAGAATTCCTTCGCTGCGCGGGCGCGGCCATCGGGAAGATGCCCCAAAGCTGCTGCGACGGTGGCCTTCGCGGGATAGGTCTGATCCTTGCCATCATCGCTGACCCAGACCTGTGGGCTGGCAAAGCCACCACGGGCGAGGAACGCCTTCAGGCCAAGTTGATCGCATTCCTGCATCGCCGCCTCGATTTCCTTGCGGGTGAGGCGGTCGACCAATGCCTGATGTTCGGCCTTGTCGGGAACATTGGACTGTTCGGTCAGGAAGGAATGGTAGAGTTTCAGGGCCTGCTGGAGGCTGGCCAGCCCCGTGCGCAAGACACCATCGATGGGGACGGGTGACGGGTTGGGGCGGTCCGCGCGTTCATCCTCGGCCGTGTAAGCAAACCGGTTGAGGATGCTGTCCCTATCTTCCTGCGCGAACAACTCATCCAGATCGCCCAGATACTGCTCCACGCGCTTGGCACTGCTCACGCGCGACGAAGCGGTCGCATCCGTTTGCCCCTGCGCAACCAACCACTTCCGGAACTCGTCCTGCTTCATCGCCTGCCCGTCCATCTGCCTGAGAGGTGCTGATCCGAGGTCAGGAAGCCGAGGGCAAAATCCTTCGTCGTCAATTCACCGTCTAGAGAACCACGGGTGGATGATGGCGGGAACCGGAATCGCGCGCAACTGCGCGTTGCCCGCCGCTGCCTGCCAATGCGGGCTTATGCGCGCCGCTGCGGTTTTTCTGTTGCGGTGTTGATGTGGCGTTGATGTAAACGCGAGAAAGCAAAAAGCGCCCCGTAGGCCGCTCTGCAAGTCTTTGATAACACTGTATTTTTTGGTTGCGGGGGTAGGATTTGAACCTACGACCTTCAGGTTATGAGCCTGACGAGCTACCGGGCTGCTCCACCCCGCGGCATTTTTGGCCCATA
>NZ_SLXU01000033.1 GCF_004343505.1 Rhodovulum bhavnagarense | reverse complement strand
AACGGCCATCCCCAAAGCCGGCTCGACGAACTGCTCCCGTGGAATTTCCGGCCGTCAAGCTGAAAGCCGGGTGACCGTCAGACGACGCTTACTGAAGTTCAGTATTCTGAGCCGAACGACACCCAAAAGGGCCGAACGTATGGCGCGCGATGACTATCAGACGGTGAAAGAAGTGGCCGACCGGCTGAAGGTTACCGAGGCGACGGTGCGCGGCTGGATCAAGAGCGGCGAGCTGCGAGCGATCGAGATCGGAAAGGGCTGGCGGATCGCCGACAGCGATCTCGAGACGTTCCTGAGCGACCATGCGACGCGGGAGCGGGAGACTGCCGAGCGGGATCGCGGATCGCGCGCCGAGTTGCCGACGGACCGTAGGAACGGTGCATGATCGACGCCCTGATCCACTCGCCCTTCGCCGAGGTCGCCGTCCTGCTCGTGATGGCCGCCGCGATAGGTCTGTTCGGCATCCTGCTTCGCCAGCCGCTGATCGTGAGCTTCATAGCTGTCGGGCTCATCGCCGGGCCGTCCGCTCTCGACGTCGTCCATTCCGACGAGCAGATCGACCTCCTGTCGGAGCTTGGCATCGCCGTGCTTCTGTTCCTGGTTGGCATAAAGCTCGACGTGAAGCTCATCCGCTCCCTGGGCCAGGTGGCGCTTCTGACCGGGCTCGGACAGGTCCTGTTCACTTCTGTCTTCGGCTATCTGATCGGGCTGGCTCTGGGGCTGGGGCATGTCACCAGCCTGTACGTCGCAGTGGCGCTCACCTTCTCCTCGACGATCATCATCGTGAAGCTGCTGTCGGACAAGCGCGAGATCGATTCGCTGCACGGGCAGATCGCGCTCGGCTTCCTGATCGTTCAGGACCTCGTCGTCGTGCTCGCGATGATCGTCCTCTCGGCAATCGACATCGGCGCTTCGGCCGAGGAGAATGGGCCCGGCGACGGATCGGTCCCGACGGTTCTCGCCTCGGGCGTCGCGATGGTCGGCCTGGTGGTTCTGTTCGTGCGCTACGCGGCCAATCCGCTGACCGAGCGTCTGGCGCGCGCACCCGAACTTCTTGTGATCTTCGCCATAGCAATGGCGGCGATGTTTGCGGCAGCTGGCGACATCGTCGGGCTGGGCAAGGAGGTCGGCGGCCTCCTCGCAGGTGTGGCACTTGCATCGACACCCTATCGCGAGACCATAGCCGCACGGCTCGCACCGCTGCGCGACTTCCTGCTGCTATTCTTCTTCATCGCGCTCGGCTCCGCGCTCGACCTGTCGCTTCTCGGCGCGCACATATCCGGTGCCATCGTGTTTTCGCTCTTTGTGCTGATCGGCAACCCGCTGATCGTCCTCGCCATCATGGGGGCGATGGGGTATCGCAAGCGCACGGGTTTCCTGGCCGGCCTGACCGTCGCACAGATCAGCGAGTTTTCCCTGATCTTCGTGGCTATGGGCGTGTCGCTCGGCCATGTGCGCGAGGACGCGCTGGGGCTGGTCACCATGGTCGGTCTCGTGACCATCGCGGCATCGACCTATATGATCACCTACTCGCACCAACTCTACGCGATCTTCGAGCCGTTGCTCGGCATTTTCGAGCGCAGAGGCACCCCGCGCGAGCCGTCCGAGGCGGGCGCCCATGCCGAAGACGGCTACAAGGTGATCGTCTTCGGGCTCGGGCGGTTCGGCACTGCCATCGGGATGCGTCTGCGAAAGCGCGGGATCAAGGTGCTCGGTGTAGACTTCAACCCGCTCGCAGTGCGACGCTGGCGCGAACTGGGCCTCGCAACGGACTTCGGGGATGCGACAGATGCGGAGTTTGTGAGTGAACTGCCGCTACCGCGCGCTGAGTGGGTCGTCTCGACCGTCCCGATCCATCCGACCGGACTGAGTCACGAAGACACCCGGACAACGTTGATCCAGTTGACGCGCGCAGCGGGGTTCCGCGGAAGGGTGGCCGTCGCGTCCCACCACGCTCGCGATACGGAAGAGCTGTTCGGCGCAGGCGCCGACATCGTGCTCGAGCCGTTCCAGGACGCGGCAGACCGGGCTGTGGAACTGCTTTGCGGCGCTCCGGAAGAAGACCGCACCGAGATCCCGGCGATCGTGACGGAAGAGAAACAGGCATCCTGAAGGCTGCCATCCGGCACCTTCGCCAAGACAACACGAGTGACTGAATGAAAGAAACCCGCAACCTGCCAGCTTTCCATGCCCGGTCCGCCGAGGACGTCCTGGATGCGCTCTCCGCACGGCGCTCGGGACTGACCAACGAAGACGCCGCCCGCCGCCTTGCCGAACACGGGCCGAACCGGCTTCCCGAACCGCCGCAGCGCGGCCCGCTCCGGCGGTTCCTGTCCCATTTCCACAACGTGCTGATTTATATCCTGATCGCCTCGGCCGCGGTCACGGCGGCGTTGCAGCACTGGGTCGATACCGGCGTGATTCTCGCCGTGGTGATCGTCAACGCCGTCATCGGCTATGTGCAGGAAGGCCGCGCCGAGCGGGCGATGGACGCGATCCGCGGCATGCTGGCGCCGCGGTCGTCCGTGCTGCGCGACGGCAAGCGCATCAGCGTGGACGCGGATGATCTGGTGCCCGGCGATATCGTACTGGTCGAGGCCGGCGACCGCGGGCCCGCCGATCTGCGCGTGATCGAGGCGCGCGGTCTCAAGCTCGAGGAGGCGATCCTGACCGGCGAATCCGTGCCTGTCGACAAGGGCACGGCGCCGGTCGCCGAAGACGCCGCCCTCGGCGACCGGACCTCGATGCTGTTCTCGGGCACGCTCGTTGCGGCGGGTGCCGGGCGCGGCGTGGTGACCGCCACCGGACCCGAGACCCAGATCGGCCGGATCAGCGGGATGCTCTCGCGCGTCGAGACGCTGACGACGCCTCTCGTCGCCCAGATGGACCGTTTCGCGCGCTGGCTCACCGTCTTCATCCTCATCGTCGCGGGCGCCCTGCTGGCCTACGGATATTTCGTCGGCCATCTTCCGTTTTCCGATCTCTTCATGGCCGTGGTCGGCCTGTCGGTCGCGGCGATCCCCGAAGGTCTGCCGGCGGTGCTGACGATCACCCTGGCCGTGGGCGTGCAGGCCATGGCGCGGCGCAACGCCATCGTCCGGCGCCTGCCTGCGATCGAGACGCTGGGTTCGGTCTCGGTGATCTGTTCCGACAAGACCGGCACGCTAACCCGCAACGAGATGATGGCCGCGACACTGGCCGCGGCCGAGCATGTCTACTCGGTCGGCGGCAACGGCTATTCT
The DNA here is from genome assembly GCF_004343505.1 of Rhodovulum bhavnagarense. Lineage (GTDB taxonomy): Bacteria > Pseudomonadota > Alphaproteobacteria > Rhodobacterales > Rhodobacteraceae > Rhodovulum > Rhodovulum bhavnagarense. Next base: position 2,362 of record NZ_SLXU01000033.1, on the reverse strand, counting down.
CCCGAAGGCGCGGTGCGCTGGCGCGAGGCGGACGTGCATCCGGACGAGCACCGGGTGCTGATGGAGTTCGCGCGCGCCGCCGGGCTGTGCAACGACGCGATGCTGCATGCGCACGAGGCGGGCTGGCGCGTCGAGGGCGACCCGATGGAGGGCGCGCTGATGGCGCTGGCCGGCAAGATCACCCGCGAAGGGGCCGAGTCGTTCCGCCAGTGGACCCGCACCGACGCCATCCCCTTCGACGCCGCCCATCGCTATATGGGCACGCTGCACCACGACCACGAGGGCCGTGCCTGCATCCACGTGAAAGGCGCGCCCGAGGCGGTTCTGGCGCTCTGCGCCGATCAGCGCGCCGCGGACGGCGGGGCGGCGCCGCTGGATGTCGATTACTGGCACGCGATGGTCGAGGAACTGGCCGCCGAGGGGCAGCGGGTGATCGCGGTTGCGGCCCGCGCGGTGCCGCAGGATCACACCATCCTCAACACCGCGGACCTCGAGAGGCAGCTCACGCTGATCGGTCTGATCGGCCTGATCGACCCGCCGCGGGACGAGGCGATCGCGGCGGTGGCCGACTGCCATGCCGCCGGCATCCGGGTGAAGATGGTCACCGGCGACCACGCCGCCACGGCCCGCGCGATCGCGGCGATGATCGGGCTGAGAAACCCCGACCGCGTGCTGACCGGCGCGGATGTCGAGGCGCTGGACGACGCCGCGCTTGCCGATGCGGCGGTGCAGACCGACATTTTCGCGCGCACCTCGCCCGCCCACAAGCTGCGTCTCGTCACCGCCCTTCAGGCGCGCGGCCTGACCGTGGCGATGACCGGCGACGGCGTCAACGACGCACCGGCGCTAAAACGCGCGGACGCCGGCATCGCCATGGGCCTCAAGGGCAGCGCGGCCGCCAAGGAGGCCGCGGAACTCGTGCTGGCCGACGACAATTTCGCCTCGATCGCGGCCGCCGTGCGCGAGGGGCGCACGGTCTACGACAATATCAAGAAGGTGATCAGCTGGACCCTGCCCACCAATGCCGGCGAGGCGATGACCATCATCGTGGCGCTTCTTGCCGGCATGGCGCTTCCGATCACGGCGGTTCAGATCCTGTGGGTGAACCTCGTCACCGCCGTCACGCTGGGTCTTGCGCTGGCCTTCGAGCCCTCCGAGCCCGGCACCATGCGCCGCCCGCCGCGCCCGCGGGACGAGCCTTTGTTGACCGGCGCGCTGGTCTGGCACGTCGTGCTTGTCTCCACGCTTTTCTTGGCGGCGGTCTTCGGCATGTATTTCTACGCCATCGACCGCGGCTACCCGATCGCGCTCTCACAGACCATCGCGATGAACACGCTGGTCGTGCTGGAGATCTTCCACCTGTTCTTCATCCGCAACATCCACGGCACCTCGCTCACCTGGACTGCGGTCCGGGGCACACGGATCGTCTGGGCTTGTGTGCTGACCGTCGCCGCGGCCCAGCTCGCCATCACCTATCTGCCGCCCCTGCAGGGCATTTTCGGAACTCAGGATGTCCCCCTGTTCGACGGGCTTGTAATCTTCGCCATCGGGGTGGTCTTCTTCGCGCTGATCGAGACCGAAAAACAGATGCGGCTGGCGTTTCAGCGCCCAGATCTGAATGGGCAGAACGAAACGTGAAGAACAAAACCTCTAGCTGAAATTAAGGGGCAGCACCGCACAGCAAGGTCTGCTCCCGCATCACGGCGTAGTCGCTCAGCATTTCCGCGATCGCCGATCCCTCCGGCAGCAGAGCAAGCTCCTCGGCCGCCTGTTCTTGGAACGCCCGGCTGTATTCGACCACGGGCGGACAGGCCCCGGGGCTGGCGACCTCAGAAGCGCCCGTGGCGCAGCCGCTCAGCCAGATCGTCGCGAGAGCGAGGGCGACGCGCCGCAGCCTCGAGCATCCGTCGTTGGGCTTCATAGGTGTTCTCCATGGTCTCGAGCCGCTCAGCCAGCCGTCCCGCTCGCTCGCCCGAGCGACGCAGCGCTAACAGGAACGACAGGATCGCGAGCGCTGTGACGCCGTAGTGGAGCGCCGTAAGCGCCCATGCCGATCCGGCGAGCGTGGCGAGGAGCGCGCCGATCATCGCCGCCCCCGTCGCCAGTCATCGAGCCGGGCGTAAATCGTGACCGCGATGCCGCCGAGCGCCACGGCGATGAACACCCACCGCAGGGTGTCGAGATACGGGACCAGCGGCAGGATGGCGGTCTGGGTCTCGGCGAGGACGCTCTGCGCCACCTCGACCCCCGCGACACCCACCGTCGCCATGGACCTGCATCGGTTTCGTTCCGATCTTTTGAGAGCGATACTCGCCATCGAGGAGACCGGATATGGCAGCGATACACAGCGACGAGTTCAAGC
>NZ_SLXU01000032.1:0-2500 GCF_004343505.1 Rhodovulum bhavnagarense | reverse complement strand
AGTCTTAATAGGGCGTCGAGTTCGTGGGATCAGACCCGAAACCGAGTGATCTAGGCATGTCCAGGATGAAGGTACGGTAACACGTACTGGAGGTCCGAACCCACACCTGTTGAAAAAGGTCGGGATGAGGTGTGCCTAGGGGTGAAAGGCCAATCAAACTCGGAGATAGCTGGTTCTCCGCGAAATCTATTTAGGTAGAGCGTCATCCGAATACCCCGGGGGGTAGAGCGCTGGATGGGTAATGGGGCCCCACAGGCTTACTGATCCTAACCAAACTCCGAATACCCGGGAGTACTAGATGGCAGACACACGGCGGGTGCTAACGTCCGTCGTGGAGAGGGAAACAACCCTGACCTACAGCTAAGGCCCCCAATTCGTGGCTAAGTGGGAAAGCAGGTGGGACGACCAAAACAACCAGGAGGTTGGCTTAGAAGCAGCCATCCTTTAAAGATAGCGTAACAGCTCACTGGTCTAATCAAGTTGTCCTGCGGCGAAGATGTAACGGGGCTCAAGCCACGAGCCGAAGCTTAGGACTGCGCAAGCAGTGGTAGCGGAGCGTAGTGTGAAAAAACCCACGCCTCTTTAGCACCCCTGGGGTGCTCCGGAGGCTCGGGTTTGGCTGTGAAGCCGGGCTGTAAGGCACCGGTGGAGCGATCACTAGCGAGAATGATGACATGAGTAGCGACAAAGGGGGTGAGAGACCCCCTCGCCGAAAGTCCAAGGGTTCCTGCTTAAAGCTAATCTGAGCAGGGTAAGCCGGCCCCTAAGTCGAGGCGGAAACGCGTAGACGATGGGAACCAGGTTAATATTCCTGGGCCAGGAGGATGTGACGGATTGTGGCGGCGTGCGTCCCTTAACGGATTGGGGCGTATCCAAGACAGTTCCTGGAAATAGCCCTCCGCCAGACCGTACCCTAAACCGACACAGGTGGACTGGTAGAGCATACCAAGGCGCTTGAGAGAACGATGTTGAAGGAACTCGGCAAAATACCTCCGTAAGTTCGCGAGAAGGAGGCCCGGGCCAAGAGGTCCGGGGGCACAAACCAGGGGGTGGCGACTGTTTACTAAAAACACAGGGCTCTGCGAAGTCGCAAGACGACGTATAGGGTCTGACGCCTGCCCGGTGCCGGAAGGTTAAAAGGAGGGGTGCAAGCTCCGAATTGAAGCCCCGGTAAACGGCGGCCGTAACTATAACGGTCCTAAGGTAGCGAAATTCCTTGTCGGGTAAGTTCCGACCTGCACGAATGGCGTAACGACTTCCCCGCTGTCTCCAACATCGACTCAGCGAAATTGAATTGCCTGTCAAGATGCAGGCTTCCCGCGGTTAGACGGAAAGACCCCGTGCACCTTTACTACAGCTTCGCACTGGCATCAGGATTGTGATGTGCAGGATAGGTGGTAGGCTTTGAAGCAGGGACGCTAGTCCCCGTGGAGCCAACCTTGAGATACCACCCTTCGCACTCTTGATGTCTAACCGCGGTCCGTTACCCGGATCCGGGACCCTGCGTGGCGGGTAGTTTGACTGGGGCGGTCGCCTCCCAAAGCGTAACGGAGGCGCGCGAAGGTTGGCTCAGAGCGGTCGGAAATCGCTCGTTGAGTGCAATGGCAGAAGCCAGCCTGACTGCGAGACTGACAAGTCGAGCAGAGACGAAAGTCGGCCATAGTGATCCGGTGGTCCCGAGTGGAAGGGCCATCGCTCAACGGATAAAAGGTACGCCGGGGATAACAGGCTGATACTGCCCAAGAGTCCATATCGACGGCAGTGTTTGGCACCTCGATGTCGGCTCATCTCATCCTGGGGCTGGAGCAGGTCCCAAGGGTATGGCTGTTCGCCATTTAAAGAGGTACGTGAGCTGGGTTTAGAACGTCGTGAGACAGTTCGGTCCCTATCTGCCGTGGGTGTAGGATACTTGAGAGGAGTTGCCCCTAGTACGAGAGGACCGGGGTGAACGATCCACTGGTGGACCTGTTGTGGCGCCAGCCGCAGTGCAGGGTAGCTATGATCGGACAGGATAACCGCTGAAGGCATCTAAGCGGGAAGCCCCCCTCAAAACAAGGTATCCCAGAGGGCCGAGGTAGACCACCTCGTCGATAGGCCGGAGATGTAAGCGCAGCAATGCGTTCAGTTGACCGGTACTAATTGCCCGATAGGCTTGATTTGACCCAGTAAAAGACAAACTCAACTGGTCAAAAGCGCACATAAACGTACAACTTGGAAAAAAACAACTGGGTCTTCCTCGGTTTGGTGGTCATAGCGCGAGCAAAACACCCGGATCCATTCCGAACCCGGCCGTTAAGTGCCGCCGCGCCAATGGTACTGCGTCTCAAGACGTGGGAGAGTAGGTCACCGCCAAACCTAGAAAGACCCAGTAAAACAACTCTCTAAACGATCAGCCCATAAAATAATATGGGCCAAAAATGCCGCGGGGTGGAGCAGCCCGGTAGCTCGTCAGGCTCATAACCTGAAGGTCGTAGGTTCAAATCCTACCCCCGCAACCAAA
>NZ_SLXU01000031.1 GCF_004343505.1 Rhodovulum bhavnagarense | reverse complement strand
GAACGGCCATCCCCAAAGCCGGCTCGACGAACTGCTCCCGTGGAATTTCCGGCCGTCAAGCTGAAAGCCGGGTGACCGTCAGACGACGCTTACGGTCCAAGGCGCCCGTCATCGTCGGCGCCCACGACAACGGCCCGCTGATCCGCTCGAAGGAGGGGTTCTGGCTCGCGATCCCTACCGAGGCCGCCGGCCGTGGCCTACGAGGCGCCAAGCTCACCCCCGGCGAATGGGAACGCCGTCGCGGCCTGCGTCTTAGGTTTGTCTATCGTCGCCGGGGTCCGAGCCTGCTGGTCGCCGACCGGGCTCGGATCAACAAACGCGGCCAGGCGGTGGCCTCGCGCGCGAAGACCGGCCGCAACCAGGTCACCGCGCCGATCTTCCTGCTGGTGCCGCAGGTCAAGCTGCCGAAGCGGCTCGACCTCGACCGCGATGCCGAGCGGGCGCTCGACAGCGTGCCGGGGCTGATCGTGGCGAACTGGGTGGACATGAGGCGGTGAGCGTTCGGTGGGTTGCCAAAGAATTAACCTTGTTGTGCGATGTTGAAGAAAAATCTGTCCAAGGGCTTCTCCATGCACATCGATCCGCAACTATACCGCAAAGCGTTCCAGGCCTACCTGCGAAAAGGGACGCCCATCGAGTGGTCGATCAAGCAGGAGCGGCCTACCACGCATTACATCTGGCGCACGCGTGGGGATGACAAAGTCCGCCCGAGCCATGCTGTCAACAACGGTCGGGTCTTCGCATGGGATGACCCGCCCGAGACGGGCCACCCCGGCGAAGACTATGGCTGCCGCTGCACGGCTGAGCCCTTCATGCCGTCAGTCGATGAGTTCATTGAAATCGAATTGGCCGATACTGAAGACTCCGGAGCCGCTTGGAGCAGCCGTGACTTCGTCCGCCACTACTACAACGGTCGTGGGCGCGGTGTTACCGTTCGGGAAACCGGACATCTGAGCAGAATCGTGGCGCAGTACATGACTTCCACTGTGACAAAGAGCCTTCAGGACAACATTGCAGAGGTAGCCAGAGAACACCCAAACGGTGCCTTTTCAGATGTCTTCGAGAACACATACGATATGACTGGGATCGTATTCAGCATCGGTGACACCACAATAGGCGGTCGCTTCACGGGAAACTGTGTTGCGGAGTTCGGCATTCTGACGCTCTCGGGGCAATTCGAATTCTACCTCGAGGATGAATTCGCCGATCCAGCCGATGTCGGTATGGAGGTCGTCGATTTCGGCGAGACCATCTATGAAAATATCCACAGGCCGCTGGAAGATTACCTTCGCGGACGAGTCGGGCTCCGTCCCACAGGGCCTCAGCGGCTGGGCATTCACACTGGCGAACCGTATTCGATCACGGATCGATGGGCTGGAAGTTTCTCAGGTCAGATTCTTGCGGATCGAGCACGCAGCAGGTTCGGGTGAAACATCGGGATAGCGACAACGGTAATGACGGGGTGCTTGGTGCCATCTTGGGCGTCGCACTGATCCCAATCGTCCTTGTGGCGCTCTGGGTCGTAATCGTCTTCAACAACAGCTATCGCACTTGCGTACGGCTCGAGAACGGCGCAAACCTCGGCTATGAAGCAGTCTTCGACCTGAGCAGGCCGTACCTGAAGCCAATTGCGGTTCCACGATTGGAGGATGGGACGCCTATAATCCGTGACAGTCTCTGGTCTATCAAAATCACGCCGACTACTATCCACGGCCTTTCTATGGCATCGGCAATAGACGAGCGCGGCTATCGTTTCGCTTGGCGCAACGACGTCGGGCTTGTCTTGGAAGCCGAAAATCCCACCGATTACGAACGTCTTGTCGCCGAAGCGGGGCACGCGAATTGGGACATTGAGATCAACAACATCGGCACCGGGGCGTTGATGAATAGACTGATTGAGAGACCGGATTCCGATGTCGGTCGCTGTCCGACTTCCTTGATCACTTGGTGATCCCATGCCCACCCCACGCGAAACCATCCTCGCCGCGCTGCACGCGCGGCTCTCGGCGCTGCCCGCCACCGCCCTGCGCGGCGAGGTGTTGCCCGAGCGCGTTCCGGCAGATGGGCTGCTGATCGTGCGCGATGGCGAGCCGGGCGAGCCCGAGGTCACGCTCTCTCCGCTGCGCTACCACTACCAGCACCGCGCCGAGATCGAAGCCGTCGTGCAGGGTGCCGACCGTGACGCGGCGTTTGATGCGCTGACCGCCAGTATCGGCACGGCGCTTGCCGCCGACCGCACGCTGGGCGGGCTCTGCGACTGGGTCGAGGCGGAGGCGCCGCGCCCGGTCGATCTGCCGGTCGAGGGCGCGGCTGGCCTGAAGGCCGCCGTGATCCCGGTGGCGCTGCACTATTCCACGGCCGATCCGCTGGCCTGACCCCGACAACCCGAGGAGAACACCATGGCACGAGCTCAGGGGGCGCGGGCGCTGATGGCGCTTGCGTTCGAGACGACCTATGGCACGCCGCCCGCCAGCGGCTTCACCCGCATGCCCTTCGCCAGCACCTCGCTTGGGGCGGAGCAGCCGCTGCTGAACTCGGAGCTGCTCGGCTACGGCCGCGATCCGCTGGCGCCGATCAAGGATGCGGTCACGGCCGATGGCGATGTCGTCGTGCCGCTCGACGCCGAGGCCTTCGGCTTCTGGCTGAAGGCGGCCTTCGGCACGCCTGCGACCACAGGCGTAGAGGCCCCCTACACCCACGAGTTCCAGTCGGGGTCCTGGACGCTGCCCTCGATGTCGATCGAGACCGGCATGCCCGAGGTGCCGCGCTACGCGATGTATTCCGGCTGCGTGCTCGACCAGCTCACCTGGCAGATGCAGCGCTCGGGTCTGCTGACCGCAACGGCGCGGCTGGTGGCGCAGGGCGAGACGGTGGGCACGACCACCAGCGCGTTCGGCGCACCCGCCTCACCCCCCGCCGCGCTGGAGCTGAAGCGCTTCGGCCATTTCAACGGGGCGATCACGCGCAATGGCTCAGCCCTCGGCAACGTGGTCTCGGCCGAGATCACCTACGCCAACAACCTCGACCGGATCGAGACGATCCGGAGCGACGGGCGCATCGACGGGGCGGACCCGTCCATCGCGGCGCTCACGGGCCGGATCGAGGTCCGCTTCGCCGACCAGACGCTGGTGACGCAGGCGATCAACGGCGAGGCCTGCGAGATGGAGTTCGCCTACGTCCTGCCCTCCGGCGAAAGCTTCACCTTCACCGTGCACGCCGTCTACCTGCCGCGCCCGCGCATCGAGATTTCCGGGCCGCAGGGCGTGCAGGCGACCTTCGACTGGCAGGCCGCCCGCGACAGCGTCGTCGGCCGGATGTGCATCGCCACCCTCGTGAACGACATAGAGGTGTACTGATGCTCGCTCTCGACCTGACCAACGCTCCGCGCTGGCATGACCTCGCGCCCGGCGTCCGGGTGCAGCTGCGCCCGCTGACGACCGCCCTGATGGTCGCGACGCGCAGCGATCCGGTTGTTGAGGCGGTACCGGAGGAAGCCTCCGATGAGGAGCGCGCCGTCGCTTTCGCCAAGGCTCTCGCGCGGCGGGCCGTGCTCGTCTGGGACGGCATCGGCGACGCGGACGGCAACCCCATCGACCCCAGCCCCGAGGCCATCGACGCGCTGCTCGATGTCTGGCCGATCTTCGAGGCGTTCCAGCTGACCTACGTCTCCAAGGGCCTGCTGCTGGAACAGGAAAAAAACGCCTCCGCGCTCTCGCCGAATGGTCCTTCGGCGGGGGCGAGCGCTACTGCCAAGCCTGCGCGCAAACCTGTCCGGACTGCCCGGCGCGGCTGAACCGGCCGCTGGCCCATGAGGGCTGGCAGGTCTGGGACCTCGTCGGACGCCTCGGCGGCCAGCTGCGTGTGTTGCCCGGCGCGGTGATCGGCTGGGACATGTCGGCGGCGCTGGCGCTCGGGAACGCGCTCGGCGTACCGCCCATGGCCATGGCCGAACTGCTGCCCGTCATCGAGGCGGTGATGGTCACCAAACTTAACGAACAGATGGATCACTCCCATGGCTGAGAAGAGGGTGAGCGTCCGCCTCGCGGCCGTGGGCGGACGGCAGGTGCGCGCCGAGTCGGAAGGCGTCGGCGAGGCCGGGTCGCGCGGCTTCGGACGGCTCAGCCGGGAGATGGAAGCGGCCAACGCCCGGCTCGCGGCCTTCTCGCGGCGGGTGCGGGTCGCGGCCGCCGCCGCCGTGGCCGCCGCTGCCGCTGCAGGCGTAGCGATGATCCGGTCCGGCCTGCAGACGGTTGATGCGCAGGCCAAGCTTGCCCAGTCCCTCGGCACCACCGTCGCCTCGATCCAGACGCTGGAACGCGCGGGCGAGTTGGCGGGCGTGTCGATGTCCGGCATCGAGCAGGCCACCAAGGATCTGACGCGCCGTCTCAGCCAGGCGGCCGCCGGGACCGGTCCCGCTGCCGACGCGCTCGACCGGCTGGGGCTTTCCGCATCAGAGTTGATCGCGCTGCCGCTGGACCAGCGCGTGGGTGCGATCAACGCCGCCATCGAGAGCTTCGTGCCCGCTGCCGAGCGCGCTGCCGTCGCGGGCCAACTCTTCGGCGAGGAAGGCTCCATCGCCATGAGCCGGATCGACACCGCGACGCTGCGCCAGGCGACAGAGGACGTGCTTGCTTTCGGTGTCGTGGTCTCCGAGCAGGATGCGGACCAGATCGAGCGGACGAACGACGCGATCTCCCGGCTCGGACTGATCTGGCGCGGGCTGTCGAACCAGCTCGCCGTCGCCGCAGCGCCGGCGCTCGAAGCCTTGGCAGATGCCATGGCCGCAGTCGCCAGCCGCACCGGCCCGCTCGGCATCGCGATCCGCGGTCTCTTCGACAACATCGGTCGCCTGACCACCTACGCCGCCTCTTTCGCCGCCTTTCTCGCGGGACGCTGGGTCGCCGGAATGGCGGCTGCTGCCCTTTCGGTACGAGGCGTTGCCACGGCGCTCGTCGTCCTGCGCGGCGCGCTGATCCGCACCGGCATTGGCGCGCTGATCGTCGGCGCGGGCGAACTTGTCTACCAGTTCACCCGCCTCGTGTCCGGCGCGGGCGGGTTCGGAGAAGCGATGTCGCTCCTGAAGGACCTCGCCGTCGAGGTCTGGGAGCGGATCAGGATGGGCGCAGCTGCGGCGGGTGCGGCCGCCACGGCGATGTTCTTCGACCTGAAGGCCGATGCCGCGTCGGGCATGCAGAGCACCATCGAGAGCGTGGTGGGCTTCGGGAACACCGCCGCGAACACGTTCGAGGGCGCCTACCAAGCGATCAAGGCGATCTGGGGCCTGCTGCCCGCCGCCATCGGCGATCTGGCGTTCCAGGCGGCCAACAGCCTGGTCGACGGCGTCGAGGCGATGCTGAACGGCGTGGTCTCGCGCATCAACGGCTTCATCGGCGGCATCAATCAGGGGTTGGAAGCGCTCGGGTCGGAGCGGCGCATCTCGCTGGTGCCGGACCTCGACCTCGGCGAAATCGAGAACCGCTTCGAGGGTGCGGCCAGTGCCGCCACCACGGCGGCGCAGGCGGCGTTCGACCGGGCCTTCGAGGACAATCCGCTGACCGCGCCCGATCTCGGTCTGACCGAGGCTGCGAACCGCGCGCTCGAGTCCGCGAATGTCTACCGTGGGGCCGCGCGCGATCTGGCGGAAGGGGCCCGCGCGCCTCTCGAAAGCTGGCAGGCGCTGCAGGATGCGGTACGCGGCACCGACGAGGCCAGTGCCGATGCGCTGACCGAGGCCACCGGCGCGGCCGAGCGGCTGGAGACGGCGCTCGGCGATGCCGGGGGCGCTGCAACGGATGCAGGCGCGGCGGCTGGGGCTGCTGCTGCGGCAGCGGAGCCCGCGACCGAGGCCGCCGTCAACGGTTGGCAGGCGGTCACCGCAGCGCTCTCCGACTACGCCAGCAAGGCCCGCGACATCGGTGGCGACATCGGCCAGAGCCTCGTCGGGGCTTTCCAGTCGGCCGAGAACGCCGTCGGCCAGTTCGTGAAGACCGGCAAGCTAAAATTCCGCGATCTCGTCACCTCGCTGCTCGCCGATCTCGCCCAGCTGGCGGCGCGGCGCTTCATCCTCGGTCCCATCGCCAATGCGCTCTCGGGCGTGTTCTCCGGCGCGGGCGGGATCTTCGCCAACGTCCTGCATGCCGGCGGGATGGTGGGCTCGGCTGGGCCCTCGCGCATGGTCCCGGCCATGGCCTTTGCCGCCGCGCCGCGTATGCATTCCGGCGGCATGGCCGGACTTCGCCACGACGAGGTGCCCGCGATCCTGCAGCGGGGCGAGCGGGTGTTGTCGCGGCGGGAGGCGCAGACCTACGGCGCGGGCGGCGGTGTCAACGTCACCATCATGGCCCGCGACGCCGAGAGTTTCCGGCAGTCGAGGACGCAGGTCGCGGCCGATATCGCCCGTGCGGTCTCGCTTGGGCGGAGGGGCATGTGATGACGTTCCACGAGGTCCGTTTCCCAGACAATATCAGCCGCGGCGCGCGGGGCGGGCCGGAACGGCGCACGCAGATCGTCGAGCTTGGCTCCGGCGACGAGGAGCGCAACGCCAGCTGGGCCAATTCGCGCCGCCGTTACGACGTCGCCTACGGCATCCGACGCGTCGACGATCTGGCGGCGGTGGTCGCCTTCTTCGAGGCGCGGAACGGGCGGCTACACGGCTTCCGGTTCAAGGATTGGGGCGATCACAAGTCCTGCCTGCCGTCCCAGACGCCATTGCCGACCGATCAGGCGATCGGGACCGGCGACGGCACGATGACCGCCTTCCAGCTGATGAAGCGCTACGCCTCGGGCAGCCAGACCTGGAACCGCACGATCACCAAGCCGGTCGCCGGCACGGTGCGCGTCGCTCTTGATGGCACGGAGCAGCCCACGGGCTGGTCGGTCGACACCGCCACCGGCGTAGTCACCTTCGGCACCGCGCCGGGCGCTGGCGTCGCGATCACCGCGGGCTTCGAGTTTGACGTGCCGGTCCGCTTCGACACCGACGCGCTCGACGTGACGCTCGACCTCGAGCGGCTCGGTTCGATCACCTCCATCCCGCTTCTGGAGATCCGGCGATGAACGAGAAACTCGGCTTTCTGCAGGCCGTCGTTCAGGAATTCGCGGTCGCGAGTTCCCTGGTCGTGGCGGCCTGGGGCGCGCTCGGCGGCGCGACACATGCCATCACCATCCGGATGCGCCCGCGCGACGCGATCCGGCAGATGCTGCTCGGCGGCCTGATCGCCTCCGGCATGGGGAGCCTCTCCATGGTGCTGGTGGCCCGCTGGCTGGGCCTGCCCCTGGTTGCCATTCCCGCCGGCGGTGCCACGGCGTCCGCCGCCTATCTGGCCGGGATGAGCTATGCGTGAAACTGGGTGACGGGGTTTGAGAGGGTGGCGTATCGTGGCGGGTGCTGAAGCCTGCCAGAACTTCCAAGAGGAACGATACGCC
>NZ_SLXU01000030.1 GCF_004343505.1 Rhodovulum bhavnagarense | reverse complement strand
AGTCTCCATGGAGAAACTCCACCCCTGTCATCCAACAGGAAAGGACTCGCAGAACCGGAAAATCACAGGAAGGTGGGGACAGAACACCGTTTACGCTGAATAGTCAAGCCGCAGGCCCAAGGGTGGTCAGGCTGCGCTTACCCCGCAGCACCGCGTCCCGCCGTTGCATCGGCGTCGTCAGGGCTTTCCCAGCAGATCCTTCAGCACGACGTTGTCCAGCATCGCATCGGCCAGCAGCCGCTTGAGCTTCGCATTCTCATCCTCGAGCTGCTTCAGCCGCTTGGCATCGGACAGATCCATCCCGCCATACTTGGCCTTGAGCTTGTAGAACGTCGCGGGGCTCAGCCCATGCTTCCGGCACAGCTCGGAGGTCGGCAACCCAGCCTCCTGCTCTTTGATCATCCCGATAATCTGCGCCTCGGTGAAACGGCTTTTCCTCATGTCGTCTGCTCCTTCTCAGGTTGGGCAGACTCTACATCACAGCGAGGGAACTTCCGGGGGGCAGGTCACAGACCCGCCCCGCGGCGGGGTCACATGTTTGTCGCGCGGCAGAAGCGATCGAGCTGATCGACAAGATCAAGCTGCGCCGACAGGCTCGAATTCTGCTTGCAGGAGCGGCCAGAAAAACTTGAACGTTGTGCCGCCGCCGAGCACGCTGTCGAGGGCAATCGCACCACCGTAGTTCTGCGCAACCCCCGCGACAATGGTCAAGCCCAGCCCGGACCCATTCGCCCCCTTGGTCGTGAAGCTCGGCACAAAGATATTTTTCGCAATAGCTTTCGGCATCCCGGTGCCGGTATCATGGACCTCGATCACGCAGTAAGGGCAATCCTTCCGAATCTCTCCGATCCGGGGCTGCACGGCGAGCTCTTCTTCCCCCGCCAGGGCGACCTTGACCTCGATATGCCGCTCGCGGCCCGGAGGGGTGGCCCAAACCGCGTCACGTGCGTTGATCCCGAGATTCAAAACGACCTGCACGACATCGGTCGGGGCCGCGTCGATCATCACCGGATCTTCGGGCTGGTCGAGGTCAAGACTGATTTCGTCGCCCAGGCTGACACGAAGAAGTTCACAGGCATTGTATACCGGGGGACGGATGTCCATGAGGATGCGTTCGGACGTCTTGGGCCCTTGGTCGCGCAGGCGTGACACCAGATCTTTGCCGCTCCGACACGCGGCCAGTATCCGCTCCGCATTTTTCTCGACAGCTATACCGTCGCGCATCATGTCGGCCGAAGCTTCTATCACCGCCAGCAGGTTGTTTAAATCATGGCCAATCTCGGATGAGAACCGTGATACGATCTCGCGAGGCTGAACAGCCTGCAATTGGTCACGCAGAAGCGCCTGCTCCATCATCACGCGTTTGCGCGATGTGATGTCGCGGGCCGCGCATAACAGCCCGCCATCGTCTCTCAAGGTCAGCGAAAGCTCGAGAGGGACTCGCCCTCCCTGCGCGCGCCATATTGTCACCTCTCCTTCCCAGTGACCCTGACGCCTGGTCTCGGGGATGGCCGTCGTTTCCAGAAACGCGGCCACTTCCGGCGGATAGAGCATACGCCAATGCTGGCCGACACAGTCCGTCTCTGAGCCAAGACCGAAAATTTCGGCAAAGGCGCGGTTCACGTGGCGCACCTTGCCCATTGCATCGGCGATGCCCATGCCATCACGCGCGGCAGCCATTGTTGCGCGCCACTCCCGGTCGGACCGCGCGAGCGCCTGTTTCAGCCTGGTGATATCAACGCACAGGCTGACCTGGCCGCCATCCGGGGTCTTCTGCTCGGTGATCTGAAGCCACCTGCCATCCGCGAGCAGTTGCTCACAGATATGGTTTCCCGATCGGCGCTGCCGCAGACGCTCTGCCGCCCATTCCTCCTCGCGACCGACAGCCTCGGCGTATTCGCCATGTTCCAGACCATAACGAAGGATGTCCTCGAAGTGCCGGCCGGGCTCGATCACCGGGGCCGATCTGGAGTGGACCGCGCGGTATCGCAGGTTGCACATGACAAGCCTGCCCCTCGCGTCATAACGGGCAATGGCCTGCGGTACGAAGTCCAGCGCCCCTTTCGTCGGGTTCTCCGACCCAGAGCTGACCGCCGGACTTTCCCCCGAATATTTTCCGAAAGCAAGAATCAGAGATCCCCCTGCAGCACGCCAAACAACTCCTGGGTGTGTCGCTTCAACAGCTGGTGCTTGCGCAAGTAGCTTCGCGCCATCCGCGCCATGACCGCCAGCGCGACCCGGTGATCGGGCGAGGCCTTCGGCATCGGATCTCGATTTGCAACCCCCACCAGCCCAATGGGCATCCTGTCGATCTTGAGCGGAGCGAAATGCACGTAACGATGTGCACGCAATTCACTAGGGTAGTAATCAAACCCGGGGATTTCCGCGCTCGTATCCAGGTATTCCACCTGCGCGTCGCCCCGCCAGTCGGGCTGGACCTCGTTCGGAACGGCATAGGATTGCTCTTCAAATCCGTAGCGTCCCACGAAATAGAACCGATCGGCATAGACGAGCACGACGAACGCATGGCTCGTACCACGCAGTCGGGCCGCCATCTCGCAATAATCGTTCAGGCGCTGATCACCGCTTTCAATCATGGTCAGCAGATCGGCAACCAACGCCTTCGATCGTTCTGCCGAGGCATCCACCACACGTAATTCGCGAGTCTTCGGTGAGAACTGATCTTTTTCATGGCTCATCACCGCGCCCCTCTCACCATGGGTGTTATCTGATTGGAAAAAAGACTAGGCGATCTTCAAAAATTATCAAGATGAAAATATTTATCTGCCCCTTTTCACGCGCAGCCATCGCTCCTGTCAGTCTTGTGAACACAGGACCCGGCCCATCGCATCCGGTCCGGCATTCCTATCCCTATCGCGGGGGCGTTGGCATAGGCGTGAACGGGTGATCCGGAAAGAAGGAGTGACGGCGGCGGGCGATCCAGTCCTCGAACGGTGCGGTCATGAAAGATTGCCTCAGATAGGCCTCTACCTTTTCAGGCGGAAGGTTAAGGCTTCGTCCAACGATGGCCAGGCGCAACCACATGTCGCCATCTCGGGGCGCACATTGCAACACTGCCTGGAGTCTGCGCATCGCATCCCCTCGGGCAAGCAGAAGTTCCAGGTTGTCCGAGGGACCTGAAGGCGATATATTAAGGCGCCGCGCCAGGAGATCGGCCCGGTAGAGACTCAAGATGGCCAGCAGGCGTAACCGCGGATAGTCACAGCCAGGCGCACCGGGCTCCATGCTGTTCAGAAGCGGCGCGATCCGGACGAGATCGCTGGCCACCGATCGCCCCGCCCGAATCTCGCGCTCAAGGGCCATGTAATCAGCAAACTGGACATCGCGTGTCAGGGCGACGCCGCTCAGCAGCAGGACAAGGGCGAGAAAGACAGAAAAAAAAATTTCTCAATCATGATAATAACGACGATAGGCCGCGCTGTAATAATAAGACGCCCCATAGTCACCGTAGGCTTGTGCCTTGCGCGCATCGAAGAAATTTAAGATCGCCCCGACGGCTTTTTCGCGGATCCGCGGGTCCCGCTGAAGGACTTTCTCGGCGTCGCGCAGGTTCGTGGCCCCCCATTTTACCACGAAAACGAGCCCGTCAATCAGCGGCAATCCTGCACGCGCATCGATCACCGGCGCGAGCGGAGGCAGATCAAGAAATATGTAATCGTAATCCTGCTTGAGGGCAGAAAGGAGCGTCCGCATCCCCTGCCCGCCAATCAACTCGCTGGTATGAACCGCGCGGCCGTGCTTGACCGGAATGATATCAAGCCCCGTTTCCCGATCCGAGACCACGGCAGATCGCCAGTCGGCATCATCGAGGAGGATTTCAACCAGCCCATGCTCAACGGGTCTTTGGAGCGCACGCGTAAGGCCCGGATTGCGCAAATCGGCATCGAGCAGCATGACCTTGTGCCCCTGGCTCGCGAGCAATGCCGCAAGGTTGGCCGATACGGTGGTTTTGCCCTCGCCGGAAAAACAGGACATCAGCCCGATCACCGTGCCCGTGGGTGTCATCGGATCGGCCTGCGCCTTCAGCATGATCGCCATCTTGATCGCTCGCAATGTCTCGGCGAATGTCGAGAGTGGTTTCTTGACCCCATGTTTCAGGATAGCAGGCAAGTCGATCTCGGACGTGCCCGCCTCGGCCTTTCGGCTCCCGAATGGCAGGCTGATCCTGCCACCGCCCACCGCGGCCAGGGAGCCGAGAAACTCGAACCCCAATGCGTCTCGCAGTTGCTCTTCGGTGCGGATCTTGTTGTCGCGGAACTCGAGGAACGCCACGCCTGCCCCCGACAGGATCAGGCCCAGAAGCGCGCTCAACACCGCGATCCGCTTGGCGTCGGGCGAGCTCGCCCGTCCCGGCACCTGCGCATTGTTGATGATGCGCACATCCGAAACCGCGAAAGACTGCTCTTGCAGGGACTGCTGGTAGCGTTGGAGGAAATTCGTGTAGAGACCCCGGACAGTCTCCGCGTTCCTCTCGAGTTCGCGCAGCTTGCGGATGGCCTCGCTTCCTGCCCCCAATTCCTCTTCTTTCTTGGCCTTGGCGAAGCGAAGCCGGCGCACCTCTTCCTCGGCGAGGGCGATGTCGTTCCGGGTGATCCTCTCGCTTCGCTTGATCTCCTCGAACATCAGGAACTGGATCTGATCGAGTTCGCCTTTCAGGCGCAACGATTGTTCGTGCTCGGCACCAAGACGACTGACAAGAGAGTTATAATCCTTCAGCGTGTCGAGGAAACGAGACCTCAGCTCGGAAGTAATCGCCTGAGTCGCGGTCGCGCTGACCGCGGCGCTGGTATCGCCGCGCTCCACGATCTCCTGCAAGCGCCGCTGCTTTGCCTCAAGCGACACGAGAATCGTTTGCGCCTGTGACAATTGAGTGGCCAGCCGCGCGAGCTCGGAATCGGAAGTATCGGTTCCTGAAACGCTGACAAGGCCGTTGGCAAGCTTGTATCTCTCGATTTCGGCATCGAGTTGGGCGAGTTCTTCACGCAGCTGGTCGGAGCGCTGCTTGAGCCAGCTGGTTGCGCGTTCGGTAGAGTCGTATTTGGATTCCAGTTGATCGGTGATGTAGACTTCGGCAATCGCGTTTGCGACACGGGCGGCGAGGTCGGGCGAGAGCGCGCTGTAGGAAATCGAAACGATCCGGCTGTCACGCAGCCGCTTAACCCCCATATTGCCAAGCAGAATCGATACTGCCCTTTCGCGCCGCGCCGCCTCTTGGTCCTCCGCGGAAGGGGGCAAGGGGGGAATATCGGAGGACTGCGGCAGGATCCATTCGGCCGATCCTGACAAGAGCTTGCCCGCCAGGCGCTTCAGGCGCGAGACCCCCGTCTGGGGACGCGTCATGAACACCGCATTATCTTGGAGCGCAAGACGCGCAACGACCTGCTCGGCGATGGCCTCGGAGCGGATGATTTCGAGTTCCGTCGTCACTTGGGACTCGGTCAGCGGAACGCTTTGCACCCCGGACAGTTCGCGAAGGTTCGCCGCTTCGACCGTATCGAGGCTGATACTGACCGCCGATTGGTAGATCTTCGTGGTGGTCGCCACATAGGCCAGCCCAAGCGCCAAACCGACAATCACGCCGATGGACAGAACACGCCATCGCCGCCTCACAACCGCGAAGAGCTTGCTGACATCGATCTCGTCCGGGGGGCTATCGCCATAAGGTTGAGTGGTGTTCGCATCGACAGACCGAGGCGCCCTGCCCTCGGAACCAAGAATCGTCATCGCTCTCTCATCCTCAATAGCGCCAAAGCGCCCATCTTGACGCCGACGCGGGTCAGCGTTGGCCGTGACCAGTCTTTTTCCCTTCGACTATCAGGAACTTACTGGATCGGGCTGGCCGGTGGGTCCTCATCCCCGCTCGAAAGCCCACCATCCCCCGTATCGGGTCCCGGGGATGGCGACGCACCGTCCAAGGCAGGGTCATTGGAGGACGTGCCATCCCCCCCGGCATCGGCCGCATCAGCCCCCGTCGCCGCATCCGTGCCGATCGGCGCGACTGGCTCTGCCGGGGGTGCAATTTCCTCGGCAGGCACGACGTCATCCTCGATCGGCTCGGCCGCAATCTCCGCACTCTGGACAACCACGCTCTCGGTAAAGCCCGTCGCCAGTGCGTTCGATCCCAGCGTTGCCACGCTGGCGATAATCGCTGCCGCGGCATCACTCTCACCCTGGGCGGAGAGCTGGACCGTGGCCTTGGCCAGACCCTCCGCGATCGCGATTACCGCGGTCTCGCCCGCCTGGCGGTTGGCCAGCGCAATGATCTCATCCGCGGCCCCGGGATCAGACACCACCACCAGTGCGACAACTTCCGACACGACCTCGGGACTGTTTTCCGCGATGAAAAGGTCGGGATCAGCCAGGAAGAGTTCGACGAGAGCTGCCAGGTCTAGCTCGACTTCATTCTCGATATCAGGTGCCGGAACGGCGTCCTCTTGCGGCTCGGCCTGCTGCGCAAGCACACCGCCATTTCGGTCGAGCCCCTCCCAGGCCAGAATCGAGAGCAACATCCCCGTCCCGATAAATAGTTTTCGACCACCGATCATGAGAACTCTCCTCGAAGACGGCCTCGACCAAGCGCGCGCGAACATCCGCCAGTTGTTCCTGGCGCCGTTATACCCCAAACCCACGGACAAGAAAATATTTTCTTTATGATAACATTAAATGTCACGGATTTCAGAAGGATGACATCTTCGCAGGCAGCGCCACTCGACTGCACCGCGCAGCCAAGACCAACGCAGCCCATCGAAGATCATCAGCACTCAGACTCAAGACAAGCGGACAGCTAAACCGCGCGCCGACCGCGCCGTTTGTGTGGGTATCGATCCTCTAACCAACCGGGTGGCCATGAACGGAACCCCCGAAACAAACATTTCTAGCCAACGATCCATGACCACCAAAGGCCCGAGGTCAGACCCAACGTGACCTCAGGCTAGGCAGAGCACGTCCGACACCCCCAGCCAACAGGCCCCACATGCGCAGACATGTTTCTGCATGCATCCTCCTCATGCATGCAAGCATGGCTCTTGCTCCACAACAGAGCCATGCAACCCCCCCAATCGCCTCGGACGAGAACTTTCTCTTATTGACACTCTGTGATGCTGGCCTTCTGGCTGTCAAGCCCCGTTCGGGCTTGCCCCTGGAGCTCCGCGGACCAACCCGGCTGATCGTCGATCAACCCTGGGTACAGAGCTGTGCGGGACTTGACGACGCTTACCGGGCTACTGGCCTGCCCTACGGCGACAGCGTGGCGATCCTGCGCGGGATCGATCGCTTCGTGCGCCATCGCCTGCGCTACCGCCCCGACGCTGCGGGTCAGGACGATTGGTCGAGCCTTGCGCGCGAGCTCCTGCTGGGGGACGATATCGTGGAGGGAGATTGCGACGATTTCGCACTTACGGCGATTTCCCTGGCGATTTGCGCAGGGGTAGCGCCCGGACAGCTCGATTTTGCCCTCGTTCAGTCGCGCCCGGGCACGCTATCGGTGCATGGGATGGATCACGCGATCGGGATCTACACATCAAGCACCGGCAGGCGCTGGATCATCGGCGACACGTTCGGCCCAATGCGCCCGGTCGACGAAGAGACACGCATCGTGATGTGGTTCGACATGGAAGAGCTTCTCATGCCCGCCCCGCTTTGGCGCACGATGCTCTCTCGCGCCGAACTGGACTGATCTGACGACGCGCAGATCCGATCACGGGGAGCCTTGAGCAGGCCAAAGCACACTAGGAGCCCCCCTGGCCGGCCTCGAGTAAGAAGGCGGCGCTGCGTTGGGCATATTCGCAAGGCCGACACCCAAGCTCTTGCGCATGCAACGGCTTAAGGAGTCGGAATGATCAGCCATGGAGGCCGCAAGAGCGCCCCTCGCGCGGCCGATCTGCCTGTTCCATGAGGACACGCAAGAAGTTGTTAAATATTTATTTTCTCAAAATCAATAAGTTAAGCTCAACTTAACCACCCAGAAAGTTACTGGGCCTCGTGGGGGCTTGCTGAACTCTCGGGGTGGTGAGATGGAGCAAGTTGAGGTCGAGGTGAATTTTGGCACGGTCGTTCCGGGATCGGACGCCGTGTCCGCCTACGAATTCGGTGCGGTGCAGACCGGCTTTTCCAGTTTCGATGACTTCGACGAGCAGTTCAGCCAGCTTGGGCTGTCAACCCTGCGCTGGCCCGGCGGGACGCTATCGGAGGTGCAACCGGATATATACGGCCTGGAGATCGACGGGCTTTTCGACGGCACCCAGCTTTTCAACCCGGATCCGAACCGCGAGAGGCCCGACCTCGTGGACATGTTGGCCTATGCCGTCGAGCACGATCTCAATTTCTCCATGATCATACCGACAGCGCGTTATGTCGAGGATATCGACAAGGGCATCGCCGATCTTCAACTCTTCCTGGAGGATCTTCTGTCGGGCGCGTACGGAGCGCTTCCGGCGCACTTCACGCTGGAAATCGGCAATGAATACGATGCACTCGCAGCGTTCGAAGACAACGCAGCCGGTTATGGCGAGATCGCTGACGCCTTCATCTCGACAATCGATCACGCACTCAACGATCCCCAGATCAACCTCGTGGGCGCGGAGATCGACATCGCCGTTCAGATGGGATACTCGGCCGCCGATGATAGCGCGATCCGGGCCGAGATGTCTGATCAAGCCCTGAGGGCGATCGACAGCATCGTCACCCATGCCCTGCCGCTGAATTTCGGGGCCATAGACAAACCGCAGAGCGGGCCCGACCTGGACCCGCTGGATGTCGGCGAGACGAACTGGGAAAGTCGAAACGGCTATCATCAGGCATGGCTGGACGCCATAGACGCTGCCGGTGGCGCGAGCCCGGAGGTCGACCTTTTCGTTTCGGCCATCACAATCGGTGCAGCGGCAAACGATATCGCCGAAGTCGAGCTTGCTTACCAGGATTATGGTGCCGCCGGAAGCGGTGCCTATCTGGAGATGTTTTCGACCCTCCATTCATACGGAATGGATCAGGCGGCATTCTGGGGGGTCGCGGTGTCCAACCTGAACGCGATCAGCTATGCGCAGGACGGAGAGATGATGCTCACCCCCGCAGGCGCCACGATTTCACTCATGGCGACGCTTCTGCCCGGGCTCTACCTGCTCGACGGGTTCCAGGCCAACTCCCGCGATGACGAGATCATGGCTTATGCCTACGAGGATGCCGACACCAAAGTGGTCTTCCTCGCCGCCAATGACATCCCGAGCGAGGGGATCGAGGTGTTGCTGGATGTCGAGCAGATCGAAGGGATCACCTCCATCGAGGCTTTTCGTGTCGTCACCGAAACCGGCGCGCCCGACAACGATCCCGATGCCCACCTTTTGCCCCATGCGACGGCCTCGCTGGAGGCCTTCGAACCTGAACTGATCGGCGAGGCTGTCTCGATCCCGGTCCTGCAAGATTACGAAACGGTTGCCGTGGTGATTGAACTGACCGGGGACCAGCCTTCTGCTTCCCCGGCTATCCCGTTCGGGGATCATGCAGCTACAACCACCAACAGCCACGCCATCGGCCAGGCACCCGCCCCGGCCGGGACCGGCGAAGACGACACGATCATCAGCGGCAGCGACAGCGATGATATCGCCGCATCGGGCGGAGACGATTTCGTCAAGGCCGGGGCAGGCGACGACTCGATTGGGGGAGGTGAGGGGCATGACACGATCTACGGCCAAAGCGGCGCCGATGTCATCGGCGGCGGCCAGGGCGACGATATCATCATGGGCGGCGCGGGCAACGACATCGTCGCCGGTGGTCCCGGCGATGACGAGATTTTCGGAGAGGCCGGAAACGATCAGCTGAGCGGATCGTTTGGCAACGATCTCATCGATGGCAGGGCCGGCAACGACAATATCGGCGGCGGGCCGGGGCGCGACCTCATTGAGGGCGGGTCAGGAGATGACACTGTCGGCGGCGGAGAAGGCGATGACACGATCTATGGGTTGCTTGGTGACGATTTTCTCGCGGGCGGCGGGCGCAACGATGTCATCAGTGGCGGCGACGGGGATGATACGATCAATGGAGGTGACGGTGATGACACCCTGAACGGGGGCGCCGGGGGCGATCAGTTCAACTTCAATTTCGAACAGGCCAGCCCTCCGCAGTTGGACATCGTGGAAGACTTCGAAATCGGGCTGGACAGCCTCGTCATGACCGGTGTCCACGGCGGACCCGGGAGCGTAGAGGTCACCGACATCTCAGGCGGTGTGGAAATCGCCTACGAGGCCCACGTCATTCGGGTTTACGGTGCCGATCTCGACACGGCGGAACTGACCGCGGAACACTTGACTTTCCTCTGAGCTTCTTTGGGGCACAGCGACTTATGAACCTCCCCCACCAATCCAGTCGGTTGGAAGGGGTTTCAGTCTCAGGCGGCTTGCGCCGCCGAGACCCCGACCGTCCCGGCCGGCGTGATCGTTCCGAGCGCGTGCTCTTGCAGTCGGCGCTCTTGCTCGAGCCCCCATTGCAAGAGCACGCGCGCCGCGGCCTGGTCTCGTCCCAGGCTGCAGCCGCAATCGCATTCATGGCGACGCTCCGACAGCGTTTTCTTCCGCAGCCGTCCGCAGCCAGGGCAGCGCTGCGACGGCTTTAACTGCCGCGTCGGCGCCTCGAGAAACTCCGCACCGTCTGCCATCTTCAAGCGCTCCACTGGAGCCCTTGATCCGCTGCGCGGATCGATGGCAGACCTTCCGCTTTGTACCGGAGCATGTTCAGGAACGCGGCCGGGGCCGCATCAAGGATCGATCGGTTCAGGCCGGCCTTGGCGGCGACGTTCCGGCCCGGGGCCTTGGCCGTGCCGCACGCCGAGCCGGTCATGGCCTGCACCGCCAGCGCCTCGGTCGCAACCAGCCAGTGCCGGCCGGCGATGCGGGCGGAGATCTTGTGCAGGAAATCCTTCCGTTTCGCGGCCAATTTCGCATGCTGGCGCGCCAGCGCCTCGCGATGCCGCTTCAGCGCGGCCCGGGAGATCTTCCTGGCCCGGGCCGCGGCCGACAGGCGGTGCTGGCGCGCGCACAGATCCGCTCTCGCCCGGTCGAAAGGACGCGCGTTCGCAACCTCCTCGAAGCTTCCGTCCTCATGGGCGATGGTAGCGAAGGTGGACACGCCCCAGTCGAGACCGATCGCGGGACCCTCCGCCCGCGCCCGTTCGGCGCAGTCGGTTTCCACCACCAGGTTCAGCATCCAGCCGCGGGCCCTCCGCCGGCCGATGCCGAACAGGGTGACATGGCCGTGGCGCCAGCCCGGGCGCATCTCGACCTTGAACCCGTTGCCATGTTCCTTGTAGCCCCAGCCGCGGAACCTCTCGGCGCTGCGAAAACGCGGGAAGCCAGGCTTCCCGCCCGTACGCAGCCGGCGGAAGAACGCCCTGAAGGCAAGATCCAGGCGCTTGAGCACGACCTGTGCCTCGTGCGTGTGCACGAGGCCGCGCCACCCCTCGAGGCCGGCCCGGATCTCTTTCAGCGCCTTTTCCTGGTCCGACAGGCGGATCCGGACGCCGCGGCGCCAGGCGCCAGGCGCCGATGCGTTCTTCGAGCGCGGCGTTCACAGGTCCTTCAGCGCCAGGTTCTTGCGCCACATCGCCGCCTCCTGGGCCGGGGCGGGATAGAGCTTGAAGGAGAGGGAGCGGGTTGCGGTCATGATGCGAAAACAATATTGGCTCCCCCATGACACTTCAAGACTATACCCGCACGAACAATTGTGTTTTCAGCCTCCACTACCATTTGGTTCTGGTCGTAAAGCGCCGGCGCAATGTCCTCACCGGCCCGATGATTGCAGCGGCCGAGGCGGCGGTACGAGAACGGTGCGAGAGCCGCGGCGGCCTGCTCGAAGAGTTCGGCGCCGAGGCCGATCACATGCATATGCTGGTCGCCCTGCCGCCGGCAGAGGCGCTTGCGGACTTCGTCAATGCCGTGAAGACCTCGACATCGCGAAGGTTGCGGCGCGATTTTCCGCAACTCAAGAGGCTGGGAGGGGCGCTGTGGTCGCCCTCCTATTTCGTCGCCAGCTGCGGTGGCGCGCCGCTCGAAACGATCAAGGATTATGTCCGTACGCAGGAGCGCCCGGACTGAGCGCCCCATCCATGCGGGCTCCCCCACCAATCCAGCGGGTTGGAAGGGGCTTGTGGGGCGCGATTTGGGTCAGCACGCACACCTGTGCCCGCCCGGCAGCGAACTTCGCCAAGATGTCGCATGCCAGCCCTTGAAAATGAAATCATTGGTTAAGGAGTCAGGCGCTATGGAGGCGGTGTTGTTAATGAGTACGAGGCTATTAATCGAGCAATAAACTCATCAACTTACCAACACCACTAATGGCAGAGCAGTAGCGGCCACTCAAAAGGTGGTCGCCACTAACCTCGCGTGAGGACAGATGGGCCATGTTAATCGGCAGGCGACCGATCCCGCGCCCCCCTTCCCTCTGGCGTATCTGTTCGACACGATCACACGGCACTGTCCCAGGGTTACGGCCTCAGGGGGGCGGCAGCGCTTTAAGGGATCAACAGCTCTGCGGGCACACCCTAACATCTTCCCGCACCTGAAGGAGGGGGATTTTTCGGGTGGGTTTCCACCGTCATGGTTGTCGCTTCAACGGAGAGCCGATGCCCTTCCTCCACGACCATAGACGCCGTGTTCCGACGCAAAATGTTGAACGCAGCATTGTGGTCGGCATGGGCGCGGAATCCGCAAGCGCGACAGTGGAAAGACGCTTGGCTTTCGCGGCTCTCCATGATGAAAGCACGATGCATATCCGGAAAGAGGCGTTCCCGAGGATTTGTCGCCCGCCGCAGCTCAGCCGCGCGGCGTGCCGATGCGCAGACCGGGCCGGTCGTCGGGGGTGCCGACGAACTCGATGCCCGCGGTTTCGAAGACAAGCCTCAATTTTTCCAGGTTGCCCTTGCGCGAACGGGGGACACCCACCTGCTCTTCATAGCGCACGATCGTCGCGAACCCGACACCGGAGCGCTCCGAAAGCTCCTTGACCGACCACCTCAGGACAGCACGGGCGGCGCGAACCTGGCGCCCCGTCAGGCAGACCCCTTGTGTCATGAAACGAATCTCCTCTTAATCCACATTCGCCAAGCAACCCGCTGATTTAGCTGGCCTGCCCGTGATATTTCCAAAATAAATTAGTATGTTGGGAGAAGAGCGTGATCCGGCTGGCCACCAGAGGGGCCTCTCGTCCTGATGAGGCCCTGGCCTGCCCGGAACAGGCAAGGGATTGACGCGCAGCTAGTTGACCGACAGGCGGTTGATCAGCTCGCTCAGGTTTCCAACGCGCTCCTCGAGCAGGACGCGGTTGCCGCGAGTTTCAACATTAAGCCTGAGCAGGGGCTCAGTATTCGATGCGCGCAGGTTCATCCGCCAATCCGCGAATTCAAGGCTTGCCCCGTCCAACGCATCGATTTCTCTTGCCTGCGGGCCGAGCTGCGCCACGATCGCGGCAATTGTTGCGGCGGGATCGACGACCGTGAAATTGATCTCGCCCGATGAGGGAAACTCGGCCCGCATTTTGCCGACCGCCTGGCCCAGGCTGCGCCCGGTGCGCGACAGGGACTCGACTACCTTCAGCCAGGGAATCATCCCGCTGTCGCAATAGGAAAAATCCCGGAAGTAGTGATGGGCCGACATTTCTCCGCCATAGATCGCGTTCACCTCGCGCATCCGGGCCTTCATGAAGGCATGGCCGGTGCGCGAGGTAATCGCGCGCCCGCCATGGCGGGCAATCGCCGAACGGGTATTCCAGACGATGCGGGGATCGTGAACGATGGCCGCGCCGGTTTCCCCGGCCAGGAAACTCTCGGCAAGCAAGGAAACCACGTATTCCCCGTCTACAAAGGCCCCGGTCTCGTCGAACAGGAAACAACGGTCGAAATCCCCATCCCAGGCGACACCAAGCTCCGCCCATTGAGCGATGACGGGCTCTGCGGTCATAGCACGGTTTTCCGGCAGGAGCGGATTAGGCACGCCGTTCGGAAAACGCCCGTCAGGCTCGTGGTTGATGCGCACGAAGGTCAGCGGTGCGCCCCGGCGGCGCAGTTCCGCCGCGATCGCGTCAAAGGCGGGACCGGCCGTACCATTGCCCGCATTCACGACGATCCGCATCGGCCGAAGCGCGCGCGCATCGACGAAATCGCAAATGCAGGCGGCATAGGCCTCGCGAACCGATACGCTCTCACAGGTGCCCTTGCGCCCCGCGACGGGCAAGTCACCGGCCTGCGCCGCTGTACGGATCGCGACAAGCTCGGTTGCGGGATCGATCGGGCGGCTACCGGGACCCACAAGCTTCATGCCGTTATAGTCCTGTGGGTTATGCGAGGCCGTCACCTCGATCCCGCCCGCCGCGCCCAGATGCGCCGTCGCAAAATAGACCTCCTCTGTTCCGGCCAGACCGAGATCGAGCACATCTGCCCCCTGCCCGCGCAACCCTTCGATCAGCGCCGCGCTTAGGGCTGGGCTGCTCTCGCGACAATCATGGCCCACAACAACCCTCTGAAGCGGGGCCGACGTGTCAATCATCACATGTGCGAAAGCAGCACCAATCCGCCGCGCGATATCACCGTCGAGGGTCTCGCCGATCCGGCCCCGGATGTCATAGGCCTTGAAACAGGTCATGTTCATGCTTCATCCTTTCCATGGCGATCCGGCCGGAATCACCTTGCAGCTTGCGTGAGGTTAGGGGGAACGGACAACGCGCGGCCGCGCTTGCCTCGCCTATTGATTGCACGGGATCTGTCCCCGTCCTGCCGCCATGCAGCGCGCGAGACATCCAGCAGCCACGCAGGCCGTCTAGCGGCGATAGGGGCCGCGCTGGTACCATTTCCACGCATCGGCGATCATCACCCCGAGATCA
>NZ_SLXU01000029.1 GCF_004343505.1 Rhodovulum bhavnagarense | reverse complement strand
CGAACGGCCATCCCCAAAGCCGGCTCGACGAACTGCTCCCGTGGAATTTCCGGCCGTCAAGCTGAAAGCCGGGTGACCGTCAGACGACGCTTACATCGAAATCGTCATCGAGACGGGTAAGGCGGGAGGCTCGATCACGCGCCAAGCGCTCATCGAGAGACTGACTTCGCGCGGCTTCCACCTTGCAGGCGGTCAGAATTTCGCGCTCTCCCGTGCCAAACTGGCGGAAATGTCGCGCCATGCGCTTTCGGAGATCGGGACCACAGTTGGCGGCGTCAATCTCCCCCGCCTCGGTGCGCTTGCTGATCTTGAGACAGCGCGCAACAAGCATCGCTTCATCGAGATCACCGGCAAACCAGGCGTGGGCAAATCGTGGGTCTTGAGACATCTTGCGGAGCGGATAGGCCGCGAGGGCCATGTCATCGTCCTTGATCCCGTAGGCACGCCAGACGGGGGATGGTCAGCGCTTGCGCAACGTCTCGATATGCGTGGGACCGCTAAGAGTTTCTTGTGGGACCTCGCGGCAAGTGGCGGCGGGATCTTGTTCATCGACGGCCTCGAGATGTTCACGTCCGTCGAGCGCCGCCGCACGGTGAATGACTTGCTGCGCGAGATTGCGGATGTCCCAAGCTTCTCAGTAGTCGTGTCCAGGCGGCCCGATGTCGGCGTCGAAGACACTGACTGGGTCGCCCAAGACGCGCTCGCGAAGTTGGGTACGCCTTGCCAAGTGGTCGTAGACGAGCTGAACGACGACGAGGTCGAAGCTCTGAGCACTGCCGCCCCGGAACTCCGCACACTGCTGTCACGGGATCATCCGGCTGCTAGCATTGCGCGCAATCTCTATCGGTTGGCCCAATTGCTCAAGGTCCCGAGCTCGGCCGACATTCGAACTGAAGCGGCACTCGCCGACCGTTGGTGGAAGAGTGCCGACGGCGCAAAGCCAGATGATGTCCGCCCGTCGCAACGGCTCTTGGCCGAGTTAGCAGAAGCGGCACTGGCAGGACAGGACCTGGTCGAGGCGTCGACGGACACACCGGCACGAGCTCATCTACTGCGTCGCCTGACGCTGTCCGAACCGAGGCGCGACCGTCTCAGCTTCTATCATGACGTGCTGCGCGACTGGGCGATCGGCGCGCGCCTCAACGAAGATTTGACGTTGCTCGACGGCGTCGATCTTTCCGTCCCACCATCCCCGCGGGTAGCGCGTGGTATCGAATTTGCCGGTCGCTTCGCGCTCGAACAGGGACAGGATGGCTCGAACTGGACGGCCCTCCTTGGCGCCCTCTCGCGACCAGGCGCCCATGATGCTTGGCGCCGCCAAGCGCTCATGGCGATCGTGCGATCCGAGCTGTCGTCGCGGCTTCTGAGCCGCTGCCGCGCTGCATTGCTTGCCGATGGGGGCGCGTTGCTCGTCGAGATCTGTACTGCCATCGTCGCGACCGAAACGATCTCGGCCGCATCCGCCTTCAAGGAGATCGTCGCGACGGGCGCTGAGCTTCCTGTCGAAGCACCGGGCTCTTTACGCATCGCCACGACGCTATCGGCGCCGACGGTTCTAATGTGGTGCGCTGTGAATGCCGACGATATCCCAATCCAGGCAATCGCTGCCATCGTGAAGCTCGCTGAAGTTCAGTTCCTCACGATTATGAGCCTCCGCGAACTCGGACGGGCAGCGGCGAAGATGCTCTTCGGCTGGCTCATCCAGCTCGACTTGCGTGACACCAACATCACGATCCCGGGTGCCGCAGATGCGCCACGGTTAGAACGCCAGTCGCGCAAGACGATGATTGAGGATCTTCGAACCATGGCGCTTCTTCTGGCGTCACACGCGCCGGAAGACACGAAGGCCTATTTGACCGCGAGCGCGAAAGAGAACGCTCACTACAAGGTCAAGGCAATGCGGCCGTTCAGCAAGGCCTTGGCCAGCGTCGCGCCGAACGAGCTTGCGGCGCTTATCACGTCCAGTCTTATTGAACAGCCACGTCGAGGCCGATCACGACGGGATTCGGTGCACGGCGCGTTCGGCTTTGCGGATACCGACTACATGCCGGTGTCGCCAGCGCAGCCTCCTTTTCTCGACTTGCTCAATGCAGACCCCGAGATCGGACTCGGCCTAATCCGAAGACTCGTTGACGCGGCGGTCGCGCACCGCGCGGATGGCGTGAAGGCGGGAACGGACGGCTTTACGCTCGTCTTCGACGGGAAGCCACGCTTCTTTCCATGGGTGCAGACCTATTACTGGTCACGTTCCAGCCAAGCTCGGGAATACGCTGCGTCTTCTGGCCTAATGGCGCTCGAAGCGTGGTCACAAGAGCGCCTCGACAGGGGCGAAGATGTCGACGCGGTACTCAAGGACATCCTCGGACCGGAAGGTAGCTGTGCCGCTTATGTGTTGATTGCGCTCGACGTGCTGCTATCGCATTGGCCGGCGACGCGCGATGCGCTCGTCCCGTTTGTGGCTAACCCCGACCTGCTTGCCAATGATCGCACTCGCTTGACGTTGGAGAGGCTTGGCGGCGCGCTGATGTTGCAGAAGGAGCCCAAAGGCCGCGTCATGCTTGCCGATCTCGCAAAGCGCCAATCGCGCTCCATCTCGCTCGAGCGCCTTATCCCCTATTACATCGGCGAGGATGACTCCGGGCAGAAGGTGCGCTCCTTGTTGGCTGAGGCAGTCGAAAAAGCCGGCTCGTATAGCGACGAAGCGAATTTCGGCGATCCCGCTTTCATGGGATCCTATGCACTCAATATGCTCGACCGGACGAACTGGGTGGAGGTCGAGGGCGGCTTCGCTTACAGGTCGCCACCTGCTGAAGCCGAGCATCTTGAGCGCCTAGAGGCCCAGCGACAGGCCCATGAGCGTTCCAGCACTATTGAGGTGAGAATTCAGCTTGCAATCAGCGATCCAGCGAAAGGCTCGCCGGATTTGGCACGCGAGGCCCTCGAATATGCTGCCGGCGATCTACCCGACTACAGCGATACAGATTATCTCAAGTCGCGATCGACGCGCTTGATTTCGACGGCCATGCTTGTTGCGAGGGACGGCGACGATGCCCTCCTTGACGAGCATGAGGACTGGGTTCGAACCGTGATTGCCGCAGCCTTGGCGGAAAAGGTCGACCACTACGGCTCGAACGAACGGCTGGACTTCCACCGGCCAGCGCAGGGCATATGCGCCCTCATCCATCTTTGGCGGCGGAGGCAGCTTGTCTCGGATCGTAACCACCTGCTTCGCACAGTCGCTCGGCAAGATCACGCCGCCGCAATTGCGATCACCGCAGCGCGTGAGAGCATCCACGAGGTCAACCCGCAACTGATCAAGGCCGCGGTGCGTATCGCTTTCACCTCGTGTCGCTGGCGTTGGCATCCCCATGACGAGGACGAGTCTACGAGAGAGGCTTACGAGAAGGAGAAATCGGGACAGGACGCCGACGCGGTTGCTGCGGAGATCGCCTGGCTCGATGGCGGGCCCGAGCCGAACTGGCCAGACCTCCCCGAAAAGACGCCGTCGTTCTCGCGCCAGCCGCGTGCGATCTTCTCACCGAACGGCTCACGCGTCGAGCTCAAGCGTGATGATGACGCTTTCAGGCGCAGCTCCAAGGAAGCCGTAATTCGCGTCGACAATCAAGGACTCGCAAGGTGGGTCAGTCTGCTCAGAGGCGAAGGTGACGCTCTTCCAAGCTGGTATGAGGAGATTGTTGATGCCTATGCGCTTTGGTCCGCGCGGTTGAACGGTCATGGCTATTCTGCTGATGCCGAGGTCAACCAGACGCCCGACGCATGGAATCATCAATTCTACTCATTGGTGACGTCAGCTTTGATGGACGCCGCGCAGGATCGTTTCGAGTGGATCCTGCAGCTGATCATTGAGCTGCCCGATCGGTCCTTCTGCGATGTGGCCGAAACGCTCATTCACGCCGCCGATGTCCGTTACTTCAACGAGCCGAACCGGCCATCAGATCGCGCGTTCGCTTTGCGGCAGCGGCTGGTAACGAGGACGCTCGCGCTGAACCGTTGGTCTTGGGACCGTCGCCGAGGAGACTTCGGGATCGACATCGAAACCGGTCCGACAATCGGCATGCTGCTGATGAACCTCCACAATTCCTTCTCCGGCACCAAGAGCTATCTCGTTCCTGCCGTGTTTGATCGGGTTGATCCGCTTCTTCAAGCGGTGCGCCCCATGATGCGGGGCGGCCCGACAGCGTTCATCGCGCTCTGCACGATGAACACCTTGAACGTCGCGCCAACCGCGCGGCATCTCGACTTCCTCCTGTTCGCAGTCGAGACGTGGCTCGAAGTAACGAATGGCGACCGTGCAATGTGGAATGAGCTCGGAATTGGTCGAAAGATCGCTGAGTGGTTCGAAGCAGCGGCGGCCGAGGATCCTTCACTGTATCGTAAGGTTCACCCGTCGCGCAGTCGGATTGACGCGATCCTTGGCCGCCTCGTCAGCCTCGGCGTGTCAGAAGCCCACGAGTTGGAGTTGCAGATCCAGGCAGAAACGCGCTGACGGTCAGAAAGCACCGACGCCGCGGCGCATCGAGGACTGCGATGAGGCCTGCCGGCGAAAGGCAGCCCGATTTACGCAGCGATATGAAGGACTTCGTTCCCTCTTGCTTCCACAGTGCTTCCACGGGTGTCGGAAACGCGAAGGATTTTGGTTGCGGGGGCTGGAGTTGGACTTTGTCGAACTTTTCCGGTTTTCGTTGGCGGCACACAGTCGAAGACAGGCCAAATGCAGCAACACACTGAGACCGGAAGGATTTTCTCGGATGCGGCACGATGATTTATTGCGTGTCAGCACTGGCGCAACACCCCGCCGGATCATCGCGGCGGTATTGACCCCGCGCGCCGGGGCGCGCGGGGAAGGCGGCGTGCCGGGGCGGATCGTGGCCGGGTGGGTGGAGAGCAGGTTCTGAAATGGACCGTCGACACGCCCGCCAGATTGGCATATATTGCCAATGATACTCACGGAGACCCCCATGGCCACCCGGAACGTCGTCCTGACAGAAGCGCAATCCGACCTCGTCGACCGTCTGGTTTCGACCGGCCGGTATCAGAACGCGTCCGAGGCCTTGCGAGCCGGGCTTCGCCTCCTCGAACGGGAAGAGGCGGAGATGATCGATCTGCGTGCTCGCCTGACAACCGGTCTGGAAGAAGCCCGGCGCGGGGATCTGGCCGAGGGAAGTGGTGAGGAAGCCATCCGTCGGGCTTTTGCCACGGCGCGTGCCAGGTCCTGATGCCAAAACCCTGGCGCCTGACCAGGCCGGCAGAAGCCGCGCTGATCGACATCGCGCGCTGGACCATCGAAACCTTCGGGCCGCGACAGGCCGCCGCATATGAGGACGACCTGATCGCAACCTGTCGAGGGATCGCCGAAGGAACAGCCCTTTCCCAAACCTGCCGCCAGCTGATCGACCCCAACCTGCCCGAGGACCTGCGCTTTGCGCGGGCAGGCCAGCATTTCGTGGTGTTCGTCGAGGACGTCGAGCAGGTGATCATCATCGATTTCCTGCACGGCCGCGTTGACCTGCCGCGACGACTAGCCAACCTGCCCCTCCCGAAAGGCGGCCGGGAACACTGATCCGGGCCTGATTCCGGCCGAGGGATGCACTATGGCGGGATGGGTGACAAATTCGGACAGGGACTTATGCCGGAACTGCCATGCTCGCTTGATGGTTGAAATCTGCATCGCTAGCCTGACGACGGACCGGTAAAGGAAGAGTCACTACTGCGATGCGCAAGTTCATGCTTTCACTGCCTGCGATGGCGCTTCTCGCGTTTCCTGTCAGCGCAAATCCCTCTCAAGAAGATGTCGACGCCGCCCGTTCAGAGTGCCGCGACGCGTTCCTTGCTCGAGATGCTGAAGCCTATATGGACGCTGCCGCATCCATGATTGCTTGGGGCGCGCTGCAGAACCCTGAGTGGACGAGAGAAGTCGAACTGTGCCTCGCTTTTGCCGAGGCAATTGAAGGAGCGAACCTAGAAACGGCTCGCGAACGCGCCGCCGCTCAGGCTAACGAGGGCGACCCGACGCTCGCGACAGAGGCGCCTGCATCACCTGCAGACTTGCCTGAGGCCGATACCCGGCTTGCAGACTACCTAACCCGGCTTCGGGCAGATGGGGCAGACATCGACGCGGTCGTGCGCGAGATCGCGGCGGATCAGACGTTTGCCCCATCCCCAAGTCCTGAGCGTGACGCGCTTGAGGCGGCCGTCACGGCTTACGTCCGGCCCATTCCCGCCGCTCAGGCTGAGCGAAACTTGGTCGCCTATCAGGCCCTGGCAAGGATCGATCCAGAAGACCAGACCTACCGAGACAGAGTTGCGCGTTACGAGCAAGCCATCGAAGCCGAACGTGAGCAGTTGCAAAGAACCGCCAGAGCGCTGGAGGGGCGCTTGGTCCGGACAACCGCCGAGTTCGACGGATCCTCTTGGGCACGACATCCGTCGTCACCGCGCTACCAGGATATCCGCAATTATGTGACGCTTTATCTGATTGAATCCGGCAGCGGTCAGCAGACCATGGAACTGTTCTTCAACTACACCTCTCGCAGTGGTTGGCTGTTCGTCCAAAGCGCATCGATCAATATCGACGGGGAAACAACCCGGGTGCCGGTCGGTCAGTGGTTCCGCGACAACGACACCGAGATCTGGGAATTCGCGAGCTTGCGCGGCGATGCGGCCGTGGCACTTGCACGCCGAATAGCCGAAGCCGACCGCGCTGTGGTGCGCTTCAATGGGCAGCAATTCTACGATGATTACGTCGTGTCCGATGCGGACAAACGTGTGATGCGCGAAATGCTGGCAATGTGGGACGTGATTTCTTCGGACTAGCTTCAGTACCTTCAGCGCTTAGCCACGTCGGCAATTCTTCGACTTGGGATGCGGCGTCACTTATGCTCGATCAACGCGGCAAGCTGTCCGGAGGCTGACTGAACGCTGGCGAGCAGTGCTTTCCAATCGTCGGGCGGATTGCCGTCTTCCAGCATGCCCTTGAACACCCGATAGGCATCCGTGCGGCTGTCATAGGCGCGCAGCGTGGTGTCGTCGTTCACCCAGGCGAAGATTATGATGCGGCTTTCGGCGTGAAAGCGGAAGAAAAGCCGGTACTGCTGAAAGAACTTTGCCCGGAACCAGTGCCGGTGCTCGTCGCCAAGCGTATTGCCCTGCCGGAACTTCGGGTCGGCCGGGTCGGACGGGATTTCCTCGAAGATCAGCTTGTTGATCGCAGCAAGGCGCTTGGTTGCGTTCCTGCTGCGATAGCCAGCCGGGTTTGCAGCCTTCAGCGCCGCAACCTTTGCGGCAAGCTCCGCCACCTGATCAAGAAACAACGGGTGCGCGAACAGGGTCCAGCCGTTCACCACCAACGGCACGTTGGAGTCGTCCGTCATTCATCTTCGGGCGACAGCGCCGCATCAAGGTCCACGTCGACACCATCAACGAGCTCAGCCAGCTTGGCGCGCAGCGGCGCGTCAAGTCCACGGACATGGCCGGGATTCCGGCGGATATCCTGCGCCAGAAACGCCAGAAATGCGCCGATTGCAGGGTCGTCCGCGGTATCCGCGGCGCGGCGAAGCAGGACATCGCCATCCGGCAGGATGGTGTAGGAGATGCGATCACGCTTTTCCAGGCCCAGCGCCTTGCGCACGACGCCGGGCATCGTGGTCTGGTACTTGTCTGTCAGCGTGGACTCGACCTTGAGTTCAGCCAGCATGTGATTCTCCTTCACCTCGCAGGCACAAGGTAAGGCAAACGCATTACCTATTCAAGAACACAGCGGTTGAATGGCCCAGACCGCGCTTCAGGCTACCCGCAACATTGGTGCACCCATGCCCACCACCCGCGAAACCGTCCTCGCCGCGCTGCACGCGCGGCTGCAGCCGCTTGCCGCCCTCACCCTGCGTGACGAGGTGCTGCCCGAGCGGATTCCGGCGGCCGGGCTGATCATCCTGCGGGACGGCCAGCCGGGCGAGCCGGAAGTGACGCTATCGCCCCTGCGCTATCACTACCAGCACCGGGCCGAACTGGAAGTCGTCGTCCAGGCGGGCACCGGCCGGGCCAGCGCTTTCGACACTCTGATCGCTGCCATCGGCGCGGCGCTGGAAGCCGACCGAACGCTAGGTGGCCTTTGCGACTGGGTCGAACCGGAAGCCCCGGCCTCGGTCGATCTGCCCGTTGAGGGCGCGGCGGCATTGAAGGCGGCGGTGATCACCGTCGTCCTGCACTACACCACTACCGGCCCCCTGGCCTGACACCTCACATCCAAGGAGACCCCCATGGCACGCGCACACGGCGCTTGCGTTCGAGACAGTTTACGGCACCCCGCCTGCCAGCGGCTATCGGCTGATGCCCTTTGCCCGGACCACATTGGGCGCGGAATAGCCGCTGTTGAACAGCGAACTGCTGGGCTATCGTTGGCGGCACACCGTCGGAGACAGGCCACATCTAGCAACACCCTGAATCCGCGATACTTTTCCAGGGCGAGGCACGACGGTTGATTGCGTGTCAGCCTTGGCGCAACGCCCCGCCGGATCGTCGCGGCGGGATTGACCCCGCGCGCCGGGGCGCGCGGGGATGGCGGGCCTCGATCACGGCGGGCACCGCCTGCACCGGCCGCGCGCCGGGGCGCGCGGGGAAGGCGGGGTTACTCGGCCGCGGCGGTTTCGTCGGTCTTGGCGGCGGCATTGGTGGCCTTGGCCGCGGCCTCTTTCTCGCGCTGTGCGCAGTCGCGTTCGGCCGCGCGGCGGTCCAGTTCTTTCGCGACCACGTCTTCGACGCCCTCCTGCGGGCGCAGCGGGTGGCCGGCGATGCGGCGGCGGTTCTTGGCGCTGGCCAGAAGTTCGATCTGGATGAAGAACGCCTTCAGGGTCTCCTCGTCCCCGGTCTCATCCAGGAACTGGAGCCACTCGTCGATGGTTTCGGCGACGGCTTCGCGCCGTTCGCGCTCCTTCTTGCTGAGCTTGCGCGACTCGCGATCCGCGGCCGCGACGATGCGCGTAACGGCGCGCTGCATGCTGTCGTTCATCAGCTGGTCGATGCTGGTGGCGTTGCGGCGGGTCTTGCCGGTGGGGATGGAGATGTCAGTCATAAGAACACCTTTCGTCTAGTGTTGGCGGTTGGGCCCGGCGGTCGGATCATCCGGCGCCTTCAGGCTGGCCAACATATTTTTCTCTTCGCGCCGCCCCCAAAACGCGCCGAAGAACTTTTGAGGAACTTTCTCACAACCACCTGTTTTCATTAGATTCATTTTTCCATCCAGGGCGCCCGCACTACCGGCGCCCCCTTTCACCGGAAAGATTTCGCCCGGGATCGCGTCCGTCCCGGCCGGGGGCACTGCGCTCGGCGCGCATGGTCCGGGCGGCCGCGATCTTCAGCGCCTGCGCGATGCGCGCGCGCATCTCCTGCGGCAGGGTCTGGGCCGCCTTAGCGATCGCCTCGCGCGCCTGATGGACACTGTCCAGCGCCTCGGCGAACTCGGCCTCCGCCCGTCTGCGGGCGTCGGCCTCGGCCCGAGCCGTGAGCCGGCGCAACGCCATGCGAAACGCCTTGCGTGCGCGCTGGAACCCGCCTGAGGCCTTGCGATCGGGCGGGAAGACCGGGGGCGCGGGCGGCGCATCCTTTACGGGCTCGGGCGCAACCTCGCGCCCGTCTTCGTTCATCCGCCCTGCGGCGACGGCATCGGCATAGTCGATCACCGCCTGCGCCTCGTCCTCGCGGGCCGCAACCTTGCGGCGCCTCTCTTCGACCTCGGCCGCCTTCCTGGCGAGGCGCAGCTCCTCTTGCCGACGCCATTCGGCCGGGCGGACATGGCGCGGCTGCTTTGGCGGCTCCTGTCCCGAGGCCAGCGCATTGCGGATGGCCTGGGCCCGGCGTTCGCCACGGGTCAGGCCGATCTCGGCGAACCATGCGCCCACGCTGTCCTGGGCCGCCTCGTAATCCTTGATCATCGGGTGGATCGAGGGCTGCAACATCCGCCGCGTGGCGCCTTTGATCTCTACCGTCGCACGCGGCATGATCACGGCGTGGATGTGATAGGCCTGCTCGTCGAGATCGGCGCGCGCATGGATGACATCGTCGTCGAAATGTTGCTTGAGCCAGGCCACGGCCCGCTCCTCGAACGCCACCTCGCGCGGGTTGCGGTCGCTTTCG
Source organism: Rhodovulum bhavnagarense (assembly GCF_004343505.1). Taxonomy (GTDB): domain Bacteria; phylum Pseudomonadota; class Alphaproteobacteria; order Rhodobacterales; family Rhodobacteraceae; genus Rhodovulum; species Rhodovulum bhavnagarense. The sequence goes on along the minus strand of NZ_SLXU01000029.1, from coordinate 5,972 downwards.
CCCAGGAACTCGGACAGGTCGCCCTCGAACCACTCCCGATTGGCCGTCAGGATCACCTCGCGCAGGGGGCCGTGCCGGGATGCCCGCCAGGGATCCTTGGGCCCTTCGGCCAGGCGGCGGCGCAGATCCTTGCGGCGCTTGCGCCGTTCCAGCGCCTCCAGCTCCTCGGCGAAGTTCTCCGCCCGCATCTCGGCGATCTCGGCCAGGGCCTGCTCGGCCCAGTCTGCCTCCCCGATGAGCCGGCGATTGAGCTGCGACCGCGTCCGATCCACATGGCCGAGATCGCCACCCTTGCGCAGGCGGTGGGCCTCGTAGCCGCCCAGGTCCTCGGGGTGCAGGCCTTCGAACCTCAGCACCACCGGGAATGCATCGCGCGTGTCTTCCGCCATCAAGGACCTCCTTCCGTCAGGGCAGGAAGGAGATCGGTCGATTGCCCGCGGCGGCGTAACGATCTTGCTGCAGAAAGATGTGCGGGGGTGGAGGCGTGATTACTCACTAATCAGCTCGCACTCCCGCGCCTGGCGGCGCGTCCGTTCGAGCTGTCGTTCGCCCGGGGCGCTGCCCCGGGACCCCGCCCTCCGGGGGCTCCTGCGCGGAGGGCGGCAGGGGCACGCGCCGTTCCTGCACCCCGGCGCCTCCCGGCGGGCCGAGGGACGGTTCGCCACCCCCTCTGGACACCCCTGGCGTCTCCGACGGCTTGGGGCCCGTTCCGCACGCCCCCAAGACCCCCAGGCTCCCGGGGGAGGCCGTTCCGCACACCTCCCCCGAACCCCCACCGGCTCGCGCTGCCCGCGCCGGGCCAAGGGGGCCGCCCCCTCTGGACACCCCCGCCAGGTCGCGCAGGCCCCGGGGGAACAGGGACGGGCGACCGGACCCAGCGCACAGCGCGCGCAGCCGGGCTGTCGCGCGCGCTGTGCGCCGGGCCGGTCCCGGAAACACAGGCGTGCGGCGGTCCTCTCATCCCATCAAGGAGTTGCCTGATGCTCGACCAAACCCGATCCAGACCGCCCGCACCGGACTGGAGCGCTGCCCTTTCCCACGGCACCGTCCTGTCCTGCCGCTTTCCCCTGTCTCCCGACCGCCCCGAGCCGGACGCGCCGCCGCTGCCATGCCTGGTGCTCGATATCGAGACCCTCGGCGGGCGCCGGGTCGCCCTGATCGCCCCGGGCGTCCCGCGCCCGGACACCCGCCAACGCGGCTATGCCATCGACATCGCCGACGGCGCGGAACTCGTCCGGGCCGGCCTCTGGCACCCGATCCGGTTCCTCGCCGACAAGCGGCTGCTCATCTCGGTCGGCAATACCGGCATCTTCCCGGCCCGCCACGGCACCGCGCCGGTGCTGGGCCGGCTTTCGGGCGCCTCGTTCGAGCGGATGAACGCCGTGCGTGCCCGCCTCCATGCCGAGCGCGACATCGCCGCCGAACGCCGCCGAGACCGCGATACGGCCCGCCGGCACCGCACCGCGCCAGCCATCCCACACCACCTGCCGGCCCGATCCATCCCCAGCCAGAGGAGCGCCTGAGATGTCAGCCCCCCAATCCACCCCCATCGAACAGCACACCCATTGGCGCGACAGCCTGCAGATCGGCGATGTGCTCTGGTATGCGCCAAACTTCCCGGCCGGCTTCCCGGTGCCCGAGCGGATGCGCGAACCGCGTGTCGTCGTCGATATCCTGGAGACGGCGCGCGGCCGGCTGGTCTTCCTCGGCAGCGCGGATGCCGAAAAGGGGGCGGTCCTGACCGGGGACGAGCGTCAGGCCGTGGCCGACGGCACCCCGGTGCAGATCGGCCACGACCGGCTGGCCCGGTTCTTCGAGCATCCGCTGTCCTACACGCTGCCCGACCCGGAGGCCGCAGGCATGCCGTTTCCGTCGCCTGTCATCGGGCGCCTGACGGACCCGGCGCTGGACAAGCTCAAGACCATCCGCCGGGGCCTGCGCGCGATCTTCCACATCTGGGGCACGGGGTTGGTCCGGTCCCGCAAGGTCGAGGTCTCCATCCCTGACGGCGACGGACGTTTGGCGATCACGCTCCCTGCCAGCCTCCCAGCCGGCCGCACGAAAGCCCGCCTGCACTGAGCGCGGGGCCCGCCCTCTCGACACGGAGGGCGGGTCCCGCGCTCACCCCCTAAATCCAAGGAAACCCCCATGCTTCAGACCCCGACATCCATCCCCAACGGCAACACCCACCGCGTCATCCACATCCACGGCGAAGGCTATCGCACCGATTTCGACCGCATCGAGGATATCGCCGCCGATGCCCTGACCAACGCCCGCGCGGCCATCGAGGTCCTGCGCGGCCTGCCCTACGACCTCTTCAAGCCGCTCCAGCCCCGCCTGGAACGGCTGGCCGACCGTGTTGCCCGGCGCAAGGCGCTCGACGACGAGTTCCGCAATACCTGCGAGACCCTGCTGCGCGATCTCGACCGCTTCGACCCGGACGACACCGCCGCCCGGTCCCTCGACCACGCGATGCGCCTGCTGCGCGAGGCCCTGAACGCCTCCCACCGCGTCGCCGACCTGCTGGCCGCCGAGCGCGATATCGGCCGCACCCGCGGGTTCGAGGTGTGATGCGATGATGAATGGTTCCAACGGGGCGCGATCCCCCCCGGCGCGGCACGGTGCCGCGGACCAGCTCCCCGCCGCACCCGGGCGCGCCGCATCCATCCCTTCTGCTGCAACAGAGCGGCGCGCCCACGGCAGCTTTGCGCTTCACCTGAAGTGTCTTATCCCACAAGGTGCAGCATCACAGTGGTTTGCAGGATGGGCGGAAACCAGTCATTCGCTGCGCCATGCGCAGAGGTCAGCAATGTGCAGCAAAGTGCACTTTGAAAAACCGGCGGAAATCGTTACCGTTCGAGGCCGTTCTGGCCAAAACCTGACGGTCGGCGCTATTCCTTCAGCATTTATTTCGCGTGTTCGGTGTGCATGAAGCGAATGCGAATTCGATGTTTATTAGGCGCCTAGCTTGCAATTAGTGGAATGCCGAATGGAGGAACTTCTACCCTCAAAGCACCAGATTTTTCATGATTTGTTTTTGTGTGTCTGTGTGAGGCGGAAGCCAAAGCCGATTTGCTCCTGATAGCGATTATCGCCTACACGGGAATTAAGGTGGTTCATGATGATCTCAAACAAAGCATCATAAGCGGGTTGCATATCGTACCCTGAAAGCGTGTCGGCTTTCCCGCAGCGTACAACAGGGTGCTTACTAATACTTACAGCTAACTCATCGCCTTCTTTTTGGCACACAATATAGAAAGTGAAGCGCCGTTTCGGAAATTTATTTTCGGCGATGTCAAGAGTTAATCCTAGACCAAAGTGTATGCTGCCATCATAAAATATTGTTGTTGCTTCAACAGCATGATTTACATCATCTGTAAGCTCATCATTATCCGGGTCTACTTGAATGAAGTCTACATATGGCTTGCTTGGACCTTCAAAACTTGAATACGTTTTTGGCAAGCCAACGTAATCGCGAAAACCATCAGCAAGATGGAGGGCAACACAGGTAGCCCAGTCGCGTATCTCTTGCTCATGCTCATCTTTCTCAGTCATTGCTTGGCGGATATCGTCAATTTTCGGCATAATGCCCCCTGAGTAGATTGCCTCTAGTGATAACCGACTGACATATTTACAAGACAGCGGTTTTATAGGTTTGAAAAATGATCATTATATCTTGAACTCATCCGCCAGAAAACCAAGCATCAAAGAACTGCTTTCCGCTCGACCTGTCAAGGCGCAGTTGTAGGCTGCCGCTAATTCGGATGTCCGCTCCGGGCTGTGAGCGGCAATCCGGAACAAGCGGTGCGAATGTCCTGAGAGGGCCGTTCTTCCTCAAGCCCCTCGTGGCCCTTTGTTGTCTCCGGCCCGCGCCGCTTGTGCGACGCGGGCCTGCTGCTATCTGTCCCGCCTTATGCCTCCGCGCTGTGCGGTTTGCCTGGTGTCGGCGTCTCGGCGCCTTGGTCATCTCTGTCTCTCGCGCTTCGGTTTTCGACCGTCCAAAGCGGAAGGAGACCCGGATGGCCCTGGAGCGACTGATCGACCTGATCGCAGAGCAAGCCGCGCGGGAGCTGGCGGCCATTCTTGCGGGCTTTTGGTCGCAGCGCCTGCACGGTACGGTTGCAGCCTGACGATTCTAGGGCAAACATGTGCGCCGGATCACCGCACCCCTCTAGGCGAGGCTGCGGCGATCCCGCGGCACGGAACCACAGGGAAAGCGATGACCCAAGCCCCGACGCGCGCGGCGATCTACGCGCGCTATTCCACCGACAAGCAGAACCCGATGTCGATCGAGGACCAGGTCTATCAGTGCCGGACGCTGGCCCGACGGAAGGGCTGGGAAGTGGTCGAGGAATACACCGACCGGGAACTGTCCAGCGCCGTGCGGGACCGCCCCGGGTTTCAGCGGCTGGTGGGCGACCTCGGCGCCGGCAAGTTCGACACGGTGCTGGCCGAGAGCATGGACCGGATCAGCCGCGACAATGTGGATATCGCTGACCTGTGGAAACGCACCGCGCACCACGGCATCGAGATCCACACGCTCGACCAGGGCAAGATGGATTTCATCAAGACGGCGTTCTCGGGGATCATGGGCACGATGTTCCTGGAAGCCCTGGCCGAGAAGACGCGCCGCGGCCAGGCGGGCCTGGTGCGCAAAGGCAAGAATCCTGGCGGCCTTCCCTATGGCTATCGCGTGCCTGTAGGCCCTGACGGGCTGCGCCTGAAGGGGGAGTTGGAGGTCGTGCCGGAAGAGGCCGCCGTCATCCGGCGCATCTTCACCGACTACGCGGCGGGCCACTCGCCGCTGAAGATCGCGGCACGGCTGAACGAGGACGGCATCCCGGCCCCCCGTGGGCGCGGCGCTGGTTCAGGGCACTGGAAGCAGAACACGCTGAACGGCAACCGACAGCGCGGCACCGGGATCCTGAACAACGAGCTTTATGTCGGCAAACGGGTATGGAACCGGCTCTCCTATCGCCGCGACCCGGACACGCGGCGCCGAGTGTCGCGGCTGAACGACCCCGAGGAATGGCAGGTCTTCGATGTTCCGCATCTGCGCATCCTCGATGACGACCTCTGGAACGCGGTCAAGGAGCGGCAGAAGGCCTATCATCTCAAGAGCGAGGACTCGCCCGCTACAGACCGGAACCGGCTGTCCGCCAGCCAGGGACTGCGACGCCGCAAATACCTGCTGTCTGGACTCCTGTGCTGCGGGCTGTGCGGCGGCAACCTCACCGTGGCCGGCAGCGGCAAGACGCGGCGCTACTACTGCGCCAACGCCAAGGAGAAGGGCCCGGCGGTGTGCAAGGGGATGACCGGGATCAAGCAGAACCTTGCCGAGGAGACCGTGATCAACGGGCTCAAGCACGAGCTGATGCAGGACTGGGCCTATGAGCGGTTCCGCACGCAGGTGGCCCAGCACCTCAAGGAACAGTCCCGCGCCGCCAGCGACGAACAGCGCCTGTATGAACGGCTGATTTCGGAGAAGGAGACAACCCGGGGCAACCTGATGACGGCCCTGAAGCGGGGTCTGATCGACGACGAGACCATCGCCGAGGTGAATGAGCTGAACGAGGAGCTGAAGCGCCTGCGGTCGAAGCTGGACGGGCTGACGCCCGAGCCCGTGGCGCTGCCCGACGACCTGCCGCAGCGCTGGCAGGCCTATGTGGCGGGGCTGGTGCGGACGCTGTCGCAGGAGGAGATCGTGGGCCGGGCGGCGGACGCGCTGCACACGCTTGTGGATCGGGTATCGGTGCATCCGCACCCGGAGGACCGGCGCGGTCATATCGTGGAGATCGAGGGGGACATCGTGCAGATGCTGATATCGGCGCACCCCGAGGGGGGTGCGGGTTATGATTCTGCGCGTTGTTCGTTAAATTTGGTTGCGGGGGTAGGATTTGAACCTACGACCTTCAGGTTATGAGCCTGACGAGCTACCGGGCTGCTCCACCCCGCGGCATTTTTGGCCCATA
>NZ_SLXU01000028.1 GCF_004343505.1 Rhodovulum bhavnagarense | reverse complement strand
CTCTACGAACAGGCCGTCATCCGTGACGTCCCAGTGCTCGGAGAAGACAAAACGCTCGACCTGAGCTTCGACAAGCCCTTCGAGGTCGCAGAGGTGACCATCAGCTTTCCCGGCGGGGTTCCCCCGCTGACGATCCAGCCCATGCCCGGCCTCGATGCCGACGCACTTCCTGGCTTACCCCTGGATCACGGTGCGGATGTCCCGGCGCCCGCCGGTGTGATCGAGACCGAGGAAAGCGGCGAGGACAGCCTGAAGGGGCAGGCCGGCCAGGATGATGAACTGGCCGGCGGGACCGGCCTTTGGGGAAAGGCCGCGATCCGCGCCCCCGAGGCCGCCAGCAGCCCCGGCAAGATCGCGGCGGCGGATTTGCTGTTCGGGGGGCAAGGCGGAGGTCTGTTCTTCGGCGTGCAGGGGCAGGATGGACAGGTTACCGACACGTTTGGGGGGGCCGAACTTATCGCCGATTTCAACGCTGCCGGGAATGGCCTGCCGCCGGCGGCCGACCTTTCGGGCGCCGAGGAACACCTATGGAGTTTCATGGACCGCGTCGCGGCCCTTTGGAAAAACGACGCTCCCCTTCACCTGGCCGAGGGTGGAAATCCGACGCTGCCGCAGGACGACCCTGACGAGGTCGAGATCAACATCTGGGAACGGGAAGATGATTTCTAGCAAAGCTCCCCCCAATGGCGGGGACGACGTCCCCGGGGTCACGGCACCTGTGCCAGGACTACGCGGACGGCATGCCTGCAAGGTGCAGAACGGGGGCATGACAACGGAAAGACCGACGTGAAAACACCAATTAGCACGCCAATAACACTTAAGTATTACTACGGGGCCATTGGTGGTGTCGCCATTGACAGAAATTGTACGCTGCTGAACCTGCGTGCTGAGGAATGGAGAGCCGGCCTTGAGCGTCGGCAGGACAGGCGTCGCGCCGCTTGCGCCTCCGCAGGGAACGGGGCGTGACGGCACCACGGGAGAGGGTCGGCGGCGCACCTTGGGCGCTGGCCGTTTGGGATGAGTCGCCAGGCATGACACAATCACGCGATATCGGCATCGAGACACCCGCCCGGCGCGGCAATCCCGCTTTTCCAGCGGACCTGACCTCGGAGGAGGCATATCGCCGGCTGACCGACGCGCAATTCTCGATCACCCGCGTTTTCGACAACCTGCTGCGCGCCGCGCCCGAGCACGCGGACGACGCGATTGACCAGGCGCTGGCAGATATCGGGGCCTTTTTCGCCTCTGACCGCAGCTACCTGTTCCAGGTCCGTGGCGGAACGGTGATGGACAATACCTTCGAGTGGTGCGGCGAAGGCATAGAACCCATGATCGGGGTGTTACAGGACCTGCCGATCGAACTTGCCGCGAGATGGTTCGAAAGCTTCGATCGCGGCGAGGCGGTGCATATTCCCGACGTCCCGGCTATGCCCGACGATGCCGCGGAAAAGGAAACCCTGATGATGCAGGGGATCAAATCGCTCGTCGCGCTGCCGCTGGAACTGAACGGCAAGGTGACGGGGTTCGTCGGCCTCGACAGCGTTCGCAATTTCCGTGAATTCCTGCCGGGCGAGATTTCGCTCTTGCGCTCGGCCGCCAACGCGATCCAGGCGCTGATCGACCGGCGCGAAGCGGCACGGCGCGTGGAGACGGCGCACCAGATCATGCAAACCGAGCGCAACCGCCTGCGCGCAACGCTGGATGCCATCCCGGACCTCGTCCTGGAACTGGACCAGGACGGGCGTTTCGTGAACTATCACACCGGCGACCAGAGCCTGGTCGTCCTGCCACCTGAACAGGTCATCGGGCGCACCATCGACGAGGCCCTTCCGCCGGAAACCGCGCGTCTGGCCAATGCTCTATTGCAGGCCACGGTCGAAAAAGGGATCGCTCGCCATGACGACCTGCCGCTGGAAACGCCGGCGGGCCGGCTGTACCTTTCGGCCGTTGCCGCCCGCAGCCCCGCCGACCCGGCCACGGCCCGCAGCAGTTATATCGCCGTCGTGCGCAACACGACCGACGAACGGGCCCGCAAGCAGCGCCTGGAGCGCCTGAGCCGGATCGTCGAGGACATGAGCGACGTGGTGATCGTGTCGGACGTGACGGGCAGAATCACCTATGTCAACCCGGCCTTCGAGGCACAGACGGGACATCAGCTGCAAGAGGTTCTGGGCCAATATCCCGGCGAGCTCTTGCGCGGAAGGGAAACCGATCCGCACGATGCGGCCCGCGTCGAGGCCGCGATTGCGGCGCGCGAACCTGCAACGGTCGAGATCCTCAATTACCGCAAGGACGGAACGCCGTTCTGGACGGAAATGCGGCTTCAGCCCCTGACCGATGCAGAGGGCCGGCACGAGGGCTACATGTCGGTTCAGACCGACATAACCGAGCGCAAGACATATCAAGAAGTTCTCGACCAGCGCACACAGGAAATGGTCACGGCACAGCAACGCCTGAGCGGTGCGATCAGCGCGTTGCCCGATGCGTTTGCCTATTACGACGCCGAGGATCGGCTGGTCGTGTGCAACGAACGATATCGCCAGTGCTATCCCAAATCCGCCCCGCTGATGCAGCCCGGCCGCACCTTCGAAGAGATCCTGCGCTATGGCGTGGCGCGGGGGGAATATGCCGAGGCGATCGGCCAGGAGGAAGACTGGATCGCCAGGCGCCTGGCCGCCCACCGCATGGAGGAACACCATGGCGAGCAGCTTCTCGATAGCGGGCGCTGGTTGCGGATTATCGAGAAACGCACGCCCGATGGCGGACAGGTGGGGCTGCGCATCGATATCACCGATCTGAAACGGTCGGTCCAGAGGGCCGAAAAGGAACGGCTTGCCGCGATGGACGCCACGCGCGACGGGATCGGGGTGGCCGATGCCCAGGGCCGGCTGATCTACATGAACCCGGCGCTTGCGACGATGTTCGGACTGTCCAACGAGGATGAGAGGCTGGGCCAGTCATGGAAAACCTTCTATCCTCCGACAACGGCCGATTTCATCGAAACCTCGGTGATGGAGGCCATCGAAAAGGCCGGTAGCTGGCAGGGAGAGTTGACCGCACAGCGCAAGGACGGAAGCCTGTTTCCGCTGGAGGTGTCGCACACCCGGCGCGAGGATGGCGGGATCATGTGCGTGGCGCGTGACATCACCGATCGCAAGAAAAGCTTGCAGGAACAAGCGCGGCTGCGCGAACAGCTTCAGGTTGCCCAGCGCCGGGAAATCCTTTCGCAATTCTCGCGCGGCATTGCCCATGACTTCAACAACCTGCTGGCGGCGATCTCGGGGTCGGCGATGCTGCTGCGCGACGGGATCGCGGTCGAGGCCAACGCCGAGCGTATTATCGCCGCAAGTCAGAGCGGGGCATCGCTCGTGTCGCAGTTCTTTGAACTGAGCGGCAAGCCGCTGCCGCGGGCCGAGATCGACCTGCGCACCCCCCTGCGCGATGCCTGCAACCTGCTGGAGGTCAGTCTTGGCCACGAGGTGACCCTGAATATCGACCTGCCCGACAGGCCCATGATCGCCGATGCCAACACCACCGACGTTTTGCAGGTCGTTCTCAATCTGGGGCTGAATGCGCGCGATGCTATCCTGACCAGCGGGCTGGCACGGGCGCATCGGATCGAGGTCGCGCTGTCATCCGCCGGGCCCGAGATGACACGCCTGGAACCGTTGATCGGACGGCTGGTCGAGGACCAAGCCTATCACGCGATCCGGGTCTCGGATACCGGCATTGGCATCGCCCCTGAGATGCAAAGCCGCATTCTCGAACCGGCCTTTACCACCAAACCGGACTCGGGCACCGGGCTGGGCCTGACGATCATTTCCAGCGTCCTGCGCAGCTATCGCGGCGCGCTGGTTCTGGAGACCGAGCCGGGCGAGGGCAGCAGCTTTACCGTATTGTGGCCGGTAGAGGGCACCGGTGCCACACGCCATCCGCTTCCGGTCCGTTCCGTCGCAACCATCACCGGGCGGCTGGATGGGCGCAAGATCCTGGCCGTTGACGACAATGCCGATGTGTTGGGCGTGGTCGCGAACTATCTCGAACTTGCCGGCGCGGAGGTCGCGGCCTGCACCGATCCGCGGGACGCGCTGGAAGCATTGGAGGACGATCCTGACTTCTGGGATCTCATCGTCACCGATTACGACATGCCCGGAATGACCGGTGCAGACCTGGCCCGTGCCGCCCGCGAAAAAGCCCCGACCCTGCCCGTTGTGCTGGTCACCGCCGTTCCAGACTGGCATGAGCGGTGCAATAACGACACGGGCGCTGTGTTCGCGGCAGTCATGGGCAAACCTATATCACAAGCAGACTTGATCCGCGCGGCAGAACACGCTCTGGTAGGGCGCGGAGACATGACATGAAAATCCTGATTGCCGACGATCACGAATTGCTGCGCGACACGCTCTCGCTGTTGTTCCAGCAGGCTGGCGACCTTGAGGCGGATCTGGCCGCCGATGTCGACAGCGCAGTCGAGAAAATCGCGACGGATGGGCCTTATGACCTGGTTCTGCTCGACATCTCGATGCCCGGCATGAATGGGCTGGACGGGTTGGACCGGGTGATCAGGACCGAGGGCGCCAAACGGATCGGGATTCTGACCGGAAACGATTCGCCCGCATTGGCCGAGGATGCGCTGGCGCGCGGGGCGATCGGTTTCGTGCCTAAGACGCTGCCGGCGAAATCCCTTATCAACGCGGTGCGCTTCATGTGCGCAGGCGAGACCTACCTGCCCGCCAATTTCATGTCCCGTGCCGGGCGCGACGAACCGTCGAACGAGATCCGCGACAAGCTGTTGCCCCGCGAATACGAGGTGTTGCGCCATCTTGCGCAGGGCATGACGAACAAGGAAATCGCGCGCCTGCTGGGCGTCAGCGAGGCCACGATCAAGGTTCACGTCAAGGCGGTGTTCCGCAAGCTGTCGGTTCAGAACCGCACCCAGGCCGCGCTTTACGCCCGCAACGCCGGCGTGGAATGACAGCACATCGTCGCGCGCCCCGCGCGACTTGAACGCATCTGCGCCCATTCCCCAGACGGCCCGATCAAGATCACCCCGCCACGAGTCCACCTGCGACCGCATCCCGCGCGCCCGCATATCCCGCGGCACCATCCAGCTTTTCGCCACCCGCCCGGAAACCGGGCGGGTCCGATCATTTTCCGACAATTTCGTGCATGCGCGACGGCATGGGCAGGGGTTTGACAGAATGCCGCAGCCGCATATCTTGACCAATTCACTCGGGTAATGTTTTCTTATCTCCGCGACACGGCCCCAAGCCATCCGCCAGGGGCTCCTTTCCAAGCGAACAAGACAAGGAGTCGATGACGATGACACGAGGTTTTGCATTGGCTGCGGCCATCGCGGCGGGTCTGGGGCTGGCCCCGGCCGCGCAGGCGCATACGCCGCTTTGCGCCTGTTATGACAACGGCGACGGCACGGTTCTGTGCGAGGGCGGTTTTTCCGACGGATCGTCGGCTGCGGGCGTCAAGATGGCGGTGATGGATGGCGCGGGCAACCTGGTCATCGAGGGCGTGATCGACCAGAACAGCGAGTTCACCTTCGACAAGCCCGAGGGCGATTACAAGGTGATGTTCGATGCCGGCGAAGGCCACAGCATCGAAATCCCGGCCGACGAAATCTATTGAGGGGCTGCGCATGAACCGACTTTTTGCCGCCGCTGCGCTTACGACGCTGATCGCCGCGCCTGCCAGCGCCCATTTCCAACTGGTCTACACCCCCGACCCCAATATCGAGAGACCCGGCGATGTGCCGCTGAAACTGATCTTCTGGCACCCGATGGAGAACGGGCACGCGATGGATATGGGCGCGCCCGAGGACATCTTTGCCATGTTCAAGGGCGAGAAGATCGACCTGACGGGCTCGCTGACCGCGATGACCTTCAAGGGCGCCGACAACGAGGCGGCCGCCTACGAGGCGACCCTGCCGGTCAAGCGCAACGGCGACTACATCGTCGCGCTGACGCCCGCGCCCTATTACGAGGGCTCCGAGGACATCTATATCCAGCAGATCACGAAGACCTTCTTCAACAAGGGCGGCATTCCGACCGGCTGGGACGAACCCTTGGGCCTGCCGACCGAATTCGTGCCGCTGAACAAGCCCAACAACGTGATCGCGGGCTCGACCTTTTCGGCGCAGCTGCTGTCCGAGGGCGCGCCGGTGGCCGGTGCCGAGATCGAGATCGAGTACATCGCGGCAGAGCCCGACATGGAGACCAACGCCGCGGGCGAAGCCACGGTCGGCGCGATGCCCGGCGGTGCGCTGGTGGCAATCACCGATGAAAACGGCGTCTTTACCTTCGGTGTGCCGCGCGCAGGTCATTGGGGCTTTGCCGCGCTGGGGTCCGGCCCGGACACCGAACACGAGGGCAAGGAACTCAGCCAGGATGCGGTGATCTGGATCAAGGCATACGACCTGGAATGATGCGCCTATTGGCGCGGCACTGATCGCGGGGCCGCCCGAGACAGGCGCGGGCGGCCAGCAGCAACAGAACAAGGCATAACGGATGGGACGCGGATATTTCGGGCACAAGGGCTGGGGCAGACGGGGCCGGCGCGGGCAATGCCGGGCCGAAGAGCCGGATACCGGCGAGGGGCTGCGGCTATGCGCGGCCTGCACGGTCGCCGACAGCCTGAATGACTGCGCGCCCGGCACGACCTGCCGCATCCTGCGCCTGATGGGATGCGGGGCGATCCGCCAGCGACTGCTTGATCTTGGCATTCGTCCCGCCCGCGAGGTGACCGTGGTGCGAAATGCCCCCCTGAACGACCCGATCGAACTGCGCGTGGGCGACAGCTTTATCGTCCTGCGTCGGCGCGAGGCCGCGCAGATCGAGGTCGAACATGTCTGACCGCCGCCTGGTCGCGCTTGCCGGTCAGCAGAACGCGGGCAAATCGACCCTGTTCAACCTTCTGACCGGGCTAACCCAGCATATCGCGAACTACCCGGGCGTTACCGTCGACAAGAAATCGGGCCGCTACACCCATGCCGGCCAGGTCGTCGAGGTGGTGGACCTTCCCGGTTGCTATTCGCTGACCTCCTATTCCCCCGAGGAACGGGTTGCGCGGGAATTCCTGCTGGACGAACGGCCCGAGGTCGTCGTCAACGTGCTGGATGCCTCGAACCTGCGCCGGGGCCTGCCGCTGACCTTTCAGTTGCTGGAAATGGGCGTGCCCGTCATCGTTGCGCTGAACATGATGGACGTGGCCGAAGGGCGCGGACTGGAGATCGACATTGCCGCGCTGGAACGCAGGCTATGCGTACCCGTGATCGCGGTCGTGGGACGCAAGGGCCAGGGCGGCGCCCCCCTGCGCGAGGCCATCGCGGCCGCGCGCGACACGCGGCCTGTCACCCTGAATTACGGCCCCCTTGAACCAGCGGTAGAAGAGCTTCAGGCATTGCTGGCCGACCAGCCCGAGCTAAAGACCTATTCGGCGCGCTGGCTGGCGGTGAAACTGCTGGAAGAAGATAGCGAGGCCGAGCGCCTGCTCGGTGAGCGGCTGGAAAATCCCCACCCGATCCTTGATCGCGCGCATCGGCTGCGGGCGAATCAACCGGGCGAGGAAAGCACCGCCGACCGGATCGCCACGGCCCGCGACATGCTGGCCGCCGATATCGTTGGCACCTGCATCACCAACACGAAAACCGGCCATGTGCCGATGTCGGAACGGATCGACCGGTTCCTGCTAAATCGCTGGTTGGCGCCGATCTTCCTGGTGGCAACGGTCTGGGCGATTTACCAGTTATCGATCGTACAGGGCTATGAACTGACCAAGGTGACATGGCCGATCCTGGCGGGCTTTCGCAACCTTGCGGCCGGGGTACTGCCCGACGCCGGATTCCTGGTCGACCCGCAGCTGCGCTCGCTTGGGCTGTGGATGGTGGATTCGGCCAACACGCTGCTGAACTATGTGCCGATCTTCCTGATCCTGTTCGCGCTCATCGCGATCCTGGAAGATTCGGGCTATATGGCGCGGATCGCTTTCATCCTCGACCGGATTCTCAACCGTTTTGGCCTGCACGGACAGTCGACGCTGCCCTTCATCCTGGCCGGTGTCTTCGCGGGCGGCTGCGCGGTTCCCGGCGTGATGGCGACCAAGGGCATTCCCGATCACCGGGCGCGGATGGCCACGATCCTGACGGTGCCGTTCATGAACTGCATGGCCAAGATCCCGCTCTATACGCTGTTGATCAACATCTACTTTCCCAACGCCAAGGGGCTGATGCTGTTCTACCTGTCCACGATCACGGTGATCGCGGCGCTTCTGGTGGCAAAGCTGCTGACCACTTCGGTTCTGCGTCACCACGAGACAGCACCCTTCGTGATGGAACTGCCCAACTACCACCTGCCGACGATCCGTGGCGTGGTACAGCGCGCCGTGGACCGGACGTGGATCTACATCAAGAAGGTGGGGTCGGTCGTCGTATCGATCGCGGTAGTGATCTACGTTCTGTTGCAATTTCCCGGCGTACCGGCCGAACGGCAGGTCGCCTATCAGGACCGGGCCGAGGCCGCGATCGCGCAGTTCTATGCCGATCTGCAGGGCAACCCGCATCTGGCCGCGGTGTCCGACCAGTCAGCCCTGGTCGACCTGGTGAATGCCGCGACCACCTACAGGGCCGCGCGGCTGAATGCCGGGGGGCGCGAAGCAGCACAGGCCATCGATGCCCGGTTCGAGGCACGATACCCGGAATTCGCCCCCTTTGTCCTGCGTGCGCGCGAGGCCGATGCCAAGGCCGCCGCCAACGCATTACGCGATCTGACCACCGCGCGCACCACGCTGCGCCGGGAATTGCGACAGGACAAGATCGAGAGCAGTTTCCTGGGCATGATCGGCCGCAGCCTGGAACCGGTGACGCAGTTCGCCGATTTCGACTGGAAGATCAACGTCGCGCTGTTGGCGTCATTCGCCGCGCGCGAAAGTTCGGTCGCCACGTTGGGCGTGTTGTTCGACCAGGACGACGGACAGAACCTCACGCTTGAGGAACGGATGGGCGCCGAACAGGCGACCGAGGGGCGCACGGCCCTGTCAGCGGTTGCGCTGATGCTGTTCTTTGCCCTCTACCCGCCCTGCCTTGCGACCGTGATCATGGTGCGGGTTCAGACCGACAGCTATAGATGGATGAGCTTTTCGATCGTCTTTCCGACATTGCTTGGCCTCGGGGTCGCGAGCGCCGTGTTCACCCTGGGCAGCGCGCTGAACCTGAGCGGCCTGCAAGCGATGACGGCGATCTACCTGCTGGGTCTTGGCAGCCTTTTGCTGGTGGCGCTGCCCAAGCCATGGATGCGCATACCCGGGCGCAACCCGGCGGAGGAAAGCACATGACCGACTCTCCGCAGATCGACCTTGCCGCCGAGACCAGCATCGCGGGCTACGAGATCGCCCTCATTGCCCTCGCCGTCGCGCTGGCCCTGGCTTTCCTGTTCCGCGGGATGCTGCGCCGACGCCGCGGCGCCGCGCCCGGCTGCGCCGGCTGCGGCGGTTGCACAAGCGGCACGACCTGCACGGTAGTGGATTACGATTTCACCACACCAGGATCGGATAGCACCAAGTAACCGCCTGCGGCGCGGATGGACGGCAGGCGAGTTTGAGACAGGGCATTGCCCGGTGGACCTGAGACACCAGATGGTCTAAGACACTGCCGGTTCCAGGTAACCTGTTTCGCAACAATCCAAACACCGGCCCGATCCCTGGTGATCCCGCACCTCCGGAGTAGAGCATATGGGACACAAACCTTCCTCGAACCGGCTGAGCCGCGAGGAACTGCTCGACTCAGGTTTTTTCGATGCTGATTGGTATAGCTCGCGCTATACGGACGTCCGGCTCTTGGGCATGGACCCGCTTGATCATTACCTCTGGCTCGGAGAGCGCCTGAACCGTTCTCCGGGGCCACGCTTTGATGCCAGTGCCTACCTTGCCACGCATCAAGATGTTGCGAGGGCCGGGGTGAATCCCTTGTTACATTACCTGCGCACGGGCCGCTCCGAGGGCAGACGGATATTTGCAACCGATACCACCGGCCCCTCCCAGGTGGACACGGCACCGCGCCTGACACGCGGAAACGCGGCGCGACGACCAGGGCGGCCGACAGTGCTTCTATGCAGTCATATTGCCGGTCGAAACCTGTTTGGCGGCGAACGCAGTCTGCTTGATGTCCTTGACGGGCTGAACGCGCTAGACTTCAATGTGATCGTCACGGTCCCCGGCATCGAGAACAGCGAATATTTCGAAATACTGCGCAACCGGTCGCGCGGGGTTTATGTCCTGCCTTACCGGTGGTGGCGCGAGGGGGTGCCGGTCAACGAGAAGGCCGTGGCGGGGTTTGCACGGATTATCGCCGACGAGGGCGTCGACATCGTGCATTCCAACACCATCGTGCTGCGGGAGCCGCTGATCGCGGCCCGCCGCATGGGGGTGCGCACGGTGGTGCATGTGCGCGAACTGATCCAGCACGACACCACGCTTTTGCAAATGATCGGCGAGGATGCCGAAACCATCGTCGCACAGACCTGGGCGCGCGCCGATCTCCTGATCGCAAATTCAGAGGCCACGCGTGCCGCATTTGCCTTACCGGGCAAAGACCCCGTCCGCGTGTACAACACAGCCGATTTCGACACGCTGACGGCCTTGCCGCCCCCCGTGAACCATGGGCCGATGCGCGTAGGCCTGATCAGTTCGAACATCCCAAAGAAAGGGATAGAAGATTTCGCGCAGATCGCCGGGGCGCTGGCCAGAACCCATCCACAAATCGTCTTTCACCTCATAGGCCCAGAGACCGAGCACACGGCTCGACTAATGGAGCGGGTTACCAGCGGGGAGCTGCCCTCCAACCTGAAGATGTTAGGCTATCGCGACACACCAGCCAAGGCAATAGCCGAGGCCGACGTGATCGTGAGCCTTTCCCGTTTCCGCGAATCTTTTGGCCGTACCGTACTGGAGGGCATGGCTGCGGGCCGGCCCGCCATCGTTTACGACCATGGCGCACCCCCGGAGATTGTGCGTGATGGCCAAACAGGATTTATCGTGCCCTTCGGAGATAACGGGGCAGTCGCGCGCGCCCTTCAGCGGCTCGCCGATGACAGGGAAAGCTTGATCGCATTGGGGGAAAGGGCGCGCACGGACGTCGCAGAACGCTTCAACCGTACAGCCTATGCCACGCAGATGCGCACGGCCTATGATCGTGTTATAGACATACCGGTGAACCCGCAGAAGATGACCCTGCGCGCGCGGGCCGATCTCGCCCCGAAACCGCGCAATGCGCTTAAAATTGGTTATTTCTGCTGGCACTTCCCCGTGCCCTCGGAAACCTTCGTACTGAACGAGTTGCGCCTCCTTCGGGCGAGGGGTGTCGATGTCCGGGTCTTTTGTCGACAATCCCCCCACGCGGATTTCAAACCAGATTTCGATATTGAGTGGGAGCGTGTCACCAGCCCGGACCATTTGGCCCAGCGCTTGGTCGAAATGGGCATCACCAACGTCCATGCTCATTTCGTCTACCCAACCGTAACCGACATGGTGTGGCCAGCCTGCGAAAAGGCCGGCATTCCCTTCACCTGCATCGCGCATGCCCAAGACATCTTTCGCTACGGCAATGCAGCAAATAACCGGATCGACGAGTTTTCCAAGTCACCACTCTGTCAAAAGGTTTTCACCCTGTCGCGCTTTCACCGCGATTACCTTGAAAAGCGCGGGGTGCCCGGAAACAAACTCGTGATCAATTCCAATTGTATAGATCCCGATCTCTTTGCCCCTGGCAAGGTGCCTGAACGCGCAGCGCGCAAAAGTCGTCGCATCTGTGCAGTTGCGCGCTTTACCGAAAAGAAGGGTCTAGAAACGCTGATCCGCGCGGGCAAGCTGTTGGAGCCGGACGGAATCCTTATCGACCTTTACGGGTATGGCGAGTTGGAAGAGGCCTATCGCCGGATCATCGCCAAAGAGAAAATCGGCAATGTCACGCTGCATGGTCCGGTCGAAAGTCGCGATGCGCTTTTGGATGTTTATCGACAGCACGATCTGTTCGTTTGCCCAAGCTTGCGCGCCCATGACGGGGACATGGATGGCATTCCCACAACGATACTGGAATCCATCGCCGCCGGCCTGCCGGTGCTGACGACCGATATCGCGGGCATTCCCGACCTCGTTTCAGACCTTGTTACCGGGCTGGTGGCCGAGGCAAATCCTCAGGCGCTGGCCGACCGCGTCAGGGCGTTTTACGCCTTGCCAGATTGCGCGGTCCAAAGCCTGATCGTGAACGCAGAAGCGCGTTTGCGTCGCCACCATAACGGCCCAGATCTGGTCGAAAACCTCTTGCGGGTCTGGGCCAACGAAACCCTAGATCTGATGATCGTCAGCTGGAATAATCTTGCACAGACATCAGAGGTCATCCGGCGCCTGATACGATTCACGTCCCTGCCCTACCACCTGATCATTTGCGATAATGGCAGCGACGCGCCAGCGCTTGCCCACCTCTTGGAAATCTACGGCACGCAGGACAACGTCACGCTTGTGCTGAACCGTGAGAACGCCTTTGTCGGACCGGGCACGAATATTTGCCTGGCCCAGGGTCGTTCCGATTACGCGATCTATGTCTGTGGCAAGGAGGGTATGGTTACCCGCCATGGCTGGGAAAAAAACGTGTTGACCTACATGAACGCCAATCCACGGGTTGGGTTGGCCGGGACGCAATGTTACGCGCCCAGTTACCTCTACGGGCGGGATTACCCGAAGGCACAACCGCTGTTCGACAAGTTCCGCAATCCTAGTTTTGCCTTAACCCAAGCAGCGCGCGTATTCACCCATGTTCAAGGTGGTTTCTTCGTGATGCGCCGCGCGATGGTCGACGAAATCGGCGGATTTTCGACCGAGGTGCCCCATGCAAGCACCGATGTCGAGTATTCCTACTACGTCGAAAGCCGTGGCTGGGAACTGGGCGAAGTGCCCGGTCTCATGTCGCTGTTCAACAAGACCCGACCCGGCCTGTTCCACCGCATCGACGAACATATGGGTGCGTTGCACCCGCCCCGCCTGGAAAATCTGCCCGCGCTCGACGCGATCGCGCAGCGCGAGGTTGTCCATTGCAACGCCTGCGGTCAACAGAGCGACCTTTTTCACGACCTCGATGGCGACGCGCGCTGTCCCCGCTGCGGCGCGGACCGCCGGGCCCGGTCAATCCACCGTGCCTTGGCCGAGTCGACCCTGCTCTACCGGCGACTGCCTGCGCTGTCGGTCGACCTGCCACAAGCCTTGGAACCGTTCTGGCGCGAACAATTCCAAGGACGGGTCGAAATCGCCAAGGCGCTGGAATCCGAGCTTACCGTCAAGGGACGCACCGACCTGGCCGACGGGCGGTTGTCGCTGATCCTGCTGAACGGGGCGCAAGCGCTGTCAGACAGGATCGTAACCGAGGCCGCGCGCCTGCTGGCCCCCGGCGGCACGCTGATGATCGCGGGCACGGATCGCCTAGCGGATCTGACCCGGAGCCTTGCCGAGCGAGGCTTGTCCGCGGGGCCAGAAAAACGTTTCGAAAGCGGCGTCAGCCATTACGACTGGTTTGCGGTGTTGCACTTTACAAAAACGGATCACCCCTGATCACTGCCCATACCCTCCGAGGGGAGATACCATGTTCACACCAAATTTCACCCCGTCCGAATTTCGCCGGCCAACAACGCATTACATGATCGAAGCAAATGGGCAGCGTATCCTTTATGCATATATTCGGAAGAATGCCTGTACGTCTTTTCGGCGCTTTATTGCCGGCCACAGCTTGCGTGGGATGATTGCGCCCGGAAAACTTCCAGACCTCGACATATCCGCCGCGCGAGTACCTCGACCCGGACCAACCGAGAGGCTGGACTTGATCTTGTCATTTGATAGAAGAATATTCATATATCGCGACCCTGTTGATCGCTTCATTTCGACCTTTGCTAACAAGTTCATCGACAACAGCGCAGCAAGGGATATTCAAAATAAATTCAAAAAATATACCGGAATTGAAGTCGAAGATGCTACTTTTCTGGACTTCCTGCGCTATGCTCAACAAGACTTTAGATATTTGGATTGCCACCTCTGGCCACAAAAATCACACCTCTGGGACATTCCCTATACAGATGCAATTGAATTAAATTTCCTAAAAACCTCCCTAGTCAATATGATTGGCGCGAAACATGCGGCTGCATGGTTTGGAGCAACAACCAACGCATCAAAGACCTCCCAGAACAAAGAAACGCGGTCACTTTTCGATTATCCGGTTTCGGAGCTAAGAACAATTGCAAAGCGAGAAGTCATTTCCAAGCACAGCTTTCAGGCACCCACACTTGCGCGCATGATCAATGAAAAATATGCATCTGACTATGATATGATAAATAAGATTGAAAAACTTAAATCAGCAAAATATAATCCGCGCCGTTAATAGTTGCCGATGCTAGCAGCCCAAAACAAATAACATAAGCGCTAACGAAGGCTTCGTTTACCAAGAGGGTTTGGCAAAGCATCCAAGCCATGCCTCTGGCAGGGTACAATGACCAGGAGAACAACCCCATGAAGGCGCCCAATTTTTTTGTTCTCGGCGCGCAGAAGGCCGGTACGACCTACCTGGCCAAGGTGCTGGCCGATCATCCAGAGGTTTTCTTTACCGACCCCAAGGAAACCATGTTCTTTTCGCGCCAGATCGAGCACAGCGAAGAAAGTTACGCTGAATACTGTACGCGATATTTCGGATCGGCGGGCGACCAGCCTTGGCGCGGCGAGGGATCGACGACCTATCTGCAATGGCCGCATGTCTGCGAGCGTATGCGGCGCTTCGTCAAGGGGAGGCCACGTTTCATCGTCTGCCTGCGCCAACCCACCGCCAAGGCGGTGTCGTTCTTCATCCACAACTGGCGTCGCGACCGCTATGCCCCAGGCACGGGACTGTCGGACACCATGAACCTCAATGTCAACCTGTCACCCCTGTTGACGAGCCTTTACGCAGAGTCCCTTGTGCATTGGTTGGATCATTATCCGCGCGAGGACTTCCTTTTCCTTAAATTCGACGATCTGCTGGCCAATCCCGCCGGATTCGTTGCACTAGCTACCGACTTCCTCGGCATCGGGCCTGTCGATGTGGTGCCACGTGACCAGATCAATGCCGGGCTACCGCTGGTCTGGGAAGATGGGGTGCTGACCATCCCAGAAGGGACTTCAAAAGGACGCCCTCGTCCACGTTTCCGACGCGAGGAACTGGACATGTACCAAGAAGCTTTCACCGCGGATTTACGCCAGACCGAGGCGCTGACCGGGCTTGATCTGTCAGACTGGTACAGGGTACCCCAACTCGCCAGCCGGACATTCGCTCCATGACCTCAACCCGCCGATGACCAGGACCTCAACGACCATGCATCAAACGCACGCAAATGGCATAGCAGGCCAGCCCCAAGCCGCCCCCGCTTCCATCCGGCGCATCGGCCTTGTCATTCTCGGGATGCATCGTTCCGGCACTTCGGCACTGGCCGGTATGCTGCAAATCCTCGGCTGCGACCAGCCGGCCACCCTGATGGTACCGACGAAAGACAACGAAAAGGGATATTTCGAGTCTCTCAGGATCTACCCGTTTCACACCCGGCTTCTGGCCTCTGCCGCATCGTCCTGGAACGACTGGTTGCCGATCAATCCCGGCTGGTTTCAAAGCCCCCGCGCCGACGAGTTCCGCGAAGAGGCGGTCACTATCATGGGTGAAGAGTTCGCGAAATCGCGGCTGTTCGTTCTCAAGGATCCGCGCATCTGTCGCCTGGTCCCGTTCTGGGAAACCGTCATGTCCGATATAGGGGCTGAGCCACGCTATATCCTGACGCATCGCAACCCTTTAGAGGTGGCAGCCTCTTTGGAAAAACGCGACGGCTTGGCCCGCGAAATCGGTCTGCTGACCTGGCTGCGTCACATGTTGGATGCAGAGGCTGGAACGAGGGGCAGGCCGCGCACGTTCACGAACTTTGCCCAGTTGATGGAGAACTGGGCCGGGGTGGCCCAGAAAATTCAGGATGATCTCGACGTTACCCTACCCCGCCTTTCACTAAGCGTCGCCCCAGAGATGGAGGAGTTTCTCAGCGAAGGCCTGCGCCACCATGTACAAAACCGCGACAGGGTTTTGAAAAACCCGCTCCTATCCGATTGGGTACGAAACACATATGATATTTTCGAGCGTTGGGCAGAAACCGGCGAGGATCCGGTAGATTACCAAACGCTCAACGAAATTTCAGCCGCCATGACCGTCAGTGCGTCGGCCTTTTCAGGTATCGTCCGGGCCGCAGAACAGGGGACCAGAATGGTCCGCGACCAAAAGGCTGAAATCGACCAGTTGAACGAAGCAAGAGCTTCGGCAGAACAGCGCCTTGAATCCACACAGTCAGAGGCAGCCGAACTACGGGCAGAAACCGCAAGACTTGACAAAGAAAATAAGAATCTCGTCGATCAACTTGCACATGTTCGCAGCGCTTTGGAACAGCGCAGCCACGAAGCTGATGAAACCCGCAAGGAACTTGATCGGCTGCGCGCCGAGGATACGACCCGTCAGGCCCAGATGGATGATCTTGCCGCCTCTTTCCAGGCTCGTGAAAAGCTATTGCACGAGCGACTCGACGAAGCGAACCGCAAATTGGCAATGCGAGAGGCTGAAGTCGGCACGCAAAATCGCGAGTTGTCAGAAATCACCAAGATCCTGGCCGATACAGAACACGCTGCGAAACTTGAACAATGCCGCGCGGAAAAAGCCGAATATGCCACCATGGCGTTAAAGACCAGCATTTCATGGCGATTGACCGCGCCGCTGCGCAAGGTCAGCGGCCTGATCCGCCGCCGCAGATCCTGATCCATACCTCTCAACAGGGATCGCGTCGTTACATCGCAGCTGGTGGTGGTTTCAGAAGCCGCTTACGGTCTACGAAAGCCTGCCAAAGCTCTGCGAACCCCTCTTGGGGATCCTGTGCGCGCCCTGACCTGCCCCCCGGAAGTTCCCTCGCTGTGATGTAGAGTCTGCCCAACCTGAGAAGGAGCAGACGACATGAGGAAAAGCCGTTTCACCGAGGCG
>NZ_SLXU01000027.1 GCF_004343505.1 Rhodovulum bhavnagarense | reverse complement strand
TCGAAGGCGTCACATTCACCGACGGTGTCGCCGAGAACGCCACCGAAAACCGCGCCGCCTGATCAGGCCGCGTCACCCATAATCCCGCATAGCTCAGAAAGTCTTCATCTAAGAACCCTCGTCAAGAACGACCGATCATCACGGTAACCAATCACTAGCCCTCCATACAACTCCCGCAACGGCCGCGGTACCGGCTGATTGCTATCCGACCGTAGCGTAGTGAGTGCCTGACCGATACCGGCCATCCCTTCTCGCCGTAGGCACGTTCTGTTCCTTCCCAACATAGCGGAGGCTGCCCACGACGTCAGGGTCCAAGAAGGCTCGTAGCAGCCGTTCGCCGCGCATAGCTCGAATGACAGCTTCAGCCGGCGCGCCCGATATGGTCCGGCTGCCCTGTCCATTCAGCCGGAAACGGCTCCAGCAGCCGCGCCAGCGTAACTTCCGGCCTCTGCTTGCCGTCCAGGATTGCCTCCACGATGTCCGGCGCGAGCAGCGTGAGGCGCAGGACGCGCGTCATGTAGGAGGGCGCGATCCCCTCACGCTCGGCCAGTTCGCCGATGGTAGCGAATTCTCCCAACTCCAGCATGCGCTTCCAACGGAACGCGCGGGCCAGCGCCTTGACGAGCGTGTTGTCGGTCCGCCGCGGTTGTGTCGCGCCGTACGGCAACTGCATCTCCTTCCGCCCGCCGCGCTTCACGACGCGGAACGGGACGTGAAGCGTCACGGTCTCGGGGATCGGCGTGCCGCGGGTCATGCGGCTTCTCCGATGCCGCCAGACAGCATCTCACGCGCGAGCCCTCCGAGGCCGTCGACGCGGAGGCGGACGTTGAGCCCGTCCGTGCCGATGTCCACGCGCTCGACAAGCAGCGCGAGGATGCGCGCCTGCTCCGCGGGGAACAGTTCGTCCCACAGCGGGTCGAGCTGCTGCAGGGCCGTGCGCGCATCGGCCTCAGTGATGTCGTCGGCGTGGTCGCGCGTTGCCTTCCACGTGCCTGCCACGATCTCCGGCCGGCGGAACACGGCGCGGAGCTGGTCGATGACGGCGGCCTCGATCTCGCCTGCCGGCACGCGGCCGACTGGGCATGATTGGGCGCCGTGCTTCAGCACCATCTGGCTGACATAGTAACGGTAGAGTCTGTCGCCCTTGCGGGTATGCGTTGGGGAGAAGGCCGCGCCGTCTGGGCCGAACAGCAGCCCCTTCAGCAGCGCCGGCGTATCGGCGCGGGTTCGGGCTGCACGCTTGCGCGGGCTTTCCTGCAGGATGGCGTGGACGCGGTCCCACGTTTCGCGGTCGATGATGGCGTCGTGCTCGCCGGGATAGCTTTCGCCCTTGTGGACCGCCTCACCGATATAGGCGCGGTTGTTGAGCATCCGGTAGAGGTACTTCTTATCGATCCGGTTGCCCCGCGGCGTGCGGATCCCGCGCTTCGCGACCTCGCGCGCCAGTTCGGTGCCGGAGCCGATCTCGAGGAAGCGCGCGAAGATCCAGCGGACGTGTTCGGCGGCGTCATCGTCGACCACCAGCTTCCGGTTTTCGACCCGGTAGCCGTAGGGTGGCACGCCGCCCATCCACAGGCCCCTCTTGCGGCTGGCAGCGACCTTGTCGCGGATTCGCTCGGCGGTGACCTCGCGCTCGAACTGGGCGAATGAGAGCAGGATATTCAGCGTCAGCCGCCCCATGGAGGTGGTCGTGTTGAACGACTGGGTGACGGAGACGAACGTCACGCCGTTGAGGTCGAAAACCTCGACCAGCTTTGCGAAATCGGCCAGCGAACGGCTGAGGCGGTCGATCTTGTAGACCACGACCACGTCGACCAGCCCGTCCTCGATGTCCTCCAGCAGCCGCTTCAGTCCGGGCCGTTCCAGCGTGCCGCCGGAAATCCCGCCGTCGTCATACTGATCGCGGACCAGCACCCATCCCTCGGATCGCTGGCTGGCGATGTACGCCTCGCAGGCCTCACGCTGGGCGTGGAGCGAGTTGAACTCCTGCTCCAGCCCTTCCTCGGAGGATTTGCGGGTGTAAACGGCGCACCGCAGCTTTCGGACGATCGGCTTGGTCATGTCCGCGCCCTCCGGTTCTTGAGCCCGAAGAACACCCAGCCATTCCAGCGCGTGCCGGTGATGGCGCGAGCGATGGCGGAGAGCGACTTGTAGGGTCGGCCCTGCCACTCGAACCCGTCCGCAGTGACCGTGACGACATGCTCCAAACCCTGCCACTCGCGGATCAGCCGGGTGCCGGCGATGGGCATGGTGTCGGCGCGGACGCGGCTCTTTTTCCTGTCACCGCCGTCGAGTTCCTCGCCCAGCCGTTCCAGCCGCCGG
This sequence comes from Rhodovulum bhavnagarense, assembly GCF_004343505.1. Lineage (GTDB taxonomy): Bacteria > Pseudomonadota > Alphaproteobacteria > Rhodobacterales > Rhodobacteraceae > Rhodovulum > Rhodovulum bhavnagarense. The sequence goes on along the minus strand of NZ_SLXU01000027.1, from coordinate 14,920 downwards.
ACCGTTTCGGGCTTCAGCCCGCCATAGGCCAGCTCCTGGATGCGGTAGGCGAGCCGGCTCTCGAGATATCGCCGATTGAACGGCGGCGGCTCGTTGTCGAACAGATCGCGCCACAGTTGCTTCAGGTCGGGCGTCGGCGTGGTCTTCAGCGCGGCCAGGCGCGCGGGGATGCTGTCAGGGTCGGGCATGTGGTCCTCCATTCCGGTCGTGCCATTGCCGCTCTGTCCGGGCGCGATGTGTAGTCGGCCTTTCTCTTTCCGCCGGAAGTGTCTCCGTCCTGCCGCGCCTCTCGACCAGCCGCACCAGGCCCAGCGCCAGCAATGCGCAAAGCTCCTGTCGCCGTTCACGGGGCGACAGCATCTCTGCGGAGAGAGGGTTCGGCCGTTTCATCGCGCTGGACCTCTGGCCAGAACACCGGCCGTGAGGCCGTGTGCACCCGATGGCGGCGCCGCTACGACGTGGTTCCATCTCGGCCAAAGCGCCGCGCGGAACAGGACGGAACCAAGGTCGCGGGCAAAGGGCAGGACGGAACAGTGCCCTCCGCCCACGCGGACCAGCCGTCCCATCAGAACTGGAATGCCCCTGCGCACCGGGGTGCGAACCCGGGTGCGAACCCGCGAACCCCGATTTTTCCCCTCTGACTGGCGGGTTCGCGCGCCAACGCCCCCCGCATACGAAAAGGCCCCGGAAGGACCCGAAACGGCCCCTCCGCCGGATAGCTCAGGCGTCAGAGCATTTTTTCCGAAAAGAAAAAAAGCGCGCTGGCTCGAGAGTGTGTGCCCAGTTTTCGGAAGCTTGCCCCGCTTCCTGAAAAGCGCACTCCCTCTCGACCGACCAGAACGTGCCGGCGCTCCCGAAGACGCAGCTCGCAATTGGTCCTCTTTTTTTCTTTTCTCGGCGGCCATGGTTCTCTTCCCGGTTCTCTTCCTGATTTCTCTCCGATCCGCGCGAGAGGCCGTGTGGAGCCGCTCGGATGGGGCTCTTGCCGGCTCTGGTAGGGGGCAAATGCGGATCAGTTCTCGAACGCTCCTCTGCGGATCGTCAGCATGGGGCCTTCGGAAAGCGGTATTGGGTGGCCCGCGCGGCGCCGGTCCTCGCGTCAAACTGGCGAAGGCGCTCGATTAGCCCCCGGCGTTCGAGAACCGAGAGATGGCGGTTGATCGAGGACACAGTCTGCCCGCAGTCTCGGGCCAGGGTCTTCTGACTCGGGTTGCATTGCCCGGTTGTCTTGTTCTGGTAATTCGCCAGGTGGACGAGGACGAGTTTCGTGGCGGGCTTCAGATCCCGCTGCGCCAAGGCCCAGGTTGTCGTCTTGTAAGCCATGATCATGCCCTTTCGTCATGCTCTTTGATTTCCGTTTCCGTCGCGGCGTTTCGGCTGCCGCGGTCTGCCGACAGCGCCGGTTGCGCCCGCGCATTCGATCCACACGTCATTCCAGTCCTGACCATCGGGGGCCGACCTGATTTCTACGACCCAACCGAGGCTCCGGGCCCGGGACCGAAGCGCCTCGCCCGCTGCCCGTCCGGCGGGCTCGCCATCCGTGGCAATCACCAGATGGCCTGGCAGCGCCGGAAGGGCCAGGTTGCGCATGTTGGACGCCGAGAGCGCTGCCCAGAGGGTAATCGGGCGACCCGGAAAGACCCGCGGAACCGAAAGCGCCGTTTCGATACCCTCGGCGACAACGAGCGGACCGGCACCGGTCATCAATGTGACATGTCCCCCGGCCGCGGCCCCCAGCATCAGCTTCTGCGTTTGCCGGGGGAGGTCGGCCTTTCCCGACCCGTTCGCTCTGAGATAGGTCCGTGAAACGGCAATGCCGTCCGCATGATCGATTAGCGCAATCATGGCCGGCAGGGACTGGCGGGTCGGACCGTGCCAGGTAACCGGGTTGTACCTGAGCGTCCCCGCGGAAGGCAGATCCACCTTCCGGATCTGGCGCAGGTATGTTTCCGCAGGGGAGCCTTCGATCGGTTCTGACGCCGCCCAGAGGTTTCGCGCATGGTACCCGGTCCGCGAATCTGTGCGCCTGCCTGCCTTGCGGTGATCCCCTTGGGAATGCTCGCGTCGCGTGGTGGGACAGCCTGCAGCTCTGAGAATATCGGCGAAACGGCATCCGGATTTCTTGCAGTGGAGCAGGAGGCTCCGGCGGCCGTCTCGCAGGGTCAAGGCAGTCTGGTCGCTGCGGCCTTCGCTTTGACAGACCGGACAAGGCGCAGTTCCGTACTGGCCATACCAATGCCCGCCCAGCGCAGCGGTGAGGTGCTTCGCTTCGCTCATCTCGAGGTCCTTTCAGGAATGACGAATTCCATGGTCTCGGGCTTCGTGGGGCGGATCTTGCCGAGCCTTGTCCACGCGGCTCTCAAGCCAGGTCAGGACATCGCTTCGTCGCCATCCCACGGCCCGCTTGCCCAGGCGGAGCGGCGCCGGGAACTGTCCCTCGGCCACGGCCTGGTAGATCCAGCTGCGGCCCATGCCGACGGCTTTGATGACCCGCGGCAATCTCCAAATTTCTTCATCCATGACCGTGCCTCTCTCGACCTTGATGGTTCTTGAAGGACCATGGGGGATATCTTGAGATCGGTCGTGGGGCGATTAATCGGCAGATTAATTGACCCACATGGGCGCCTCGGGTGCGCATTGCGGCAAGATCAGAGGGGGGTGTTCAAGCCGCGGGAAAGCGCGTCGATGCGCAGAGGGCCTTCGTTCAAAACCCATCGCCCTGAATGGCGTTTTCCTTGAGATAGAGGCGCTTGATCGCCTCGTAACTCTGGGGCAGCAATCCAAGATTTTTCATGGCCTTGGAAATGACAGCGCAGGCGCTGGTGCCGTTCTCTTCCGCTTCGTTGTGTGTCGGCTTCAGATCGTGCTGTTCGACCAGCTCGATGATCAACGGGTAGATCAAGGCGTGTATTAGCCTCGCGTTCCGAGGGGCGCCTTTCTCGGAAGGGCGTTTCAGGTGCCCCCTCAGGCGCGCGGCGATGAACCGGCGGATTTCATTGGGCATGGCTATCCCGTCCGAAACATATTCCGATGCGTGCAACGAAAGCGCATCAAATACAGTCGCATCGCTCGGCGCTTGCTCGAGAAAATCACGCAGCAGCGCGATGTAGGGGTCCTTTGATGGTGTCTGTTCGGCCTCTGGAGAAAGCCCATTATTGAAGGCGACCAGGAGCCCAAACTCAACAAGAGGCATCTGCTGGTGCGCGAACCCTTTTGCCGCCACCCTACTTGCCGCGCGCGCCGCCTGCAGCTCTGTAATATGCTGGGCAACCTGCTCGTCTCTTGCAGCAAATCCAAGGCCGTTTCGGATCTCATCGTAAACCGCAAACTGCTCCCGAAGCTGTTCCTCGGCCCGGCGCACCAGTTTTTCAAAACGGTCGTCATCCACCATGGTGAAAGAGTAGGACGACAGTGGACTTGAGTGAACCTCTTTGGTGAGCGGACGCGAAATCCAACAGACGCACCGACCATAGGCGCGGGAGCCGGATCACTGCGGCTTTGATTCGCTCGGAACGGAGCGGTTTGCACCGGGGAGGCGCTGCGCGTGACGCGCTGCGCCCGGGCGCACCGATCCTGTTGCCAGAATCTGCCTGCTGGCGTAACGATCCCGGCATGCCCGTTGACCCACTCTCCCTGATCCAGGCTGTCGGCGCTGCGTCGGAGGACGCGGTGCACGCGCGCCTGTTGCGGGACGGCGCCCGAGACCTTTTGCGCGATCCCACCGGCATCGCGGGGATTGTCGCTGTCGTGCTCGACCCTGCGGATGAGGCGAGCGGGAAGGCGGCCGCGTCGCTTCTGGCCAGTGCGCTCGACGAGGCGCGCATGGCCGCAGAGAACGATGCGCCTGAGGGAGGTGCGCTGCTCGATGCCGTTGCCAGGGCGGTCACGGGCTGGGAGGCCGACCGGCCTCTCGAACCGGCCCAGCGTCTGCGCCTGGCCCAGACCCATGCCCGCGCGGGCCTCGCAGCGCCGCCTTTTGCCCGGCTGACCGCCGATATCATGGCAAAGTCCGAGGCGCCGTCCGGGGACATGCCCGACCTCGGTGCATTGCTGGACCCGATCCTGGAGGAGATGGACGACGCCCCGCTGCAGGTTCATGCCGCTTTCAGTGAACTTCTGGCGGGGCTGCCGCCGGAATTGGCCGGGGTGCTGATCTCGATGACGGTCGGACGGCCCGGAAAGGTGGAGGCGCGGCTGGGTCTTTACTGGCTTCTCGATCCGAACCCCGACCTGCGCCTCGCCGCGGCGACGGCGCTGTTGTCCCGTGCTGAGGCAGGGACACTGGCCCCCGAACTTGGCGCGCTACTGCCCACGCTGCGCAAGTGGCTGCCCGATGATGCTGCGCGCGCCGCCCTTGACGGGGCGATCCGGCGGCAGATGCGGCGCGGCGGACCACCGGCTGCAGCGCCGGCCTCAACCCTCCACCGCGCCGCCGCCAGCCTGCCCGACGGGGCCGGGGCCCAAAGCCTGGTCGCCGCCCTCCAGACCGGCAGCCGCCGCGGCGTTGCGATGATGATGCTGAAGCAGGGTCACGGCGTGAAGGACACGTTCGTCATCCCCTGCACCAGCGCGACAGAGCAGAAGCAAACCTTCGTTCGTATCCTGGACGAGATCGAGACCTTCGACATCTCGCCCGACATGCTGGCCGGGGCGCTGGCGCGCGGTCTGGGCGAAGGGCTGGCGTCGGGGCGCATGCCGGCACCGGGGATTGTCGATCTTGCCGAAATCCTCGGGCCCGACGCGCTGAGCCCTGCTGTAGGGGATGCCGAGGCCATTCTCGAGGCCATCGGCGCGGCGGGGGTGCTCGCCGATCTTTCGGGGACACGCCGCACCGCGCTCCTGAAGGCCAGCGCGGACTGGGCCGACCGTTTCGAACAGGCGGACAGCTGGTTCGAGGACACCGGCGCATTGCGCGCCGCAATCGCCCGGGCCCGGACGGACAAGGGGCGTGAGACCGCCGTCTGGAAGCATCTCTCGACCCGGCGCGCGTGGTGGGCGCGGCAGTTCGCGGTCTGCGCCGCGACGCTGAAATCCGCAGCCGGGGTGGATCCCGCGCTCTGGCTATCCTTTGCCGCGGTGGCGCAGGCGCTGCTCGAGGGGCGGTCCCTGAAACGCATCCCGATCATGACCGGGATCATGGCGATGACGCTGGAGGCGGATGCGGCCCGCGATGATGCGGTCGCCCCGATCGATGGGGCTGATCCGGCGGATGAGATCGCCGCGCTCCTTGCGCAGGCCGGGATCACCGACGCCTATCTGCATGGCTATCTCACCGCACTGGCCATCACCCCGCAGGAGCCGTCGCCGCAGGACTGGCTGGGCGGGCTGCTCGGCGGGATCGAGTTTCCGGGCGCGGGCGCGCTCGACCGCCTCATGGGGTTCGTGGTGTTTCAGGCCAATGCCCTCGACGAAGATGCGGGCGACCCGGAGACCACCATTCGCGCGCTGGCCACGTTCGATGCGGATGGGCTGAGACACTGGGCCACGGGGTTCGACGCGCTTCTGACGGTAACCCGGCGCTACTGGCCCGCAAGGTCGCTGGCTGCTGATGACAAGCGCGTCCTGCAAGACATCGCGCGGGCCGCAAAGGGCGCCGAAGGCGAAACGCTGCGACGGGTGCTGCCATCCTGGGTTGCCCAGCGTCATGCCCTTCGCAAATAGATATTCGGAGCCGCGCGTCGGGGCCACTGCGTCCTTTTCCCCGCCCTGTTCGCCACTTGCAAGCGCTCGCCGATTGTGCGGAAGAGGACCTGCAAGCCGGAGGCGCCATCAGGCCGGCCACCCCGCCCAACACTCAAGCCAAATGCCTCTGACGCGTTGGGCAGTATAGCCCAGTCGATCAGGCACCGCCGCGCGTATCGGTTGACGACCGCCGGGCGTGTTCAGTCCGCCTCGGTGACGATGTCGTCGAACTGCTCGATCCGTGCAATGGTGGCGAGTGCTGTTCTGTTGAATTTGCTCAGGGTGGCGAGCAAGCAGCTACTTTTTGCGACGTCCATGGCCGCGCGCTTGATCGCGATCTTTTCGATGTCGAAATCCATGACACGGCCGGTATCTTCGATGGCGGAGCAAGCGATCATCGCGACGTCGAGGGTCACCTTGCCCAAAATCCGAGTGCTGTCTTCTCCGACCAGGGAGCCGTCCCGGCCGGCCATCCGGTTGCCGAGAACGAAGACCCGGTGCTCAGCCGGATCGAACATCATTGCCGCGGGCATCGAGTTTGTCAGGATCGTGAAACCCGGCCGGCGTGACAGCGCCACCGCGCAGGCTTCGACGGTGGTGCCCACGTCCAGATAGACCGTCGCGCCATCCGGGATCATCGCGGCGGCCTTGGAGCCGACCGCAGCCTTTTCCGGGCGGCCGATCGCCTTCTTGGCCGGGTAGTCGAGACGGGCTGCCTCGGTCGCGGCGACCGGGCCTGCGCCACCATGAAACCGTTGCAGGTGGCCCGCACTCGACAGGGCGATGATGTCGCGCCGGACCGTTTGTGCCGAGACGCCGAACTGGGCCGCGAGGGCCTCTATCGTGACGTAACCGTTCTCGGTGACCTTCGAGAGAATACTGGCCTGGCGTTCGCTGAGCGGGGTCTTCGCGGGTTGCAGTGTCATAAAACCGTGTAAATTAACTGACATTTGTAAGCTATTTTACACGCACCATGCACGGTTTCAATGAACGTGAAGCTTGTGAGACAGGACGACGGCACGATCCGCGTTGGCGACACGATCCTCGACGCAACCCGGTGGTGCCGCCATCGCATACCTGAACCGGCATGCGGGTCAGAGGTAACCGTGTGTGAGGCCTTCGGCTTCTTGGCCCAGCGCGCATCCCTTCGCCATCTGGTTATCGGGGTCATCGGGCCGCGTGAAGCGAGTGCGGCGCAGATCTGCGCCGCAGAACGCATCGGCCATGATCTGGGCCGCCTCGGGCTGACGCTGATCTGCGGCGGCAAGACCGGCGTCATGGAGGCCGTGTCCAAAGGCTGCGCCGAGGCCGGGGGCCTGATGATCGGCATCCTGCCGGGCAATGAGCCCGCGGATGCGAACCCTTTTGTCAGCGTCCCGCTTCCCACTGGACTGGGCGAGGCCCGCAACATGGTGATCGCCAAGTCAGCCCGGGTCCTGATCGCCATCGGCGGGTCGTATGGCACGCTGAGCGAGGTCGCCTACGGACTGCATTTCTCGAAGACCGTGATCGGGCTGGTAGGCGCGCCCGATGTGGCCGGCGTGAGCCATGTCGCCACCCCCGACGCGGCCGTCTCGCGAACACTTGAGGCTTTGATCGCCGCTGCTCCGGTCCGGGACTGGCAGAGCGATGTATGAACTCCACACGGTGCTTGCATGACGGCGCGCCTTTCGCTTGACGGGGTGACCAAGAGGTTCGGGACGACCGAGGCCGTGCGCAACGTCTCGCTCACGCTCCATGACGGGGAATTCATGGCGCTCCTTGGCGCGTCGGGCTGCGGCAAGTCGACCACGTTGCGCCTGCTGGCCGGACTGGAGGCACCAAGCGCGGGACGGGTCCTGCTGAACGGGCGCGACGTCACCCGCGATAGCGCGGCTGCACGCAATATCGCGTTGATGTTCCAGTCCTATGCGCTTTACCCGCATTTGACGGTCTTCCAGAACATTGCCTTGCCGTTGCGCATGCGCGGGCTGTCCGCCGTCCAGCGCCTGCCGGGTACGGCGCTGGTCAGCCCGGTCGTGCGCAAAAGGCAGGCTCAGATCAAGGCGCAGGTTTCCCAAGTGGCCGAGATGCTGCGGCTGGGCGACCTGCTGGCCCGCAAGCCCGGCCAGCTTTCCGGCGGGCAGCAGCAGCGGGTAGCGCTTGCACGCGCGCTTGTGCGCGAACCTTCCGCGTTTCTTCTGGACGAGCCTCTTTCAAATCTCGACACCCAGCTTCGCGCCGACACAAGGGACGAGATCCGCGCGTTGCACCGGCGCACGGGTTATCCGTTCCTTCTGGTCACTCACGATCAGTCCGACGCGCTGTCCATGGCCGACCGGATCGCGGTAATGATCGCCGGCGAGATCGTGCAGGTCGGATCGCCGAAGGAGATCTTCCACCGCCCGCAAAGCATCGCGGTAGCAGAGTTCATCGGGCATCACCGCATCAATCTCTTGCCGCCCGGGCCCGCCGGGCGGCTGCATCCCGCCGGCACCCGCCTGTGGATCGGAATCCGCCCCGAGGACTTGCGCCTTTCCCCCGAAGGCGCGTTGGCTGCTACCGTCGAGAGCCGCGCCTTTCACGGCGAAGAAACGATCCTGAAGTTGCGCGATGACGCCGGCACCGCCCTTCGGATCGTTCTGAGGGGGGGCGAGACACTGCCGAACCCGGGCGATACCGTGCGCCTTGCCGCCAACCCTGCGGCGCTTCACGGCTTCGGGGCGGACGGCCGGCGCGAGGACATCCCGGCATGAGGAACCGTGCGCTCACCGACCTGGTGCTTGCCGGTCCTGCGGCGCTTGTGGTGATCTTGTTCATCTTCTTGCCGGTCGCGGTGGTCTTCGTCCTGGCCTTCACCGACTACCAGGTCGGGGCCCGGTCTGCGAACTGGATCGGCATCGAGAATTTCGCCACCCTGTTCGGCTCGCGCCAGGGGCGCAATGCGCTTCTGAACACGGTGGTCTATGCCGGTATCGTGATCCCGGCCTCTGTCGGGCTCGGGCTGTTGGTGGCCATGGGGCTGCACCGGCTGACGGACATCCTGCCCCGCTTGTCCGCGGTCCTGCGCACCGTCTATTTCCTGCCCGTGGCCGCAACGCTGGTCGCGATGGCGGTGTCCTGGCAGATGCTGCTGCATCCGTCGCTCGGTTTGATCAACACGTGGATGTCGGTGCTTGGACTGGCGCCGCAGCAATGGCTGAGCGACCGGGGGCTGGTGCTCTATACGCTCGCCGCCATCGGGATATGGCAAAGCGTCGGCTACAACATGGTGCTGTTCCTTGCCGGTCTCGCCACCATACCGACCGCTCTTTACGATGCCGCAGCAGTGGACGGGGCAGATCGAGGGTGGTCGCGGTTCTGGACCGTCACATGGCCGATGCTCGGGCCAACGACACTGTTCGTGGTGATCGTCACCGCCGTCAACGCCTTCCGCGTGTTCGAAACCGTTGCCACCATGACAAAGGGCGGGCCCGCATTTGCGTCGGATACCATTGTCTATGCGCTCTATCGCGAAGGTTTCGTCTACTTCAAGGCCGGTTACGCCAGCGCGATCACCGTGGTCTTCTTCTTAGCGCTCCTCTTGCTGACCGCATTGCAGATCATGCTGGTCGAACGCCGGGTGCATTACCGGTGAGGTTGGGCGCGGTCATATCGCTGGGGCTGATCGCCCTAGGGGCGGTGATGGTGCTCTTGCCCTTCGTCTGGCTGGTGTCGGTTTCGCTGAAGCCGCATGCCGAGATCTTCACGACAGAGGTTGCGCTTCTGCCCACGCGTCCGACGCTCGCCAATTACTGGACCGCGCTGACCGAGACCGACATTCCGCGTTACCTGCTGAACGGGGCGATCGTCACCGGCAGCATCCTTGTGCTGCAATTGGCCGTCACCGTACCCGCGGCCTATGCCATGGCGCATCGTCGTTTCCCCGGTCGCAGGCTGATGTTCGGTGCGGTCGTGGCGGCGCTGCTGGTGCCTTTCCACGTCACCGCCATCCCGATATTTCTCGGCTTTGCGCAACTCAGGCTTCTCGATACCTACGCAGCGCTCATTCTGCCCTTCATGGCCTCAGCCTTCGGGCTGTTCCTGCTGCGACAGGCCTTCTCGCAGATCCCCGCCGAGTTGATCGACGCCGCGCGCGTGGATGGCATGAGCGAGATGGGCATTGCATGGCGCATCGCGTTCCCGCTGGGCATGCCCACCGTGATAGCCTTCGCCATCTTCTCCGTCACGGCGCATTGGAACGATCTGTTCTGGCCGTTGATCGCCACCACCGATCCCGGTCTTGCGACCCCGCCGCGCGGGATCCTGTTCTTCCGCGATCAGGAAAGCGGCGACGATGTCGGTCCGCTGATGGCCGGCGCCACGCTGATCACGGTCCCGCTGATCCTCGGGTTTCTCCTGGCACAGAAGCGCTTCACCCAGGGTCTGGCGAATACGGGACTGAAGAAGTGAACGAGATTCGAGCAGCAATCAAAGGCCGTTAAGGCCGAATGTCCTTAGCACCGAACCAAGGGAACATCATGAAACACCTTCTTCTTTCTGCCGGGGTCGTCCTCGCCGCCAGCGCGGCTGCGGCCGAGACCGAAATCCGTGTCCACTACGCCATTCCGACCATCTGGGCCGAGACCCAGGAAGCATTGGCCGAGGCGTTCATGGCAACGCACCCGGACATCAAGATCACCCTCGACGGTCCTGCCGAAGGCTACGAGGACGGCGTGCAGCGCGTCCTGCGCGAGGGGATCGCCGGCACCGCGCCCGACGTTGCCTATGTGGGCCTCAACCTCTGGCGCGTGCTGGAGGACCGCGGCGTCCTGCAGCCGCTCGACGACTTTTTGCCCGCCGATCCGATGGCAGCGGGCTATACCCCGGCGCTGCTCTCGCTGGGCCAGTACGAAGGGCACCAATGGGCGCTTGGCACCTCGGCCTCGACCATGGTGCTTTACGTCAACCCCGACCTTGTCGAACAGGCCGGTGGGTCGATGGACGATTTCCCGAAGGACTTCGACGGGATCATCGAGCTTGCCGCCAAGATCGACGCGCTGGGCGACACTGTCGAAGGCGTCTGGATCGGCCGGCATGACTGGCGCTTCCAGTCCCTGCTGGGCGCCCATGGCGGCCGTCCGATGACCGAGGACGAAAGCGACATCACCTTCGACAGCGAAGCGGGCATGACCGCCGCGGGCCTTTACAAACGGTTCGCCGAAGATGCCGGGATGTCGTCGATGTCGGAAAATGACGCGCGCCAGGCCTTCCCGGCGGGAACGCTTGGCCTGTTCTTCGAAAGCTCTTCGCTTCTGAAGCGGTTCGAGGAAGGGTCCGCGGGCAATTTCGAACTCGCCGTGTTCGGAACGCCGGTCGTGGCCGAAGAAAACGTCTACTTCCCCACGGGCGGGTCGGCCATCGTGATGCTGACCGACGACGCGGAAAAACAGGCTGCCGCTTGGGAGTACATGACCTTCGTGACCGGCCCCGAGGGCCAGAAGGTGATCGTGGAGACCACCGGCTATGCCCCGGCCAACAAGATCGTGCTGGACGATGAGAGCTATCTCGGCGCCTATTACGCGGCGAACCCCAACGCCAAGGTGGGCCACGCGCAGGTCGCCGCCCATGCCGGTCCCTGGTATGCCTATCCCGGCGCCGAGGGCGTGGCCGTGACTGATCTCATCGCCGCCGCTCTGGTCGAACTGACCGAAGGCGCCGCGGTCGAAGCAACGATCTCGGACCTGGCCGACACGCTGCGCATGCAGCTTGGCATGAAGTGAACCGAAGACGGTTGCGCCCTCCCGGGCGCAACCACACCGGTGCGGGATATGCCTCACCCTGCGAATTCCGGACCGATCCGGGACATCCTGCCGAGGATTGTCGCTGCAGGCAGGTCACCTCCGATCACCGTCAGGCCCGCGTGGTCCGGATCATCTGGTGACGGGCAGTCGGCAAGCGGGTGACCCAAGAACGCCTAAGTCTGGCAAGCTCCATATTTCTCGATGAACGCAGCGATGGCGAGGGTCCGGATGTCTGGCAGTCTGGCGCGCAACTCGGCATGGCTCCAGTCCCACCACGCGATGGTCATCAGCGCTTCGGCCTCGGTTGGGGAAAAGCGGCGCTTGATCGGCCGCGCGGGAACGCCGCCGACGATGGTGTAGGGGTCTACGTCTTTCGATACCACGGCCCCCGCGCCGACTACCGCGCCGTTTCCGATCGTAACGCCCGGCAAGATGGTGACCCCATGGCCGATCCAGACGTCATGGCCGATCGTCACCCAGTGATCGCGCCGCCACTGGAAGAAGCTGCCATCGTCCACGCCCAGATCGTATTGCGCGGCGCGATAGGTGAAATGATGCTGGGCGGCGCGCCAGGTGGCATGGTTGCCGGGGTTGATCCGCGCCCCTTCGGCGATGGAGCAGAATTTGCCGATGGTCGACCAGATGACGTTGCCGTGTTTTGTGATGTAGGAATAATCGCCGAAATCCACCTCGCGCATCGTCACATGGGCATAGATTTCCGTCCATTTGCCCAGTGTGCAGTCGATCACGGTCGCGGTGTCGTGGACGGTCGGTGTTTCGGAAAGGCGCTTGCTCATTTAGAGTAGCCCTCTTGGTAAAGTCGGATTCGGGGGCTTGAGGCCCGGCTTGGCGGGTGTCGTGACGGACAGGATGAGTCTCACCGCGCGCTGTCCCAAGTTCCGATGAACCTGCCGCGCAGTCGCGCCGACAGCCAGTCGATGATGTAGACCATCGCGATGATGAGGAAGATGATCGACCATGCCTCGTCCCAGCGATAGGCGCTGATCCGGTCCGACAGCAGGAACCCGATCCCCCCGGCGCCCACGATGCCGAGGATAGTGCCCGAACGGACATTGGACTCGAAGTTGTAAAGCACGATCGACAGGATCACCGGGTTGACCTGCGGCAGCAGGCCGTAGCGGATCTGCTGCAGTCGCGAACCGCCCGCGGCCTTGACCCCCTCGATCGGCTTTTCCGAGGTGTTCTCGATCGCCTCCGAGAAAAGCTTGGTGCAGGTGCCGATCTCGCTGACCGTGATGGCAAGGATCCCTGCCAGCGGCCCCAGCCCGAAGGCGCGGATGAAGATCAGCGCGAGGATCAGCGTCTCGAAGGCGCGGATGATGTCGTAGCCGCGCCGGACACCCAGCCGGAAGGGCAGGAGGCGGTTGATGTTCGCCGCCCCGAAGAAGGACAGCGGAAAGGCGATCAGCGCCCCGAGAACGGTGCCGAGAAACGCCATCGACAGGGTTTCGCCCAGTCCCTTGGCGATCTCGCCGAACTCGGCCCAGCTTTTCCAGACATAGGGCGGGAACATGAAGGCCAGCACGTTGCCAAGGCGGCCCAGCCCGGTCCAGATGCGCCCCGGCGCGAAGTTGAAATCGATCAGGCAATAGACGATCAGGCCGGCGAAGAGCCCCCAAAGCGCCCACCGGCGCACCCGCTCGGCCAGCGGCGCGCGGAAGGCGCGCGGCAGGCGACCGCGGGCCGCGGCGATCTCGGTTTCCGTGATGCTCATGGGCGGGCCTCCATCCCGATAATGGCGTGACGCAAGCGTTCGGAGCTGTAGTCGATGACGATCACGGTCATCAGGATGATCAGGAACAGCGCCGAGAGGTCGGTATACTCCTGAAAGCTCATCGCCGTGCGGAATTCCTGGCCCAGCCCGCCCGCGCCGACATAGCCGATGATCGAGGACGACCGCACGTTGATCTCGAACCGAAGCAATGTGTAGCTGATGATGTTGGGCAGCACTTGTGGGATCGCGCCATAGCGGATCTGGTCGAACCACGTCCCGCCCGCGGCCTTGACGCCCTCCAGCGGTCCCATGTCGATATTCTCGTTGACCTCGGAATAGAGCTTGCCCAGCGCGCCGGTCGCATGCAGCCCGATCGCCAGCACGCCCGCCATCGGCCCGACCGAGAAGCAGAACACGAAGATGAGCGCCCAGACCAGATCGGGGACCGTGCGCGCGATTTCCAGAAACCGGCGGCTGACAAAGAGGATCCAGGGGCGTGGCGCGAGGTTGCGCGCCGCCGGGAAGGACAGCAGGAAGCCGCCGAAGACGCCGAGCGTGGTCGCCATGAAGGCGATCAGGATTGTTTCGGCCAGCAGTCCCAGCCAGATCTTCCAGCGCCAGAACCATTCGGCGACATCGGCGCCGAGGCTTTCCCAGCGCAACACGGGGATCGTCTTCTCGATATACTCGCCCAGCCGCGGGATGCCGGCGGGGATGATCCAGCGCCATTCGCGCGAGCCGTCCAGACTGGTCACCTGCGTGACCTTGAAGAAATCGCCCAGCAACGCGGTCAGCATGAACACCACGAAGAACAGCGTGGCGCCCGCCGCCCAGCCGATCCGGGCACGCCGACGCAGGGCCGTGTAGTCGCGCTCGAAGGCGGCGATGGCGCTCTCGTCCATATCGGGCGGGTTGGCGGTGCACTCGGCGGTCGCGGTCATCGGCGCTGCCCCGGGCTGAAGGTCATGAGAAGGGCGCGCAGCGGCCGCCGCGCGCCCTTGGGTGGTATCGGCAGCCGGGGCTTAGCCGCCGCGGCGCTGTTCCTTGATCCAGGCGCGCATGTCGACGATCCACTGGTAGCGGTCGTGATCGACGCGGATGAAGCCCACTTCGGGGTTCTCGTCGGCCGGATCGAACGAACTGTAGAGCTTGTACCCCTCGGGATCGGCGGCCGGGAATTGCTCGATCGCGGCGGTGACGTCCTCGATCATCTCGGCTGGCAGGTCGTTGCGGAAGGTCCACGGGCCCGAGGTGATTTCCGGGCTTTCCCAGATTTTGCAGATCACGCCGGGCTCGATCATGCCCTTGCGCTCCATGCGCTGGTACACGCCGTTCACGTCATTGTCCTGGTAGGTCGAGGCGGTGTCGAAGGTGCCGTTGACCACGCCCTGAACGTCGGCCTCGTGGCTGCCGCCAAAGGGGATTGCAGCAAAATAGGAGGCCGGGTCGATGCCCAGCTTTTCCTTCATGTTGAAGTAAGGCACGGCAAAACCCGAGGTCGAATCCGGGTCGGCAAAGGCGTGCACTTTGCCCTTGGCGTCGTCGAGGCTCTTGATTCCGCTGTCACAACGGGTCACGACGATGGAGCGATAGCCGGTATTACCGTCTTTCTTGACATCGACGAGCGTTGGCACCACGCCGCCATCTGGACCTGCACCGGTTCTGTTCCGGTCAGGTGCTCATGTTAGGCGGCCCTCTGTTCGAAGGCCACGGGTGATTTCCAGCCGAGGGCTGAGTGTTT
>NZ_SLXU01000026.1 GCF_004343505.1 Rhodovulum bhavnagarense | reverse complement strand
ACGCGGTCATAGACCTGGAGCATGAACAAGGGCCCGGTCAGCATCAGGAGGTTGACAAAGATGCTGAACAGGAAAATCGCGCCAAACAACCGCCGCGACGCACCCCGCGCCACCCGCAATTCCCGAAATCCACCGTCAAGTTTCGATCGTCGCACGTTCCCCTCCGGCCGCGGCGCCCCATGCCCGGCACACCCTTACCCCCTGTCACATCCAGGGCGGGGGGCGCAATTGAAAAGGGCCCCCGAGGGGGCCCTTTCCATGACATGGCATATGTCGATCAGAAGATGAAGTCGCCTTCGCCGAACGCATCCAGACCGACGCCGCTCAGGATGACCGTCACATCGTCGGAAAGGGCGATGTAGGAGTCGTCACCGACCTGGTAGGCCGAGTTCTGAACATCGGCCCAGGTGAGGTCGAACTCGCTGACATCGATCTTGTCTTCTTCGGTGTTGAAGTCGGTGATGGTGTTTTCACCTTCTGCGGTGTTGAAGTAGAAGGTGTCGACGCCCGTGCCGCCCGTCAGTGCGTCGTTGCCGCCGCCAGCATAGAGCATGTCGGCCCCGGCACCGCCCGTCAGGGAGTCGTCACCGGCACCACCGTACAGGGTGTCGGTCCCGGCACCGCCCTCGATCGAGTCGTTGCCTTCGCCGCCAAAGACGATGTCGTCGCCATCGCCACCCTTCACGGTATCATCCCCGGTCGAGGCATAGACGGTGTCGTTGCCGGCGCCTGCGTTGACGTAGTCATTGCCATCGCCGCCACCGAGCACATCGTCGCCATCGTCGCCAAAGATGTTGTCGTCGCCCTCGCCGGCCCAGACGGTGTCGTTGCCTTCGCCATGAACAACGGCCTCGAAGTTCGTCTGCAAGAGGCCGCGGTCCGTTACGTCGTCACCATTGCTATTCTCAAACGGATTGTTGCCGTCGAGGTTACCGGTCACGATCCAGTCGTTGCCGGTGCCACCATAGATGATGTCATTGCCGTCATCGGTATCGACGTCGCCGAGCACGATATCGCTATCAGTGGAGTCGACGTCGACAAAGTTGACCGAGTTGACCGAGTCACCGATCAGGATGTCGTTACCGGCGCCACCGCCGATCACGTCATCGCCATCGCCACCGGCGAACATGTCGTTGATGCCGTTACCATCGTTATCGCCACCCAGATCGTCGGCACCGGCAAAGATGCGGTCATTGCCGTCATTGCCGAAAATCATGTCATCACCAGCGCTGCCGCTGACGAAGTCATCGCCGGCCAGCGCGTCGGCGACACCCTCGGTCGCGTCGAAATTCGGACGGAAATCGTTGCCGGTGGTGAAGTCCGGGCCAGCGCCGCCCTCGACCAGGACGGTGTAGGGGATGGTGACGGTGTTTTCGGCGTCACCGCTATCCATGAAGGTCACGTTGAACGTCACCGACTCGGTTTCACCGTAGGCGATGCCATCGACGAACACCTTGCTGGCGTAGAAGGCGAAAGCGTCCGTTACTTCGAGACCGCTTTGCCCTTGCATGTCCGGCGCGGGGCTAACGTTGACCGACCCCTCGTCCAGCAAGACGACGCCGGTGGCATCAATAGCCTGACCGTTGACGGCCGAGACGACCCAAGAGCCACCGCTGGACAGCCCGACCACTTCGAGGGTGTAAAGATCATCCTCACCCTCGACCGCAACGGTCTGGTAGATTTCGGAGTCGTAGGTCCCCGTCGTCCCTAGGGTATCATCGCGGTCAAGATCAAACTCTACAGGACCGCCATTGTAGGTCCCGGTCGTGACATCGCCCGCGAGGTACTGACCCGCGATTTCGCCGGTGAAATCAAGCGTACCGTTGTCCAGGATCAGGGTTTCGACAGAGACGAGGGTCGACTCCGCGGGCGTACCACGAAAATCGATGGTCATCGTCTGCGTCGACGCGTCGTATTCAAGAGTCTCGGGGACGTCGGTGAGACCGCTTGTTTCAGCAGCCGGAACGAGGATATAGTTGTTATTCGTCGAGAAATCGACCGTGTCGTTGCCACCGCGACCGTCGAACGAGAAACCGTCAAGAGGCTTTACGCTGTTATCACCGTAAACGAGGGTGTCGTCACCCAGCGTGCCAACGACGGTCGCGTTGGCGGCCGTGATCTCAAATGTTGCCATGTCTCAGTCTCCTGCTTGAGAACCGTGTATATAGTACCGCAAAGCGCGCGCCCGCGGAAGGGGTATGGCATTTCGGCTATCAGCCGGTACCGCCCCCTGTCAACAGGAATGGCCCGCCGGCATGTGCCGCGCGGCGGATATGACCCGGCCGCGCCGTTTGCCGAATCGTCGCCCCCTGCCCCGTGGATCGTGCGCCTTTTCGCGCGGTCAATAGAGCCTTTTTCCCCAGCCCGATCAAGGGGAGAGGTGGCAAATGGGCGGGCGGGCGCCTGGCGAAAGGGACATGTGGCGCGGGGGCCACAGTTTGGCGGGGGCGCGGGTCGGGAAAGGCGGCCTTGACAGGGGTGTTGGCGGGGGTGTTGGCGGGGGGTGTTGACGGTTGGGGCGGGATGCTTGTTCCCCGGCGCGCGGGGTGGCATAGCTGTGCCAGCCTCAGGAGCGCGCCGATGACCGATCTTTCCCGCCCCGATAGCCCCGCACCTGGCCGCCCCGACCATGCGCGGCCCGAACATGCGCGCCCCGAACATGCGCGTCCCGTGCGCCATGTTTTCGTGGTGACCTATGGGCGGTCGGGATCGACAGTGTTGCAACACCTGATGAACCGGCTGCCGGGGGTGTGCATCCGGGGCGAGAATCACAACCTGTCGTATCACCTGGCGCGGGCCTGGGCGGGGCTGGCCGAGAACGAGGCGACGCAATCGCACCGGCGCAAGGGCAATACCCTGGGACCGACGCATCCGTGGTATGGCAGCGAACAGGTCGACCCCGACGGGCTGGGCCGTGACCTGGCGCATGTGCTGGCCGAACGGGTGCTGGCGGTGCCGCCGGGCACGGAAATCGCGGGGTTCAAGGAAATCCGCTGGCACCAGGACGCGGCGTTTTTCGGCCGGCACCTGGAATTTCTGCGGCGGTTTTTTGCCGATAGCCGATTCATCTTTAACACGCGCGACCATGCGGCGGTGGCGCAATCGGGGTGGTGGCGCGATTGCGACCCCGGCTGGGTGCGCGAAACGCTGGCGGCGGCGGATCGCCTGTTTGCCGAGTACGCGGCGGCGAATCCGGGCCTGTGCTGGCAGGTGCGGTATGACGATTACGCGGGGGATGCGCAGGCGCTGCGCCCGGTATTCGAGGCGCTGGGGCGGCCCTATGACGGGGCGCTGTGCGCCGAGGTCCTGGGCGAGAGGCTGACGCATCTGCAACCGGGCCGGTGGCCGGGCAAGGCCCCCTGAGGAGCACGCGCCATGCCCGTCAAGATCGCCATGACCCTGCTGGTCCGCAACGAGGCGGATATCATCGAGGACGTGATCCGCGCCCATGCCGCGCTGGGCGTCGACGTGTTCATCGTGATGGACAACCTGTCGAGCGACGACACCGCCGCGATCGTGCAGGCGCTGGGGCGCGAATACGAGATCGACTACCTGTTCCAGCCGCAAGACGATTACAGCCAGGCCGAATGGGTCACCGAAATGGCCCGCCGCGCCGCCACGCACCACGCGGCGGACTGGGTGATCAACAACGATGCCGATGAATTCTGGCTGCCGCGCGGGGGCGATCTGAAGCAGCTTTTCGCCGGGGTGCCGCGGGATGTGGCCGCGCTGAGCGTGGGGCGCCATAACGCGGCGGTGATCATCGAGGGGGGCGATCCGCTATCGGCACGGGCGCATCCGCGTGACAGCGTGCTGTTCGAACGCGACAGCGTGAACGCGCTGGGCAAGCCCCTGCCGGGGAAATGCGCGCATCGCGCCTCGCCAGAGGTGCGGGTGACACAGGGCAATCACGATATCGCCGGCCTGAACGGTGCGACACAACCCGCCGGCGACAGCATGTCCATCCTGCATTTCCCGTACCGCACGCTGGACCATTACAAGCAGAAAATCCGCCTGGGCGGCGCCGCCTATGCCCGCAACGACAAGCTGCCGAAATGTGTTGGCGCGACCTGGCGCGCGCATTACGACAAGAGCGACGGCGCCGGGCTGGATGCCTTCTGGGCCGAGTTGGCGCTGACGCGCGAAGAGGCAGATATCGGGTTTTTCGCCGGTCGCCTGTTCGAAGAGCATCGGCTGCGCGACCTTGTGTCCGGCCCCGACCGGCAGCCCGAGGCGCAGCGCCTGCAACGCGCCGCCGAAGACCTGCTGCATACCGGACAAACGATGTCTCGCGACCTGATGCTGTCGCAATCGCATCTGATCGACCGGGTTCCCCGCCCCGAGCGCAAGAATCGTCCGCTTTATTACAACCTGAAGTTCTGCACGAACGGTCCGCGGCGGCATGTCGAGCGGCTGGAACGGCTGTGCGACGGTGCCACGCCGCAAAAGCTGTGCCGAGATTTCTCGCAGCTGCGTGATATCTATTCTCTTTTTCCCGCCAATAGCGGTTTCAACGGGTTCCTCGGCGAACTCCTGTCGTTAACCTATCCAGAGGCGGCAGATCGGCTGCGGCGCGATTGCGACGGAAAGACGGTCATCCTGCACCTCAGCTGCCTGCCCCGGATGGCGCGATCACGCGACTCGATCGCGTCCTTTGCGTCGCTCGGGCCGGGTTATCATCATATCATGGTCACCGGATGCGTTCCGGGGACCGACGAGGACCACACGCCGCTGACACTTGACTATGACCGGGGCCATTTGCGCGTACCCGTACCCGACAATTACGAAAGCCTGCATCGCAAGGTGTTCTACGCGGTAATGCTGGTGCATCTGGTCGCCGAGCCGGATTGGCTTGTCAAACTCGACGACAACAGCCGCCTGAACGATGCGGACACGTTTCGCCAAACGCTTTGCCGCGTGGCCGAAAACGGCGCCCCGTATGCCGGACGGCGTGTCGGGGCTGCCAAGCATCACACCCAATGGCATGGCTGGCATATCTCGAAATGCGCCGACCCCGAGATCGAGGAAAAAGGATATCAATACCCGCTGCCGCAAAATTATGCCGCTGGCGGCTACGGCTATGTGCTGGGCCGCGACGGGATGGCCGCCTGCGCCTACATGTATCTCGCGATGAAGGCATTTTTCGCGATGCGGGCCGTCGGACTGGAAGATGCCTATGTCGGTCATGCAATTTACGCCAAGGGATTATCCTTGTTCGATGTATCTTCCGATGAGCATCGTCTTGCCTTGCCAGGCCTGACCACGAGCGAACGTCTGGCCGCGGAGACACCCAAAGGGCATGGGTAAGTCGCCGCCGGCCGTGCAACGCCCCTACGATTGCATGGGCGCGGACAAGATCAGATGCCTTGTCCCAGCTTGAGAGGGGAAAGCCCTCGCTGTTGCGACAGTCCATCGAAACTTGTCCACCAAAGGCATCGTTCCGGCGTGAAATGACGGTTGAGATGCATCCGTTTTAGTATTCCGCCCGATCTCTTCCCCCCACCAGCGCATCTGCTCCGACGGCCCGGATGGTGGCATGGCGCTGGCCAAGTCGCCCCGCTTGGGCCAAGACTGGTGACGATGGAAGAGATCGAACTGTTCCGCAGACTCGGGCTGGCGCTGGCGATCGGGTTGTTGTTCGGGCTGGAACGCGGCTGGCAGGCGCGTGACGAGGCCGAAGGCACCCGCATCGCGGGGCTGCGCACATTCGCGTTGACCGGGCTTTTGGGGGGGATCTGCGCCTGGCTTGGCACCGCCACGGGCCCGGTCTTTCTGGGCCTTGCCTTTCTGGGGCTGGCGGCGCTGGTCGCGGTGACCTACTGGGCGCAACTGCGCGCCGATGACGACCTGGGCTTGACGACCGAGGTCGCGATGCTGTTGGCCTTTGTCCTCGGCGCGGCGGCAGTGCTGGGCGACATGGCCGCGGCGGCGGCCTCGGCGGTGGTGGCCACCGCGCTGTTGTCGCTCAAGCGGATACTGCATGGCTGGGTGGCGCAGATCCGACGGTTCGAGCTTGCCGCGCTGGTACAACTGGCCGTCATATCGGTTGTGATCCTGCCGGTTCTGCCCCGGCAAGGGTTCGGTCCGGGCCAGGCCCTGAACCCCCATGACCTTTGGTGGGCAGTGGTCATCGTGGCGGGGCTGTCCTTTCTGGGCTACGGGGCGATGCGGGTCGCGGGCGCGGGGCTGGGCGCGGTGATCACCGGTCTGTTGGGGGGGCTTGCCTCCTCGACCTCGACGACGCTGGCGCTGGCGCGGCTGGTGCGGGATGATGCGCGGCTGGCACCGCTCTTGTCGGTGGGGATCGTTCTGGCCGGGGCGGTAACCTTTCTGCGGGTCATGGTGGTGGCCACGATCTTTGCGCCCGGCCTTCTGGGGGCACTTGCCCTGCCACTGGGAACCATGGCCGCGACGGGGATCGCGGGGGCGGGGCTGCTGGCCCTTTCTGCGGGCCGGCAAAAAAAGACCCCGACCGGGCTTGACGAGCTGTCGAACCCGCTGGCCCTGGGCACGGCGCTGTCATTTGGCATCGTTCTCGTGGTGGTGATACTGGGGACCCATTACCTGCGCCAATGGTTCGGCGAAAGCGGGGTCTATGCCGCGGCGGCGGTGTCGGGGCTGACCGATGTGGATGCGCTGACGATTTCTGTCGCCCAGCTCAGCCGGGGGGATCTTTCGTCCCAGGCTGCTTCGGGGGCCATCGTGCTTGCGGTGGCGGTCAACACCACAGTCAAAGGTGCCATGGCGCTGGTGGTCGGGGGGCGCGACCTGGGCCTGCGGGTACTGGCGGTATATGCTGCGGCTCTCGCGGCCGGGGCGCTGACGCTGGCACTGAGGCCCTAGACGCAACACCGGATGCCGCCGCGGTCATGGCCATATGCACGGCCCCCGACATCGCGATACCACTTTATAGTCAAATATCTGCATTTGCTCCAATTTCTCGCCTCATGATGGAATTGCACACCGCGAATATGTCGGGCGAAATGCCGAAAGGGAAACAAGCCTGAGGCCCTGTGCGAAATCCACACTTTCATGAAGGCGATACCCCCAAAGTCAAGAAACGGCGAAACGCGTGGCCAGCTTTGACGCAGACGCATCGGCGCGGGGCATGGCGGTCATGAGGGCACCGGGAAACGGCAATGGGGGGCGGGCGCGATTTCGGCGCCCGGCGAGGGAGGAACGGATGCAGATGTCCACCGGCGGATCCGGAACAACAGATGCCGCGAAAGTGTTGAACCAGGTGATCGGCGCGGCCAGGCTCGCGGCCTGGACGCGGGATCTGAAAACCGGCCTGTGTTCGCAAAGCCCCGATTTCGCACGCAAGATCGGGGAAGAGCCGGCCAACTGGCAAAAGCTCGAGGCCGCACAGATGATGGAGCGCCTTCACCCCGATGACGCGGACCGCCTGATGGCGGCGCATGACGCTTGTCAGCGCGGCGAGAGCGACCAGTTCGATGTCGAATTCCGCCTGCGCCACCGCGACGGGCACTGGGTATGGCTGCGGGGACGTGGCGGGGTTGCCGCGCATGACCCGGATGGAACGCCCCGCCTGCTGGTCGTGTTCGCGGTCGATATCAGCGACAAGAAGCGGCTGGAACGCCGCCTGCAAAACATTGTCGACAGCGCCCGCGCAGGCATCTGGTCGGTCGAGCTTGCCAGCGGCACCATCCGGCATAGCGCGATCTGGTACGAGATGATGGGTTTTGATCCGCAAGCGTACCAACCCGACACCCTGGACAAGATCGACGCGCTGATCCACCCTGACGACCTTCCCCATGTGCATGCCTCCCATTCCCGCCTGCGCTCTGGGCAAACCGACTGGTGCGAGGTGGAATTCCGCCTGCGCCACCGCGACGGGCACTGGATCTGGGCGCTCGCCCGCGGCGGCGTTCTGGAACGCGATTATGCTGGGCAGCCCACCGTTCTGGCCGGCGTCACACTCGATATATCGGACCAAAAGGCGGCCGCGATACAGTTGCGCGACCTCGTCACGGCCATGTCCCAAAGCCACGATGCCGTTGCCATCAGCGACCCGGACGGGAGACTGGTCTTTGCCAATGCGGCCCAGGCCCGGCAATTCGGCCATGATACGCCCGAGGCGTTGCTTGGCCTGCACTGGTCCGACCTCTACCCCCCCGAAGAGGCCCGTCAGTTCGAGGCCAACGTATTGCCCAGCCTTCACCGCGACGGCGTCTGGAAAGGCGAAAGCATCGCCCGGCGTGCCGATGGCAGCACCTTTGCCCAGGAACTTACCCTGACGCGCGATCCCGAGGGCCGCATCATCTGCATCAACCGCGACATCACCCGGCGCAAGCGCGAGATGCAGGAACAGGCCCGCCTGCGCGAGGATTTGCAGATCGCCCAACGACGCGAGATCGTGGCGCAGGCAACGCGTGGCATCGCGCATGATTTCAACAACCTGCTGGCCGCGATCTCGGGATCGGCGACGCTGTTGCGCGACGGCGTGAAGGTCGAGGAAAACGCGACCCGCATCCTGGCCGCGGCCGAACACGGGACCGCTCTGGTGGCGCAACTGCGCGAACGTGGGGGGCGCGCGGTCCCGCGTGGACAGATCGATCTGCGCAAGCCCCTGGACGACGCCTGTGACCTTCTAGAGGCCAGCCTGGACCCCGACATCACCCTGGTCCGCGACCTGCCCGACACGCCGGTCCCCGCACAGGCGAATGCGATCGACATCATCCAGGTCGTGCTGAACCTCGGGATCAATGCCCGTGACGCGATCAACGCGGCCCCGGCCAGCCGCGACAGGCGGATCGTGGTCTCGCTGTCGCATCCCGGCCCCGACAGGGGGACCGCGCCCCCAATGGTCGGGCGCATTCCGCCGGATCGGGACCATGTGCAGATCCGCGTGGCCGATACCGGCACCGGCATTTCACCCGGGTTGGTCAACAAGATCTTTCAGCCCGCCTTTACCACCAAGCAGGACGCGGGCAGCGGGCTGGGCCTGGTGATGGTGTCGAACATCCTTATTGGTTATGGCGGGGCGGTCGCCCTGGACACCCGGCCCGGCGAGGGCAGCGAGTTCACCGTCTTTTTCCCGCTCAGGCAGGGCATGGACACGCTGGGGCAACCCACCGCGCCGTCGGGCCCGATCACCGGGCGACTGGACGGCCACCGCATCCTGGCGGTCGACGACAACCCAGATGTACTGCGGGTGATCGCTGAGTTCCTGGAACTGGCCGGGGCCGAGGTCGCCGCCTGCACCGATCCGCATGACGCGCTTGCGGCGGTTCAGGATGCCCCCGGCGCCTGGGACATGATCCTGACCGATTACGACATGCCCGCCATGACCGGCGCCGACCTGGCCAAGGCCGTTCATCGCCATGCCCCGACCCTGCCGACGGTTCTGATCACCGCCGTCCCCGACTGGCAAATGCGCTCTGGCGCAGAGTTGCCGGACCCCTTTGTCACCGTCCTGGGCAAGCCGATCTCGCAACACGACCTGATCCGCGCGTCCGGGGAAATCCTTGCGAAAACCGGAGAGATGAAATGAAGGTACTCGTTGCCGACGACCACGACCTTTTACGCGATACGTTGGGACTGCTTTTCGCGCAGGAACAGGATATCGAGGCCGATCTCGTCCCTGATACGCAGACTGCTCTCGACAGGATCACCCGCGATGGGCCCTACGACCTTGTGCTCCTGGATGTCGGGATGCCCGGCATGAACGGCCTTGAGGGGCTGGGCCGCGTACAACAGGTCGAGGGAGCCCATCGCATTGGCATCCTGACCGGCAACGCGTCCCTCACCATGGCCGAAGAGGCAATCGCCGCCGGCGCCGCCGGGTTCGTGCCAAAATCGCTCCCGGCGAAGTCGCTGCTAAACGCGGTACGGTTCATGTGCGCGGGCGAGACCTACCTGCCCGCCGATTACATCACGCGCGCCGATCGCGCCGAACCGGATAACGCGATCCGCAACAAGTTGCTGCCGCGCGAATTCGAGGTCTTGCGCCATGTCGCAAGGGGCGAAACCAACAAGACAATCGCCCAGATGCTCAAGGTCAGCGAGGCGACCGTCAAGGTCCATGTCAAGGCAATCTTCCGCAAGCTGTCCGTCCAGAACCGCACGCAGGCCGCCATCATGGCCCGCAATGCCGGTATCGAATAGCCGCCCCGCCGCGCGAAAAGACCCACAAGATCGCTAGCGTGCCGCCGTTTTCGGGCGGCGCGCCAGCTATCTGTATCTCTTGAAATTTCCTTCTATAACAATATCTTAGAACCTCCCGCGCCGGGAAACGGACCGGGACCATGATGCGATCAGGGGATGGTCCGGCGTGCCAAACGGGCCAGACTCGTGCCGCCCGGCGAAGCCGAGAAACCAGAGGGCGTGACACGTGCGAGATCGCACCTTCAGGCACCACACATCGCACAGCGCGGCGGCACGAAACACCAAGTCATGTCCTTCATGGCGCACGCGCCCCCGAAAGAGGGCACGACCTACACGAACAGGACGAGCCGCGCACGCATGGCCGATAGCGCGCGGGCGAAGGTATCCGGGGCCAGACCCGAACAAACCTTGTCCGACCTTTCCGACGGGTTGGGCAGACGAGGCTCTCAACCCAGTGAAAGGACGCTAAAACGTGATAAAAAATGGCAGCCCGTAGGGCTACATAATCCCTTCGTCATACCGTCTCGCGCCGTTGCAGAAAATCATTTTATAGCATATATTTAAAGCGTACTTGGGGCCTCACCTGTCCCAGTCGATTTCACTCTGTCCCACCATTTGTCCCACCATTTCTCATGCCGAGTGGTGGGACAAATGGCGGGACAGAAGTTTAGGCCTGAGAGGGCAGAAGGATGGGAAAACTGTCGGTCAAACGCGTCGCCGCAACCCGCAAGCCGGGGATGTATGGAGATGGCGACGGGCTCTACCTCCGGGTCGGTCCGACCGGCGCCAAATCCTGGATCCTGCGCACCCTCGTGCATGGCAGACGCCGGGAGTTCGGTCTGGGAAGCCTCGCCTGGATGAGCCTTGCCGAAGCCCGGGAAGAGGCGCGGAAGTTGCGGACCGAGGCCCGGTCGGGGCGCGACCCGGACCTGCTCCGGAAACGCGAGGAGTTGAGCTTCGAGGAGGCCGCGAAGCGTCACCACGCCTCGCTCTCCCGCACCCTCAAGAGCGACCGTCACGCGGAGCTCTGGCTGCGGTCGCTGGAGCTTTATGCCTTCCCGAAGATCGGCAAGCGTCCGATCCAGTCCATAACCTCGGCCGATGTCCTCGCCATCCTGAATCCGATCTGGGCGAAGAAGCACGACACCGCGCGGCGGGTGAAACAGCGCATCGCCGCCGTCTTCGACTGGGCGAAAGGGGCGGGGTACTATCCACACGAAAACCCCGTGGCGGGGTTGAAGAAGGCGCTGCCCGCCGTGAAGCGGAAGGCCGAGCACATGGCGGCGCTGCCCTGGCGGGAATTGCCCGCCTTCATGGCGCAGCTTGCGGCGCGCGAAGCGGTCTCGGCCCGGTGTCTCGAGTTCCTGATCCTGACGGCGCTGCGCAGCGGTGAGGTGCGGGGCGCGGAATGGTCCGAGTTCGATCTGGAGGACGCGGTCTGGCTGGTTCCGGATGCACGGATGAAGCGCGGGCTGCCCCATCGCGTACCTCTCTCGCCCGAGGCGCTGGCGGTGCTCGACAAGGTCCGCGGCCTCGATCCGTTCTACGTCTTCCCCAGCCCGAAGCGCGGCAAGGATCACAAGGCGCAGCCCCTTTCCGTGATGGCCTTCAAGCCGCTCTTGGGCCGCATGGGTGCGGAAGGTTTCACGGTGCACGGCTTCCGCTCCACCTTCCGCGACTGGTGCAGCGAGAGCGCCCATGCCGATCGCGAGGTGGCCGAGGCCGCGCTGTCGCATGCGACCGGCAACGAGGTCGAGCGAGCCTATGCGCGCTCCGATCTTTTCGACCGCCGCCGCGCATTGATGGACGCCTGGGGGCGCTTCGCCACGGGCAAGAGCGGTGAGGTCGTGGAGCTGGTACGGTAAGCTGGCGCGCTCGCTCAATTCCCGGTTTTTTCCTTCGCTTCGACCTCGAACGCCGCGCGGCCCCAGTCGCGCCATACCTTCCGCGCGTGATCGCTCTTTTCGCTCTCCAGCCGGTCTGCCATCCACAGAAGCGCGCCGAAGATCAGGGTGCGGTCGTCGCCCGTGATCTCGACGATGCCCGCCTTCTTCATGAGCCCGCCGAGCTCGATCAGCTGCCGTGTGCGCTTGCGCCGGTCCATCTTCCAGCCGCGCCGGTCATGCCGCGCCCGGGCCGCCTGATGGCGGTTGGCTGCTGCCCGGTTTCGCCTCAGCGCGGCCAGTGTCGCCGCCATCCGCCGGAGCAGATCGCCTGGCCTTGCCGCGAAACATCGCCGCCCCGCGCTTCGCCCAGGCCTCCCGTTTCGCCGCATCCGTCGTCTCTGCCAGCACGATCAGCGCGCCTGCCAGTTCCTCGGGCGCCAGCGAGTCGGCGCCTGTGGCGATCACCAGTTCGCCCAACTGCTGCACCTTGCGCGTCTTGAGCTCCCGCGCCTTGTCCTCGAGCGCCTTCAACTCCGCGTCGAAATCCCGTGGTTTGCGCATGTCATCCTCCTCGAACCGTTGATGCGATGAGGATACCTGCACCCCGCGCGAAAGGCTCCAAGGTCGCCGGGACAGCGCGGGACGGCCCGGTCCCGCCCGAGAATTTTTCGAGGGAGGGCGCGCTTATACGTCGTTCCGACGTGGCGGTGCCCGTGGCACAGATCGCCCCATCATGGCGATCTATCACCTCCACATGAAGGTCATCGGACGCTCGTCCGGGTCGAGCGCGGTGGCCGCCGCCGCCTACCGGTCCGCCTCGCGGCTCCGCGACGAGCGGATCGAGCGCAGCCACGACTTCACCGCCAAGCGCGGCGTCGTGCATTCCGAAGTGCTGTTGCCCGAGGGTGCGCCCGAGGCTCTGTCGGATCGCGAACGCCTCTGGAACGAGGTCGAGGCCTGCGAGGTCCGCCGTGATGCGCAACTCGCCCGCGAATTGGAGTTCGCGCTCCCGCGCGAGCTGACGCAAGTGCAGGCAATCGAGCTGGCGTGCGACTTCGTGCAGTCGGAGTTCGTCGACCGCGGCATGATCGCCGATCTGAACGTGCATTGGGACCGGACCGACGACGGCCTGCCCAAACCCCATGCCCATGTCATGCTGACGATGCGCTCGGTGGACGAGGACGGCTTCGGCCCCAAGGTGCGGGAGTGGAACCGCACCGACCTGCTCGAACGCTGGCGTGAGCGTTGGGCGGAGGTCGCCAATGCGCGGCTGGCCGAGCTCGATATCGACGCGCGGATCGATCATCGCAGCCTCGAGGCGCAGGGCATCGCGCTGGAACCGCAGGACAAGATCGGCGCGCCCGCGCAGCGGATCGTGGGTGCCGGCGAAGAGGCCGACCGCGCCGAGATGCACCGGTCCATCGCGCGCGAGAACGGCACCCGGATCATCGCTGACCCGAGCCTCGCGCTCGACGCGATCACCCGGCAGCAGGCGACCTTCACCCGCCGCGACATGACCGCCTTCGCGCATCGCCACAGCGACGGGCCGGGCCAGTTCGACGCTGTGCTGGGCGCCATGCGCCGCGCGCCCGACCTTGTGGCGCTGGGGCAGGACGCGCGGGGCGACGAGCGCTTCACCATCCGCGAAATGCTGGAGGCCGAACGGCGCCTGCATCGCGCGGGTATGGCGATGGCGGAACGGGAACGCCATGCGGTTGACGTCCGCGACCGCGACCAAGCACTGGCGCGCGCCGAGGCGCGGGGTCTGATCCTGTCGGCCGAGCAGACCGAGGCGCTCGCCCATGTCACAGACGGGCGCGACCTCGGCATCGTCATCGGCCATGCCGGGACGGGGAAAAGCGCGATGCTGGGCGTGGCGCGCGAAGCCTGGGAGGCGGCGGGCTACCGTGTCCACGGCGCGGCGCTCTCGGGGATCGCGGCCGAGAATCTCGAGGGCGGCTCGGGGATCGGGTCCCGCACCCTCGCGAGCCTCGAGCACGGCTGGGCGCAGGGGCGCGATGTGCTGACGCCGCGCGACATCCTCGTGATCGACGAGGCCGGGATGGTCGGCACACGCCAGCTCGAGCGGGTGCTGTCGCAGGCCTCCGACGCCGGGGCCAAGGTGGTGCTGGTTGGAGATCCGCAACAACTGCAATCTATCGAGGCGGGCGCGGCGTTCCGGTCGCTCCACGACCGCCATGGTGGCGCGCGGATCGGCGAGGTACGGCGCCAGCGTGAGGACTGGCAGCGGGAGGCCACGCGCGATCTGGCGACGGGCCGGACCGAGGCGGCGCTGGCGGCTTACGAGACCCACGGCCATGTCCATGCGGCGGCCAGCCGGGAAGCCGGGCGCGAGGCCCTGATCGAGGGCTGGGATCGCGACCGGCAGGCCGACCCCGAGGCCAGCCGCATCATCCTGACGCATACCAATGACGAGGTGCGCGCGCTGAACCTCGCCGCGCGGGACCGGATGCGGGCTGCGGGCGATCTGGGCTCGGAGGTGCGCGTGACGGTCGAGCGCGGCCAGAGAGACTTCGCGACCGGCGACCGGGTGATGTTCCTGCAGAACGACCGCGGCCTCGGCGTGAAGAACGGCACGCTGGGGACAATCACAGACCTCGACCGCCAGGCGATGACCGTGCGCACCGATGACGGCCGCGCCGTCCGCTTCGAGCTGAAGGACTACGACCGGATCGACCATGGCTACGCGGCCACGATCCACAAGGCGCAGGGCATGACGGTCGACCGAGCCCATGTGCTGGCGACGCCCGGGCTCGATGCGCATGCCAGCTACGTGGCCCTCACCCGGCACCGCGACGGGGTGGAGCTGCACTACGGCCGCGACGACTTCGCGAGCCCCGAGCGGCTGGCCCGCATCCTCGGGCGCGAGCGGGCGAAGGACATGGCGCTCGACCACGCCGGGGCCGATCCGGTCGAGGACTTCGCCGCCCGCCGGGGCATCGACTTCGGTGCTCACGCGTCCGAGCTACCTGAGATGCGCCAGCAGCCGGATGATCTGGCCGAGGCCCGCGAGGCGGCGCTGCGCCCGGCCCGTGCCCGCGCGATGCTCCGCCATGCCGAGGCGGTTCATGAGGTCTTCGAGACACTGGCCCAAGGCGACAAGGCGAGCCCCGAGCAGCTGCGCAGTCTCAACCGTGCACGCGATGCCTTCGAGGCCCTGCGGCCCGATGGCTGGCGCGATGCCGAGGCCGCCTACCTGAAGGACCCGACCCTCGCGCGGGACGCTGCCAAGGGCCAGCTCGGCCGCGCTATCCGCGCCCTCCAGCTCGAGGCCGAGCTCCGCACCGATCCCCGTGCCCGCGCCGACCGCTTCGTCGAGCGCTGGCAGCAGCTGGACCGCCGGAGCGGCGCGCAATACCGCGCGGGCGATTACACGGGCTACCACGAATCCCGCAAGGTGATGACCGACATGGCCCGAAGCCTGCAGCGCGATCCGCAGCTGGAGTCCCTCCTCGCAAACCGCAAGCGCGATCTCGGCATCTCCAGCGATATGGGACGGCGACTCGGCCAGGAACTTGCCTTCAGCCACGGTCTCGAGCTCGGCCGGAGTAGGGGTCTGGGCCTCTGACACCCGTCCGATCTACCGTCGTGCGTTCGCAAAGCCCCTACGCCGACCTGGACGCTCTTGCCCTCTCATCCCGGCCCGGCCTGACTGGACCAGTATCCCCCACACGACCCCAGCAGGAGCCAGCCCAGCCATGCCCGACCCCGACCGCATCATCCGCCTCCGCACCGTCCTCGCGCGGACCGGCCTGTCCCGCTCGACCCTCTACCGCAAGATCTCCGAGGGCACATTTCCCGCCCAGCTCCGCATCTCCATCCACGGCGCAGGCTGGCGCGAATCCGAGATCGACCGCTGGATCGCCGATCCGGTCGGATGGCGGCCGGAAGGGGAGGGGCGATGACATCCTACGATCACATAGCATCTTGGCAGCCAAAAGACGGATAGGGAGGCACACTTGTTTGTCGGTCGATTTAACGCTATATACCGTCAGTATTGCTGTCGGAGCGTCGCCATGCAGATCGCGAATTTCACTGAAGCCGGACAGTTCGAGCCGCGCCGCATCGCAGCCGCGCTGCGCACCTCTGCCGAAGAGGTGGCGATGACGGTCGGACTGGGCAAGGACGCCTTGCAGCGCCGGACCCGGATCGGTTCGGACAAGACTCAGCGCCGCCTGCGGGAACTTGTGGAGATCCTGAACAAGGTCGAACCGCGTTTCGGCTCGGCACTCATCGCCTATGCCTGGTACCGGTCGGAGCCCCTGGCCGGATTCGACGGACGCACCGCGATGCAACTGGTGCAGGACGGCAAGGCGCAACAGGTGCTCGAATACGTCGACGCGGTGGACGCGGGCGTCTTTGCCTGATGGCGCTGACCGGCGATGCCTATCGTGGACCGCTATACCGTGCTCTGAACCCCGTCTATGCCCGCATGCCCCTGTCCGGGCGCGGGGCGGAACTGTATGGGGGGCGGTTCAACCCGAAAGGCACACCCGCGCTCTATTGCGCGCTTGACCCGGTCACGGCGCTGCGCGAGGCCAACCAGGTGGGCAGTCTGCAGCCGACGATCCTCGTCTCCTACCGGGCTGATATCGCGCCCGTGTTCGACACGCGGGAGGCCGGACAGCTCTCTGCCTGCGGAATGACCAATGAGATGTTGGCCGATCCCGGCTGGCGTCTTGCCATGCTCGAGGGGCGGCGGGTGCCATCGCAGGACTTCGCGCGGGACCTGATCGCCGAGTGCTATGCTGGCTTGCTAGTTCGAAGCTTCGCAAAGGGTGCGGGGGATGCTGACCTCAATCTGGTTCTTTGGAAGTGGGGTGAAGTGGGATGTTCGCTCCAAGTGGTTGATGACGAGGGGCGGTTGGACAAGATGTGAGGGTCGGAGTGCCTAGAGAACGACGCGGAGCACAACGACAGGGTACGTCTTCACTAGGATAGAAGGGTCGGAGGAAAAGTGACCGGATGCGACAGAGAGCCTTTCATGCCACTGATCTGATGTCCGGAACTTCATCGCGATTGGCCGAAAGCTGCCATCTGCGTGGGTGAGCGTCGCTGCGATGCAGCTTTCTCAACGCGGACATCCGACCTACAGTTGGGATGAGAGTGGATTTTCTAATTGGATCAAAATGACGGAATACAGGGTTCTTAGTAGCGAGGATGCAACCAAGCATGACGTGGATATCTTCGCTGAACTGGTTCGGTCAGGTGGTGCCGTCGATGAATACTTCGTTAGGCAGGGAGTAAATCGCCCTGGTGCAAAGCTCATATTTGCTGAGTCTGATGGACAGGCGATTGGTGTGGCAGCCTTGAAGATACCTTCGGACCAATATCGGTCCGGTCTTGAAAGCGGCGTCAAGGCAGGGCAACCGCTCTTGCACGAAGACTATCCGTACGAGTTGGGTTATGTTTCTGTTTCGCCTGATCATGGGAAGCGCGGCATCGGAAGAAAACTTGTCGAGATCGCGTTGGAACTTGCTGAGGGAAAGGGCATTTTTGCCACTACAAGTAACCCTGCGATGAAGGACGGAATTTTACAGCAAGTCGGATTCTTTCAGGTCGGAAACGTTTGGAAGAATGGTAAAAACGAAACGCTTCACCTCCTAGTTCGAAGCGCACAAAAGAAGTGATCATCTACCTGTGTCCGGCCCTCGTCTGCCGCTCGTCGTGGCACCTCGCGCCGCGGTACAGCTTCCCTAAAGCGGTCGTTGGCGCTCAAGCCCAGCAGTTCCCTAGATCGGGCGGCCGGTGAGCGGACTGCGCTGCCGTTTTCAGATGCCGTGCGGCCAAGCACAACGTTGCCGCCTGTCCGGCCCGCAGGACGGAGAGCTAACTCACGGCAGCGCGGCGTGGCACCCGCGGCAAATTGTCGGAGCAGCCGTACGGCGTATCTCCCGCAAAAGGCGCCGGGCACCACTCTCCCAACCCTCAACCCGTCACAGGGAAACCGGCCGAACTGGTACTCTCTCGGGCAGACGGCGTTTATTTGCTGCGCTCCCAAGCCTGAAATTCATCCGTGTTGACCTGCGTTCGAAAATGGCAGAGGTTGCGTATGGCCTTACTCGCAGGCCGGTGTGCCCGCCACGCGAAGCTTTGCAACGATTTCAACTTCAAATAGCAGACTTCATGCCATTGGCGGGTCTGATTAGCAGCGGGCACCTAGTCGGATCCAGCTTGGACATGGATCATGACAGACAACGACAAACTCAAAACGTTGAAACTTCTGGCGAAGCGCTATGCCAGGGCGACGGGGCAGCCGCAGCACGTGGCGCTCGACCTTATTGCTACTCGTTTGGGTTTTCCCCATTGGAATGCCTTGACCGGCATCGCCAAGGGAGAGTGGACCCCATCCGAAGCACAAGTCACCGCGATCAAGGCATTTGTAGAATGCATCACATCCTACAAGGGCACGACCTTCGATCATGTACTCGGGGGGGCCGATGCCATAACGAGAGGAGAAGTCCGTAAACGGTGTTCTGTCCCCACCTTCCTGTGATTTTCCGGTTCTGCGAGTCCTTTCCTGTTGGATGACAGGGGTGGAGTTTCTCCATGGAGAC
>NZ_SLXU01000025.1 GCF_004343505.1 Rhodovulum bhavnagarense | reverse complement strand
GCCTCGGTGAAACGGCTTTTCCTCATGTCGTCTGCTCCTTCTCAGGTTGGGCAGACTCTACATCACAGCGAGGGAACTTCCGGGGGGCAGGTCACTTCCAGCGCCTTCAACTCGGCGTCGATCTCTTCCAGCGGTCTCGGCGGCACGTATTTGTAGAAGTAGCGGTTGAAGTTGATTTCATACCCGACACGTCCAACGCCGCCATCCTGCGCGTCGGTATAGCTCTCATCCACGAAAGCCTCGGGGACGAAGGGCAGAACCTCGCGCTGCACATAGGCGCGCCAGTCCTCGTTCAGCGGCACCAGTTCGTGATCGCGCAGATCGGTGTCGGGTTCGGGATTGCCGTGCCTGTCGGTGCAAACCGCGGCATCCTCGTCGCGTTCGGACAGCGCGGACAGGATCGCCTTCTTGACCGGCGCGCCGATCTTGATGCCCTTGCCGCGGAGGGCTGCGGAGAGCGCGGTGTCGAAATCCTCGCGGTTCATCCATCGCTGACCAGCGGGCAAGCCATCCTGCAACGCCTCCAGCGCCTCGGGCGTGGCGGCGAAGGCGAGCCTCAACGGCCGCTCGACCCGG
This sequence comes from Rhodovulum bhavnagarense, assembly GCF_004343505.1. Taxonomy (GTDB): domain Bacteria; phylum Pseudomonadota; class Alphaproteobacteria; order Rhodobacterales; family Rhodobacteraceae; genus Rhodovulum; species Rhodovulum bhavnagarense. Next base: position 20,747 of record NZ_SLXU01000025.1, on the reverse strand, counting down.
ATTTCCCGGTACCCGAAATCCGCCGTGTCGAAGATCTTCGACACCTCCGAATAGCCGCTCTCCCCGTTCAGGAACTCGCCATAGATTCGCACGATCTCGGCCCGGGCCTCGTCGGGAATGAAGCGCCGCTTCGAGCCCAGGGATTTACGCATCGAAGTCCAGAACGCCTCGCCCGAGGCATCGATCAGCTGGACCTTGCCCCGGCGCTTCTCCGGCTTCCGGTTGGACAGGATCCAGATATAGGTCTGGATGCCGGTGTTGTAGAAGATGTCCGTGGGCAAGGCCACGATCGCCTCGACGAGGTCGTTTTCCAGCATCCAGCGCCGGATCTCGCTCTCCCCGGAACCGGCGCCGCCGGTGAAGAGCGGCGAGCCATTCATCACGATACCGATGCGCGAGCCGTTCCCGTCCTCCCGCATCTTCGAGATCATGTGCTGCACGAAGAGAAGCTGGCCATCGGAGATCCGCGGCAGCCCCGCGCCGAACCGGCCCTCGTGGCCCATCTCCTCCGCCTCTTCCTTGATGGGTGCGGCGTATTTCTTCCAGTCCACCCCGTAGGGCGGATTCGACAGCATGTAATGGAAGGTCTCGCCCCGGTGGGCGTCCTCGGTCAGCGTGTTGCCATAGGCGATGCGCGAGGCGTCGTGGCCCTTGATCATCATGTCGGACTTGCAGATCGCGAAGGACTCGCCGTTGAGCTCCTGCCCGAAGAGGTCGACATTGAGGTCCGGGTTCAGCGTCTTCATGGCCTCTTCCGCGACCGACAGCATGCCGCCTGTTCCGCAGGCCGGGTCATAGACGCGCCGGATGACACCTTTCCCGGAAAGCGCATCCTCGTCATTGACCAGCAGCAGGTCGACCATGAGGCGGACCACCTCGCGCGGCGTGAAATGCTCCCCCGCGGTCTCGTTCGAGATTTCCGAAAAGCGCCGGATCAGCTCCTCGAACAGGTAGCCCATCTCCAGGTTGGAGACCCGTTCGGGGTGCAGGTCGATCTGGCAGAACCGGTCGAAGACCATCCAGAGCGACCCCGCGTTATCGAGCTTCTTCAGGACCTCGGTCATCTCGAACTTCTCGAGGAAGATGTCCTGGACATTCGGGCTGAAGCACGCGAGGTAATCGACAAGGTTGGTCCGCAATTCGCCGGCGTCCTGCTGGCGCAGGGTCTGGAAGGTAAACCGGCTTTCGTTGTAGATCTGCCCGCCGGCATTGGCTGCCGCGCCAAGGATCATCATCCGGGCCACCTCGTCGGTTTCCTCGGGCAGGGATTCCGCCGTGGCCAGCACCGCCTCCTTCGTGGGTTCAAGCAGGCAATCGAGACGGCGCAGGATCGTGAAAGGCAGCACGATCTTGCCGTATTCGGACTGCTTGAAATCGCCGCGCAACAATTCCGCGATCGACCAGATGAAAGCGGTGTTGGTGTTGATGGTGTCCTGGCTCAAGGCCGGCCTCCTTCGAAGTGATGCCCGTTTTCGGCAGCTTTCGATAAGCTAGTGATTGCAGGAGACAGAAAGAATCCCCCGCCCCGAAAAACCTGTGGATAGAAATTACGCAGCCCGCCCCGATAACTCACGCACCAAGCGCCGCTATCACCTCGTCGTGGTGGGCCAGCACGATCTGCTGCTCCCGCGGCACCCGCGCGTCCGGAAAGGCGCGAGAAGGCCTGATCGGCGCCACCCACCTAATCGAATACGGTAATGGCAGGTTGGTTTCAGCCGAGACCGACACTATTTTACCGAGAAAGATAAACCAGCTTGAAATTCCGGACATCAGCCGGTATATTTACTGAAAAAGATAATTTGAATCGCGATGACCATGGAGATCGAACCGAACCTGCTCGCCGATGTCGGGCGACGCCTCCGGGCGTTGCGTGCGGATCAGGACCTTACGCTCGAGCAGCTTGCCCGCCTCACCGGGATCAGCGCGCCCGCGTTGTCGCTGATCGAGACGGGCAAGCGCGACGCGCGGCTGACGACGCTGGCGAAGATCGCGGCGGCGCTGCGGGTGCCGGTCATGGCCCTGCTGGCGGATCACGCAGACGACGCCAGCACCGGTGACGACGCCCCCGCTGAAGGCTACGATCTCGGGGACTACCTGTGACGCGATCCGTGCCGGTCTGGTTCGATGCGCTGCACGTGGCCGATGTCGAGGTGGCCGCAGATGGCGCGCTCTCGCTGCGCTACGCGGACCGCTGGCGGCAGACGAGGGGCGCGTTTCCGCTGTCGGTCACGATGCCTCTGCGCGCGGCCCCGTACACGTCCGAAATCATCTCGCCCTGGCTCGCGAACCTCTTGCCGGAAGAGGAACAACTCCGCAGCCTCACACGCTCCCTTGGCCTCGATCAGGCGGATGCGCTGGCCATGCTCGAACGGATCGGCGGCGATACGGCCGGCGCGCTTTCCTTCGGGCTGGCCTCCGACCGCAGCCGGTGGGCCTATCGCCCGCTCACCGATCTCTATGGCATCGACACTCCCGCCGCGGCGCTTGATCACCATTTCGAGGATCTCGGCAGCCGACCGTTCCTCGTCGGGGAGGAGGGCGTGCGACAATCGCTGGCCGGCGGCCAGAAGAAATCCGCGCTGGCGGTGCTCGATCCCGATGGCAGGCCGGTGCTGCGCCTGCCCGAACCGGGGAATGTCCTGGCCGTCCCGCTGCACGGGGCGCCGTCGACCCTGATCGTGAAACCGGACAACCCCAACCTGCCCGGCATCACCGAGAACGAGGTCTGGTGCCTCCGGATGGCCGCGGCCATCGGTCTCGAGGCGGCGCAGGCAACCATCCTGCGCGCCGAGGGCCGCAGCGCGATCGCTGTCCTGCGCTATGACCGCAGGCTCGGCCGGCACGGGCAGTTGGTGCGCCTCCACCAGGAGGATTTCGCGCAGGCCAACGGCCTGCCCCCCGGCCGGAAATACGAGCGCGGCACGCTGCCCGGGCTCGATCTGAAGACGCTTCTCGACACAGGTCGGCATGTCAGCGCGCGCGGTGCGCTGGCTTTGCTCGACCAGGTCATCTTCAACATCCTCGTCGCCAATACCGACGCGCATGCGAAGAACTATTCGCTGATCCTGCCCCTAGCCGAGCCGCCGCGTCTGGCGCCCCTCTACGATGTCTCCTCGGTGTTGGCCTGGCCCCATGTGGTCCAGGCCTTCGCCCATAGCATCGCGGGCAAGAAACGCACGGCCGACGGCATCGCGGGCCGGCATTGGGAGGCGATTGCCCAAGAGATCGGCTATCGCCCAACCGATGTCCGCAACCGCGTCCAGGAGCTCGTCGATCGCCTTGTGGCCAACCGCGTGCGGGTCACCGAAGAAGTCGCGGCCCTGCCGGGCGCAACGGCTGGATATGTCGCGCAGATTGCGGAGCTCGTCGAGGCCAACGCGCTCCGGATCGCCGGACGGCTCTAGGGTGCCGGCTCTGCGTTTGCGGTGAGTGTTCCAATCGTACCCGTGTCTTCCGCGCGGCACTGGGGTCTTTCTCAGAGCGTTCGCTTCCATGAAGCGGGCTTGCGCGTTGCTCATGGCACCAAGATAGATGCGCTTGCACTTGTTGCATGCATTTTGCTCAGGCAGCGTCCCCAGCCGCCCGAACCGCGCGCTGGAACATCAGGGTCATCAGCATGTCCCGCGCCTCCTGGTCCTGCATGAAGGCGTTGCGCATCGCGTTGTCGCGCTGGAAGGCCTACCGGGCGCGGGGGCGGTCCCAGAGCATGCCGGCAAGGCGTGGGTCCGGGGCGAAGCTGTCCTTCGGGAACTCGAGCCCGAGGCGCGGATGCTCGCGCAGCGCCTGCGCGCCGGTAGGGCCGATCCGGATGCGCCAGGTCTGTCGTTCGACCGGCTGCGGTGCGGCAAAGGCACGGCAGGTCAGCACGGCAAGGTTCGCGCCCCGGGCAGGATCGCGGACAGAGGCGTAGCGGATCACCTCGGCACCGATCTCGCGGGCGTCCTCGGCCAGATCCTGGCAGGCTGCGTAGTCGGTGAGGTGGGTCCAGACAACATGATCGGTGGCCAGTTCCCCGGCCGTCAGGTCGACCGCCACAATCGTTGCGACCGCCGCCGAGAAGGCGGTGTATTCGGCCGCATCGTCGGGAAAGGGCGTCTCCGGGCTCTCGGCGTAGAACAGAAAGCGGTAGAAGACCATTTCGGCTGCCGCCGTCTCGGGCGCCTCGGCCCCGTACCAGACGCCGGGCGTCAGTCCCGCCCGGCGAAACCGCGATCCTGCCGGATAGGGGCGATAACGGAAAGGCGTGGCCAGCAGGTAATCGAGCGCGCGGCATTCCTCCGGCAGGGGCGGCTTCGTGGCCTCGAGGATCTCCTCGAGGGCCGCCTGTTCGGCGAGGCTGTCGACAAGCTTCAAGGTCGAGACCCGGTGCTGGGCCTCGACGAACCGCCATGCCGGGCCCGCGTAGGGCCGCGTCTCAGAGCGGAGCGCGTCTTGCGTCCAGATAGGTCGTGACATCGACAAGCCCCTGCACCTGCGCCATCCGCTCCACGGGCCGTGCCGCGAGCGCCGTGTTGGGAGCGGCCAGCCAGCGTCGAGCCACCGCCTCGTCCCCCCCGGTGATCGCGTCGAGCGAGCGGAAGGTCCGCACAAGCAGGGCCGCAAGCTCGAAGGGCTTCGAGCCCGGCTCAAGCAGGCTTTCGCCCCGTTTCCAGCGCGACACGGTTGCCTCGGAGACGCCGACGATGTCGGCCAGTTGTCGGCCAGAAAGGCCAAGTCGGTCTGCCGCCCGCAGCGTGGCCTTGGTCAGCACGGCACCAGCCTCGGGACTCCGGGCGATCTGATGGGAAAGGGTCATGGCCTTCTCCTGTCTGAGGAAAACATAGTATCACTTCCTTTCTGAGGAAAGAGGAAACATGCCGGATGCCCTCTCCGCCGCGCTTACGGCGCTCTTCGCTGATCCGAACATCGGCCGAGACGCGGTCTACATCGCCGATGGCGGCGTGCCGGTCCTCGTGCGCATCGTTACCCGGCGTGGCGATGCCGTCACCGACTTCGGCAACGCCCGTCTCTGGACTGAGGGCAAACTATCTTTCCGACGGGTTTTCCCCTATATTCGAAAAGAGAGCTCAGACCGAGGATGGGGTGATGTCGAGCAAACCGGAAAAGGACCTTCTTCGTCCGCTGCTGATCGAGATCTGGGAACGGTTTCATCCTGCCATCCTGTGGTGGGCCGACAAGCGTGCCGCGACGGATCCGGGCAACATCCACATTGTCTACAAGGAGCTTCTGTCCGGTCCGCGAGGTGCGATGGATTACGCGGCTCGATTGAGGCCGTTCCTGTCATCACCGGCCAGGTAAAGGCGATGCCTCTCACCGCATTTCAGTACGAGCTCATGCGCCTGCTGGCTTCCAGCAAGACCCGATCCGCTTACCTGGCGGGGGGGTCCATCTCCTCTTTGGAGGGACGACGTTTTTCGGATGATATCGATTATTTTCACGACAGCGCCGCCATCACCGTGAAAACCTATGAGATCGATTGCATTATCCTGTCCGAGAACGGGTATGTGGTGACGCCGATAACGGAGACGCCCGGTTTTGTACGCGCTGTAGTTTCGCGGGGCACAGATGCCGTCAAGGTTGACTGGGCGCATGAGGCGGCCTGGCATTTTTTCGCTCCCGTCATGGATCCGGAGTTCGGATTCCGCCTTCACTGGGCCGACGCTGCGACCAACAAGATCCTCGCTTTCGCGTCTCGCAGGGAGTCGCGGGATGTTTTCGACGTCCTTCAGTGGCATGAAACCCGCCTCCCCCTCGGTATTCTGATCTGGGCGGCCAGTGGAAAGGATGCCGGCTTGCCGCCCGGGTTGATCCTGGAGGAGATCAGGCGGAATGCACGTATCTCCCCGGGCGATCTTTCCATGTTGAACGTCGAGGGTGGCGTGGACCCGGTTGATATCGCGAAGCGGTTCCGGGAGGCGGTCAGGGAAGCGGAAGCTCTTCTCGAGGTTCTTCCTCCGGAAAGCGCCGGCCATCTGTTCCTGTGCCCGGATGGGACTCCGACCAAGCCGGACCTTGGGTCTGAGGCGGCCCTATCAAGACGGATCGCCCCCACCCTCGGAGGGCTTATGCCGGTCCTTCACGATGAAATTCCGACCCCAGATTGACGCGCTGGCCGCCTTCTGCCGGGAGACGCTTGCCCGGCTTGGGCGGTTGGAGCATCAGGGTCATCAGCATGTCCCGCGCCTCCTGGTACTGCATGAAAGCGTTTACGATGTAGGCTACCACAATAGAAAAACCACCTGTCTAGAGACCCGACTTGTTGCCATGCGGGGGAACAGCATCCTCGAGGAGGCCTGAGAAGGGGGCGGATGGGGGCCGGTCTTCCATATGTCGTCCTTCAGAATTTCTGATGAGGCTATGGGCGCGGCCCTTGATCGACCGCCTTCTCCCCTTCCCTCAGGTAAGTCACCTCGAAGGCCCGGACGGGGCGCACCTCCTGGTGACGGCTGGCCGGCGAAAAGCCGTTCATCAGATCGACGCGCTGGAACACGTCCAGCCCCCGGTCAAGCAGGATCTTCCAGCCTGTATCCGTCACGAGGTGACGCGCGTGGATCGCCCCGCTACCGTCGAACTCCCAGCTGAACGCCACCCCCAGGGGGGCGATGGCATCCCGGATAGTTTTCAGGTATCGAGCAGCGCATCGAACGATTTCTGGAACGCAGGCGCAGCAGCACTGGACGAATTGTAGAATGGCAAGCCTCGAATGAGGTAGTCCTGCCCCCTAAACAACGTGGCCAGCTCGAACTCCTCCCCGATCTGGGCGAGGAAGTCTTCCTTCCATTGCTCATCAGGCATCAGCTTTCGTCCTTTCGGTTCGATGAATACCTGGATCGTGGTAATCGCATCGTCGCCCCTCTCGCGGAGAAACAGGATGAAATCCGGTTCGAACGCACGCCCCGAATCGAAGGAATATATCGTGACCATCTTCTCGTTCCGGACGAGGTAGAACTCCTCGAACCGCTTGCGCAGCAAGTCCTTGTGATCATGGATGAAGCGGATCAGGTGCTTCTCCTGATCCGTTCCGTAGGACTCGTCGAAAACATGCCAATCCTCGGCATGCAGGTCGATGGCATCGGCCCCAGGCACTTCCGACTCTGACCAAGGCCGACCCTGCTCACCCTGAACCCCAATCTTCAGTGTCCTGTCGGTAAGCGTTTCGCGGATCATGTAAGGCTCGAATTCCCGCGTCCCCCGGAAATCCACCTTCGTAGCTTTGATGGTCCCCTCTACCTTCCGCAGCGCAAAGCGCGCGACATCAAGCCGGTCCGCCGGCGAGAGAGACATGAGATGCCTTTCTCGTCCGCGCAACGTGATGGTTACACCACCCAGGAAATCGATATCCGTGATGAACTGGGAGCGGCTTCGAAGGCTAGGAAAGAGCTCCTGGAGGCGCTCGAAGGTGAAGAATGGCATCCCGTCCAAGGCGAAACGCACGGTGCTCACGCCAAGCTCTGTGAGGCTCATCGTGCGGGCCGTCTGTTCGCCGGCACCGGTGTCGATGACCCGATCCCCATCGAAGGCCCCGGTTTCGATCACACGGCCCGAAAGAAACGCGCCATAATCCAGCGCCCGGTCATCCATGTAATCCGACAGCTTGTCGATCTCGTCGCGCGCATTCCGGATGCGCCTGTTCACCCAGACATGGCCGCGCCGGAAGAAGTCCGTGTCCTTGAAACTGTCCTTCACGCGGAGCGTCACCTTTCGGGCGGTTTCATCGATCAGCCCGACATTCCGGAGGGCCTTCTTGATGTCGTCGATATAGCGCGGGTTATGAGAGCAGTGGTAATGGAGCTGCTCCAGGATCCGAAGATCGTTCTCGGCGTCGAGATCGAATTTGCGGCGATCACGCGGCAGGTCATCATCTTCCGGATGAGCGAACGGGTAATAGCGCGCGCCCCGGCCGATCAACTGCGCCTCGGACATGGTGGTACGGCCTCCGTGAAGAAATGGGATTTCAACCGATCCGACGTGACCAGCATGCCGATGAGGTCGGGATCCATCTGCAGGGCGCGTTCGATTACGACGCTCTTGAGGAGATCACCACCCTCGAAAAGGGACGCGTCCGGGGCGAGTGCTTCCTTCAGGTCGTCGATCAGATTTTGCATGTAACAAGGTCTCTTCGTGCGGAGTTTGTCTTTTGGTTCAGGATGATGGGGCTGGATTGTCCGGCGCGGTTGCCTGCGCTTGTTGCCGCTCATGATAATTCAGTTTCGATCCCCGAACCTTCGATTCCAGGCGACCGTCTACTGATAACCTATTGGTTGTGGGAGAGCGAAAGAATCCCTCTCCCCGAAAAACCTGTGGATAGAGATGCCGCAGCTGCGTAATCAGGGCCCCATTGCCGATGCGCGATCCATCTTCCAGGGTCATGTGACGCGCCACACCTCCCCGCTGTTCAACTGCTTGACGTAATCCACCACCTCGCCGTTCCAGTGATAGGCGAAGTGCGCCCCTGGGTCGGGATCGGGATCACGTCGGGCCAGAAGACGGCGATGCACCGGCCCTCGGGATAGCGGATGCTAGGCCAGGTGATGCCGTTCGACCCGGCCGCGCGCCGCTCAGCCCCGAAAACCTGGGAGGCGCGGTAATCGTCCGGATCCAACAGGTCGGCGCGGCCGGCGACGTCATCCAGATCCGCATCGACGGACCCGATCAGTTCGCGGAACTGTGACGTCCATCCAGGCGCCTCGTTCGTGGAGCGCATGAAGCGGGCGTGGTGGTGGATGGTTTCGGCAATGGCGACCTCGGTGCGATCGCCGGCGAAGTAGAGGCCGAAACTGCCGTCCGAGAACCGCCCCGGCCGCAGGGGCGAGCAATGGACGAAGGGCGCCATGACCCAACTCGCACCGGGGCCGGTCACGCGGCGGGCGACGGGCACCTTGGAGAGATCACCGATGCTCTCGCGGATGCGCGGATTGAACTTGGCCTCGGCCGAGGCCAGCGCCTCCCAATCGGCGGGGTCGGCAATGTCTTCGAACAGGTCGATGGGCGGGTGGATCGAGCGGATGATGCGGACAGTGCGAGGCCATGTCACGCGGCGGACAGGGACATTCACCAGGCACCCCGTTCAGCATCCAGATAGGCCCGCAGATCGATCAGGTCGGTGATCTCGCCGCGCATCATGATGTCGAGCGCGCTCTGCCCGTCGAAGACCTCGTTGGGCTTGCGGATCCACGCATAGCCGCGTGCGGGGTCGGTGAAAAGTTAGCGCAGGGCCTTTTGAATGCCCATCAGGATCGCCATGCGCGCGCGGAGATCACGATCGATGCGGCCGATGTCGCCGGCCTTCCAACGCGCCCAGGTACGCTGGGCCATGCCCCCCAGGAGCACGCGCGCCTCGCTATCCGCAAGGCCCCAGGCGCGGAACAGGTTGACGGTGGTGCGTGCCAGCACTGCCGCCTCCTCGTCGGTGATGACGGGAAGGTCGGGGCGCGCGGTGATCGGGTGAATTGTGGCAAACTGCATGGCCTGCCTCCTTTGGCATGAAAATATGTTCTATGTGCCAAAAGGCAAGGACAGTCCGTTCCTTCAGGAAAGGCTTCACGCCCCAGGCGCCGCCATCACCTCGCCCAGGCTGACTACTCTGGTCGACTGGGAGCTATTCGAGGTGGAATGGGCCCATCTCTACCTGTCGCATACGGGTGCCTTGCGGATAGCGAGGCGCGCGAGCTCCTCTTGAGAGAGTTGCATGGCGCGCCGCACTTCAGCCAGCGCCATCTCTGTTTCCAGGGCTTCAGATTTTGCGTGTGCGCGCGCCTGCGCTTCCGGCGACATACGATTGCGCAGAGTTGAAAAGGACGTACGGCCAGTCATTTTTCTATCTCCCCTTCGGCTTTCAGTTCTTCGATATGCTGATCGTAGAGTTTATCTGCGTTCGGGGTCAATCGGCACACCACTTGGGGAATGTCGGATCAGAACAGAAAAACGACTATATCTCTGGAGATGGCCGCTCAGCGCTGGATTTTCTGGCTGAACCGTGCTTGAGTGGCAGACCACATTTAATGGGATATCCATGATGGCGGACGGGGCAATGTACCAGGAGGACTTCCTGGCCTGGACGATTGACCAGGCCAACCGCCTGCGCGCAATCTCGCAGTTCCAGCTTGAAGAGTTCGACGGGGTCGACTTTGACCTCCTCATCGAAGAGGTGGAAGATTTGGGTCGAAGTGACGTTTTGCGAGTGCAGAGCCTGGTCCGGAAAGCCTTGGTCCACCTCATCAAGATCGTATCCGATCCTGATGCCGACGCTGTCAATCATTGGGAACGGGAGGTCATGACCTTCACGCTTGACGCGTCGGACTCTTACGGGGGCTCCTACCGGCAGCGGATCGACATGGACGCCGTCTGGAAGAAGGCGCAGCGGGAGGCCGCGCTCGCGCTCGGACAACACGGGTCATCCCCAAAAAGCTTCGAATCCTCCTGCCCTGTGGACCTGGACTGGATGATGGGGGATGAGTTCACCGTCGAGGCGGCGCGGAACCAGATCTCATCGGCGGTCATTCGACCGCCAGAGCCTTGATCACCCCATCCCCGATGCCTCTCGGTCCTGCATCGAGAGGCACTTCCGGAGTGAGAGATCGAAACCGATCAGCCTATCACGCCTGCTTGAGCAGATGGGCGCGTCGACATCGACGCCACCCTTGTCGAAAACGCCATCCGCAGCCCGGCCCCTCTTCATGCCTGGAAAACCGGCACGCCACATCGGCACACCCTCCTTCATTTTCCCACCAAGCCCATGTATAGAAGGAAAAACATCAAGTTTCAGGATCGGCACGGCACACATGGAAACACCGGCACGCATGGAGCCCTGCGGGATCGAGGAGAGCATAGGTGTTTACGTTCAATGGAATGGTGTCGTACATTTAAGTGCACACAAGGACTTCTGACGTTCATTTAACCGAACGCAAACCTTGACAATGGCATCAAGTCGCGCCAACGTTGTTCAATTAAACGGACACGAGTTGCACTAACGTTCATCAAATTGAACATGAGCAACCTGCCTGGAGACCGGCATGAAGCGCAAAAGAAGTTACGCGCGCCAGACGCGTGAAGCCCTGTCGGTTCTCGGCAAGTTGATCCGGATCGGCCGCATTGAGCGCGGGATGACGGCACAGGATCTGGCCGACCGCGTCGGCATCAGCCGCACGACGCTCCACAACATCGAGAAGGGCGCGCCGGGGCCCGAGATCGGCACTGTGTTCGAAGCCGCGGCATTGGCAGGTGTGCGCCTGTTCGACCAGGGCGACGCGGCTCTGCGCACGGAAAACGGCCGGCTTGCCGAAAAGCTGACCCTTCTGCCCAAGAGCGTCCGCCCTTCCCGTACGGAGGTCGATGATGACTTCTGACCGCAGGACGCCCGACAGCGCCTTCGTCTGGGTCTGGTTGCCGGGCCAAACCGAGGCGGTCGTGGCCGGTCGCATCACGTCGGAGGGCGGCCGTTACGCCTTCAACTATGGTGCCAGCTATCTGGACCGGGCGAACGCCATCCCCCTTTACACACCCGAGCTACCCCTTCAGCGCGGCCGGATCGATCCGCCGCCGAACATGGAAATGGCCAGTTGCCTGCGCGACGGATCGCCGGATGCCTGGGGCCGCACCGGTGATCTCAGGGTGCCGTTGCTCTGTGATGGGCTTCTCCAGGGAGGAAGTTCCACGGCAGCAGATCGTCGATCTGGCTCTGCTTGTGGCCCTGGACGATTGCGGTGAGTGTGGCGGACAGCCACGCATGAGGATCGACACCGTTCATTTTGCAGGTCTCGATGACCGTCATCCGAATGGGGAAAATAGGTATCGAGCGTCTCGAAGATATCTTCGGGGGCAGCGGGAATCCTGCTGGCCGCCGCCGCTGCTTTAATTTGGGACTACGCGACGTCGTGCCCGTTCAGATCCAAAGGGCCAATTTGGGGCACCGATTAGGGGTCACGATTCGATGCCGATCGACATGCAGACGCATTTCAGTGCGCGCATCGCGCTGGCAGCTGCCAACATGTTCCCGGAAGAGGGCACTTGAAGATTGACAGGGATATACTTAAATGAGTATCAAGCCACGGGAGGCGTCGCTCAAACCATGTCGATGGGTTGGAAGTTCACGGAAGGACCTTCAGGACTTCCCAGTCCAGGTCAGGAAAGACATCGGGACCGCCTTGATGTTCGCACAGGCAGGCCAGAAGGCCGGCAGTGCCAAACCTTTCAAGGGCGTTGGCTCTGGTGTTCTGGAGATCGTGGATGACCATGACGGTGACACTTACCGCTGTGTCTACCTCCTCCGCCTGAAAGGGGTCGTGTATGTTCTGCACGCCTTCCAGAAGAAATCGAAGACGGGCATCAAGACGCCGCCCAAAGACATCGAAATGATCAAGTCTCGGATCAAGATTGCCGAGGCGGACTACAGGAAGAGACCATTGCCATGACGGAAGAAATCACAGACAGTTCCGGTAACGTCTTTGCGGATCTTGGCCTTGAAGACGCCGAAGATCTGAGCCTGAAGGCTGCACTCGCGATTCAGGTCGCCTCCATTATCAAGCATCGCCACCTGACGCAGCGCGATGCCGGAGAACTCCTCGGTATTCCTCAGTCCCACGTCTCCAGGATCATGAACGGCAAGCTTGAAGGCATCACGTCCGACAGGATCCTGCGGATGCTGCTCAAGCTCGGTCGGGACATCGATATCGTGATCAAGAAGAAGAGCCCGAAGGTCGACCAGGGCCGCCTGTCGATTGCAACTGCGAAGAAGCGCGTTCCGGTCGCGGCGTGAGGATTGCAGCAGCCTCCTTCCTGTCTTGCTTCCAGATGATCGAAACGGGGCCGAAGGCTATGAGGCACATTCGCATCGAGGTCTGACGCGTCGTTGGCACATGCCAACGCTTGATCCGATCCCAAAGGCAGCTGATCTTCTCGGCTTTCAATTAGCCTTGCGGGCAAAACCCGGATGATCAACATTTACCGCCAGGGGCTGGCCCCAGGGGCCGGCCTTTTCTCATGAATGCAGGAAGGCGGGCTCTTCCCTCTCCGACCGCGGCGATCGTTCAATTGTCGCTGGATCAATCTCGGACATCGTCAGCTGTGCATTCACCTTTCGTGCGGCTATTCCAGCCCGGAACCACTTCAACGCTGCAGCAATGTTCATCCTCGCGCGCCTTTGACCCTTTTTCGGCTTCGAGGCCTCCATCACGGCGGCGGCCATCTCATCGATGCGGTAGAGCCCACCAGAGACCGGCAGTGGCATCTTGCGCTGTTGAAGGGCCTGACGCTTGACCTCCAGCTTCTCCGCCACATCGGCCAAGCTGACCAGGTCAGGGCGAACCTCGCGCAGGACAGTGCCTTGCGGCAGCGCCTTGATCAGTGCCCGCGCAGCATCGAGGATCACGACCTCTGCGTCGTCCCCTTCAACCTCCAGCTCCACGCCGACCAGGCCAGCCTGGCCCGTGCCCACAAGGGCATCTTCAAAGCCAGCCTCGAAGACGGCGTCGGACAGGGCAAATGCGTCGTGCTCTCCTTCGGGAAGCGCGAAGACCAGTTCGAATTCGAATTCTTCAGCCATCGGCTTTTCCTTCGTCTTTTTTCCCAAGCCTCACGCAGGACAGGGCCTTCTGCCTAACCTTCTTCGCGTGCTGCTGCGGGTTCTTGGGTGTGGACCACACCGACATGTTGCAGAACGTGCCGCAGCGGCACTCCTTATCGTTGGCAGGACAGCGGAGAATTCCCCATACGTGCCCCTTGCCTTCAATCAGATCCCATCCGAGAGCTTCCAGCTCTTGAACGACAGCCTCGATTTCCTTCGACGTGTGCTTCTTCCTTGGTACTGAAGATACTTCCCCCTCTTAAATTGTCAACCGACAAGTTATATGGTCGACGAGAACATCGCTCCAGATCGGCGCACCTGACGGGGCCGTCCCCCTGCTTCACGCGCCCCACCCCCAGCCTTTAGGCAGGCAAACGGGCCTCAGTGCGAGCGAAATAACTATTTTTACGCCGATACATTGATTTTTTTGAACTTCTACACCAATATTATCGTTTATACACCAAGGGAGCTGATTATGAGGCTTGATCGTATACGCCGCAGCGTTCAACACGGTCGCCCACAACCTACCGGCTCCACCCTTGTTGGTTACGCCGCTCTGATCGAAGGGCTTGACGCGGAGGCGCGCCCCCCGGAGACGCCGGCGGTGGTTCTGGATCGTCGGATCAAGGCGCCGGTTGGGGAATCGCATATCTGTAGGGACGGGTTCGCGCAATACGGGAGCCACATCGCCGTCCCCGATACGTTCTCCGATCACCTCACCTTCGCCCTGAAGCATGAGCGGCTGGACCTACTCGCTCTCAAGCGGATCTTCCTTGCCGTGCCGGAGCCGATCATGGCCGATCATGTGCGTGCGGCGCCGACGAGCGGGCCGCGCAGGCGTGCGTGGTTCCTTTACGAGTTCCTCACGGGACGCCGTCTTGACCTCCCCTCTGCGAACAACGGGGCCTACGTTGACGCCATCGACCCGGACTTCTGGCAGACGGGTCTTCCGGTCAACTCCCCGCGCCACCGGGTGAGGGACAACCTGCCGGGGAACGCCGGCTTCTGCCCCCTGATTGAGCGGAGGGCCGCGTTTGAGACCCCCCTATCCGAGATGTCGGAGAGGATACTGGGCGCGCACCTCGCGGGCGCGGACCGGGAGCTTGGGCGTCGGCTGGTTCGCCGACTCCTCCTGAAAGATTCCCGATCCTCCTTCCTGATCGAAGGCGAAAACCCGTCCAACGTGGATATCCAGCGTTGGAGCGATCACATCTCAAGGGCCGGGGAGGCCCCGCTATCCCTGGACCGGATGATCGGGGTTCAGAGGGATCTCCTCCGATCAAACCGGTTTATCGTTCCGGGGCTCCGGCGTGACGGCGTCTTCCTGGGGGACCGCGTTGATAACATGCCCTCCCCATTCTGGATCGGCGCGAGGCCTGAGGACCTGTCCGACCTGATCAACGCCCTGATCCGCGCGGACGAGCGTCTTGAGGGGTCAGAGGTCGACCCGGTCTCGCACGCGGCAGCGGTGAGTTTCGGGTGGGTCTTCATCCACCCGCTTGAGGACGGGAACGGTCGGACACATCGCTACCTCATGCAGCACGTACTGGCTCGTCGAGGTGTCCGGCCCGGCGGACTGACGGTCCCCGTCGCGAAGGCGATCTGGGAGGACATTCAGGGCTATCGGGACGTCCTGGCGCAGCATGATCAGCCGCTCATGCCGCTCATGGATTGGCGCCCCACCGGGAACGGGAATGTCGAGGTGCTCAATGACACCGCTGACCTGTATCGTTATTTTGACGCGACCGAACAGGCGCTTTTCCTGAGGGGGTGCGTTGAGCGGGTCCTGAACCACACGATCCCGAGCGAGATCGACGAGGTCCGCAGGCGGGACGCATACATCGCCGCGGCGCGTGAGGTGATCGATATGCCGGAGCGGCAGCTGGACCTGTTCGCCAGCGTGGTCATGAATAACGGCGGCGAGATGTCCAAGGCCAAGCGCAACAAGATCTTCCAGCAGATGACCGATGAGGAGGTGTCCTCCCTCGTCAGCCTGGTGCGGGAGGTCTTCTCACCACCCTCAGATGACAGCGCCGAATACAGGCCCTGAATTGGGGCACGGCATGAATGAAGCGCAGATACGCCATTATATCCAATAATGGGACATGTGGACACCATGACAAAAACAGCGCCGAAGGTCACGAAAGGAAGCGCCGTGCACCCTCGGGTGCACCCGGCGATGATAAAGCTCGGTCGCGATATGGCGCTGGCCCGACGCGTCAGGTCTCTGTCGACGATCGACATGGCCGAGCGCATGGGTGTCGATCGCAGCACCCTGCGGCGGCTCGAGCAGGGCGATCCTGGCGTCTCACTCAACACTTTCGCGATGGCCCTGCACGCGTTGGGGCTTATGGACCGCCTCGAGGGCTTGGTCGACCGAGCGACGGACGATGTAGGTCTCCTAACTGCGGAGGATGCGATCCCCAAGCGCATCGCCCGCTCCCGTCCGGCGTCCACGCGAAGAACACCTGCCGGCCCCCTCGGTCAGAAAGCGCCGAGCCAGAGGGCTGGTGATGGCGCGCCCGCCAGTGCGGTGCCTTGACGGTCAGGGTCCCGCCGCGGATCCCTGCAAATCACATCGCCTCATGGACCTGGCCCCTTGGATTTGCCGTCGGATCTGCTATTGTTTTTTGAAAGAACATAGCGTGAACGCCAACCCCATGCCGCTTCACCCGATCGACAAGCCCGTTCGCATCCCCGGCCCGACCCAGCCGCTCGCGCTTCCGCGCGCAAGCGCGGGATTTCCCTCGCCCGCGGCCGATGACCTCGAGGACGAAATCGATCCGATCGCGTGGATCCTGCGCCACCCGACCTCCACCTTCTGGTGGCGGGTGGAAGGGGACTGCCTGTGGGACGCGGGGATCCGGGACGGGGACCTGATCGCGGTGGACCGGGCCGGGAAGCGGCGGATCGGCAGGGCGGTCCTGGCCGTCGTCGAGGGCGCCGTGACCGCCAAGATCCTGCGCAAGCGGGAGGGACGGTTCTACCTGGCCCCGGCGAACAGCCGGGAGGCGTACCCGGACATCCCGCTCACCGAGGAAAGCGAGATCTGGGGCGTGATCGCCGGCGTGGTGCGGCGCTACCCGGTCGAATGACCCGCGCGGTCGCGATCTCGGACAGCGCGAACTTCTACGTGAGCGCGGAGCGGATCTTCGATCCCAGCCTGAAGACTGTCCCCGTCATCGTGCTGTCCAACAATGACGGCTGCGCCGTCGCCCGCTCCGACGAGGCCAAGGCGCTCGGGATCGAGATGGGGGCGCCGCTGCACCTGATCCGGGACAAGGTGGAGGCGCACGGGGTCCGGGTCTTTTCCTCCAACTACACCTTGTACGGGGATATCTCGCGCCGCGTGGTCGAGGTCTACGAGACCTTCTCGCCGAGGGTGGAGGTCTATTCGATCGACGAGAGCTTCCTGGATTTCGACGGCTTCCGGGACCGGGAGGCGCACGCCCAGGCCATGCGCAAGCAGGTCCAGCTCCAGGTCGGGATCCCCGTCCGCGTGGGGATCGGCCCGACCAAGACCCTGGCCAAATGCGCCAACGAGGCTGCCAAGCGCAACCCGATCTTCAAGGGCGTGCTGGATCTCGCGGACCGATCCGTGACGGACTGGCTCTTGCCGCGCATTCCGGTCGGAGATGTCTGGGGCGTGGGAAAACGGACATGCGCCAGGCTGGCGCCGCTCGGGATCCATACCGCGGCCGACCTGCGCGACATGCCGCCCCGGCAGGCCCGCTCCCTCGGCTCCGTCGTCCTCGAACGGACTGTCCGGGAATTGCAGGGGGAGCCCTGCCTGTCGCTCGAGACCGCCCCCCCCCCGCGCAAGGGGATGGCCGTCACCCGGTCGGCCGGGGCGCCGATGCGGGACCGGGAGACGGTGGTTAGCGCCCTGGCCGCCCACGCAACCCGGGCGGCGGAGAAGCTGCGCCAGCACGGGCTGGTCGCGGGAGCCATGACCGTGTTCTACCACACCAGCCGGTTCAGCACCGGCAAGCCGCAGCATACGGCATCCCGGACCGTCAAGCTGACCCCGATGACCTCGGATGCACGAGACCTCGTGCGCGCCGCACGGGCCTGCGTGGAGGCATCCTGGCCGCAACGGGGAGGCCCTTACGCCTTCGCGAAGTCGGGCGTTCTGCTGGATGAGCTGGTGGCCGAGGCGGACCGGCCGCGCAGCCTGTTCGATGCGGAGGACGGGCGCGAGGCGCGCTCCCGCGCGGTGATGCAGGCCCTCGATGCGGTCAATGCCCGGTTCGGCAAGAAGACCATGGTCCTTGGATCCGAAGGGACGGGGCGGGCCTGGGCGATGCGGGCGGAGTATCGCAGTCCGCGATACACCACGCGGATCTCCGACTTGCCGGTGGTGCGGTGAGGGGGTTGGCCTCGCTCGATCAGCTTCAGCGCCCGGCGCGAGCGGAGTTCACGAAAACCCGACATCGCCGTAGAGGCCCTGAGAGGCACCTTGGAGTGCAATGTTTAGCGATCCTATAATTGGGCGGCCAACAGAGCAACCCACCCTTCCAGCGGCCCGCTCCGCGGCCCTGAGGGCAATCCTTGACCCAACCCTCGGATGATTTCCGGGCGCGCCAACTTGGCCACGCGCCGTCTCTGAGTGCCTCTGCGCAAGGTCGGCATCCCCGTCCGCGCAAGCATCGACCCCGACCAGGATCCTGGCCAAATGCGCCAACGGGGCCGTCAAGTGCAACCCGATCCTCAAGAGCGTGCTGGATCTCGGCACGTGACCGGATTTCACGAAAACCCGACATCGCCGCAGAGGCCCTGAGAGGCGACCTGGAGCGCGATGTTGCGCGACCCTACGAGGGATAGCCGACAAAGCGACCCGACCCCTCAGCGGCCCGCTCCGCGGCTCTGAGAGGCAATACCCGACCCGACCCGCGGATGTCGGCGCACGCCAGCCCGGCCATGCGCGGCGGCGGGCCGCCGTCCCCTGCGCCAGGCGCTCCCGATAAACCAGACATATTGCCTTTTTTCAATGACTTGGAAGCTTGGATGCATGACCTTGAAAAGGTGTTACGCATTTTTCGTATTATTCTCAATAACTTAACTCGCTCCACTCGAGATCCTGAGGTCGCGTTACACCGCGACCGTTTATTTTCAATGACTTAGCTGGTGTAACGCGTAACGCCGAGAAATATATCTCCATCAGGGGCGCATGTGCGTGCATGCGCGTGTGTGCGTGCCTGCGTGTGTGTGTATGTATGTATATATATCTATATTTAGTTACATAGATAGATAGATAGTTTAGAAGAATGAATATTCAGGCACTTAGACCATGTAACTTGAAGTGTTACATCAGCATTGCCCGTTACATGCCTGTTATTTATGTCTTTTCTGAAACGGCGTTACACCCCGGATCGCGCAGAATGGCGTCAGGGGGCGATCCAGTTGTCCGTTTCGCAGCTTTCATAGCCATTTTCCCGTTCTTAGACAATATGTTACACCCTTTCAGGGCGTTTGGGGGTTATGAAAGGGGCAAAGCGGACATTTCCGGGCCGTCGGCCCGCTCCCCGGGCGACCTGAGAGGCGCGGATTTCACCGAGGAACAGGGCCATTGCGAGTTACGGCGCCCCCTCTGACGAATGTGCGTAAGGGTCGATCCACCGGATTTTGTCCGCGCGCAGGCCTGAGGGCGGCTGCCATCGGCCGATGTCCTGTCCTGGAGGGGCGATGTCGGCGTCCTCCTGATTGCGCAAGCCATGCTTCCCGTCCCCTGAAACGCAGCGGGCACCGCGGGGCAAAGCGGCGTGACCTGTCTGTGCTGACGCGGCGCCGGTCGCTCCCGCGTCAAGCACCTAATACGCGGGCCCGCTGGGACCTATGATGGACCTTTTTGCCCCTGCCGGCCGGTCCGGTTTTCAGGCCGTTCACGGGGGCGCGGCGTCGGGAAGCGCCCGCCGAGGACATGCCCGGCATGGCCGATTCCTGCTCCTACCGGCCGCGTTTTCCACAGAAATCTGTACGTCCCCGCCGTTTCTCCGCCCCACCCCGCTCGGGATTTTCGCGGCGATGTCATAGGTTTCCAATGCAACCCCCGGGCGAAGGCCGCCCGGCCGAACCATGGAGACCTGACCATGCGCACCATGACCGAACCGGTAGCAGCCTCGAACACTACCAAGCGCTCCAAGGTGATCAAGGTCCGCGTGAACCCCGCGGAGGAGGTAGAACGTCCCGTCCGTCCGCTCCGACTTGTCGATGACCGGGATGAAGGGAATGATGCTGCGCTTCTCGACCAGCCAGCCAGTCAGGTCGGATCCCGAACCGCTTTTCCGTCCTGTCCAGCATGGTGCACGACGCTCCGACCTCTGCTTGGCGGATGGCGCGCGTCGCCTCAACATCCATGATTACGGAGCTCTTCGTGTCGATCAGGAAGTTGGTGGCATAGGCAAAATAGAGGCGGCTTTCCTCCGCACGGGTCCATTGCGCGGCAGGGTCCGACTTGGCCACGAACTTCGGCTGGCTCGGGGACGCGGCCCCGAAGGCGGCATCATCCAGCGTCTCTAGGTATTCCTGCGCTGCATGGTGCCCTGCTTCGCGCGCCACCTCCGTGACCTGCCCCCCGTTTTCAGGGCCACCCGTAAGTCGAGTCTGTTCTACTTGTTCTGACGAACGTTACAAGAACAAACTCTCCTTTTGTATGGCCCGGATCCTTGGGGGCAGGTCAATCGGAACCTGCCGCCTGAACGGCGTGAACCCCGAAGCCTATATCGCGGCAACACTTCGCAAGATCCTCGACCAGCACATGCAGAGCGATATCGCCGAGCTTATGCCCTGGAACTTCGCTGAATAGTCAAGCCACCGGACCGAGGGTGGTCGCGCGGCGCTTACGAATGCCGATGATTTGCTCGTCCGTAAATCTCGTTCGCTTCATTGTCCGTCCTCAAGTTGGAGCGGACTCTCATCGATGGTGCAGGAAAAATCCCGTGACAGGTCAGCTCCACTAACTGCCGATCGCGGCAACCACGCTGTCCACGACCTCGACCAGCAGGGCGTCATTCTCGCACTCTGCCATCACCCGGATCAGGGGTTCGGTCCCCGATTTGCGGATCAACAACCGCCCCGTTCCGGCCAGCCGCGCCTGTGCCGCGGCAATCGCCGCGCGCACCGGGACCGCCGCCAGCGGATCGCCACCCGGCGCGAAGCGCACGTTCTTCAGCAGTTGCGGCACCCT
>NZ_SLXU01000024.1 GCF_004343505.1 Rhodovulum bhavnagarense | reverse complement strand
CCGCCGCCTACCGGACGGCTGGGCGGCTGCGGGATGAGCGGCAGGGGTTGGAGCATGACTACAGCCGCAAGGGCGGGGTCGTGCATTCAGAGATAATGGCCCCCGAGAATGCGCCTGACTGGATGCGCGATCGCGACCAGCTCTGGAACGCGGTCGAAGCCGTCGAGAAGCGGCGCGATGCCCAACTTGCTCGCGAGATTGAAGTGGCGCTGCCGCGTGAGCTTGATCGGGGCGAGAGGTTGGAGTTGTTGCGCGGATTCGTGCAGCGAGAATTTGTCGATCGCGGCATGATCGCGGACGTGGCCGTTCACGAGGGCAAGGCCCGTGATGGCCACGGTCAGCCCCATGCACATGTCATGCTGACCATGCGCGAGCTGACCGGCGAGGGGTTCGGGAAGAAGGATCGCAGCTGGAATGCGCCGGACCTGCTGATGGGCTGGCGCGAAGCCTGGGCGCGGGATGCGAACACGGCCCTTGAGCGGGCAGGGCGGTCGGAGCGGATCGACCATCGGTCCCTTGATGTTCAGCGCGCCGAGGCTGAGCAACAGGTCGAGCGGGCGCGCGGGGGCGGGCAGGAAGAGCTCGCACTTGAGCACGAGAAGAAGGTGGTCGAGCTCAGTCGTGAGCCCGAGCCAAAAATCGGCCCATCGGCCAATGCGCAGGAGAAGCGCGGGATCGTTACCGAGCGCGGCGACGCCTTCCGCGCGGCGCAGGCGCGCAATGCTGAGCGCCAGGAACTGGGCTGGCGGCAGTTGGAATTGCGGCTTGAGCTGATGGAGCGGGGGCGCGCCTTCATCGCCACCGCGCGCGAGCGGCTGGATCAGCTTTGGGGCCGCGCCGAGGCGGCGATGTCACGGATCAAGGAGAGAGTTATGGGCGAGGTCGAGAGGCCGCAGGCTGGTGCCGAGCGGGGCGATATGGATGCGCGTCGGGCGGCGGTATTGGGGCGCGAGGTTGATCGACCCGAGGTGCAAGCGCCGGATGTCGGGCGGGAGCGCGCCCCTTCCGACGATCCTATTCGGGAGCGTCTGAACGCCATCCTTGGGCGTGGGCGTGATATCGGGCAGGAACGTGATGCCGCCGCCGTCGAGCGGGACATCGTCGCCCGTGATGGCGAGGGCCGTGACCAAGGGCGGCGGGATGACATTCTCGGGCGCGGGCGTGATACTGCGCCCGAGCGCGGGCAGGGCCGCGATCGCGACAGAGAACGTTAAAAACTGAAAGGAACCAAACAGTGTTTGAAGATCGCTACCACAAGGACCAGCCCGCCGTAAAATCAATGGCGCAGCGCATTGCGGACAATAGCCCACAAGTGTTCGCGACCACCGATGATTTCGTCGCTGCCTACGGACAAGAGGCAGCCGACATGGTTGCCAAAGGTGGCCTGCTGGCGGCCCTTTGGGACATCGGAATTGATGCTGTTCCCGCATCGTTCGAAGGGGAGGGGCGCGACCAGCCAAAGGGGTTGAAGACTAGCCTTGCTCGTAAGGACGGCTAAGCGTGTGGCGCTCATCAGAAGTTGATCGTGAACCGTTCGTTCTGCCAAGCGGACGGACCGCCTCAATCAAGTATACGTTCGTAGTGTCACCTAATCGGCCTAGGCTTGGCTGTCATGGGCTGTTTCGGCCCGACGACGGGATTGTTCTATGGCAGAATGGAACGGAAGAACCCTGCCTGCTGTTCGGCGGTAGCGCCAAGGCGCTCGACGATCTGCGTGAGCATGCAGCCCTTTTGCCCTGCGGGCCCGCTCGGAAGAAGGCGCATGAAGCGTATCTGAAAGCTCGCAAATATCTTTGGGGTGAGATGGTCGGGCGCACGGTCTCAGTCGAAGGCGGTGGTAATGCCCAGAACAACATCTGGGTTGTCGGCATCGAGGAAAGCTCGACCGTGGAATTCGAGATTATGCTGGCGAGAGAGCAAGTCGGCTGACTTTGCACGGCAATGCCCCCGACAGTTTTGCCGGGGGCAAGTGGCGCGGCTCTGTGCCTAGCAGTCAGGCAGGTTGTCTAGGTTGTTCTGAGAAGTCTTGTCAGCATAGGTCCGCAGGTACTTCTTCCCGCCCTCGTTGACGACATGAATATCGGTTCGGTAGCCAGCACGATCGACGAAATAGCTGTGCGTCTTGCTCTCAATGTCGCTGATGGCGTCCGCCTTGGATCGGGGTGACCAGTATTCCCCACCATTACATAGACGGGTGATATCTCCATCCCGATCTTTGCCCGATGCAGTTACTCTTCGATCAGCCATTTTTGAATGTCCTTCTACATGAAGTATGAATCGCAACAAGAGCCACACAATAGCAGGTTATTAGGTGGAACAAAAGGAAAATGCCTCGGCGGCTCCTTTTTGAAGCGCCCTTTAATGGGTGTGATCCCGGCAGTGTGCCGGTCTCGCTTTGAGCGATAGACAGGGCAGGGGATCGACGGGCTGACGCCCGCTTACCCCAACCCTGACAGTTTCCAAATCCTGTTGTTCCGCCTGCCATCCTGTCAGGTCCGAGAAAACCGGCAAGCGCCGCCTGCGGCGTCGGTTCCGGTCGAGAATTCCGGTTCCTCCCACGCGCAGGCGCGCGGTTCCCTCCCAAATTCACGCCCTCCACCCGGTTGTCACGGCCCCGCCAGGCCGCAGGACGGGCTTTGCCCTTACCTGCTCTGCCCTTCGGAATGCATGGGCATTCCAAAGATCAGAACAGGAAGGCCCGCCCATTGGCGGAAAGGGGAAGAGACCCGGACCGCGTCATTCGAAGGAGGGTCACAAATGACCGCAGAGAAGTTTGACGTTTATTCCCATGTTACCAACCAGATCATCGCGCAGATCGAGGCGGGAACGCCGCCCTGGCGCAAGCCGTGGACTGGCGGTGGTGCATCGGTCAGCCTGCCGGAACGGTTCAACGGTGAAGCCTATCGAGGCATCAACATCCTGATGCTTTGGGCGACAGCGATGGCCAAGGATTACAGCTCAGCCCGCTGGATGACGTTCAATCAGGCCAAGCAGCTTGGGGGCCATGTCCGCAAGGGCGAGAAATCCGCTACGGTCGTGAAATACGGCACCGTCGAGCGCGAGGACGAGAACGGCGAGGAACGCCAGATCCCCTATGCCAAAGCCTACCGCGTGTTCAATGCCGATCAGATCGAGGGCTTGCCCGCTGAATTCTACATCCTGCCCGATCCGCCCCGTGATCTTGGCACCGTAGCCGACCCCACGTTGGAGGCCTTCTTTGCCGCGTCCGGCGCACAGATCGACGTGACCGAGGAGCCGCGCGCCTATTACAACATCAAGACAGACTGGATTCATATGCCGCCGATTGGCACGTTTCACCGGGCCGCAGGGTATTACGGCACCTTGGCGCATGAGCTGACCCACTGGACAGGGGCGACAAAGCGACTGGACCGTCTGGGCCGGTTCAATGATCGCAAGGCCTATGCGTTCGAGGAGCTGGTCGCGGAAATCGGAAACTGCATGCTTTGCGCACAGATCGGGGTGGAGCCTGAATTCGACCAGAGCGCCGCCTATGTCGAGGGGTGGCTTGCCGCGATGAAGGAAGACAGCCGCGCAATATTCCGCGCTGCGTCTGAAGCTCAAAAGGCCGTGGATTACATCATGGAGCGCACCGCGCAGGCCGACCGGATGGCCGCCGAGTAACAGCCTGCACCGCCGAAATGATCGAGGCCCCCGTCAGCAGGCGGGGGCTTTGTTCCGTTGTGATCTGATCCTGGACGGGGACGGTTTCAGGGTGACCTGTCGGCGGGCAACCTAAAGGCCACCCGCCGACAGGCCCGGCGCTTCGCGCAGACGCCCCCAAAGGGGCGAACGATCTTAAGCCGCCTTCGCTGGTAGCAGCTTGGGCAGATGGGGCAGCGCCGCTGGGTCGCGAGTGTTGAAATAACGCTCTGAATGCTCGGGAATCCAAACATTATCAACGAATTCGATGAACAGCGGCAACATGCTGTTTGGGTACTGTCTTGCAGGCCCCTCCCATTCATCTGTCTTGTGTGAATACATCAAATGAGTATTCTTTAGGTGGGGATGGTTCGTGTCGAGCCATTTTGCGAAAAGGCTTCCCACACTGTTTTCGGGCCGGTTTTGAGTTCCGTTGGGTGCATAATCTGCCATCATGTGACCGACCATTTCGAGGCGACCCCATACCCTGACTGCCAGTTCATTGATCACTGAAAAGTAGCCAACGTTCACGCGATTCCAGTTCGCGTTGTGGCGCTTGATGAACGCAGGAACGTGACCACCATAGGAACCGGTTTTCCGAATGCTCGGAAGGACTTCTGAGGTGATCCATTTCTTGAACCGCTTAGCCTCAGGCTTCCTGGACCTTAAGACCAGAGAGTAAAGACCAGACTCGTTGATGATGGTCATCTGGCGTGCGCCGCCACGCGTACCCTTTTGACTATCGGTAATACCGATAGTCATTCGTTCATCTTCATCCAGACTGGATGCTGCGTCCCCGGTGTTGACGATGCCAAGCTTTTTACAGACTTCGGCGAGGACGAACCAAGGCTCACCGTTATGGTCGATCACACGAAACTGATCATTGTCTTCGTACTCAAAAATTTGCATTGTATACTGCATTTACGTCCTTTCATGACGCTGGTGCAGTACGATTTTGCTTGACGGGTGTTCCTCTTCATGGGACATACCCTTTGACAGTTAAGCCGAATCGCACTGCGGTTACGGAAAATGACCGGCCCCAAAGGGTTCGGTCCGTTTTTTATTTTAACAGAAAATTTACCAAATTGCAAGCGTGAGTTCTTCTATTGTTCTCTTGCTCCTCTAAGTGTTGCATTTTGGCAACAATCTGTGTGCGCGCCGGTTAGATTGCCGCCTCTAGCAGCCCGATTTCGTCTTCGGTCAGGTCGAACAGGTCATAGACAATGCTGTCGATCTGGGCTTCAGCCTGGGCGATTTCGGCAGTCAGGCGGGCGATCTCGGCGCGGTCACGGTTGATCCAGTCTTCCCAGTCGGAGCGATCGGCCAGCGGGATGTCGGCCTTGAACACCTTCTTCACCTCGGCGCGGAAAGTGGCGAAGTCGGGCAGGGTCCACCATTCCTGAAGCCGGGTTGTCAGCTTGGGTTCACGTTCAGGCGGGCAGAGATCGGGAATCCGGCGCGTCAGGGCCGTTTGCAGGGCGAGGCGATTTTCAGCAGACTTTTGCGCTACGTTGGCCAGACGAGAAAGTTCGGTTCTTGCATTATCTGGGATGACCGGCATGGGGAGCTTTTCCACATGCTGCGCGGTTGCTTCGCGCCACCCACCTCGAACGGCAGTGGTCCTTGAACAAAAATCAAACCAGATAACTCTCGAGTTCAGAACAGCCAACAAGTCCCAGCCACCGTTTGGGATGAAGTAGGTCTTGTTGTTGGAATATGCTCCTGTCGTTTCCATGGAATAGATCGGCTGGTCTTGGAAATGACCATAGGCAATTTTGGGTGGCTGAAAATGTGGCGCATAGGCTTCTTGTGCTTGCTGTAGTTCGAACCATTCTTGTTTTGTGGCGCGCTTTTCCAGCTTGTCTTTGAACGGCAACAGCCAATCGCGGATAGCCGGATAGTCGTCAATATTGATGCGACGTTGCGGGATGTAGATCAGCCACAGGCCGCGCGGTTCGGCCCGCCAGCGCTTCAGGTCTTTGCCTTCGAGGAAGGGTTTCAGCAGTTCGGCAGACCGGGGGTCTTTGGCGCAAAGGTGTTCCTTGGTTGCGTTGTCGATCACAAAGGCAGCGTTCAGGCCTGTTTTGATACCGTAGAGCGGTGATCCGTAAACGTCCTTTAAAGTTTTCCTGCCCGTCCTGATCTTGTCGCGCAGGGCGCGCAGCGCAGGATTTTCCAGTTCCCACGATCCGCCCCCCAAGGCCATTTGTGGATATGGGCCGGCAGCGGCTTCCCAAGTGGCGAGGAAGTTGTTTTCCGGCAGAGCATCCACCTTCCAGAAGCGCAGCTCATGCCCCTTGGGCGCGGCACCTCGTTTCATGGTCAGGATGGCCGGATAGGTGGTCACCCCCTCGAAGACTTGCAGGTCGCCAAAATCAACTACGCTTTCGATGGTCGCCTCTTTCAGAAGGTATTCGCGCAGGGGCTTGCCCGAGCCGGTCTTGAAGAAGGTGTTCGAGGAAATGTAGCCCAAGCGCCCACCCGGTTTCAGCAAGCGCAGGCCGCGTTCGTAGAAATAGCAGTAGAGATCAGCCCGGTCGGACACGACCTCATAGCGCTTTTCCAGATAGGGTTTCAGCAGCTTCAGGAATTCCATCCGCACATAAGGCGGGTTGCCCAGGACCACGTCAAAGCCACCTTCGGCAAAGACGCCGGGGAAGGCTGTTTCCCATGTGAAGGCGTGATCGAGATAGGCGAAGTTGCTGTCCTCGATCAGGCTGTCACCGACGCGGATGCTGCCCGACAGGCTGTCGAGAACCTTGCCGCGCCGGGCGGTCTTGATCCAGAGCGACAGCTTGGTGATCTCGATGCTTTCCTCGTTCACGTCCACGCCGAAGAGGTTGTCGGTCAGAATTTCGCTGTCGGGGACATAGTCGAGCAGATCGCCAAAATGCTCGGCCTTGGGCAGCAGGTCTTTGATCTTATCGTTCACGCGGGTCAGTTCGGCCTTCATGAAGTCGAAGGCCATGATCAGGAACACACCGGAGCCACAGGCGGGATCGACAATGCGCAGGGATTTCAGGCGATCGCGATAGGCTTGCCAGGCTTCCAGCTCGGCCGACTTTTTCCGCCAGGGGATGTTTTCGTAGTCGGTGACATCCGCGCCCTTCTTGGCGTGAGCGCGCATAGTGTCGTCG
Organism: Rhodovulum bhavnagarense; assembly: GCF_004343505.1. GTDB lineage: Bacteria > Pseudomonadota > Alphaproteobacteria > Rhodobacterales > Rhodobacteraceae > Rhodovulum > Rhodovulum bhavnagarense. The sequence continues at coordinate 14,548 of NZ_SLXU01000024.1, read as the reverse complement.
AAGATTTCCCGCAGATGCGTGCCCAGGGTTTCGGCCACGATGAACCGCGCGATGTAATCAGGGGTATAGACCACCCCGTCACGCTTGCGCCGTCCGCTTGTGCCAGTGGTTTTCTCGGGCTCTTCCTCTTCACCGCGCGCGATGGCTTGCAGACGTTCCACGTCCGCGATGGACTGTTCGAAGATATGGCCGAGGACCGTGACCGAGACTTCGGAGGCGAAGTCATACTCGCCCAGGGTCTTGAAGCCTTCGCAGATGTCATCGGGGAGGTTCAGCCCGTTGATAACCGCGTCTTCGCGGAACAGACCCCCGTTGTATCGCGGGATTTTCAGTTCGCTGTTGCCCTCATCAATGGCGCGGAACAGGCCTTTGAAATTGTCCCAGACGGGGCGAGGGTTGTAAGGGTCGCGCGCGATGAAGGCGTTTTCCAGCGTGTTGTCTGGCAGCAGGCCGGTGTCTTCGGCAAAGGCGATGAACAGCACTCGATCGAGGATCTTCTGCGCGAGGGCGATCGCATCGAGGGGCGCAATCGCGGCATCGGCCTTCTGGACAGCACTCAGGAGCTTGAGGCGCAGGTCCTTGTAGTCCTGATACAGGCTGTCGGTGATGTCCTTGTCTTCGCGGCGGCTTTCTTTCAGCAGATCAGCCGTGCGGCCAGACAGCAGGTTTTCCGCTGACAGGAGCAGCATGAAGCGCGCGTATTCTTCCGGGTCTGTCAGCTGGTCGAGGCGGAATTCCTCATAGGCCGAGGTGCCTTCCCCGAAGCCGTAGAAGCGCAGCTCGATCATGTTCGAGACCAGCACCCATTTCACTCCGCGCGCGTTCATGGCGTATTCCCACGCCTGTTGAACGGGGCTCTTGTTCCGGCCCGGCATGATTGCATCGAGGTCGCGAGTATCCGCGCCCTTCAGCTCGAAGGGTGCCACGATGTCAGGCGTCTTGCCGCCAAAGCGGCCAAGCGCCAGATCGACGCTGCCGCGCAGAATATTTTGTTCGGTTGAGACGTTGTAATCTGCGCCACCAGCCGGGCCGTGGTAGCCGAGAACACCTTCAACAATCTTGGAGGCGAACTGCCCATGCAGGGCGGTTTCCTTCAGGCGTTCAATCCGGCCCGAGCTGATCAACTCTGCCCAGGCTTCCAGCGCAGCCAGATGCTCTGACGGGATCGGATCGGCTTTGATGTGGCGCTTCAGGGTCTTACGGTTGAACAAATTCATGAATTAAAGGGCTTTCTTGATGCTGCCCCATGGCAGCGAAACATAGAGATCGTGCATGAGAGCAAAGCGCTCTTCAAAGGGCGCAAGGTCACCAATTTCGAGGGCGAGCGTTTCCCAATCGGCCTGGGCGCGTTGTTTGATTTCCGGGTCATCCATGGATTCTGGCTTAGCCTCGATCCCACGGCTGCGGCATTTCTCGATCAACGTGGTCAGGATGGCTGTTTTGTCAGCACCGCTGAAATCATGCTCGCCAATCAGAAATGCGATGTCGTAGACGTCCTGTCGCCGGTTGCGCTTGCGTATGGTTTGCTGAAGCAGAGCGCGGAATTTTTCGGCAATGAGCTCATGGATCGTGAACGCGCGCACCGCCACACCGGCCCCGTGCAGGTTCAGCTCCTGGAAGGCATAGACTTGATCGCGGAAGCTGATCTCGACATCAAGAACTCGGCTTGCCTTGCCGTCCGCCAGCCGGGCCTCTTCACCTGTGCCGCGCTTGGCGGAGCCAATGCGGACCCGGAGCGCGGGGAATTCGTGATCCTCAAAATTCTCTGCGCGCGGCATTTTCTTCACCGATTGCACCCGGCAAAGAAGATCGGGATAGCCGAGCCTGATCGCGGTTCTGGGCAAAAGTTCATTCAGTTCGGTGGTGAGCTTTTCCGTCAGGTCGGCGGGTTCTGCCATTGAGGTGAAGTCCACATCCCCGGTGACCCGATTGCTTTTGAAAGCGAGGGCCATGACCGCCCCGCCCTTTAAAACGAGTGTTTTCGATAGTGAGGGGGCTAGGCCGATTGCCCCCAGGACAATCTCCGTAACCTGGCGATCTCGATAGAGCGTTGGGTTTGCACGTGCGGCTTCGACCCATGCGCGAACATCGACATCGACGATGTCGAATTTGCTATCTTGAGCGTGGGGGTCGTTGTCAGACATTTATTGAAATCATCCAGCGTTCTGAGAATTCAGGGGCATAGTCGGCGTCAGGGTCGAGTTTGCGCGATCCGCCCCGTTGAGCAAACTGCTCCCAGTTGTGCAGCGCCGGATCATCTATGTCCATGACTTCAGACAGAATATAGCCTGCGCGGACTTTGGCGATCTTGCTGTCGAGGAGATCAATTGCGGCAATAATCTCGGGCACCCACTGATCCGCCTCATTTTCCCAGACATCGAGAACATGGCGCATGCCCCCACAAAGCTGTGGTTCAGCAAGCATGTCAGCAAAGGTTTGGCCAATCGAAGTGATCCGCGTTTCCTCACCACTCACGGAGGCCGGTGTCCAAGGGTGGCTTGACACATGCACCACGATTGGTCGGCGACGGATCGTATCCTTGAAGCCGGGCCTGTTCAGAACGGGCGCTTCGATCTGGTCCAGATCGGGCAGGTCTTTATGAAGAAGTTCATCTCGGAGCGCATTCCAAAGGGGTCTTTTGGGGGTTGTCAGGTGCAGCGCCTGTGGGCTGCGATCCGTAAGCCCATAGCGCTGCATGGCAGATAGATGCGAGACGTAGGCGAAAGGATCAGCGATGCAGGCGACCTCTTCCGCCGAACCAGCTCTCGTTGATTGCGTGACACGCCAAACTCCCGATCGGAAGTCAGAGTCCATGACAAGCGCCTTCCGGGCCTCAAGGCGACGTAGCGCATTTTTGGCGCGTGTCTGGTCCCAGTCGTGCGGGAGGCGCTTCAACGGCTCGCCGTTCAGCACTTTCTTGTGAAACAGATGGTAGCCTAGAACGAAGAAATCGTAGAAGGTTATGACCGGCAAGTCCTTGTCGGTTATAGCTTTTTCGATACCTTCGGTAAAATTCATCTGCCGTCCTTACCCCTATGTCCTAAGGACATAGGGGTAAGGACGGCGTTATGTCAAGAGCGGCCATCATCGTATGCCACTTAGCATATTAGACACGAATGCGATATGTGTATGTCCTTAGGACATACACATATCGCATTCAGATGTAAATAGCGGCTTCAAATTCCCCCAAACATTGCCAGCTGCTGAGGCTCCACCCAATAGCCGCGCTGACGCTTGGACGCTTCCAGTGTGATCAGAGCCGCGACCGCCTGGCTTTCATCCGCGAACCAATCCATCCGAACCTGACCGCCCTGGCCTATCCGTCCCCATTCCCGATAGAGCGTCCATTCGCCAAACAGGTTGGGCATGACGGCCATCCGGTAGAACCGGGCGACATTCTTCGCAGGCAGGTGTTTTTCGAGATAGGTCTGCATGGGTCAGAGATGATACTTCCGCGCGATTTCCAAGGCTTCGGCCTGTTCGGTGCCGATGTATTCCTTGGTGCTTTCGATGCTGGCATGGCCGAGCAACAACTGAGCTGCGCGCAGGTTGCCGGTTTGCTGATAGATATGGGTCGGGAAGGTGCGGCGCAGCGAATGCAGGCCATAGAGGCTGGGATCGAGGCGGGCCTTTTCCAGCCAGGACTTGAAGAGCCGCCAGAGCTGACTTTCACTGAGATGGGACTGGGACCACCGTGCCCCCTGCCCCGTGAACAGCCAGCCGTGCAACGGCTTTTCTGAAGCTGCGAGATAGGCGCGCAGACTGTCGCGCGTGCCCGAGGACAGCCGCGCCTGGACCGGGCGTGCATTGCGGGCTTCGGTCTTCTTCTGCCGAATTTCCACGATCTCGCGCACGCCTGCCGGTGTGGCTACGTCTGAGACCCGCAGGCGCACCAGGTCAGAACCCCGGAAGCTGGTGTCGAGGGCCACGTTGAACAGCGCCAGATCGCGCAAGGCGCGCTCTTGGCGCAGGATCAGCCGGATCAGTGCCACCTGGTCAGGCGTGAGGGGTGGCTTTTTGCCCACAACACGGCCCTTGTTCCAGGTGGTCTCGGAGGTGGCTGACATGGGCAAATCCTTGCAGGCTTTTAAGGCAATATGACCCTAAACCTCGCATGTGGAAAGCCGTTGATCTCTGGATGTGCCGGTTTTCCCTTATTTTGTTGGGAATCTCGGCAGAGGTCTCATGCGAGCTTTTAGCAAAAAGCTTGCATGATGCGATACATGCGTGTTCCCATCAGATGAGTTATTGATGTATGTTGCGACTGGAAGATTCAACTAATCATAGTAATCGAAAAGGCATGGTTCACCATCCCAAACGCTATAGAGCCGCTCTCCGCTCCAGTAGGTAACTTCGCCATCTCGGTTCTTTCGGCGAACTCTTACTACACTTTCTGCGTTTAGATGGGGCAGGTCATGATCAAAGTAGGGAACCTCAAAACCTCTCTGACCATAGCCATCGTCGCTGATTGTTTTCCTGGGGATTGGCATCAGAAGCGCGGCGTATTTGCTTTCTTTCACCACTAGAGCAAATTCGTTATGAGTTGAATTATACCCAAAAGATGCATGCACCAAGCGAGGATCGCGCTTCTCGCCTATCGAGGCAAGAAGGCTTCGAACATGGGCTGGTGACACCAGAAGCGATTTATCCTTGATAATGCCGTTGCTCGCGAGGCTGCACCAGTTTGCAACGTGCGTAGAGTCAGCAAGAAATAACTCCCCCTCTACCAACTCTCTTGCAGCAAACCTTTTTGCTACAGGCGCATAGGTGGAAGTCGTAACAAATATAGATGATGATGCGTTCTCCGATTTTTGAACTCCGTAGAGCGCAGCGACCTTGGATTGGTCTATCTTGTTGGATTTTGCATATTTTTTTGCTTGAACTAGAGTAACTAGATCGCCAATTGGGTCACGTTTTATTAGTCTAATATCGACGCCCTCGTCACCTCTACCCTTGCCCAGCTCGACATCAAAACCTTGGGCCTGGAATAGCCTTGCCAGAATGATCTCATATTCTCGCCAATGTAAATTATAGAGGTCATCGGGCCGCCCTTCGAAGTGCCTATATAGTTCTTCATACACGTCTGCGACATCTTCCTCCACAAGGCTGCAAACCCATTTCCAATGGAAATATTCTGCATATGCGGAATAGTCACTGTCCTCGTCAGGGAGGACCAAAGCGGTCGAGCCTGTATCTCTCTCATACCAGAAGCCATGTGCTGCAAGCAGACTTGAAAAACTCTGCTCTAACTCTTCATTATTATAGCCGCTAATCGCTTCCAGAAGCTCACCATCGAAATAAACGACGGCAATCACAGGCGGGTCAAAAGGCTCTTTTCCGCTATCATCGAGATAATCTCTGACAGAGCAAACATCAGATACTTGATTTTCCTCAGCCCATTTCTGGATCGCACCTTTAAACTCTGAACTCATCTTCGCCAAGATGATGCTGACCCTGATGCTTGGCCTTGCGCCGATCATGATCGCGCTGTCGCTCTTCGATGCGACCAAGGATTTCTTCCACAGATGGGTCTCGACGACGATCAGCTACGCCTTCTACCCCATCGTCATCGCCGCCATGTTCTCGACCGTGGTCGGCATGGCGAACTCACTGCTGGCGCAGCTCGGCGATCCGAATTCGGCCACCAATATCGGCTCGCTGGTGCCGTTCTTCGTGATGGTGTTCCTTGCGAAGGGGTTCGTCGCGGCAACACCCCTGATCGTGCGGGGGATCTCTGGAAACCTGATGGTTGCCGCGGCACCCGCTGCGGTCTCTGGCTCGGCCGGGATCATGAGGGGGATCCTCAATACCGACGGCGTGAAGGGCAGGGCGCGGATTGGCGCCCTCACTACGGGGGAGGCGATCGGGCGAGGGGTAATTCAGGCGCCTGCAGATGTGCGGAGCGCTGCAGTGACAGCAAGCGCGCAGGTGGTGAGGATGGCGGAAAGGGCCAAGCGGTTGGGGCGTTAGTGTCACCGATAGCACCTGATTTTGGTGACGGCGATGCAACTAGCGGGGCATGTCATCGGCAACACTACGCATGACTGCAATATTCTTCAGTCTAACCTACACATCTTCGTCCAGTGTTAATCTCCGCGCCTTTTTTCCGCCGCTGCGGCCTTCATGTCGCGAAGAAGCCTCTGCTTATTGAGCGCACTCGGATCTCCAAGGGCACGCTCGCCAATTGCCTTGCGAATTCCCTCAACTATTCCGGAGGTATGAGCGCGAACTTCTGTGTTTCGTCCACTTCCCAGATATGCACGCTTCAGTGAACGCATTGATGCGGTCACAAGTGTGGTATCGTTCGAACTCTTGATACTATTTAGATAAGCTTGTTGATAGACGATCTTCCGGCGGATGGTGATGAACGTGCTCTGCGGGAACACGGACGACCATTACCGGAACACCGCGCTCCTCCTGGCGGACCGGGGCCGGTATGAGCTGAGCCCGGTCTATGACGTCACCCCGACCCTGCAGCTGTCGACCAGCCGGAACCTGTTCTTCCATCTCGGAAAGGCCGGGTCCGGGCGGGGGGCGACGCTCGAGAACGCGGTCGCGGCCGGGCCGAGCCTCGGGGTCCGCCCCGAGAGGGCGGTCCGGATCGTGAACGACCTGTCCCAGCTGGTGGGGGCGCGCTGGCGCGACGTGATGCGGGAACGCGGCGCGAGCGCGCATGACCTCGACATCATCGCGAACAGCTTCTCGGAGGCGGGGCGGCGGGTGGAACCGGAGCATCTGCCGGAACCGGACTGAGGCGAAAAGGGGCCAGATCAGATTCGGAAGATCTGTTGATTCGTGACTAATTGATATGGAATTCCAGACTAAAGAAATGTTTTACAACCTTCTGATCTGATTGCCTTAAGTCAAAAAGGTTCGAATCTGGAATTGCTGTCCCGTCAGGCGTGTTCGCGCTTGAAAAATTCAATATTTCATCAGAGTTATTCCATTCCGGTTTCTGCGGTGCTCGACGTATTTGTGATTGCGAATCTCAGTTCCGAACCTGATCATGAAGTCCCCCCACCGCTGACCATAGAAAGGGTCCTTATTCTGTAAAATCCTACTGGGCCTCTCGGTCACGAAAGTTGCTTTTACCGGGACAAGCTGGCCTTCGTATTGGATGGTCCGGACGGCAAGCCAGCCTGCCAAATGAACGATAGGACGGTTCGCCCAGGCGAGCCGCCGCACAAGCCTCCCGCAGGATTGGGAGGCGTTTTGAGCGCCTGTCCTTACTCGACACCTCCACTCAGTTCCGCGAGTGTCGATATCACTTTCGTCGGCTGTATTTCCCATGGATCGAATTTGGAAGTGGTCGTTCGTTGCACCCACGCCGCCTTCCAGCCCACAGCACGAGCCCCGATAACATCGAAGGGATTGCTTGAAACCAGCCAAGTGGTGTCCGGATTCGATCCGGTCTTCTTGTTGAAATGCGCGTATACGTCTGGGTTCGGCTTGAATGTTTCAATTTCGTCTACGCTGATCACGCCATCCAAGTATTTTGCAACATCCGCATTCTCCAACAGGCTGTTTACGTCCGAGAGACGTCCATTTGAGAACGCAAACATTTTGGAATCCTGCGCGTGCAGCGCATTCAAAGCGGGCGCAGTGTCGTCAAACGCCGGGAGCTTTCGATAGGCAGTCAACAGTTCGGCTTTCGCATCCTCGCTGAGGGGTGTCTCGAAAACGGCGCTGGCGTAATCGAGCGCGTTTTCGGTCGCGACCGAGAAATCGCGATACAAACGCATCAGGCCACGGCGAAAACTGTATTCAAGCTGTTTTTCACGCCAAAGCTGGGAAAGCTGAGGAGCCTTGTCTCCGACATGCTTGCGGATCAGCTCTGTGATACCGTGAGGATTAATCAGCGTACCGTAGACATCGAATGCAAATGTGACAGTCATTTTTGTTGCCTTTCGTTTTTGCCGACATTCCCCAAGTGGCGTGTCGTTTGAGGTGAAGATCGCCTGTATCCGAGCGCTAGACAAGGATTTTCTGCCGCAAGCGGCACCTGCGGTCGCGCAGACTGCTGGATCTGGACGGATCAGACCGCGAAGCCGCTGTTTCCTTGCCCAGGGGCGGCGTTTTTCAGCGCAGCGGACAGATCTGTCCAGCCGCTTTCGTTCAGTTTGAGCGTGGATCGCGATCATGCGCATAGCGGTGGCACTCGCAATCGGCGGATAGCGGCGAGGATGGCGCGTACCATCGTGCCGGTGACAGCGACCTCGGCCAGCTGGAAGGTGATGGTGCGGGCGTGACGGACCACACGTGCCCCGATCTTGATCAGCTTCAGTTGCAGGCTGGTCAACGACCAGTCGGCCATGGCCTCGGGCAGCTCGATGCAGCGCAAGAAGGTGGCCAGGTTGTACGCCAGGGCGTGCAGTTGCAGCCGCACCTCATTGTCGCGGAACTTCCGGCACGACAGCCGCGTCCAGCGAAAGGCGTATTTGCCCTCTTTGATGTGCTGCTCGGCGGTGCCGCGCTGGTTGTAGAACCGCACCACCCAGTCCGGCTCCATCGGCAGGTTGGTGACGATGAAGCCGACACGCGGGAACAGTTCGCCCGGATGCCATTCGATCTTGGCGATCACCCGGCGTTCCTTGTCCCAGGACGCCGCCTGATACTCGAATTCCTCGAAGAACCGCTTGACCTTGGTCAGTGACGGCCGCCCGACAGGGCGCGTTAGCCGATGCGCGATCTTGTCCTTGAGGACCGCGTTTGCGGGCAGCCGGATGGCGTAGAAGAACCGCGCTTCTTCCAATCGCTCATAGATCGCCGGGATCGCGTAGGCAGCATCGGCCCGGAAGAACCTGCCACCAAGGTCGCGCTCCGCGTAGCGCGCAATGACGGGGTCGAGAACATCACGCCAGCCATCGGCGCTGTGGACGTTGCCATGGCGCAGGGCGCAGCGTTCCAGCATCCCGAACTGGTTGAACAGAAAGTTGGGGTGATAGCAGCTACAGTCGAAATGGCCATTCCAGGCGGACCCTTCCTGGTCGCCATGGGTCGGGCTGACCGAGCTGTCCATGTCCAGAACGATGTACTTCAGCCCGTTACGGTCATGGAACCGGTCGATCCATTGCCCGTTCAGGTCGGCCAGCGCGGCACGGTTCCCGGCCAGAGCCAGCGTCTCGGTCTCGAACCGTCCCATCTGCGATGCCGAGGCCGCTTGTGCATCGACCGCTCTGCCGCCGACAACTTGGCGCATGACCGGATCGCAGGCGAGACGGTTGGCGTCGTTGACATCCTCGTATCCGGCCAGCCGCCCAAAGACTGATTGCCGGAACAGGCCGTCGAGCCGATGGACCGTGTTCTTGCCAGAGCGAGTATCGCGCAGCGCCGCTGACGCCAAATCGGACAACCCGAGCGCGTCATCAAGCTCGCGCATCACCAGAAGGCCGCCGTCGGAACTGAGCTGCGTGCCGCGAAATTCCAGCCGCACGCGAGGGTCGAAATCCACCCGATCTGCCCGTTGCAAGCCCGCACCCTCTGGGTGATCCATGAAACGCGCCCCTCGCAGCCTTCAACACCATGTTTTATATAGGAAATATAATGGTCAGGACAGCGAAATCAGCGCCTTACTTGGGGAATGTGGGCTGAAAGACAGCGTTCAACTTCTGCATCTTTCACATGTCTTATCCGGGTGTGAGCCAAGATGTGCTCCTAATGGGGTCGGTTACTGCCGAGCACAAACCCACATTTGTGCTTTTGTTCATTTGCGGGTTATGCCCGCATCCTCTTCCAATTCTTGCGTGCGCTGTTCAATGAAGGCTTGGAGCTCACCAACCATTTTCCGATCCGTCGCACTGCACGCCGTTTTGAATCGCGTGTGCAGGCTCGCCGGAAGATCCAGGCTCAGGCGCTTGGTCGGCTCATCCGGCATGGTCTTCGCGACCGGCTTGTCTGCCCGTGTTGTGTCATGCCCTGCCCCCCCACGTTCAAACGCGAGGATTTGGTCATCCGTTGGCTGCTGCTTCGGCTTCGGAGCCGCCGAAAAGGTCTTCTTCGACATACCGCTCAATCTCTTTCGTTAGTTGGTTGATCTCCCGGGCCGCATTGCTATCGCCAGCCCACTCGAAAATCGTTTGCCCCATGGTCATACCTTCTGCGAAGGCCACCCGTTGCTCGATCTCACTTGCTAGGATTGGCAAGCCCGCCTCGGCTGCCATGTTGCGAATATCTCGCCCTATGACAGTTTTCCCTATTTTGCGGGAAACCACAAACCCACATTTGAGGGAGGGCTTAAACTCCTGCGCTTCTTTGACTTGACGCACTGTCAGGTCAGATGCCCACGTCGAGAGACCGGATGGTTCGATAGGCAACGCCACAAAGTCGGATGCAACGATACAAGATCGGGCAATCTCCTCCGCGTGCGGCGGGCCGTCGATGATGGTGTGAGTATAGTCCTGGGCAAGCTTTAGCGCGTCCCGCGCCATGTTGGCCCGTGCCATGCTGACAACTTGAAAGGGCGCGTCTTCGCGCAGGCTTGCCCATGTTGTAGCCGAGCCTTGCTTGTCAGCGTCGATCAGAAGCACCCGGTGGCCTTGACGTGCCAGACAGCCCGCCACGTTCACCGATAGGGTGGTTTTGCCGACGCCGCCTTTTTGGTTCAGGAAAGATATGATCATGAATTCACCTCACCACATTAGTGGGAAGGCGTAAAGCCACAAACCCACATTTGTGCGTTCTAATTTTGGTACGCGCCGCGCTTACTGCAGAAGGCCAGAAAGTGCTTATCCGCATCCTTCACGTCGATAGCCTTGTCATGCACCCATGACCGCCACTCATTTTCCAGCACGTAGATGTCCCACCCAGGCGCGAGACGCCGCGCCTCATCATGTGTGTCTGGTTTTCTGAACCGCAACGCCAGAAAGGAGGGGGCGACCACCACCTCAGCCCCCTTGGGGCGAAAGACAACATTATCGCTTTCGATGTTCATGCTGTAGTCGGGGAGATGGTCATGCACCGCGTCATCCTCGATGATCTTCGAAATCAATCGCCTGAATTCTTTCGTGGTTGAGCCTGACCCGCACTTGTCGCGCAAGAGTTCGAGCCCACACCTCCACTTGGGTTGTGCGCCGCAATGCTTGCGGGCCAGTTCATAGAGCCGCCGTTCAAGCGGTTTTCGGAGGAAAAAATACTGCTTGTTCAATGTCAGAACATGATTGTTCTCGATGGCATCAAACACCCAATCCGACAGTGTGATCTCGACATCCTGCATCCGACCGTCACGTGTCTCCCGAACGATTTCCGCTGACTCGATCAGGCCGAATACCTTGAAATATTCCTTGCCACCTTGGCGGATATTCGTCTCGATCTGCGTGCCTTGCAGACGCCGCAGCGCATCCTTCAAGAGCTGGTAGCCTTGGCCCGAGGTCTGACGGTTCGTCGCCACCAGCAAATCATGAGCCTTGAACCGCATCGACCGGTTGACTTTGCGGCCTTCATTGAGTGCAGCCATGCACTGACTGATACAGTAGATCAGCACGTCACGGTCATGGACTGTGGCCAGCCCGTAGCGTGAGGGTGAAACCTCAATCGAATTCTCGCCATTCTGGTAGCGTCGCGGCTTCATGTCCGGCTTGGTCGAGAGGGTAAACACTGGATGTTCCATCGAAGCCATGTCGCCCTTCGGCACCGCGTCCACAATGTCGCAAACGAACAGATCTTTTTGCGGATGCCGGTCCGGCAGGAGCGGGGAGCGCGCATTCGTCATTTCACACACCCTCTGCTCAGCTCACGATTCGTCATTTTACACACCATGGCTCACTATCGTCATTTCACACACTGATCGTCAAGAGTCGTCATTTCACACACCAACCGCCTGTGGATAACTTTGCTAAACCATCGTCATTTCACACACCCAGATTCGTCATTTCACACACCAAACTTCGTCATTTCACACACCGGCCTTCTAAAAAAGTTTATTTTTTTCAAGGGGTTATTATACATTTTCCAAGGTGTAACTCTATAATAACTCTATTTAACTCCCTCAGAACGCGAGGCCTTTAACAAAATTCCAACGCCCAACTTTCAATTCAGCGGGTTCTGATCAAACCTTCCACGGTAAGCCTTGCTCTTGAAGTACAGGTTCTGCTTTGCCTTGAGCGGGTTGCGATTGCCCACCAACAGCAGCAGATCATCCGCCTTCATGCCCGTAATCTGTTCAGCCGTCATGAGCTTCTGACGCTGTTCCGAGTAGGAAAAATCCCGACCCTCGTTCGGGGCCTTACCCTCTCGAATTTGCTGAGAATAGACAGTGCTTTCCCCGAGGTGGCGCGCTGCCCATTCGGCGGTTTCGATATCGTTGAGGTTGAAGACGCGCTTGGTGATGCAGGAACCGAAAATCGACCGTGCATCGTTTGGTCCATAGGCTTTTTCGACCTGGCCCGTGTCCTGGGTGACAAACAGCGCTTCGACACCGGCCCCTGCGGCTACGTTGGCGATGTTCATGATCTGCTCCATGCGGCCCATCCGCACGAATTCATCAAGAACCAGCAGGATCGGGGCCTTGACCTTGCGCCGTCCATCTTGGCGCACGACCGTGCCCAGGACGAGATTGATAAACAGACGCATGAAGATCGCTTGCTTGTCCACCTGGTCGAGCGGCACCGCGATAAAGAGATCGACTTGATCGTCGAGAAGATCATCCATGCGGAAGCTGGACCCGGCCAGGAAGTGCCGCATGTTGTCGGACTGCATCCACTCAAAAGCTTTCGAGACCGCTGTCTGAATCGACCCGCGTTCTCTGTCTCCCGCGCGCAGAATGGTGGCGGCGGTCTGGGCCGGGCGGTGGCCGACAAGGTCGGCGTTTTCAGCCCAGGCCTCAAGCGTGCCGTCAAGGTTTGCTGACAGAAGCAGGTCGGCGACGGCGATCAGGTTGCGCCGGTTCGGCTCTTCCTGCGTCACGATCACTTCGATCGCCGCCGCGACCAGCTGGCGGGCCATTTCCGAGAAATGCGCCCCGTCGCCTTGTTCGGGTTTGACCAGGCCGTCCGCAACCAGGGCCACGTCCCGCGCCAGCTCGTGAGGGCGGATGTAGTCGAGCGGGTTGAACTGATCCTCTCCGTCCTCGACGAGGCCGAAGGGGTTGAGGACGGCCACCTTGCGCCCAAGCTCTTCGCGGTGGCGGCGCGTGACGGCGAAATTCTCGCCCTTAATGTCCAGAACCACGACCGGCCCCTGGTGATCGAGGATCGCCGGGATCACGGCGCTGACGCCCTTGCCGCCCCGTGTGCCGGAGACGACGAGGTGATGCCCGCCGCGCCATCCCTTCGCATCGTTCTTGACGTAGCGCAGGAGTTTGCCCTTGTGCAGCGCGAGGGGCAGGCCGGTCTTGTTGCGTACAAGCTGGGCAATATCGCGCGGGTCCATCCATCCCGCTTGCCACGGGCCTGTGCGCGATTTGCGGTTGCGGCCAATGCGCGGATTGAAGATCGCCATCAGCGGGGTGCTGACAGCGACAGCCACTCCGAAGGCCCCAAGCGCGAAGGAGATCGCCATGGCCTGTTTCTGCGGATCAGAATACCGCGCCAGCCCCTTGAGTCCTTCCCAAATGGCACGGGGGAGGGGCCAGCCTGCGCCCGTCCATGCCTGGATAGTCGCCAGTATGTCGCTGAGCGGGCCTCTGAGGGGCGTCAGGGCTGTGAGGGCGGCAGCGCACAGGCAGAGCCATGCAAGGAGCTTCAGCGGTGTCCTGTGGCGCTCTGCGGCGGTTCCGAAGGTGTCGAGGATGGTGGCCACGGCGATGATCGGGAAGGCATAGGTGGTCACCGGGTAGATCGCGACCGCTTGCGGAGCGAGGATGAGGGCGGCAGCGGCCAGGATCACAGCACCCATCATGATCACCCAGTGGCGGGCTTCCAGAACAAAACTCATGACCGGTCCTCTTGCGCGTCAGGAAACAGAATCTGCCAGAGCCCCCGGTCGCGGTCCCGCTGGGTGAGGCGCTCTGGCAGGTCGCGCCGCACGATGCTCTGAAGAGCAGGTTCGGCGCTCAAACGGTCGAAGACCAAAGTGCCCAGAAGCCATTTGATGCGGTCTTCGTCTTTCTTCTCAGACAGACGCCGCCGGGCATCGAGCGCTGCGATCTGAGCGTCGAGCTGGGCTTTCTTCTCGGCCAGTTCTTTAATCCGGGCGTCGGTTGGGCGGCTTTGGGACATGGGGCAACCTCGGGTATAATGGCGGCGAATGTAGTGGCGGATTGATAGCTTGAAAAGAATTAAATGCGCGCTTATACATTGTCTTCGACAACGTGCGCGTCCTCATGGGGGTAAACCCCCGCGCCGGACGGCTTCCCCCCAAGGCGGCGATGCCGCCTAAACGAGGGTTTCACCCTCGCGCTCCCGACCAGCGCAACCAGGCGCTGGACCCTGTTTTGAAGAGAGGCGTCCCAAGCGTGGCGATCTACCATCTCAGTGCAAAAGTGATCAGCCGGGCAGGGGGCCGTTCATCTGTCGCAGCCGCCGCCTACCGGACGGCTGGGCGGCTGCGGGATGAGCGGCAGGGGTTGGAGCATGACTACAGCCGCAAGGGCGGGGTCGTGCATTCAGAGATA
>NZ_SLXU01000023.1 GCF_004343505.1 Rhodovulum bhavnagarense | reverse complement strand
AGTCTCCATGGAGAAACTCCACCCCTGTCATCCAACAGGAAAGGACTCGCAGAACCGGAAAATCACAGGAAGGTGGGGACAGAACACCGTTTACGGTGAAGTTTATTGTGCCGTCATTCCAAGCATATGTCGAAGGCGCATCCGTAGGTGTCGTGTACATCGGAAAGTTGCCGTCTGGGCTCAATCCCGCATAGACAGAACCATCGTCGCACGTCTCGCCAATGGCAGGGTCACTTGTTGTTCCCGTGCAGGGATCAGTCGGGTTTAGATGAAACGACCACCATCCCTTTGACGTGCAGCCCTGGAAGACTTTTTCATCTACGTTATAAAAAGTTTCTCCCAACGTGCCCGAGGGGTTGGAGCATTGTGCGAATGCACTTCCCGAAACGAGCATTAATCCGATGAATAAAACCAATAACCTCATTAAATCATTATAGATTATTATTTCTTACCAATAAACTAAGAATTAACAATAAAGAATTTTCTGATCCGCCCAACAACGCTACATCCGCAGCTTCGTGCGTCAACTTCTCAGCTCTACTAAGTCCGCCACTCTGACTAACTCAACCTCGTACTCGGGATGCAACGGATCGGAGTGCGTCATGTTCTCTGGCCTCCCGATACCGCCGTTAAAGCTCAACTCGCCGCGCAGCGTCAGCGGCTCGTCAGAGACTTTGTACAGGCGATAGAGCCGCGTTTCCAGAACGGTGCGGGTCGCCATGAAATAGCGCGGCGCGTCACGGTCTGAATAGCCAAACGCCACGATGACGCCCGCATCTTTGTTGCGGGGCGGCATGTCTGGAAATTCATCGGTTTCGGGATCGACGGAGAAATTGAAGATGGTTTCCGACACAAGCAATGCGTCGTGTTTTGGCATCGGCTTCATATCGATCACCGCATAGGGGATTTTTGATATCATCGGTTTGACTGGCGAGGCGCTGAATTCGCCCCACTGGTTCAAGGTCATGGTTTCCCTGAAACCGTCATGGTCGTGCGCGCGCCTGTCGGTGCTGGCGTAAACACGATAGCGCCCGATCAGATTTTCAACCTTGTGCGGCTTCCTGACACTGCGCGAGAAGAAATCGGCAAGCGTTGCCGCGCTCTCTTCGATCATAGGAGGCGGCACACTCCCGAGATATCGGGCTATCGCATGGATGAAATCATCATTCTGGCGATGCGTGTCCTTTAGAAAGCGCTCAACGCGCCTCCGCCCGCTATCGTCTTTCAGGCCATAATTGACCGTTTCTGAAATGTCTTTGGCAAGCTGCTGATAGCTAAGTTTCTTGTTATTGAAGTGATCCTGAAGCGCGCGGCGTAGCCGCTCGCGCTCTTCATCCGAGTAAAAGACCTGTCCGCCTGCCATTCAGTTTGTCCAACTCGTGTCCTTTGGGATTTCGGGATTCTCCCCAATGTTGAACGCAGCGCAAGGGTGCGCCTCAACAAAAGGAGCCGAAACCATGACACCTCAAGAACAGCACGCGAAGCAAGTCGGCGCGAACGGCGGCACCGTTCCGACCAATGGCATGGCTCATCAACAAAAAGAGCGCACCGATGCTGCCGTGAACAGCGGCAAGCAAGGCAAGTGACGCTTTGGGGCGAGGCGGAGACTTTCGCCTCGCCCAACTTTCCCACCCGAATTTCAACCTGGCGAGACTAGAGATGAACCGAGGCCAAAATCCAACCGGTGGATCACCGACCGCAGCCCTGCTGCTTGGCGTCTCGTTCTTCGCAGTCGCCAGCTACTGGCCGCAAGTCATGGGCGGCACGCCCGATGCGGCGGATGATCTTTATACGGGCTTTTTCAAGCTGATGGGCGGCGTTGCCATGCTCGGCGGCCTTGGCGGCTACTACAAGGCGTGGCAACAGCGCGAGAAGCGCAAGGCGAGCGAGCAAACGTCCGGCACGTTCGGCGAAGCCGCATTCGCAACACTCGAAGAGTGCGAGCACGCAGGCCTGCTCGATCCGAAAGGGCTGTATCTTGGCCTGCTCGACGGCCAGCCCCTCTTCTACAAGGGCAAGGCGCATTTGCTGCTCGTCGCGCCAGCGCGTCAGGGCAAAGGCATCGGCATCGTGACGCCGAACATGGAGCACTATGACGGTTCTGCCGTTGTCACCGATCCCAAGGGTGAGTTGGCGGCAATGACGGCGGCACACCGCCGCGAGCGGCTCGGTCAGGATGTGGCGGTCTTCGATCCATGGGGGCTGCACGGTCTGCAACAAGACCGCATCAATCCGCTGGAAAACCTGATCGCCATGGCGGGTGATCCCGCCAAACAGCGCGGCCTGACCGATGAAGTCAAGGCCATCGTGATGCAGCTTTTCCCTGAGCCTGAAGACACGCGGAACCAGTTTTTCCGCGAAGGCTCGCGCGCCATCATGCGCGCTGTCCTTCTGTATCTTTCGCTGTGCGCGCCGAAGCGCTGCACGCTGCCTGAGATGTGGCGCATCATCGCGAACCCCAAGCGCCTTGAGCGCACGGTTGACGCGATGTGCCGCGAAGATGCTCTGGGCGGTATCCTCGCCGATCTGGGCGATGATCTGGCTCATCAGATGGAAGATAACCCCGATCTGTTCGGCGATTTCCGCGCGGGCGCGATCCAGTACCTCTCGATCTACGAGCCTGGCGGGTATTTGGCCGATGCAGTCAGTGCTTCGGACATATCGCTGGCCGATCTCAAGACGGGCAACGTCACCCTGTATCTGGCCTTCCCGCCCGACAAGATCGCTTCGCACGGCGCGGCGCTCGGCCTAATCGTCAATCAGGCAATCACGGCAGTCGCGCGGTCAAAGGACAAGGGCGAAGTGCTCTTCATGCTCGATGAGTTTGCCAATATCGGCAAGCTCGCAGGGCTTGCCGAAAGCCTGACCGCCCTGCCTGGGCTGGGGGTGCGGGTCTGGATGATCGTGCAGGAGCTCGCAGAGCTGGTGCGCATCTATGGCCCGAACACGGCCAAGACGATCCAGTCGCAGGCTGAGGTGCGCCAGTTTTTCGCCGTCAATAGCGCGGAGCTTGCGCAATCTCTGTCGCGGGAGCTCGGCCAGAAGACGGTCAAGACCAAGAACCACAATCTCGGGCGCTCTGACACCGATGAAATCGGCGAAAGCCTGTCCGAGACGGGGCAGCCGCTCATGCGGCCTGAAGAAATCATGCAGCTTGGTCAGGGGCAGCAATTGCTGCTGGTGAAAGGCGTGAAACCGATCCTCGGCGAACGCATCCCGTTCTGGTTCGTCTCGCCGTGGCGTGAGTGGGCGACGGTCAATCCTGTCGAGGGCGACTTCCCGAATGTGAAGCCGCTCGTGCGCCTCAGCTACGAACTCGCACGCAAGAAGTGAAGGAAAACCATGAGCAAGTTTGACGTCAAAGTATTGGGAGCCAAGCCGCCGAAACGTCCTGAAGGCGTGTTCAAGCGGCTGGTTCGCTGCATCAGCGGCACGATCAAGGCCGTGCTTCTTCGTCCTGGCATGATCGTGCTGGCGGGCGCATCGGGCTTCGTCGTGTTTATCGGCACACCGCATGTCGGCTGGGAATACCAGTGCAGGCACCCGATGCGCGGCTACGGCTCCTGCAATTCGGTCGCATGGTGCGCCTATTACGGCGTCCAGGGCCGCCGCATTGAAATCCCCGAATACGGAGAGCGGTGTCAGGTCATCACCTTCCTGCCGCTCGACTGGAACCAGCTTATCGAAGGAGTGCTGTGATGAGCAAAGAAACATTCGCGCGTGAATTGGGTGCCTACCATTGGGAGCGGCTCGAACGGCTCGCCGACCATTACGGGCACAGAGACAGGCGCAGATATGCAGTCACCCTTTTGAAGCGCGCCATCGAAGAATCCGAGATGTGGATGCGCGCTGATCGCTTCGCGCACTACGAGCGCCTGATCACTGAATTGGAAGAACAGGAGCACCTGATTTGGAACGATTATCCCAAAAACGGCGCGCCGAAACAAGGAGGCTACGACGATGACATACCCTTCTGAAAACCGCAGAATTTGTAGGGTTACAGCGGAAAGTGCTAAAATGAAAAGAACTAGGAATAACATTCTTCAGGAGGATAGTACCATGAAGGATGAGTTAAACTTCGCAGGTTTCGACCTGCAAGAAAGCTTCGATGCGTCCGTAAGGCCCATTGTTCGCGTTGATGTTGAGAAATACCAAGCTTTTCTTGATGGTGCTGATCTTACCGACGCACAGAGGGAAGAGTTTCTGCAAGCCCTCTGGTCGATCATGGTTTCCTTTGTCGAGCTCGGGTTCGGGGTCAGTCCGATGCAAGAAGCCTGTGGAAAAAACCGCGAGATCGACCCGCAGGGTGCCAAAAATACCTTCAATGCAGTATCCTCAACAGAACCCAACAACCACAACAACAAGAATGGATTCAGCCCCTGACGGCAGGCTGGAGGTACGATGAACAAGCAAGAAGAACATAACCAAGGGGACACGAAGGCAGTCATCTACTGCCGCGTGTCCTCAACCAAACAGAAACTGGAAGGCAGCGGGCTCGATAGCCAAGAGTACCGCTGCCGCCAGTATGCCGAGCTCAAGGGGTATCAGGTCGAGGCCGTGTTCCCCGACGATGCGTCGGGCGGCGGTGATTTCATCAACCGCCCAGGTATGGTTGCACTGCTGAGCTATCTCGATGCGCAGCCCGACAAGGATTACGTGGTCATCTTCGATGATCTGAAGCGCTTCGCGCGCGATACCGAATTCCATATCAAGCTGCGCCGTGAATTCCAGACGCGCGGCGCGCGGATCAAGTGCCTAAACTTCAATCTGGATGACTCGCCCGAGGGCAAGTTCGTGGAGACGATCTTCGCGGCGCAAGGCGAGCTTGAGCGCGAGCAAAACCGCCGCCAGGTCATTCAGAAGATGAAAGCGCGGGTCGAGAACGGCTATTGGGTGTTCTCCCCGCCTGTCGGCTACAAATACGCCAAGGATAGAGTTCACGGCAAGCTTCTGGTGCGCGACGAGCCTATCGCCTCGATCCTTGCCGAAGCTCTTGAGGGCTTTGCTTCGGGGCATCTGCAATCGCAGGCCGAAGTGAAGCGCTTCCTTGAAGGAAAGCCTGCCTTTCCGAAAGATACGCCAGCGGGCGAAATCCGCTGGCAGCGCGTTCAGCGGCTCCTGTCGCATCTGACCTATGCGGGGTACGTCGAAGCGCCCAAATGGGACGTGTCGGCGCGTAGAGGGCATCATGAGCCGATCATCAGCCTGGAGACGTTTGAAAGCATTCAGGAGCGCATGCAGGGCAAGGCAAAGGCACCTGCGCGCAAGGATATCAGCGAGGACTTCCCGCTGCGCGGTTTCGTGCTGTGTGATGACTGCGGCGAGCCGATGACGTCTTGCTGGTCGAAAGGCCGCTCGAAGCACTACCCCTATTACCTGTGCGATACTAAGGGCTGCGAGAACGAACGCAGGTCGATCCCGCGCGATAAGGTCGAAGACGGCTTTGCCGAAATTCTGCAAAGCCTTCAGCCAACACGGCAGCTCTTCACGCTGGCAAAGGCGATGTTCAAGGACGCCTGGAACATGCGTCTGGCCGAAGCGCATCGCGATAAGGATGAGATCGCAAAGCAACTCCGCGATTCCGAGAAGCAGATCGAAACGCTGCTGGAGCGTATCGTTGAGGCTGACAACGCCAGCGTCATCAGAGCGTATGAAGGTAAGATCGCAAAGCTGGAGCGGGAGAAGCTGCTTCTGACCGAAAAAGCTGTTCGAATCGTGCCGCCAAAGGGGAGGCTAGAGGAGTTTATCGAACCGGCGCTCGAATTTTTGGGAAACCCTTGGAATCTCTATGAGAATGGCAGCTTGGCCTTCAAGAGAACAGTGCTCAGACTGGCTTTTGCAGAGCCTCTGCGGTACTCACGTGAGTCGGGTTATCGAACCGCTAATTCCGCCTTTCCTTTCAAGGTGTTAGCGGAAATTTCAACATCAAAAGGCGAGATGGTGGAGCCGAGGGGAATCGAACCCCTGACCTCGTCATTGCGAACGACGCGCTCTCCCAACTGAGCTACGGCCCCGGTGCGCGCTCATGTGGCCCATGGCGCGCGGGATGTCAAGCACCCAACGTCACGTTCTGACGCACGAAGGCCTCGATTTCCGCGGCAGGGCGCGCACCGGTTAGCCGGGCGACCTCGCGCCCTTTGTGAAACAGGATCAAGAGCGGGATACCCCGGATGTTGAAGCGCACGGTGGCATCTGGATTGGACTGGGTATCGACCTTGGCCAGGCGTGCATGGGGGGCCAGCGCGGACGCCGCCTGTTGAACCTGCGGGCCCATCATGCGGCAGGGACCGCACCAAGGCGCCCAGAAATCGACAAGCAGAGGCAAGTCGTCGGTCTTGGCGCTTTTCTCCATGGTGCGGAAATCGATGTCGCGCGCCTTGCCATCCGCAAGTCTTGCGCCGCAGGTGCCGCATTTCGGCGTCGCGGTCATTTTCTCGGCAGGCACCCGGTTGGTGCTGCCGCAGGCGTGGCAGACCAGTTTCACAGCAGCGGTCATGGCAGGCTCCATATATTCGGGTATGTGAATATATTGTCTTGAAACCGTCAATATTCAAGTTCAAACTCGCTCCATGACCGCGACAGATGACACCAGCCCCCGGCCTTGGGCCAGCCTCACCCCCGACGAACAGCTTTGTCTGCGCGAGGCTTATGCGGCCGATCCGTTCTGCCTGACCGGCACCTGTTCACTAGAGGCCAAGACAGCGCATTTCACCGCCTGGCTGGCCAAGAGGGGCGTGACCTTTTCGGAAAAGGACCTGCATCCGCGCCAGTCCCGCTAGGGCCACTTGCGGCAGCCGGGTTTTTCCTGCTCGAACCCGTGTTAGGCTGATCGCAACAGCATGAAGAGGTCGCGAGATGCAATCACGACGCCTGTGGCAGTTGATTCGCCTGTCGCGCCGCCTGTGGGTGCGCGCGGTGCTGATCGCGCTGCTGGCGATCCTTGCGGCGGTCATGGCGGCGCTGCTCGACCCCATCATCCCCACGATCCTGTCCCGGCGGATCGGCGAGGCCGCAGTGATGCCGATACTGAACGTGCTGGCCTCGTCGATGCTGGCGGTCACGACCTTTTCGCTGTCGGTCATGGTTTCGGCCCATCAACAGGCCTCCAGTCAGGTCACGCCTCGTTCACACCGGCTTCTGCTTGAGGACACGACGACCCAGACGGTGTTGGCGACCTTTCTTGGCGCGTTCATCTTTGCGCTGGTCTCGATCATCATGTTCCGTGCCGGGCTTTATACCGGATCCGGGCAGGTCGTTTTGTTCGTCTTTACCGTGGCGGTGGTGGGGCTGGTGGTGCTGGCGATCCTGCGATGGATCGACCATTTGTCGCGGCTGGGCAGTGTCGATGAAACCATAGCGCAACTGGAAATCCGCGCGCGCAAGACCCTGACCGTTAGCCGCGCCCGGCCCAGTCTCGGGGCGCGCCCCCTACCCGGCCCCACGGCGATCCCCGAGGGCGCATTACCCATCCCCGCCCCCAGGGGCGGGCACGTGCAATTCGTCGGCATGCGCACGGTTTCGGACATCGCAGAGAATGCCGGGGTCGAGGTCTACATCACGGCCATGCCCGGTGCATTCATCGTCAGCGAGGCGCCCCTGGCCTGGCTCTACCCGCCCGACCCCGACCGGGTCGCGGCGATCCAGGCGGCATGGGAAATAGGCGCTGTGCGCAGCTTTGACCAGGACGCGCGGTTCGCGCTGATGGTTCTGACCGAGATCGCCTCGCGCGCGCTGTCGCCGGGCTTGAACGACCCCGGCACCGCCATCGACGTGATCGGGCGGCTTGAGAGGCTGTTGGCCGAATGCGACCCGGTCGATGACACGATCCATTATCCCCGGCTATGGGCCCCGACCCTCGGGGCGGAGGAGATCATGCATGTTGCCTTTGCACCGCTCGCACGGGACGGGGCCGGCATGATCGAGGTCGGCCGCCGCCTCGTCGAGGCATTACACACCTTGCGCACGGGCAAGGACGCGGCCCTGGCTCAGGCCGCGGAACGCATGACCATGCGCGTCCTGGCCC
The DNA here is from genome assembly GCF_004343505.1 of Rhodovulum bhavnagarense. GTDB lineage: Bacteria > Pseudomonadota > Alphaproteobacteria > Rhodobacterales > Rhodobacteraceae > Rhodovulum > Rhodovulum bhavnagarense. The sequence continues at coordinate 14,775 of NZ_SLXU01000023.1, read as the reverse complement.
ATGCCGACAAGGCACTGGCCTTGGAGGATGACCGCGCCGAACTAAGGGCGCTGGCGCGACTTTAGCGCCGGGGTGCCCCTATTGCGCCGCCTCGGCCAGTTCCTCGATCGGCGGGCAGGTACATACCAGGTGGCGGTCGCCATAGGCATTGTCGACCCGCCCCACCGGAGGCCAGTACTTGTCCACTCGGAACGCACCGGGGGGAAAGCAGCCCTGTTCGCGGCTATAGGGTCGGTCCCACTCGGCCACCAGGTCCTCGACCGTGTGGGGGGCCTTCTTCAGCGGGTTGTTGGCTTTCTCGATCCGGCCCTCCTCGATCGCGCGGATCTCGTCGCGGATGCCCAGCATCGCGGTGATGAAGCGATCCAGTTCAGCCTTGGTCTCGCTCTCGGTGGGTTCGATCATCAACGTGCCCGCGACCGGCCAGCTCATCGTCGGCGCGTGGAAACCGCAATCGATCAACCGCTTGGCGATGTCGTCCACGGTCACCCCCGCGCTGTCGACGAAATCGCGGGTATCGAGAATGCATTCATGCGCGATCCTGCCGTTTTTGCCCGTGAACAGGATCTCGTAGGCACCCTCCAGCCGCTTGGCAATGTAATTGGCGTTCAGGATCGCGACCTTGGTTGCCTGGGTCAGCCCCGCGCCCCCCATCAGCAGGACATAGGCATAGCTGATCGGCAGGATCGAGCCGGAACCGTGCATCGAACCAGATACGGCGCCGCTTTCGCCCTGTGAGGGATCGCCCGGCAGGAAGGGCGCAAGATGCGCCTTGACCCCGATCGGGCCCATGCCGGGGCCGCCGCCGCCATGGGGAATGGCAAAGGTCTTGTGCAGGTTCAGGTGGCTCACATCGGCGCCGATTTCGCCGGGTTTGACCAACCCCACCAGGGCGTTCAGGTTGGCCCCGTCGAGATAGACCTGTCCCCCATGTTGGTGGGTGATCTCGCAAACCTCGCGCACGGTTTCCTCGAATACGCCATGGGTCGAGGGATAGGTGATCATGCAGGCGGCCAGGTTCTCGCCCGCCTTTTCAGCCTTGGCGCGGAAATCGGCCAGGTCGATATCCCCGTTTTCCGCCGATTTCACCGCCACGACCTTCATCCCGGCCATATGGGCCGAGGCCGGGTTGGTGCCATGCGCCGAGGTCGGGATCAGGCAGATATCGCGATGTCGCTGGCCCCGCGCCTCGTGATAGGCGCGGATCGTCAAGAGACCCGCATATTCCCCCTGCGCGCCGGAATTGGGCTGCATCGACATCGCGTCATAGCCTGTGATCTGGCACAGCTTGTCGGCGAGGTCGGCCAGCATCTCGCGATAGCCCTCGACCTGGTCGGCAGGCGCAAGCGGGTGGATGTTGGCAAATTCCGGCCAGGTGATCGGCATCATCTCGACCGCGGCGTTCAGCTTCATCGTACATGACCCCAGCGGGATCATCGCGCGGTCCAGCGCCAGGTCGCGGTCGGCCAGCCGGCGCATGTAGCGCATCATTTCCGTTTCCGCCCGGTTCATGTGAAACACCGGGTGGGTCAGGAAATCGCTTTGCCGCACCAAGCCTTCGGGGAAACGATACTGACCGTCACCGCCCTCGTCAGTACGGGTAATGCCAAAGGCGCGCCACAGCCCCTCGATGCTGGCGGGCCGGGTGGTTTCGTCCAGCGAAATCCCCAGCCGCGTCGTTCCGATCTTGCGCAGGTTGATCCGCTCGGCCAGCGCCGCGTTGTAGATCACGCCCTGCATCGCCCCGACATCGACGGTAAAGGTGTCAAAGAACTCTGCCGGCTCCACCTTGAACCCCGCCTCTTCCAGCCCGCGGGCGGTGCGCACGGCCTTGCGGTGGATACGCTGGGCGATCGCGCGCAAACCCTTGGGCCCGTGGAACACCGCGTAAAAACTGGCAAGGACAGCCAACAGCGCCTGTGCGGTGCAAACGTTGGATGTCGCCTTTTCCCGGCGGATATGCTGTTCGCGCGTTTGCAGCGACAGCCGATAGGCCTTGTTGCCGCGCGAATCCACCGACACCCCGACGATGCGCCCCGGCATCGCGCGTTTGTAAAGATCGCGGCAGGCCATGTAGGCGGCATGCGGCCCGCCGAATCCCATCGGCACCCCGAACCGCTGGGTTGACCCGACAGCGATATCGGCGCCCATCGCGCCCGGTTCCTTCAGCACGACCAGCGCCATCGGGTCGGCCACGACGATGCCCAGCGCACCCGCGTCATGCAGCGCCGCGATGGGATCGGAAAAGTCGTGCAGGTGCCCGTAAGTGCCGGGATACTGGAAGATGCCGGCAAAGACGCGCCCCGCGTCCAGGTCGGCAAAGGGGTCGCCCACGATCACCTCGATGCCCAGCGGTTGCGCGCGGGTGCGGATCACGGCGATGTTCTGCGGGTGGCAATGGTGATCGACAAAGATCGCCCCCGCCCTGGACTTGGCCACGCGTTGCGCCATGGTCATCGCCTCGGCGCAGGCCGTCGCCTCGTCCAGAAGGGACGCGTTGGCGACTTCCAGACCTGTCAGATCCGAGACCATCGTCTGAAAGTTCAGCAACGCCTCGAGCCGGCCCTGGCTGATTTCCGGCTGATAGGGCGTGTAGGCGGTATACCAGGCCGGGTTTTCCAGGATGTTGCGCTGAATGGCGGGAGGGGTGACCGTGCCATGGAAACCCTGTCCGATCAGCGTGGTGAAAGGGGTATTCTTCTTTGCGATCTGGCGCATGAACCACAGCAATTCGCGCTCTGATTTCGGCGCGCCGAAATCAAGTTGCTCGGCTTGCCGGATGCTGGCCGGAACGGTCTGATCGATCAGTTCTTCGAGCGTGGACAGACCCAGCACCTCCAGCATCTCGACCATTTCCTCTGGCGAGGGGCCGATATGGCGGCGGTTGGCAAAGTCGTAAGGCAGGTAGGTGCTGGGGGTGTAAGGCATGATCAGATCCGATTACCCGATGAACTTTTCGTAGGCGGCCTCGTCCATGAAATCGTCGAGCGCGCCCATATCCTCGATCTTCATCTTGAAAAACCAGGCCTCGCCCAGCGGGTCGTCGTTGACCTGGCCGGGATTGTCGGGCAACGCCTCGTTGACCTCGACGATCTCGCCATCCAGCGGCGCCAGGATGTCGGAGGCGGCCTTGACGCTTTCGATCACCACGACCTCGTCATCCCTGGAGACGGTCGCCCCCGCCTCGGGTAGTTCGACAAAGACGATGTCGCCCAGTTGTTCGGCCGCGTGCGCGGTGATGCCGACCACCACGAGATCGCCCTCTACCCGCAGCCATTCATGTTCTTCGGTGAATTTCATCTGATTGCCCTCAACGCTTGTAGGTCTGTTTCACGAATGGCAGGGCCGAGACCTTGACCGGCAGACGCTTGCCCCGCAATTCGCCCCAAACTGTGCGCCCATTTCCCGCCAGATCAAGCGCCACATAGCCCATGGCGACCGGCCCGCCCACCGTGGGGCCAAACCCGCCAGAACTGACCATGCCCACCGGTTCGCCACCGGTCTCGCTGACATAGAGCGGCGTGCCCGCCCGCATCGGCGCGCGCCCCTCGGGGCGCAGCCCCACACGCAGGCGCCGCGGCCCCTTTTCCAATTCGTTCAGAATACGCTCGGCACCGGGAAATCCGCCCGCGCGCGCACCGCCCGCACGGCGCACTTTCTGAATCGCCCAGCTCAGCCCCGCCTCGACCGGCGTCGTGCCGGTATCGAGATCGCTGCCGTAAAGGCATAGCCCCGCCTCCAGCCGCAGGCTGTCGCGCGCACCCAGCCCGATGGGTTCGACGGCCTCATCGGCCAGCAGCGCGCGGGCCAGATCGGCGGCATGCTCGTTCGTCACCGAGATTTCGAACCCGTCCTCGCCCGTATAGCCCGATCGCGAAACCCAAAGCGGCCCGAAATCGCTATCCAGAACTGCCACGTCCATGAACCGCATCGCCGCCGCGCCGGGGGCGAGCGCCTGGAACACGCGCTCGGCCTCGGGGCCTTGCAGGGCCAGCAGGCCGCGATCGGCGATCTCCTCGATCTCGCAGGTGTCGGCCAGTTGCGCGCGCAGATATGCGATATCGGCTTCCTTGCAGGCAGCATTGACCACCAGCAACAGGTCATCACAGCGGCGCGCCACCATCAGGTCGTCCAGGATACCGCCCTTGTCATCGGAAAAGATCGCGTAGCGCTGTCGCCCGGGTTGCAGTCCGAGGAGATCCACCGGCACCAGCGCCTCAAGCGCGCGCGCGGCATCCGCCACATCACCCGATTTCGCGCGCAACACCACCTGACCCATATGGCTGACATCGAACAGCCCCGCGGCGGCGCGGCAATGCAGATGTTCCTTCATCACGCCCATCGGATAGTTCACGGGCATCGCGTAGCCCGCGAAAGGCACCATCCTTGCGCCCAGTTCCAGGTGAAGATCGTAAAGCGCGGTGCGCCTTGAATCCGACATGCAGACCTCCCTGCGCCGGATGCGTGCGCATCCAGGCATCGTCAACGGACGGCCGCGTGCCGCCCAACCGATGCCCCCTCTGTCCCTTTGCCTGAGATCGCTATCCCTTCGGCGGGCGCGCTCGCGCCACTCTCCAGAGTTTCTTGTACGTCCGCGGTCCTGCGGCCTGAGAGTTTACCGGGGCGGTTGCTCCTTCGGCACCGGCTTGCACCGGATTCTCCCGTGGACGTGCGGCGACAGATACGCCAAGCCCGCGCGCCCGGCAAGGGGGTGAAATCTCTGATGGGGCCGGAAGTGACCTTGCCCGACCGCGCCCCCGGGTGCAGCGGGGGGATCATGGGTATTTTCCCCAAGAAGAAGATGAATAGCCGTTCCGGCCGGAACGCCCCGTCTCAGCCGGGTTTTTTCTGCAACAGCGGCATCAATTCACTCATCTCGGGCCCATGCGCGCGCCCGGTCAGGGCCTTTCTCAGCGGCAAGAACAGCGCCTTGCCCTTGCGGCCGGTCGCGGCCTTGACCGCCGCTGTCCAGTCGCCCCAGCTTGCTCCGGTATAGGGGGGCTCGGGCAAGATCGCCAGCGCCTCTGCAACGAAGGCGCGGTCGTCTTCGTCGATCACCGGGTCGGCGCCATCGCGGCAGAGCCTCCACCAATCGGCCATCTCGGCACGGGTGGCGATGTTATCGCGCATGACCGACCAGAACCGTTCGGCCAGGTCATCGGGCACGCCCAGCGCCGCGATCTCGTCCCTCACGGCGCCAAGCGGCAGGGAATGCAGATGGCGCGCTGTCAGGGGGAAGAGGTCGTTCTCATCGAATTTCGTGGGCGCCGCGCCGAACTGGGAAATATCGAATCCCTCGGCCAGCGCGTCGATGCTGTCGGCCAGTTCTACCGGTTTCGACGAGCCCAGCCGCGCCAGCAGCGACAGGAGCGCCAAGGGTTCCACGCCCCGCGCGCGCAGGTCGCGCAGGGACAGCACGCCCAGCCGCTTGGACAGCGCCTCGCCCTGGGGACCGGTCAGAAGCGAATGATGGGCGAATTGCGGCACCACGCCGCCCAGCGCCTCGATGATCTGGATCTGGGTGGCCGTGTTGGTGACATGATCCGAACCACGCACGACATGGGTCACGCCCATCTCGGTATCATCCACCACCGAGGCCAAAGTATAAAGCACCTGGCCATCGCCGCGTATCAGCACCGGGTCGGAGACGCTGGCCGCATCGATCGAGATGTCGCCCAGGATGCCATCGGCCCACTCGATGCGCTGCTGGTCGAGCAGGAAGCGCCAGTGCCCCGAGCGTTCTGCCCTAAGGCGGTCTTTCTCATCTTCCGACAGCGCTAGGGCCGCGCGATCATAGACCGGAGGGCGGCCCATGTTGAGCTGTTTCTTGCGCTTGAGGTCCAGTTCGGTCGGTGTTTCGAAGCATTCGTAGAAACGCCCCGCGGCGCGCAGCGCCTCGGCGGCGGCGTGATACCGCTCAAGCCGCGCGGATTGCCGTTCGACCCGGTCCCAGGTCAGGCCCAGCCATTCGAGATCGGCCATGATCGCGTCGGCATATTCCTGTTTCGACCTTTCGGGGTCGGTGTCATCGAGCCTTAGGATGAACGTTCCCCCGGCCTTTCGCGCGATGAGGAAATTGAAAAGCGCGGTGCGCAGGTTGCCCACGTGTAGAAAGCCGGTGGGCGATGGCGCGAAACGGGTCACGATGGTCATGGGCTGTCTCCTGTTGGCGGGACGCTCTTTCACAGACGCGCGCTTTTGTCCATATCAGGGACATGAGACAGACACAGCCCCACGGCCTTCCGCCCGACCTCGACGAGGTGGCCGCGATGGCACTCGCCGCGCGCGAGGCGCTGCCCGACCCGTTTCGCACGGCGGCCTGCGAAGTCGCGATCAGGGTCGAGGATTTCGCCCCCGACGACATGCTGGCCGAACTGGGCATCGACGACGCGTTCCAGTTGACCGGGCTTTACGACGGAATTCCGCTTACAGAACGCTCGGTGATGGACCAGCCCGACCGGCCCGACACGATCTGGCTGTTCCGCCGGCCAATCCTGGACGAGTGGGTCGAGCGCGAAGAGGTGCCGTTACCTGCCCTCGTCGCCCATGTGTTGATCCACGAATTCGCACATCATTTCGGATGGTCCGATGCCGATATCGCCCGCATCGACCGCTGGTGGGAATAGCCGCCGCTATAATCCGCCCGCTCGCGGCGTCGTGAGGTGGAAAGCGGCGCGCGCGCGGCTATCGTCATGCACGGGAAACACACAGGGAGACCAACAATGACCAGGCAGATGCTGACGCGCCGCGCGGCACTGGCTGCGGGCGGCGCCTTGCCGCTCGCGGCCCTGACAGGCCTGCCCGTCCGGGCAGGCGCCCCGATGATGGGGGGCGCAATGCCCCGGTTTCACCGTTTCCGCCTGGGCGGGTTCGAGGTGACCACGCTATTGGCGGGCACGCGCACCGTACCGGAACCGCAGACGATCTTTGGCCTGAACGCCACGGCAGAGAGTTTTGCCGAAGCATCGCGCGACGCGATGATCCCTGTCGACAAGGCGCAATTCTTCTTTACCCCCACGGTGGTCAATACCGGCGCAGAGCTGATCCTGTTCGATACCGGGCTCAACCCCGAGGGCATCATCGCCGCGCTGTCGGCGGCAGGCTACAGCCCCGAGCAGATCGATATCGTGGTCCTTACCCATATGCATGGCGACCATATCGGCGGGTTGTCGGGCGCGGCGGGCGAGACCTTTGCCAATGCCCGTTACGTCACCGGCGCGACCGAGTTCGACGCCTGGGACATGTCAGGCGACGAGGGGTTCGAGACCAAGGTCCGGCCGCTGGCTGAAAAGATGACCTTCCTGGAGGATGACGGCGTCGTCGCCTCGGGCGTTACTGCGATGGCGGCCTTCGGGCATACGCCCGGCCACATGGCCTACAGGTTGGAAAGCGGCGACCAACAGCTTGTTCTAGGAGCGGATTTCGCCAACCATTACGTCTGGTCACTGGCTCATCCCGACTGGCAGGTGCGCTTTGATCGCGACAAGGAAGCCGCCGCCGCGACCCGCAGGCGGATGCTCGACATGTTGGCTGCGGACAAGCTGCCCTTCATCGGGTATCACATGCCGTTCCCGGCGCTTGGCTTTGTCGAGGTCAAGGACTCGGGCTATCGCTATGTACCCGCCAGCTACCAGTTCATGATGGACTGAGATACGCCGGTGCCCCCCCGGTGCGCGCGGCCGCCTTTGCGCGCGCACCGCCTTCTTCTTCTTGGTCAAAATACCCCGGCCCCGTCCCTTCGGCCGAGACGCCGCAGGGCAAGGGCGCGAACGGGCTTGGCCCCGCGGCACGCGGGTGGCACTCTCGTGCGCGTACACTCCATATACCGAGGCCCGATGCAGGATATCCTGACCGTCACCCTGAACCCGACCGTCGATCTGTCGACCTCGGTCGCCCGTGTCATCCCCAACGAAAAGCTGCGCTGCGCGCCCGCGCTGACCGATCCGGGCGGGGGCGGGATCAACGTTTCGCGCGCGATCCGGCTGCTTGGCGGCGAAAGCCGCGCGCTGGTGGCCCTCGGCGGGCATAACGGCGACAAGCTGCGCGCGCTCTTGGAGGCCGAGGGCATTCGCCTGATCCCGCTGATGGCGCCTGGCGAGACGCGTCTCAGCCTCGCGGTGACCGACAGTACCAGCGGGCATCAATTCCGTTTCGTTCTGCCCGGCCCGCGCTGGAACGCGACAGGTCTCAAGGCGATCCTGGCCGCGATCACGACCGCGGTGCCCCATGCCGGCTACGTGGTGATCTCGGGCAGCGTTCCCGATGGCCTTCCCGAGGATTTTGCCGATCGGGCCTGTGCCAAGCTGGGCGCGCGGGGCGCGAGGGTGGTGGTCGATACCTCCGGTCCGGCCCTGGCACGGTTGGCGCAAGGATCGGACTGCCCGCCCTTCGCGCTGCGCATGGACCGGCGCGAGGCCGAGACCCTGGCTGGCCGCACCCTGCCCTCGCGCGAGGACAGCGCGGCCTTCGCCTCCGAGCTGGTCGCGGCCGGGGTGGCCGAGGTGATCATCGTGGCACGCGGCGCCGACGGTTCGGTCCTGGCGACGGCGCATGAACGCCACCATGCCGCGGCGGCACATGTACCGGTCCGTTCCAAGGTGGGCGCAGGCGACAGTTTCGTTGGTGCGTTCACCCTGGCGCTGGCGCGCGGCTACGAACTGGCGCGCGCGCTGCAATGGGGTACGGCGGCCGCGAGTTCGGCGGTGATGACCGATGCCACCGCGCTATGTACGCGCGAGGATACAGAGGCGCTGTTCGATCGCTGTCCGGTATCCCGGCTGGGCTGAACGCGCGCCCGGCGGTGGACGGCGGCCGGTGCTTGTTGCATAGCTGCATCCAGAGTTCAGGCCAACACAGGGAGAGGGCAGATGGCGGAACAACAGGTCCGGGGCTTCGGCCCCTCGCTTGCGCAATTCGACTGGGCGGACCCGTTCGGGCTACGCGCGCAACTGCGCGAAGAGGAACGCATGGTGGCCGACAGCGCCGCCGCCTACGCTGCTGACAAGCTGGCCCCGCGCGTCACCGATGCCTACCTGAACGAAACGGTCGCCCCCGAGATATTTGCCGAGATGGGCGAAATGGGCCTGTTGGGCGTCACCATCCCCGAGGAATATGGCGGGCTGGGTGCGGGCTATGTCACCTACGGCCTGGTCACGCGCGAGGTCGAAAGGATCGATTCCGGCTATCGGTCCATGCTGAGCGTTCAGTCCTCGCTGGTGATGTACCCGATCAACGCCTACGGCACCGAGGCGCAGAAGGCGAAATACCTGCCGAAACTGGCTACCGGGGAATGGATCGGCTGTTTCGGCCTGACCGAACCCGATGCCGGGTCCGATCCCGCGGGCATGAAGACCGTCGCGAAGAAGGTCGAGGGCGGCTATGTCCTGACCGGGTCCAAGATGTGGATTTCCAACAGCCCGATCGCCGATGTCTTCGTGGTCTGGGCGAAATCCGAGGCCCATGGCGGCAAGATCAAGGGCTTCATCCTTGAAAAGGGGATGAAGGGGCTGTCCGCGCCCAAGATCGAGCGCAAGCTGTCCCTGCGCGCCTCGGTCACCGGCGAGATCTTGATGGATAACGTCGAGGTGGGCGAGGACGCGCTATTGCCGGACGTCGAGGGGCTCAAGGGGCCGTTCGGCTGTCTGAACCGGGCACGCTTTGGCATCGCCTGGGGCGTGCTGGGCGCGGCAGAGGATTGCTGGATGCGGTCGCGTCGATACGGGCTGGAACGGACGCAGTTCGGGCGCCCGCTGGCACAGACGCAGCTTTACCAGAAGAAACTTGCCGACATGCAAACCGAAATCGCCCTGGGCCTGCAAGCCACGCTGCGCGTCGGCCGCATGATGGAGGAGGGCACCGCCGCCCCCGAGACGATCAGCCTGATCAAGCGCAACAATTGCGGCAAGGCACTGGAAATCGCGCGCATGGCCCGCGACATGCATGGCGGCAACGGGATCATGGCCGACTACCACGTGATCCGGCACGCGCAGAACCTTGAGACGGTGAACACCTACGAGGGCACTCATGACATTCACGCGCTGATCCTGGGGCGGGCGCAGACCGGGCTTCAGGCCTTCGCATGAGGGGGCCGTTGACCGGGGTCAAGGTGCTGGAACTGGCGCGCATTCTGGCCGGTCCATGGATCGGCCAGACGCTGGCCGACCTAGGGGCGACGGTCATCAAGGTCGAAAGCCCGGCAGGCGACGACACCCGAAGCTGGGGCCCGCCATTCATCGACCGGCCCGAGGGCGGCGAGGATCACCCCTCGGCCGCCTATTTCTACGCGGCCAATCGCGGCAAACGCTCCATCGCGGCCGATTTCCGCGATCCCGGCGATCTGGCGCTGGTGCGCGACCTGGCGCTGGGCGCGGACGTGCTGATCGAGAATTTCAAGTTGGGCGGGCTGGTGAAATTCGGCCTCGATTACGCCAGCCTCGCACCGGACAATCCCGGCCTTGTCTATTGTTCGATCACCGGGTTCGGGCAGGACGGGCCCTATGCCGCGCGGGCGGGCTATGACTACCTGATCCAGGGCATGTCCGGGCTGATGTCAGTCACCGGCACGCCCGAGGGCGAACCGATGAAGGTCGGCGTTGCCGTCACCGATATCGTGTCGGGCCTTTACGGCGTCATCGGCATTCAGGCGGCACTGGCGCAGCGCGCGCAAACCGGCAAGGGCCAGCATGTGGATATGTCGCTCTTGGATTGCGCGACCGCGATGATGGCCAACCAGGCGATGAATTACCTGGCGACCGGCCACCCGCCGGGGCGGATGGGCAACCAGCACCCCAATATCGTGCCCTACCAGGTCTTTGCCGTGGCCGATGGCGCCGTCATCATCGCCGCGGGGAACGATGGCCAGTTCCAACGCCTGTGCGAGGTGCTGGAGTGCGGGGAACTGGCAAGCGATCCCCGGTTCCGCAGCAACCGCGACCGCGTGGAAAACCGCGCCGCGCTGATCGACGCGCTGTCACAGGCCCTGGCGGGCTGGACCCGGTCCGACCTGCTGGCCCGGCTGGAGACGGCCGTGGTGCCCTCGGCCCCGATCAACGACATGGCCGACGTCTTTGCGGATCCGCAGGTGATTTCGCGCGGGCTGAAGGTCACGCCAGAGGGTATAGCGGGCGTGCGCACGCCGTTGGTCTTTTCCGACAGCGCGCTGGCGCTGGACCGATCCGCCCCGCGGCTGGACGCCGATGGCCCGGCGATCCGGGCAAAGGGATGGGACGGGGTAGACGGGGACGGCTAGCGTGCTCACAATATGCAACGCTAAATTGCGCATCCGCCTTACTCCAATGACAGCAGTTGCACTCGCTTCAACCAATAGATACTTTGGAAGTATGGCCGCTCGCGATAGATACTCATATGACCTCTGCTGTCCCCAATGCGGCGCAAAGGGTCGCATTGAGTGTAGTGAGGACGACTATCCGTTTATGCGATCCCCAGACTTTAGAGTAGATAATTTATCTGGGCCATTCTCGGTTAAAAAACTAGGCGAAACTTCGGTTCAGACAGATGTGGAGTGCGATAACTGCGGCGTGAAGGTTTGGTAATCTCAAGACCGTCGCTGGCTTATAGCTCCCGGCAGTTGGATTGAGCGGTGACTGCTTCACCTGTGTGTTTTAGGCTCCATCTTACAGGATGACGCGCGGCCCCTCGGCCCCGGCGGCAGCACTTTCGCCGATGACGGCCGCACGGGCAAAGCCGTGGTCGCGGAAGATATCCATCACCTGCCCCAGCGCCTCGGGCGCGCAACTGACCAGCAGGCCACCACTGGTCTGCGGATCGGTCAACAGGGCGCGTTCCAGATCGGAAAAGCCCTCGGGCAAAACCACCTCCTGACCGTAGCTTTCCCAGTTGTTGCGCGCCGCCCCTGTGGCGAAATCGGCCAAAAGATCGCGCACCGGCCCCATCACCGGCACCGCGTCCCAGTCGATGGACAGGGTGCAGCCCGACCCCCGCGCCATTTCCAGCCCGTGCCCGGCCAGGCCAAAGCCGGTGACATCGGTCAGCCCGTTCACGCCATCCAGCGCCGCCAGTTCGGGGCCCGGCGTGTTCAGCGCTGTGGTCGTGGACAGCATCTCGGCATAGCCCTGCGCATCCAGGCGGCCCTTTTTCAGGGCGCCCGCCATGATGCCGGTGCCAAGCGGTTTGCCCAGGACCAGCACATCGCCGGGCCGCGAGCCGCCATTCTTGCGCACCCGGTCGGGATGGACCAGCCCCAGCGCGGCCAGCCCGTAGATGGGTTCGACCGAGTCGATCGTATGACCGCCCGCGATCGGGATGCCCGCCGCGTTGCAGGCCGCGGCGCCGCCCTCAAGAATACGGGCGATGGCGCCGCGCGACAGTTTCGCCAGCGGCATCGCCACCAGCGCCAGCGCCAGGATCGGGCGGGCGCCCATCGCATAGACATCGCTGATCGCGTTGGTCGCGGCGATGCGCCCGAAATCGAAGGGATCGTTGACGATGGGCATGAAGAAATCGGTGGTGGCGACCAGCGCCTGTTCGTCGTTCAGCCGGTAAACCGCAGCATCATCAGAGGTTGCAGCACCGACCAGCAGCTCGGGGGGCATCACCATCCCCGCCGACCCTTTCAACAGCTCTGCCAGGATACCGGGCGCGATCTTGCAGCCGCAGCCGCCCCCGTGGGACAGCGAGGTAAGGGGCGGATCGGCGGGATTGTTGCAGGTATCGCTCATCGAAAACTCCGGCCAGCCTGGACATCATGCCCGCGATAGGCCCCGAGATCACACCTGTCAACGCGATGACCCGGCAGGCGGAGCACGGCATCGGGGTCCAACCACGCAGGTCACAATCGCTTGACCCCCGGCCGCACGCGTGATCGGCCATCTTGCCGGAATGCGTCACCGCCCCACCTGAGAGGCAGAACATGTCAACAAGGAAGGGCGCCATGACAGAGAAACGCACCGAGCTCATGTCCGACAATCCCACGCCGCTTTCCAGCCGAATGGGCTGGCCGCTGTTGAGCGCGAGAAAGCCCAACGTGGAACTGAACACCGCGAATGCGACACCGTTGTCCAGCCGAATGGGCTGGGCGCTGCTGACCCCGAAGCGGGCGACCCGGGTCGATCTGAAATCGGTCAGCTCCACGCCGTTTTCCGACGCGCTGAACTGGTCTTTGCTGAGCGGACGCAAGACCAACGTGGAATTGATGACCAGCAATCCCACGCCGTTCTCGGCGATGTTCAAATGGCCGCTTCTGGCCGACAAGGCGACCATGTTCGATGCCGAGTTGTCGACCGGCGGCGCGTCCGGCGCGGGCCGGTCCGGGCAAGATCCGATCAGCGCGTTCTTCCGCCAGATCATCACCGGCGAAGTCCAGAAATAACAGCTCGCAAACGGGGCGGGCGGGCCGGGCGACCCGTTGCCAGGGGCCGGCCCTCCCCTCCTTCTGCCTTTCGCCTGTCGGTCTTTCTTGCCTATACTTGCCACAAGGGGCAAGGTCGGCCCCGCCCCCCAGCATTCGGGCGGGACAGGACATCGAAGGAGCGGCACATGCCGGTATCGACGATTGCCCCGGACCTCACGGTTACGGGAACCATGCGATCCCAGTCACGGATCGATATTTCCGGCCGGGTCGAGGGCGATATCGAAGCACGCGAAATCGACATTCTCAATGGCGCCGCGGTTATGGGTACGCTCAAGGCCGAGGCGGTCCACCTGCGCGGGACATTGACCGGGGATTTGCAGGCAGCCACCGCCGAGCTTCACTCGACGGCCGTGGCCTCTGGCGATATCACTGCTCACGACCTCGTCACGCACAAGGGCGCACGGATCGATGGGCGCGTGACGGTCAAGGGCGCGCGCTGACCTGATTGCACCGCGCTCTGCCGCCCCCGCCACCCAGGCTCCCGATACCCCTTACGGGCGGGCCGATCCGCCGAATCCGCCACCCCGGCGCACTAACAGGGACTGCGCCGCGGGCCGTTAAGGTTCCTGACGGATCAGGACCAATAGAGAAAGGGCGGCGCGGTGGAAGAGCAACTGATCGGGATCGGACGTCCGGTGAGGGGCCGGGACCGCGAAGGCTACGATCTTTTCGAGCTTCCCTTCGGCAGGACGCAGGTTTCCGTCGCGGGCTATCACGAGGCGCCCCTGTGCGACCTGTTTTTCCAAAGACAGGATCTCTATCCTGCGATGTTCGAACTCAACCTGATCGGCATGTCGATCTGCTATGCACCGATCATCGCCTGGACCGGATCTTGCAATGGCCTGAATGCAGATGCCGGGCCCGTCTGGCCCGCGCATGGTCCGGGCATGGCTATTGCCCGGTTCTGGGCTGGCGTGCAGGATGTCCATGGCGGGGACTACTACCTCGGCACGACCGAGTTTCCCGACGACCGGGCGGCCGGGCTTGGCGCGGTCGGAATTGCGGACCGGTTGCTGCGACAGGCTGCGCGGCGCAGCATGGGGCCGGATGGCCCCGGACCTGCCGGCGCAGGCATGAGACAGGCACCCGATGCCATGGCGCCGAACACCCCGCTTGACCCGGTGCAGGGCTTTGCCTGGCCCGAACCGGACCGCCAGCTTGCGTCCTGACCCCGAACCGACCTGTCCCCGCGGGGACAAGGCCCGAAATGGAAATCCGAGACCATGGCCGAGATCGATGCCACGACCCTGATACTCTCGCTCCAGCCTGCCCCCTATGTCGAGGCACAGTCCGAACCGGCGCAGACGATATCTGCGGACATGTTCGGTGCGATCCAGACGGGTTTTCAGCATTTTTCCGGGTTTGAGGAACAAAGCGCGTTGATG
>NZ_SLXU01000022.1 GCF_004343505.1 Rhodovulum bhavnagarense | reverse complement strand
GCGAACGGCCATCCCCAAAGCCGGCTCGACGAACTGCTCCCGTGGAATTTCCGGCCGTCAAGCTGAAAGCCGGGTGACCGTCAGACGACGCTTACTGAGAACCGCCGCATACCCATGACCTCGGGGGACCGGCCCTTGACCGGCCACACGAGGTGATCGAGGTGGTCGCCGCCGTCGGGGTGTCCACCAAGGGCTTTCTCAACGCGCCCGATTTCGGGGTGGCGATGGCGGCCTGCCGGGACGGGCTGCGCCTGAGGGCCCGGGAGCTCGGCGCCGCGAACGTCACCGGCTTCGGGACCGCCATCCGGATTACCTGAGAGTGTGAGGTTCTGAGCTGGTCACCCGAGGTGACGGGCCGGATCCATCCTGCCGTGCAGGACGCGCAGCACGAGAATACCTGCCTCTGTGGAGCGGTAGTATATGGTGTGGGACACGGCCACGTACCTGCGAACGCCCTCGACAACGAAACCGTAATCCGCTCCGAAATCCGGATGCTCCGCCGCCATCTCGATCTTGGCGTAGAGCGTCTTCGCGTACCGCTCAGCCTGAGCTGGGCCGAAATGTTCGATCCCGTAGAGGAAGATATCGATCAGGTCCCGCTCGGCGTCGCGCGTGAAGTCAATTTTCGTCACGAAGCAGACCCTTTTGCCGGGCCTCCCGGCGCGCCGCCTCCAAGATATCCGGGAACGCGTGATCGGAGACCCCGCTCGCTTCCGCGCGCTCCAACATGGTACGGAGTTCGGCCACGGCCGCTTCCCTGCGCTCCTGGTCACGCCGTACCAGGTCCCGGAAGTACTCGCTGACGTTACCGTAGCGGCCTGCCGCGATCTGCGACTCGACCCACTCATTCATCTGGTCGGGCATGGAGATGGTCAGTCTGGACATGGGCAGGCCTCCTTTATAACTGATCATAACAGATCATACACGCCTCGCTCAAGAGCTCTTACGCTTATCTCATGCGGAATGTCAGAAACGGTCGTTTTTGATCGGGACAGAAACGTCTGGGTTGTGGCCTTGGCTGCTGGCGCATTGAGCCCATCAGCGACATTCAGGTTGGCCGCAGCACGGAATGCCACTTCGCAAGTGCAGCGTCGTGCTCGGCCCGTTCCGGCCATTGACCACCGCCTCGCTCCGCCGCGGCGCGGCCCGTCATTCCAGCCATTCGCTGCGCCTGCGAAATCACGCAGCTGTTGCACCGCACATCGCGGGGTCTTGCGAATACCTGACACAAACCATCAGATGACTGGGTCCAGCCCTAAGCGGACGCGCCGCTCCAGGATTCAAACCGCATTAGCTGACCTTGGCCGACCGGGCAGTGGAATTGCAGGTTGCGGCTTTCTCCGAGATCGCCTGCTGAATGGCGGCTGCGTACGTTTAGCGACAACCGCGCCGGGGGGGGGCGCGCCGGGAGCGGGCATTTCCTGCCGCGTCCGACCGAAGCTTCGACGTCACCAGCCGTCTGGTCTTCTCTCCGGCGATGCCTGCTCATGCGCATGTCAGGTCATCCCGACGGCTCGCCGGCAGCAGGATTCCGCATTTGGCGTTGGCGACAAGTCCGATTTTCGCTCCGGCATTTCGAGAACCCCTCTCAGCGGCAAGGTCTCGCGGCCACACCTGGCGTTCAGGCCGACTTGTTGCGCTGGACGATCAGCTTTTTGATCCGCAATCCGTCCATGTCGACGATTTCCATGCGCCAGCCGCCGACAACAACGCTCTGCCCGCAACCGGGCACTTCGCCGAGGCGCTCCAACACAAGCCCCGCCACGGTTTCCGCGGCCCGACGGCTCCGGATCGTCAGCCCGAGGCGGTCCTCGAGTTCATCGACCGGCACCCAGCCCGCGACGAACAGCGAGCCGTCACCGCGTTCGGCGAATCCGGGCTCGTCGAAGCCGCCAGCAATCGTGCCGAGCACGTCCATGGGCGTGACGATTCCCTTGAAGTGGCCGTATTCGTTGTAGACGAGCAACATGTGGCAGGGAGAGTTGCGCAGCCGGTCGATCACGTCGAGGGCCGGCAGCCTCTCCTGGATCACCGGGGCCGGACGCATCAGCGCCAGCGCATCGAAGCTGTCGTCGCTCGTGGCGAGCAGATCGCGGCTGTGGAGCACGCCCACGATATCGTCCGGCCCGTCCCGCCGGAGTGGCAGTCGAGAGTGGCCCGACGCCTGGAAGCGCGCGAGGATGTCGGCGCGGGTTTCGGACAGCAGCGCGATCTCGACGTCATGGCGCGGCGTCATCAGGCCCCGCGCGCGACGGTCCGAGAATCGCATCACGCCGCCGATCAGCTCCTTTTCGGCCCGGTGGATGACACCTGCGCCAGCGGCCTCGGACAGCATCGAACGGATGTCCTCGTCGCTGATGGAGGTTTCGCGCCGGCCCGACTGGCCGACAAGGCGCAGAACGAGCTTGCCCGAGCGATCCAGCAGCCAGACCACCGGCGCCGCGATGCGCGAAAGCAACAGCATCGCCGGTGCGACGGCGCTGGCCACGCGCTCCGGTGCGGCCAGGGCGATCTGCTTTGGGACGAGCTCGCCGGCGATCAGCGACAGGTAGGTGATGACGACGACGACAAGGCCGACCCCGACCTCGGTCGCCGCGGCCTCCGGCACGCCGAATTGCGGGAGCGCCTCGGCCAGCCGCAAACCGATCGTGGCGCCCGAGAAGGCGCCCGCGAGCACGCCCACCAGCGTGATGCCGATCTGGACGGTCGACAGGAATTTTCCTGGGTCTTCCGCCAGGTCGAGCGCGATCCCGGCGCCGCGGTCGCCACGCTCGGCGCGCGCTCTCAGCCGCGCCGGCCGCGACGAGACGACCGCCAACTCGGACATCGCGAGCAGGCCGTTCACGCCGATCAGTAGCAGGACGAGTACGATCTCGAGAAACATGAATGGGTCCAGACAGATGCACCCCATGACGCGGAGGATGACAGCGCAATTGTAGCCTGCAAGCGCCGCAGGCGCATCGGGCGTTTTCCGCATGACCTCCGCCGATCAACGCAGCGTCACGCCGATCTCGATCACCGTGCGCTCGCCAAACCGCCCGTCGGGGCGACCCGACAATGACACCGGCGGCCGGAACGGAGAACCGGCATGAAACGTCTTGAAGGCAAGCTGATCATCGTCACCGGCGGCAGCCTTGGCATCGGTCGGGCCTGAGTCGAGCGGATGGCAGAGGCGGCGCGCAGATCGCGATCCTCGACATCCTCGAGGCCGCGGATACACCGCCCGCTGACCCGCACGGACGGCCCGGTGCCTCAGCTCGGGGTCGCCTGGCCGGACCGCCGGAACGCCAGCCGCATCTGCTTCTCGGTCTCGATCAGTGCGAAGAACAGCACTCCGATGGCGACGATAAGGACCCCGTCCACAAGGGGCACGGGCTCGGTGCCGAACACCGCCTGCAAGGGTGGGAAATAGGTGACGGCGAACTGCGCGGCGGTCACGGCGACAATGCAGGCCCAGACGATTCGCGTGCCCTTTGCGGCAGCCCAGCTCAGCGAGGTACCGTGAATGTTCCGGATGAAGAACAGGTGGAAGATCTCCAGCACGACCAGCATGTTCATCGCCAAGGTCTGCGCGAGTGCCAGCGGATAGCCGCGGTCGACGGCGTAGAAGAAGATCCCGAAGACGGCCACCAGGAACAGCGTCGAAACCAGCACGATGTGCCAGACGAGCGCGCCCGTCAGAAGCGGTTCCTCGCGCGGCCGGGGCGGGCGGCGCATGGTGCCGGGTTCGGACGGCTCGAAGGCCAGCGCGATGCCCAGGGTGACAGCCGTTATCAGGTTGACCCAGAGTATCTGGACCGCGGTGATCGGCAGCGCCAGACCCGCGAAGAGCGCGATCACGATGGTCATGGCCTCGCCCGCATTCGTGGGCAGGGTCCAGCTGATGACCTTCTTGATGTTGTCGTAGACCGTGCGTCCTTCACGCACGGCCGCCGCGATCGAGGCGAAATTGTCGTCGGCCAGCACCAGTTCGGCGGCCTCCTTGGCGGCCTCGCTTCCCTTCAGGCCCATCGCGATCCCGGCATCGGCGCGCTTGAGGGCGGGCGCGTCGTTGACCCCGTCGCCGGTCATCGCGACGGTCAGACCGCGCGCCTGAAGCGCGGTGACGAGGCGCAGCTTGTGCGCGGGCGAGGTGCGGGCAAAGATGTCGGTCTCGACCGCAGCCTCGGCCAGCGCGGCGTCGTCCATCGCCTCGAGGTCGGCACCGGTCAGAACCGTGTCGTGGTTCTTCAGGCCGATCCGCTCGGCGATGGCGCGGGCGGTGGCGGCGTGGTCGCCGGTGATCATCTTCACGCGGATACCCGCCGCGTGGCACTCGGCCACGGCCTCGATGGCTTCGGGGCGCGGCGGGTCGATCAGGCCGATCAGCCCGATCAGCGTGAGATGGCCGTCCAGATCCGCGGTGTTCAGGACCGTGTGATCCTGCGCCACCGCGCGGACGGCCACCGCGATCACCCGCTGCCCCTCGGCGGCGAGGTCGTCCACCATCCGGTGCCAGTGGTCCGCGTCCAGCGGCTCTGTCCCGCCATGCGCCGCGCGCTGATCGGTGCACATCGCCAGTACCGCCTCGGGGGCGCCCTTGACCTGAATGCAGGCGTGGCCCTCGTGGTCGTGGTGCAGCACGGCCATATAGCGATGCGCCGCGTCGAACGGGATCGCGTCGGTGCGCGTCCACTGGCCGAACGGCTCGGCGCCCTCGCGGGTGATCTTGCCCGCCAGCGCCATCAGCGCGCCTTCCATCGGGTCCCCCTCGACCCGCCAGCCGGCGTCATGGGCATGCAGCATCGCGTCGTTGCACAGCCCCGCGGCGCGGGCGAATTCCATCAGCACCGCGTGCTCGTCGGGCTGGGCGTCGGCCTCGCGCCAGCGCACCGCGCCCTCGGGGGCGTAGCCATTGCCGCCGACCGAATAGACATGCTCTGCCGCGGCGAGCGTGGCCGCCATCATCTCGTTCCGGGTCAGCGTGCCGGTCTTGTCGGAACAGATCACCGAGACCGAGCCCAGCGTCTCGATCGCGGGCAGGCGGCGGACGATGGCGTTGCGCCGGGCCATGGCCTGGACACCCACCGCGAGCGTGATCGTCAGCACCGCCGGAAGGCCCTCGGGGATCGCTGCGACCGACAGGCCCACGACCGCCATGAACAGCTCGGCAAAGGGCAGATGGCCGACGAAATAGCCATAGGCCAGCAGGCAGCCCGCCACCAGCAGGATGAACACCGTCAGCCACCGGGCGAAGATGTCCATCTGGCGGACGAGCGGGGTAGTCAGCGTCTCGACCTCGGCCAGCATTCCGCTGATCCGGCCGATCTGGGTGTCCGCACCCGTCTTTACGACCACGCCGCGCCCGGTCCCGGTGGCGATCAGCGTTCCCGAGAATAACATCGGCGTGCGGTCGCCCAGTGGCACTGTGGCGGCGACGGGTTCTGTGCCCTTGTCCACGGGCACGGATTCGCCGGTCAGGATCGCCTCTTCGGCGCGCAGCCCGCGCGCTTCGACCAGCCGCAGGTCGGCGGGCACCCGGTCGCCCGCCTCCACCAGCACCATATCGCCGGGCACCAGGTCTGCCGCATCGACGCTGACCCGCCGTCCGTCACGCAGCACCGCCGAGCGCGGCGCCAGCATCCCCCGGATCGCGTCCATCGCCTGTTCTGCCCGGCCCTCCTGGACGAAGCCGATGATCGCGTTGACGATCACCACGGCCAGGATCACGCCGGTATCGACCCAGTGCTGCAGCCCGGCCGTCACCGCCGCCGCGCCGATCAGGACGTAGATCAGCACGTTGTCGAACTGCAGCAGGAATCGCAGAACCGCGCTGCGTCTCGGCGGTTCGGGCAGGCAGTTGGCGCCATGCGCCGCCAACCGGCGCGCGGCGTCCTCGGAGGTCAGTCCGTCGCGGCGCCCGCCGACGGCGTCGAGCGTCGCTTCGGCGGTGATTGCGTGGGGCGACTCCGGCGCCGCCTCGGTTCCCTCTCCGGCGGTCTCGGCCCGGAACGGCAGATGTTCGGTCATGTGCTTTGCGGCTCCTCTCCCCGGATATCCGGGATCTCGGTGCGGTCTTCCTCGGGCGCGCCCGATATCAACTCCACGGCCCGGTCGGCGGCGTCCTGGAACGGCTCCAGCACGAGGTCGGCGCCCGCGCCAAACAGGTCCTCGGTGTCCTTCGCGCTATGCGAGGTCACCGCGATGCGCCCGGTAAATCCCGCCCCGCGGGCCAGCTGGATCAGCGTTCGCCGCGTGTCCTCGTGGCTCAGGCCCATCGGATGGATCGGCACGGTCGAGACGATCCACTCGGCCCGTGGCAGCGGCAGGTCGGAGACGAATTCCGCGTCGGTCCCGTCACCGTATTTCGCCCGGAGCCCCAGCGCCCGCGCGCGGCGCACCGCCTGCGGGTTGAAATCGACGCCCAGCACCTTGACGCCCCGCTTCTGCAGGCGCACCGCGACGGCCGTTCCGAACCGACCCAGGCCGAAGAGCAGCACCGGATAGCCGTCCTTCGCCGCCTCGCCGGAACCGTGCGGTTCGCGCGGCGTGCCCCTTCGCTCGAAAACGCCCAGGACCGGCTCGAACACCCGGTATAGCTCGTGCGAATAGGTGATCAGGTAGGTCGAGGCCGCGATGGTCACGAGGCCGACCATCGTCACCAGCCCCAGCGCGTCCGGCGCGACATGGCCCAGCGAGACGCCCATCGCGACGAAGATCAGGGAAAACTCGCTGATCTGCGCGACGGTCAGGCCCGCGAGGAAGCCGGTGCGCGCGCGGTAGCCCAGTGCCCCCATGATTGCCAGCACGATCAGCGGGTTGCCGATCAGCACGAAGAGCGAGAACACGATCGCGCCCGTCACATGGGCGCCCAGAAGCGAGAGGTCGAGCGCCGAGCCGAGCGCGATGAAGAAGAACAGCAGCAGGAAGTCGCGCAAGGGCGCGAGGCGGGCCGCGATGGTCTCGCGATAGGGGGTCGAGGCCAGCGAGACGCCCGCCAGAAGCCCGCCCACCTCCTTGCCGAGGCCGACGAAATCGCCGATCGCGGCGAAGATCGCGGCCTGCGCGATCGCGAAGATGACCAGCAGTTCCGGCGCGCGCGCCAGCCGCTCGGTCAGCGGGTCGGCGACATAGCGTACGAACCCGATCACGAGCGCCACCATGGCGATGCCCGAGACCAGTACGGTGAGGACCGAGCCGCCGCCATGGCCATCCGCCGCGGCGCCGATGCCGATGGCCGAGAGCACGATCATCGCCAGCACCACCACCAGGTCCTGCACGATCAGGAAGCCCAGGGCGATCTGCCCGTGCAGGCTGTCGATCTCGCGCTTGTCCGACAAGAGCTTGACGATGATGATCGTGGACGAGAACGTCAGCGCCACCGCCACGTAAAGGCTGGTGACATGGTCCAGCCCGAGCGCGAGCCCGATCAGGTAGCCGAAGATCGAGGTGAACGCGACCTGGCCCAGCCCGGTCATCACCGCCACGCCCCCGAGGGACCGGATCAGCTTGACGTCCAGCTTGATGCCCACGAGGAACAGAAGCACCGCGATGCCGAGCTGCGACAGAAGGTCGATCTGTGCGTCCGACCGCACGACGTCCAGCGCCGAGGGACCTGCGACCAGCCCCACCGCGATGAAGCTAACGATCAGCGGTTGGCGCAGGATGATCCCGACGAAACCCATGACCGCGGCCATGACCAGCAGCGCCGCGACTTCTCCGAAAGGCGAGTGAAGCAGCGCGTCCATCCCGTCTCCTGTCAGGTCTGTTCGGTTCGTCCCGCGTCGGCGCCTGGGGGGTATTGCGCCACCGATGGCTCTGCGGGCCGCGTCTCGTGCGCCCTGAGGAACGCACCCAGATCGTTCGTGCCGACCCGCCAGCCCTTGCCGATGTCGATGGCGCGCAACTCGCCGTCCCTGATCCAGCGCCGGACGGTCACCTCGCTGACCTTCAGCATGTCGGCAACCTCCTTCACGTTGCGATACTGTTGCAATGGCACGATGAACAACTTTCCACGCGGTTTCTAGTCATGTAGCGTAAGATAGCGCAAAATGACGACGCTCACCATCTTTCGCCGCCGAACGGAAGGCGCGCCGGGGGCGTGAAGGAGACGACATGAAGACCATCATGGTCGCGACCGATTTCTCCGAACGCTCGGACCGAGCGCTTCGGCGCGCGACGCTGCTGGCCCGGCAGACCGGCGCCGGCCTGTCGCTCGTCCATGTGGTCGACGACGATCAGGCGGTCCGCATCGTCGAGGCCGAACGCGAGGCGGCGGCGGGACTCTTGCGGGAACAGACCGCCACGATTCGTGAGGCGGACGGCGTGACCTGCGCGGCCCGGGTGGTGATGGCCGATCCCTTCGCCGGGATTGTGCAGGCGGCAGACGAAATTGCCCCCGACCTCCTGGTGCTCGGCCCCCACCGGCGGCGGCTGTTGCACGACGTGTTCGTGGGCACCACGGCGGAACGGACGATCCGCTCGGTTGGCTGCCCGGTGCTGATGGTGAACGCCCCGCCCGTCGGCCCCTACCGGCACGCGCTGTTGGCGACCGACCTGTCGGACGGGTCGCGCCTGGCAATCCGGCGCTATTCCGAGCTTGGCCTCGCACCGGGCGCGCGCGCCTCGGCGCTGCATGTGTTTGGCGCCCACGAAGCGCGGATGATGCGGGCTCACGCGATCCCAACCGATGGCCATGACGCCCATCTCGCCGAAACCGGCGAAGCGGCCGCCCGCGCGCTGTCCGAGTTCCTCCGGGCCTTCCCCCATGCGCCGATGATGGAAGTCACCCGCCACCAGGGCAGCGTTCCCGCGGCCGAGATCCTGGACGCGGTCCGTGAGATGCAGGCCGACCTTGTCGTCGTCGGCACCCAAGGCCGCAGCGGGCTGGAAGCTGTGTTTCTTGGCAGCGTCGCCCGCAACGTTCTGCGCAGCGCCGAGGTCGATGTCCTGGCGGTACCGCCGTCCCACGCCGATCGGGTACCCTGAAAGCCCCTTCTGCGGCAATCGGACAAAGTCCCGGGCCGCGTCAACCTGCCGCTCGCGGCGCGTCGGGTCGACGACCATCTCCAGTCACAACCATTGCAATCGACGAGGGAACCGTATCATGCCGTCGGGACGCGATCGTTTCGGACGCGGAGGCCTTGGCGCGCTTCTGGCGCTGTCCGCATACCTTCTTTTCCTGTCCGGCCTCCTGATCGGCCCGGCACTGCCCGTTCTGGTGCTCCTGGCGGCGGCGGCCGGTTTTCTTGTGCTGGCGTATCTGCGCAAGCCCGGGTCCGTCCGGTGCTGGATTCCGCGCCGAACCCGTCTTACCAAGAGCCGGAAGGTCGAGATCGCGCCGCGCCCCGTCCGGCGCGGCGAACTCTCGGTCCGCGGTTCCCCAGCGTCCAGGCAGCGTGGCCTGTCCGCCGGTTCGTCCGTGCTGCGCTCGCTGCTTCGCCGCAACTGGCGCAGCCCGGCGGCGATGGTGCGCGATTTTGCGCTGCTTGGGGCTGGCGGCATCGCGCTGCTCCTGACGGGACTCGTCCTGCCCGAATGGCCGTTGCTATCCTGGCTCGGCGAGGTCCTGAGCATCCTCGGCATGCTCGGCATCGTTGTCAGTTCCGGGGTTCTCTATTCCTACTGGCGCGACCAGATGTAGCTTGGGCCCCGGAGCAGGCTTGCGCCCGCTTTCAACGTGAAAATCCGGCGGCGAAAACGGCTTTCGCGGTGCCTTGCATGGCGATCCCGTCACCGAGACCGGTGAGCTTGGACACGGACGCAAGGCCCGGCATTGCGCAAGTCCGATCGGTCATTCTTGCAGCGCACGCGGTCGAGGCAGGAAATGGACTCCGTGATGCGGTGGCCGGATGCGGGACCGAGGTTCCGTTCCCGGCCGTTTCTTCCCGGCGGATGTGTCAGACAGCCGCCGATCGTGCCCATTTTAGCACGATGCAACGACGTCCAGTCGGGCTCGGAATGGCCGCTCACTGCACAGACGGGAGTCCGCTTTCGGGACTACGCTGGAACGTCGAAAAGGCAGTTACCTGCGCATTGCCGCCGTTCGGACGAGGCGCGGCGTGCATCGAGATGGGCCCCGCGGTTGCCCGCGCTGCTTCGTCGTTCCCCCGTGCTATAATGGTTCACCAACGTCGGGTTGGTGTCGTGGCAGGGCGTGGCGGATGTGCCACGTTTTTTAACGGGGTCCAGCCCACCAATAAGCCATCGGCAACTGCCCTTCGAGCGCAGCATAGCACAGGCTGTTTATACCGCGCACAGGCGGGCTGCGGCCCGGAACGGTTTTTTAGGATGTCCCTCTCCTCCTTGAGGATGCGGTTCTCGCGCCGAAGCCGTTCGTTCTCCCGCGCAAGCTCGCGATCCTCGGGCGATACCACATCCGTGTCGCGGTGCGCGTTCACCCATTTGTTCAGGGTCGAAAGCCCAACGCCCAAATCATCCGCAACTTGCCGCCGTATCAGCCCGCTGGTCAGCGCAATCCGCACCGCCTCTTTGCGGAATTCATCCGTTCTTACCGTGCTCATAGTTCGTCTCCTTTGTCGCAGTAAATGCTATCAAAGGAGCGGCATCAAACCGCGACAGGTCCAATTTATTGATTGCGATGCGCCTGCACAGAAGATGGCCCGCCGCCTGCATCACGCCGCGGATCCGCTTCACCCAACCGGCCAAGAGGCGCTGAAACAGCGCGGAGGACCGATCAGCGCCGCGTTGTGCAGTCTCCATCTGATCAGTCGAAGAGCATGTGGCACCGGGGCGCACGGATGATCAGCTCCGGCCGGATCGACCGGACGATTTTGAGCATGGCCGGGTCTAATCTGCTTCACGCTCTACACGGCGTTCCCTCAATTCCTCTGCGATTACGCCGTGAGGATCCTGACAGAAGGCCCGGTAGAGCTTGAAATGCCGGGTCTCCTCCAGCGCGATATCCGCGAGGCCCAAGCGTGTCACTTGCAGAAGGCGAGCGCCCGGAACGGCCATCAGGATCGGGGAATGGGTCGCAAGGATCACCTGGGCTGACCCCGTCTCCTGGATGTCGGCGAGCAGTTCGACGAGGTCCATCTGTCCGGCCGGTGACAGGGCGCTTTCCGGCTCGTCCATCAGGTAAAGGCCTTGGGCGCGGCACCGCTCACCGAATACCCGCAGGAACCCCTCGCCGTGCGAATGGGACAGAAAGTCGGGCCCGCCACCGGGCAGATCATCGAGATAGCGCGCCACCGCCCAGAAGGTCTCGGCCCGGAAAAACCATCCGGCCGTGATCTTCGGCAACCACGCCGCGCGCAGGTGTTCGGCGAGCTGAGTTCCCGACACGGCAATTGCGGTGGAATGATCGACAGGCCGATACCCCTTCCCACCACCGGTTTCGTCATAGCCGGCCAGACCGGCGATGGCCTCGATCAGAGTCGATTTTCCGGATCCGTTCTCACCCATGATGATGGTCACCGGCGTCGTGAATTCCACGTTCCAGCCTGGATCGTCGAGATACGGCAGGGAAAACGGATAGTCCTTCGGGCGCGGATCATCTGGCCTCGCCCAGCTGATCCGCCTGAGATAGGGTGCGGGCAGTCCAGTTCCGGGTTTTCGTCGCGTGCCCATGCAGCCTCCACGTACGGTCCTCGAGGATGTTCACCGTTCGGCCATTTCGCCGAACTCCAGCCGAAACGGGAGCTGGCCAACTTGTGCGCGTCCCTCGCCCAAGTCATACTCTGCGCGAGACAAATGATCGAGAAGGCTTGCTCATGAACAGACGGGTCAAAGCCCGCGCTTTGGCGCTCTCGCTCGCCGGTGCGACTATGGCCGCCCCGGCTTTCGCGGATGGTGCGATCGTCAGCCTGATGTCGGACGAGGATAACCGGATCCTTGCGGAGTTCGACCCGCGCCGGGCGGCGGCGCTCGCGGCGGCCACCGCCGAGGCCGATGCGGCGGCCGGGGCGACGCTCGCGCAGGTGCTAGCGGGTCAGGCTCTGTCTTTCGATGACGGCTACGACCCAAGCGGCGACTGGCGCTGCCGGTTCCTCAAGCTCGGCGGCGAACCGGCGGTGACAGTGTATGAACGGTTTTCATGCCGGATCTTCGACGACGGCGCGGGCTGGGTGATCCGGAAGACTGAGGGGGCCGAGCGCACCATGGGCAGGCTCTATCGCCTGAGCGAGGACCGGCTACTCTATCTCGGCGCGCGGCAGGCCGCCGATGAGGCGCCGATCTGGTTCGGAGAGGACCCTTCGCGCAACCAGATCGCGATCCTGACCCGGCTGGACGACGGCCGTTTGCGGCTCGAGTTCCCGGCACCTCTTGGCGACACGAGTTTCGACATTCTGGAATTCGTCCGCTGAGAGGCGGCAGCGCCTACGGCAGAAGCGTGATGCTCGACGGGTCGAACAGTGGACGTTCCGGCCCCTCCTCGACGAAGATCGCCCGGTCCGGCCAGCGCTGATCGGTGAGGAAGTACCGGACCCCGTGGCTGGAGGCTCCATAGGGCCCGCAGAGCGGGTCGGGGACCTCTCCCGTGGCGGTCGGCGCAAGCGCGGCAGGGTCGGTAGGTGCGAGAACGTGGAAGGCCATGCTCGACTGTGCGGGACGTGGGGCGATGGGGTTCCACGCGCAGGGGGCCTCCGGCTGCAGATAGCCGGAGACTGTCAACAAATCGATGAGGGCGGTGAGGCCCGATCCGGGCGGGAGGCCAAATTCCTGCACCGCGATGCCCATGACCATATCCCCGCCCTGCGTCACGAAGGCATTGCGCTCCTCATCCCAAACCACCCGCCATGTCGCGTCGTTGAAGACGCAGGTCTCGGCCCAGAGCCCGATGCCGCCGCCTTCGCGCCAATACCAGGCGCAGGTCGCCGTGTCGGTTTGCCAGCCCGGCACCGGCGGACGGTTGGGCGTGTCCGCCAGAACCGGTGCGGGCAAGACAAGCACGAGACCGAGCGCAGTCAGGCCGGTCCGGATCATTGTCCCCACCAGCCTTCGAGTTTCAGCGCCTGCCGTGCGGTCTCGTGCATGTGGCAGGCCAGCGTGGCCGGTCCGCCGCCCGTGCCGCCCATCCATTGCGCCTGCTCGTAGAGGCAGGACGCATCCCGGAACGGGATCCACGCCCGCTGCATCGCGCGCAGGCTCTCCTCGATGGAAGACGCGGCCGAGCCGATCTCTCGCATCTCGGCATCCTGCTCCCGCGCAACTGCGATGCGCCCGGCATAGGCGGCATTCAGCCGGGCATCCCAATATCCCAACTCGCCGTCGAGACAGACCATCATGCCCACGGTGGTATCACCGCCCGGTGTCATCATGCAGGCACCCGCCGCGCGCCCGACGCAATCGAGCACCGCGTGACCCGAGAGGCCCGGCGAGGTCCTGTAGGCCTCGTTCACGCAAGCTTCGGTCGCCGTGGGCGTGAACACCGGCTCCGCCCCGGCGGCTGCGCCTGCGATCAGCCCGGCCGCCAGTACACTCGGCCCCAAGATGCCTTTCATGGCGAGAGTTTTGGTGATTGAGATCGTCATCCGCATTGGTCCTCTCACGCCAGATGTGGGCAGTTTTGGCATCCGAAGAAAAAGATCAACAGCCTGAAGATTATTTTTTTCGCGGCATCTGTCCCCGGTTCTACCGCTTGGTCCGCGCGACTACCTGCGGTATTCAGGATCGAAACTGTCCCGAAGGTTCCCCACGATGTCCGAGACGCCCCAAAATCAGATCGACGCGCGTATCGGTTTCTTTGCTGGTCGCGTAACCTGTCGATTGACAGATCACCATGTCGAGATCTTGAACGGCGTACAGGTCACCCGGATCGCATACGGGGACATTGCCACGATACGCATCGCCAGGCAAGACGGACGACGTACCATCCTCGAACTCCAGACCACTGGCGGGCAGACCAAACAGCTGCGGCATGTTCCGCCCTCTGGCCCTGAAGCGGCCGCAGATTTTTTGAGGTCGCTGATCTTGCACGTGGCGCAAGTGGCACCCGATACGCCGCTCCGTCTCGGGCCAAACCGCCGTCAACAGGTGGCGGCGTGGATCGGTGTGGTCGCCTCAGTCGCTATCCTTTTGGGCGCAGGCTGGTCCCTGATCACAGGCGGCACAGTCGTGCCGCTACTCCTGCCGATAGGTATCGCCCTAGTCAACCTCGCGGTCGTGATACCGATCCTGCAAGCCGGACGCTCCCGCGATTGCATAGTGAGCGAGGCTCCCGCCAACTTGGTCTGAGTGCACTCGGTACAACCGGGACACGATGGCTACTCCGCGGGAACAGCCCGATCCCGGTTTCGGAGCCAGACGGACGTGTTGAGCGCAAGAGCATATGTCCCCCAGATCAGATAACCATCGCGATCGCGCAGGTAAAGCGCGCCATCCTCCTCCTCGAGAACGATCCCCATATCGCAGACGCCTTCGCCGCTGGCAGCGATTTCGACGACATCCGGACATGCAGGTACCCGGTTTTCGCAGTCCATGCGGGCGGCGATCCGAAGCAGACCGCGAAGCCATGGACCATCGCCTATTGCTGGACGCACTGGCGACGCCGCTTCGTCACGTTCAGCAAGGACACGCCCTCGTCGACCTGCGAGGAGATGATCCGGCGTATCGCATCGCTCTACGCCATCGAGAAGGAAATCTGCGGCCGCGACCCCGAAACCCGCCGGGCCGTCCGCCAGAAACTGTCGAAACCCATCGCCCTCGTGGTGCCCCGCAGATCGTGCTCGAGCTCGGCGCGGAGCCGGTCGAGCGCGGCGAGGGACCGGTCGGCCTCCTGATAGGTCCGGGTGCCGGGCACCGCCGATGTCATGACGTGCATCAGTGCGTCACGGCACTCACGGAGGCGATTGCCGATGACCACATGATCGTCGGTCGAGAGCGGGATGTTGAAATCGCTCATCGCGCGGCCTCCTGCTGCTCGATCCAGTCGATGAGCTTTGATTTGCGCGCGCAGATCACGTTGCCCATCCGGAACGTCGGCATCCGCACCTTGGCCTCGCTGGCGTAGTAGTAGACCTTCCGCCTTTCCTTCGCGTCGCCGAAGACGAAGATCGCGATGGCGTCGGCGCCCCGCAGCAGATCGTCGGCAAGCGTCGGGCAAACCTCTCCTGTGGCGGGTCCAGCCCGCAAATGCTCCTGCATGTCCTGTCCTCCTAGGTGCGGATCAGCGCGCCGAGCGCGATGATCGTTCTCTGACTGACGGCGAACGTGACCATCGCATCGCCGCCCTCGTGAAATCCGGATGCCTCCATCAGCTTGCGCAGCTGCGCCTTGGGAGGCGCGAAGCTCGCGATCATCACGGTCCGGTCGGGCAGCAGCCCGTCGCTGGACCCGGCGAGGGAGACGGACGCGGTATGGAACCGCCGCTCGACCTCGATCTTCATGAAGGGGAGCATCACGCCGCCGAGCGCCGCATCGAGCGCACCGTCCCGCGCCGCCGCGATCAGCCCGGCCAGCATCTCCCCGAATGTCCTGACCTGCGTCAGCGCCCGCATGGCTTCGGGTAGCGGGAGCCAGGCGTCCTGCTCGTCCTCGGGCATGGTGTCCTGGCTGTGCAGGTCCTCGACGGGGAAGTCCCAGAACCGCTGCGACACCTCGACCGCGTCCTTCACCTGATCGGCCGCCATGATCGCGAGCAGCAGCCGAGCGCAATCCTCGGGCGTCATGTCGGCCGCGCCGGGCCCGCGCCCGCCGGTGGAGATCAGCCGCTCCTTCCGCAGCGCGCGCGCGATCACCGACACCGTCTGCTCGGGCATCGGCAGCACCTGCGCGAGGGTGGGGATGAGGTCGCTGAGTTTTGCCATCGCGGCGGGGTCTCCTGAGCTTGTTTCAGACTTTAAGTTCAAAACCTCTGGCGCACAAGAGGGTTTCGGACTAAAAATCCATTACTGGCTTCCGAGGCGGTCGGTTTCGCCTCGCTATGCCGCGCGAAGGATGGCAATGCGGAAGGCTGACGATGCTCAACGCATTGTCAGGAATAGGGAAAATCGGATGGCGACGATCCGGAAGCGAACACTGCCCTCGGGCCTGGTGCGCTGGCAGGTGGATTTCACCGACCAGGCCGGCAAGCGCCGCTCGAAGCTGTTCCCGCGCCGGAAGGACGCCGACGTCTACCTCGTGAAGGTCCGCTCGCTGGTCGCCAACAACACCTATCTGGCCGACAGCGAGAGCATCACCGTGGCCGACGCCGCCAAGGCGTGGCTCGACCATTGCGAGGTGCGGTGCAAGACGGGACGGCGGATGGAGCGGTCTACCCTCCGCGGCTACAGCGACTATGTTCGGTTGCACATCACGGTTCCCGAGGTCGGGATCGGGGACAAGCTGATCGTCCAGCTGACCCGCCGCCATGTGAACGAGTTCCGCGACCGGCTGCTGCTGAACGGCCGGTCCGAGCATCTGACCCGGCGCGCGCTCTCGGTGCTGAAGCTGCTGCTCGACCACGCCATCGACAACGGCCAGCTGTTCACCAACGCCGCGCAGGGCGTGCGGGTGATCAAGTCGAGCCGGATCGACTACAAGGCGCCGGTGCCGTCGAAGGAGACGATCCGCGCGCTGATCGAGGCGGCGGAGGAGGACTTCAAACCCCACCTGATCGTCTCGGCGCTGACCGGCCTGCGCGCTTCGGAACTGCGCGGCCTGCGCTGGCAGGACGTGGATTTCGAGCAGGGCTTCATCCACGTGCGCCAGCGCGCCGACGCCTACAACCAGATGGGCGAGCCGAAATCGCGCGCGGGCTATCGCGACATCCCCGCCGGGCCGATGGTGTTGAACGCCCTGCGCCGCTGGAAACTGCGCTGCCCGAAGAGCGACCTCGGGCTGGTCTTCCCTGCGCCGCGCGGCGGCGTCCTCCAGCACACCAACACGCAGTCCCGGTTCCGGAAACTGCAGGAGCAGGTCGGTGTGAAGCTGCGCTGGCACGACCTGCGCCACTTCGCTGTTTCGCTCTGGATCGAGCAGGGCTTCTCGATCAAGGAGGTGATGACCTTCGCGGGCCACTCCTCGATCCAGATGACCATGGAGCGCTACGGCCACCTGTTCCCGTCGCCCGACCACCAGAACGCCATGGCCGAGGTCGAGGCCAAGCTGCTGGGGTGACACCCAAGTGCTGGGGCGATACACAGGTCAATGACCGCCGCATTTGAGTAGCAGCCATGAACGCCACGCCCGAGGCCCAAACTGACGAAAATACGGAAGAGGCGCTGGCCCGAGATGTCCCGGTCGGCGATGCGGGATTTATCAAGTTCTATGGGCTCTATTGGCGTAAGGATCTTGTCGATTGGTCGTCAAAACACATTTTGGGTCAACCAAAAGGGTGGTTGGGTAAGGGGCGGATAGCCGCGAACTTTGACCGGCAAAAGCTTCAGATGAACTTCTGGGGTCAGAAGGGCGTCTATGTCCTATATGACGATGCGCTGCACCCCGTCTACGCAGGCCAGGCTGGCTTGACTAGGAAAGATTCAGCGGGAGGGCAAGCCATTGGCGACAGGCTCAACATGCATCGCCAGGGTGTGTATCGGAACGGATGGAGTCTGTTTTCGTGGTTTGGCTTTCTCGAAACCGAGAAGTTAAACCTTAAGAAAGTCAAAGAGGACGAAAAGCGTCTTTCGCCAAAGTGGGAGTTCAAGCCGCAGGAGCAAAGCGAACTGAATCTTCTGCTGGCTTCGTTTGAGGCAATTCTGATCGAGGGGTTTGCTCCGCGGTTCAATGCGCGCGGCGGCGACCTGAAAACCGCTGTTCTGGTGAACCAGTATGAGCCTCATGCAAACGAAATCAGTACCAATTGACGTCCGTTCCCGTCTGCTCCGTGCGACACGCGAATGACGTTATGAGCGAGAAAAACGCCTAAGAAGCGGATTTCACGAAGCTATTCCGGCCCCGTCGGGTTGCCTCATAACCTGAAGGTCGTAGGTTCAAATCCTACCCCCGCAACCATCGGTTCCGAAGCCCCGCCCGTAAAACGGCGGGGTTTGGCGGTCCCGTCCCGAGAAAACGCAAGAATAGACCCAAGATCCCCGAAAAGCTCGATCGCGTGACCGTCTTCCGCGTCCGGATCCGGGATCAGCCGGATTTCCGATACAAGACCACGCAGCAGATCCGCCGCCTCCGCCCGCGCCTCAGGGTCGTTCAGAGCCTTGGTCAGGTCCATGACCTTCCGGGAATAAATATCCGACAAGCGGGGATGCAGCGTAACAGGCTCGGTCTCCGGCAGCGCTGCCAGCTTCGCTTCAAGCTCCGCACGTTCCGCCTCCAGCGCGTCCATCTTCGCCTTCATGCTCGGATGGAACATGCCTTGGGTGATGGCGCTCACGATGGCATCGATCTCGGTCAGGACCTGCCCGTGACGCCGCTTTTGCGCCTCGCGGGTCGCCTGAGTCGCACGTCGCTCCCGCCGCATCTCTTTCCGGAATGCCTCGACAAATTCTCGGACCAGGTCTGGATGCATCAACTCATGCTTGAGCCCTTCCAGCACGCGCCGTTCTACTGCCGTCCGGGAAATCAGCGCCCGGTTTGCGCAGGTTCCCCTGTTCCGGGCCCCCGAACAGCCGTACTTCTTTGTAAGCGCTGTGTGGCGCCCACCTTCTCTTGATCCTTGTGATTTGAGACTCACGCCCTGTTGGATAACAGGAGGTGAGTTTCGCCATGGAGACTACGAACGAGTTTCTCACGCGTTTGGGCGTTGAGGTCTCACGGACCGGGAGCCGACGGTGGCCAGATCGTGTGAAAGCGCGGATCGTGGCAGAAACGCTGGTGCCTGGAGCAACGGTGAATGACGTTGCGCGCAAGTATAACCGTAAGCCCCCGATTTGCACCGCCTGCCTGAATGTGGCGTGATCGCCTAAGACACGTGCATAGCGACGTCGCAAATGACGTCTCTTACGTGGAGGGGTCATGCGGGGCGAGGTGCTTGGGATCGAACGCCGGCGGCGGTGGAGCGATGAGGAGAAGCTGGCGATTGTGTCGTCGGTCGGGATCGACGGGGCGACGGTGACGCAGGTGGCGCAGCGTCACGAGGTGCGCCGGCAGCAGGTTTACGCCTGGCGGCACGAACTGAAGAAGAAGGGTCTGTGGTCGCCAGATGCGGGCGCGATCTTTCTGCCGGTCGACCTCCCGGCCATCGAGGATATGGCGCCCGGCCCGGAAACGGTGCCGTCCGTTCCGGTGGAACTCCGTCTGGTGGGTGGCCGGTGTCTCCGGTTCGACAGCGCGATGGAGGCCGCGGTGCTGACCCGGCTGATCCGGGCGGTGGAAAAGGCATGATCGGTCCAGGCACGGGCGTCCGGGTCTATCTTGCCTGCGGGGTGACCGACATGCGGAAAGGGATCGCGGGGCTTTCGGCGATTGTCCAGGACGTTCTCCGCCAGAAGCCGGCGAGCGGGGCGGTGTTCGCGTTCCGTGGGCGCCGCGGCGACAGGATCAAGTTGCTGTACTGGGACGGCCAGGGCTTCTGCCTGTATTACAAGGTTCTGGAACGGGGGCGGTTTCCGTGGCCGAGCGCGACGGCAGGAAGTGCGCGGCTGACCTCGGCGCAACTGGCCATGTTGTGGGAGGGGATCGACTGGCGCCGGCCGGACTGGGGCGCGCCGCCGGCGCGGGTGGGCTGATTTTACCCGTCTGTTTTTCCTTGTTTTTATGGCAATTCCCGGGGTGACATGGTAGACACGGGCATGTCGACTTCCGCCCCCGATTTGCCTGATGATCCCGCCGTTCTCAAGGCGATGATTGCCGCCCTGCGGGCGGAAAACGCGCAGATGACGGCCACGCTGCGCGCCCATGACCTGCTGGTCCAGGCGCTGCGTCTGCGGATCGCCAAGCTGAAGAAACAGGCCTTCGGTAAGAGTTCGGAAAAGATCGAGCGCGAGATCGAACAGCTGGAACTGGCCCTCGAGGATTTGCAGGTGGCAATGGCCGAGGCCGAGACAACGCCGCCCGAGGACAGCGATCCCGGCGAGGACGACACGGCCGCGACGTCGACAAACCAGGAGGACGGCAAGACACCTCGCCGCCGTCCCCGCGTCTCCGACACGACCCCGCGCGAGCGCCACGAACTCGACCCTGGCGATACCTGTCCGGACTGCGGCGGGGAATTGCGGGTGGTCGGAGAAGACGTCAGCGAGCTTCTCGACATGATTGCGGCCCGGCTGAAGGTGATCGAGATCGCGCGGATCAAGAAATCTTGCCGGCGCTGTGAAAAGATGGTGCAGGAACCGGCGCCCAGCCGACCGATCCCCCGAAGCATGGCCGGGCCGTCCCTGTTGGCCTTCATTCTCGTCTCGAAATTCGACGATCATGTGCCCTTGTACCGCCAGAACGAGATCTTCGCCCGGATGGGCGCCGACATCCCCGACACGACGCTGGTGGACTGGTGCGGGCGGGCGATGAAAACGCTCCATCCCGTGATCGAGTTGATCGAGAAGGCGGTCATGGCCAGCGACATTCTGCATGCCGACGATACCCCGATCCGTGTGCTCGACCGGTCGCAGAAAAACAAGGGGCTGGGCAAGGGTGTCAAACAGGGGCGCATCTGGGTCTATGTGCGCGATCAGCGGCCATGGGCGGGCACGGCGCCACCTGGTGCGGCCTATCGCTTCTCGCCGGACCGGAAGGGCAAGCATCCGCAGAACCACCTGAAACACAGCAGCGGTATCCTGCAGGCCGATGCCTATTCCGGGTTCAAAGATCTCTACGCGCCTCGGGCCGACGGCGCCGCGCAGTTCCGCGAGGCGGCGTGCTGGGCGCATCTCAGGCGCGACTTCCATGACGTGTGGACTTCGGACAAATCCGAGATCGCCAGGGAGGCGCTCGACCGGATCGGCAGGCTCTACGACATCGAGCGTCAGATCGCAGGCCAGCCGGCCGAGGTTCGGCATGCCGTCCGCCAGGACAAGAGCAAACCGCAGGTCGAGGCGTTCCGCGCCTGGGCCGAAAAGCAACTGACGCGCATTCCCGGCAAGAGCGACCTCGCCAAGGCCTTCCGCTATGGTCTGGGCCGGTGGGACTCCTTCTGCCTGTTCCTCGAGGACGGCCGTGTGGCCATCGACAACAATGCCGCCGAACGCGGCATGCGCCCGATCGGCGTCGGCCGCCGCAACTGGCTCTTCGCAGGGTCCGACACCGGCGGCGAAACCCTGGCCCGTGCCATGACGATCATCGAGACGGCCAAGATGAACGGCCTCGACCCGCAGGCCTATCTCGCCGATCTCCTCGACCGTATCCACGATCACAAGCTCAACCGGCTGGCCGAATTGCTTCCATGGAACTGGACGCCCGCAGACCAGCCGAACAGCGAGGCAGCGTGATGGCCGACACGACCTATGTCTGCGCCCTCGCCTATGTCGCCAGCCAATGGGGCGAAGACCCCGACCTGCTCGAGGCCATCGTGAGCAATGACGACAATCTCACCTATGGCAGCATCGTCAGCGTCCAGATCGGGCCAGACGACTACATCAAGGCGCTGACCGACGACGGCATCGAAGAGCTGCGCGACATGCTCGCATCCGCACGCCTGTCCGTCGAAGAGTGGCACAGCTTCCTCGAAGACTTCGTCGCCGAACCCGACATCATCGCCCGCGTCAAGGACCAGCCGCTGCGGTAAAAACCGGGGGCTTACGTATAACCTTCGCCCGAACCACCTGTCGGGATGGCGGCGGCTGGCCAAGGATGGCGAACTTGTTTTGCCCGCGCCAGAGGCTGAGAAGCTTGCCTACATCCACCGACACTGGGATGGTTTGCAGACTTTCCTGACGGACGGACGCGTCGAGATCGACTCCAACAAGGTCGAAAATCTGGTCAGGCCGATTGCTTTGAACAGGAAAAACGCATTGTTCGCCGGTCATGACGAGGGGGGCAAGGCATGGGGCCGCATCGCATCCCTGATCGAGACCGCCAAGATCAACGCCATCGAGCCTTTCGCCTATCTCAAGGCTACGCTCGAAGCCATTGCGGCCGGACATCCGCAACACCGCATCGACGAGTTGCTTCCTTGGAACTTCCAGCCGTCAAGCTGAAACCCAAGTGCCCTTCAGACACCGCTTACACACTGTCCAGCATCTTCCCCAACTGAATCTCGTAGCGCCATCCGACCTTTTCGACCGACCAGTGTTTCGGCGCAGCGGGAAGATACCGGATACCAGTTGCGCAATGTTGGTCTTCATTGGGGTAGTCTGTTTCGCCGGAAAGATATGCTCGAACGGTCCGATCGAGTTTCTCCCCCAGCAGCGCCACCAACCGCTGCTTTTTCTCGATCAGCAGGTCTATTCTTGCGGTCTCACGGTCCAGAAAGTCGGCGATCTGGCGTTGGGTCGCGAGGTCGGGGACACGCAACCGGATATTCTTCATATCGGCGTAACGTGTCGTCCAGAGGTCTGCGACGATGCCGTGTCCCCAGCGATAGAACTCCTCTTGGAATGCGGGAGAACGCAGGAGGTGGTGCGCATAGCGAGGATCGATGTTGCGTGGTTCAAGCACGATACTGATCAGCGAGACTGATCCTTCGTGTTCGGAGATGCCACCAGACCCCTTTCGGTCCGACCGACTGTTGATCACGTAGTCGCCGACGCGAACCACCTTTCTGTTATCGCCGTCATCGGTCTTGGCGGCGGTTTCGAGTTGCGGAACGACCCCGCCCATCGTCACAGACAGGGGCGGGAAATCCTTGTCGCTACCCTTCTCCTTGCGTTCGCGGAACAGTTGCCCAAGTCGATAGAGTTTCCAGTCAGGCGGACTGGCGAGCGTCATTATGTCTCTCAATCGACCACCTCCTGCAGCAGACCTGCGATCTCTGCTTCTGACCTGCCCCCCGGTCGTCCCTCGTTCATAACGAGAGTCCTTGGGGTTGATAGTGTTCGGTTTCGGGTTGGACAAGCGCGCCGGGCGCGGAGCC
>NZ_SLXU01000021.1 GCF_004343505.1 Rhodovulum bhavnagarense | reverse complement strand
TAGTCTCCATGGAGAAACTCCACCCCTGTCATCCAACAGGAAAGGACTCGCAGAACCGGAAAATCACAGGAAGGTGGGGACAGAACACCGTTTACCTTGGACCAGACCAGCGCCGCAGCGTTCAGGCTCTCGCCGGCCTTCGGGTAGGTCTGGCTGCGGATCGAGTTCGCCAGCCGCCGGCCGAGCCCCGCGCCGGTGATCTGGCCGCGCCAGGCGGTCTTGAGCTCGGTCCCGGCCTCGCGCATGGCGGCGGTGACGGCCTTCTCGCCGGCCTTCACCTCGGTAGCCATGGCGGCCACGAGATCGGGCGTGATGTCGAGCTTCAGCTTCACGCGGGACTCAGATCCACGGTCCAGACGAGCCGCTCGCGGTCGCGGACGGGCTCGCCCTGGATGAGGAAGGCCTCGCCGTCGATCTCGATCCGGTCGCCGGGGCGTGGGCTCGCCACCTCGGCGAGGCGCAGATCTAGCCGGGTGGTTTCGGACCAGAGGCGCGCCTCGCCGAAGCTGCTGATGTCGTCTGGCCTGCGAAGGATAGCGCGGACTAACGAAGGCGCGCCGCCCTCTGCGGTGTAGACGACGTCGCGCGCGAGATGCGCATCGGCGAAGAGCGCGTCGAGGGCGGATGCGAACGCGCTGGTCATGGCTATACTGCTCCCATGAAACAGGAATCGATTTCAGAGCGCCCGACGAGGATCCGAGCCGTTCAGGCGCTGTCAGAGGCGTTCATGCGCCAGCACCCGGACACGTCCCTCGATCAGAAGGGCTACGTCGCAGATTTTCGAGACACGCTGCTTCCGCAGGTCTCGCTGGAGGATTTCGAAGCAGACCTGTCCTCGGGCGACGGCAACGAACTGGAGACCAAGTTCCGGGCGGCCCATTCTTCATCAGGGCTGGCGGTCAATTGCTTCGCACCGTTTCGGAGCCGGATCGCCGACCTCGCCATGCCGATGGCCGCCGGTTTCGACGATCTTCGTTTCGAACGGAAATGCCCTACCGGGCTCCGAGGCGGCCGTGCACCCAATCTCGACGTTGTGGTTTCCGGCGCCGGCGGCGTGGTCGGGATCGAGTCCAAGCTGACCGAACACCTGTCGGCACACCGGGCCGAATTCTCGCCCGCATACGAGGAGCAGATCAGAGACTCGCGGCGCGACCAAGGATACTTCCGCGAAATGCTGCGCCTTCGGGATAACCCGGACCATTACACTTGGCTCGACGCGGCCCAGCTCATCAAGCATGCGTTCGGACTGGCTCGAACCTTCCCAAACCGTTCCGTGACGCTGCTTTATCTGTTCTGGGAGCCCGCGAACCCGAACGCCGGTCCGGAGTTCGCATCCCATCGCGACGAGATCGAGGAGTTCAGGGCGCGCGTGGCAGGATCATCACCGGCGTTCGAGGCGATGAGCTACCGAGAGCTTTGGCAATCGTGGCGCGGCATTTCCTCAACACCACGATGGCTCCACGAGCATCTCGACAACCTCGAGGGACGTTATCTGGTCAGCATCTGAGCGTTTCAGAAGCTGCCGTTCAGGCGCACGCGACCGATGGTGTCGCCCGCGCCGCCCGCCACCGCCTCGACGGCCACGCCGATCAACGTGTTGTCGGTGGCGACCGTGGTGCAGCGCTTGTTGGTGTCGTCCCAATAGACCTTGGCGCCGACGGTCCAGGCCTGCGAGCCGATCTTGGTGAGGTCGAAGACGCCGACGAGCGCCGTCTCGACGGGCTCGCCGATGGCGGCGGCGCCAGCCGCGATGCCGAAGATGGAGCCGACGAGCAGACCATCGCCGGCGGCGACGGCATAGGGCGCGGTCAGGGTGAGGGTGGAGCCGGGCTGGACGTAGTTCTTCATCGCGGGGTCCTCTTGGATACGACGACGGGCGGCCCATCGGGACCGCCCGTGCGTCAGGGATCAGGGTTCAGGGTTTGTCCCGGCTCACGCGCCGGGGTTCTTGTAGAGGCCGCGCCAGTCGATGGCCTTGGCGCCGAAGTCGAGCCGGCACTTGATCTCGACGCCGTCCACGTCGAAGCCGTTGCGCGTCTCGATGTAGGCGCCCTGCTGACCCTCGAGATAGGCGTACTCGATGGTGTCGATCTGGTTCGGTGAGGCCGCCAGATACCAGGCCGTCTCGCTGGCCGCGTCCAGCCGGGGCTCGGCGATGGGCGAGAGCGTGCGGATCGACTGCGGCACCACGTTGCCGCTCTGCGCCGGCACGAGATTCTGGGCCACGAGCTGCTCGGCCTTCAGCTCCAGCGCGGCCGGCACGATCAGGAAGGCGGGCCGGATGTTCAGCACCGTCTTCTTGTCGAGCCCGGTCTGCTTGCGCATCGCCGCGCGTGCAAGGCCCACACTGTCGACGCCGAGCGCCGCGCCGGTGCCGGCGAGGTTCTTGTGGGTCGAATGGAACAGCGCCGTGCCGTCGGCCATCGCGGGGTTCGACGTCACGATGTCCCAGACCACGTCCGACTCCAGCTGCGCGATGGAGTTGCCGTACATCGCCGGGATCCGGGTGAAGGCGTCGAGATCGTCGTTGATCAGCACCTGGCGGGTGATCGCGACGACGCGGCCGTAGGTCTCGATGCGGTAGCTCTCCTTGCTCTCGCCGAGCGTGCCACGCTTGAATTCGCCGCTTTCGCCGACCTTCAGAAGCTGCGGCGCCTCGCCCAGCTGGACGCGGTGCATCGCCTTGAAGTCGGTCGCGAGCACCTGCCGGCAGAAGAGCGGGAAGGTCCGCGGATAGGCCTCGTAGGCCTGGCGCAGCGTCTTGTTGGTAACGGCCGCGAGGATCTCGGGGAAATCCGAGGTGGAGTGCAGCGCGCGCGTGGCCACCTCGTCGCGGGAAAGACCGCGGGTGCTGGCGCCCGCCGTCTCGAGGCTTTCGCGGGCGAGCTCCATCAGCGTCATGCCACGGTATTCCCGTGCCGCGTCCTCCAGCGGGAAGAGCGTCGGGCTGTAGCGGTGCAGCAGCGCGTTCGAGATCGCCTCGCGCCGCGTGACAGTGGCGTCGCGCCTGCCGAGCGGGATCGAGACATGGGGGAAGGTCCGGGTCTCGTCGGCCCTGGCCGCGACTTGGTCGAGGATCAGCCGGCGCGCCTCGTCGATGGAGACGCCGCGCTTGATCAGGTCGTCGGCGAAGCCGCGCTCGAGCTGGAGCTTGTCGGCGAGCCCATGGATCGTGGAGACGCGTTCGCGCTCCTGCGCGCGGGCCTCGCTGACCAGCGCGTCGGTGTCGACGCCGCGGGCGCGCTCCTCCGGTGCCGGATCGGGCGCAGGCTTCGTCGCCTTGGGCTTCGTGTCTGCCGCTCGGGTCTGCTTGTCGGCAGCGCCAGTCTTGTCGTCGGTCATGCTCGTCTCCTCGGGCGCTGCCGTGGTGGTGCTCTTCTGCTCGGCCGTCTCGGCCGCGGTCTGGGTCCTGCCCGTCATCGGGGATGCTCCTTCGCTGGTGGGGGCGTCCCGGCGTTGGAGGACGCAGTCGTGATGTTCGCCCTTGGCGCGAAAGCCGGCGGCGGGATCGGCGCCGACCGGCACCGCGGAGATCTCGAACGGGGTCCAGTCCACCGCCCGCCACAGCTCCCGCTGGCCATCGGGCTTGCTGATCTCGAAGCGGTGGACCTGGTAGCCGATGGAGACCGCGCGGATGTGCCCGGCCTCGATGTCGCGCCAGATGTCGCCGACCGCGTCGCGTTCGGAGAGCCGGATGCGCGCGATGCCCTGTCCGTTCTCGATCCGCGCCGAGCCCGGCACGACCGAGCCGATCACCGCGTCGAGATCGTGCGCCTCATGCACCTTCAGGAACGGGGCGCCCGCGTTCAGCCGCTCGAGCCGCACATGCTCGGGTGCCATGCTGAGTTCCTCGTCATGCGGCTCGCCGAAGAGCGCGGCGCGCCGCACCCGGGCGCCGGTCGACCAGATCACCTCGACGCTGCGGGTCTCCGGGTCGATGCTGGCAGGCCGCAGCTCCGCCGACCGGCGGAACGCCGGCAGTTCGATCGTCTGCTCCATGGATGAATCCTCGTCAGGCCGCTTCCGCGTCCGGGTCATCCGGATCGGATGCGGGGTCGGCCGGCGCATTGGCTTGCGCGCTGCCGGTCTTGGTGACCCGGCGCGGGTCGCTGTCGAGCACGAGGCCCAGCTCGTCGAGCTTCGCGTTCGTCGCCGCGATCTCGGCCAGCACGGCGTCGGGGTTGCGACCTTGCCGAGCGATGGCCTCGGCGAGCGTCATGGTGCCGGAACGGATGGCGAGCAGGTCCGCCATCGCGTCTTTCTGTGGGTCGACCGCCTCGAACTTCGGGGGCGACCATTCCACCGGCACGTCCGGCGTCGGGATGCGCCCGGCAGCCCATGCAGCCTCCGTGAACCACCGCCACACGGGCGCGCAGAACATCGGGATGAAGAGCTGCCACTGGACCGCGTCGATCATCCGGCGGAACTCCACGAGCCCCGCGCGGATCGAGGAGTAGTTCACCTGGCTGAGATCGCCGGTCAGCAGCTCGTAAGGCACCCGGAACCCGGCCGAGATCGTGTGCAGGCTCGCCCGCTTGTACTCGCCATAGCCACCGGTGGCCGCGGGCTGGTTGAACCGGATGTCCTTGCCGCCGCGGGCATAGGCGATGAGCCCGGGCTCGAACTGCTCGACCCGGTTGCCGTCGGCGTCGACCACCGCGGGCGCGATGCCCTGTTGCGCTTCCTCGTCGCCGAAGACGATGGCGGTGACGCAGGCCTCGGTCTTCTTCCGCACGATCTCGGCCACCTCGTAGTCGTCGAGATCGCGCAAGGACCGGATCACCGGCGCGCCCCAGGGCACGCCGCGCGCCTGCGTGCGCTGCTTCTCGTAAACATGGGCGATCTCGCTGGCCGGCACCGCCCGGCTGGTGAGGCCACCCGTCAGGCTGAGCGTGGCGTCGCCGGGATGCGCTCCGAAGAGCCAGTAGGCCCGGCGCCGGCCGAGCGCGTCGAACTCGATGCCCTGCACCGCCTGGCCCGATCCAAGCGCGCCGTTGCGGGTCGCGTCAAGGAAATCGGCCTCCAGCAGCTGCAGCTGGACGGGCGGCATGACGCCGTCGCCGGGGCGCCGCGGGCGGCGGCGCACCAGTACCTCACCGGCCTCGACCATCTCGCGGCAGGCGAGCGTCTGCAGCCCGTAGAAGTCGAGCTGGCCATCGGCGTCGCAGCCCCGCGCCCAGATCTCGAAGAGCCGATCCACCTCCCGGTCGAGCGCGGCGTCGCCGCTCGCGGCGCGCGGCATGATCCCGGCGCCGACGATGTTGTTCACGAGCACCGAAACCGCCTTGGCCGCATGCGGATTGTTGCGCACCAGGTCTCGCATCCGGTCGCGCAGCAGCGCCCCGGCCCGGCCGATCTCGGCGTCGGCGGAAGAGCCCGGCGCGTGCCAGCCGTCCGTGCGCCGTCCGCGCGCCGCACCCTCGTAGGAGCGGGCGAGCCCCTCGAAGGCCTGTCGCGCAAGCACGCGGCGCGTGGCCGTCCGCGGGGCGACGCTCGCGATGGCCCTGTCGAGCCAGGAGACCATCAGCGATCCCCACGCGAGAAACCAGCGAAGCCCGCGAGGGGCCGCGCCGTGGTCCCGGCGATCTGGCGCTCGATGGTGCGGATGC
Organism: Rhodovulum bhavnagarense; assembly: GCF_004343505.1. Lineage (GTDB taxonomy): Bacteria > Pseudomonadota > Alphaproteobacteria > Rhodobacterales > Rhodobacteraceae > Rhodovulum > Rhodovulum bhavnagarense. The sequence continues at coordinate 17,475 of NZ_SLXU01000021.1, read as the reverse complement.
GCCCGAGCAGGTCCTCGGCCGAGCCGTAGTCGACGGTCTTGCCGTCATAGCTCACGCGTGTCGTGCCGCTCGCATAGGCGCGGCGGAGCGCCGCGAGTTCCGATTCCGTCCAGTCCGCCATCAGAACCATCCTTCCCGCCGCCCGAGCCAGTCGGAACGGCGTTTGCCTTGCGTGCCCGCGTCGGGCCGCCCGATCATGCCGGCGGGACTGTCTATCCCGCTCGGCACGCCGAGCTGCGCTTCGAGATCGGCCCATGTCGCCTCGGGCCAGCGATCGGCGCCCGCGATCCATGCGGCGGCGCGGGCGTAGACCCGGCAATCCAGCGCCTCGTTGCGCTCGCGGAGCTTCTGCCATTCGAGCTTCGCGAAGCCGCGGCGGTTGCGCACCGTCACCAGCTGCTCGGCCGTCAGCTGGCGGATCCACTCGGTGTCGGCCCAGCCGGGCAGATGCACCGTGCCGGGCGCGAACGCCGCGCCGTCCTGCAGCTCCTCAGCCGTCGGTCGGGCCAGCCGCAGGAAGCGGTAGGTCTCGGCCTTGAAGGTCGAGGTGGCCACGGTCCAGAGCCGCGCACCCCGGCGCAGGCGTTTCCCGCCCGCGGTCGCGTCGACGAAGGTCGGCCCCGACACCGGGCTCGCCCGGTTGAAGCCTTCGAGGCCCTTTACCGGCGCCACCTGCGCAAAGCCGACCGAGCGGGCCCAGCCATAGACCGCAGCCGTCTCATAGCCCGTGTCGATGGCGAGCCGCGCAAGGCCCAGTTCTGCGCCGCCGGCATGCCGCCAGCTCCGGCCGAGCAGATCGGTCAGCGCGTCCCACGCCTCGGGCCGCGCCGGTCCTCCCTCGATCACGACGTGATCGATGAGCCAGCTTTCCAGCCCGCGGCCCCAGGCCCAGACATCGACCTCGATACGGTCCTTCTGCACGTCGGCACCGGCCGTCAGGAACAGACCCTTGTCGGGAACGGTCCCCGCCGGCCAGTCCTCGCGCCGCTCGGCGATGCGCTGCCAGTCCGGGGCGTCACCGGTCTCGATCCAGGTCTCGCCGAGCACGGTGTTGCGGAACACCCGCTCGGCCTCATCCGAGCCCGCCGCCGTCTCCTTGTCCCGCGCGATATCGGCCCAGCTCTTCCACCCCGCCGGCGAATAGAGCGCCGAGAGATGAAACCCCACCGTCCGCGCATCGCGGGCCTCGGCGGTGGCCCGCCATTCTCCCGCGGCCAGCATCGCCGGCTTGTGGTGCTCCTCGATCCGCTCGTCGCAGGCATCGCAGTGATAGGCCGCCGTCTCCGGTTTGCCCTTCTCCCAGCGCAGCCGCTCGAACCGCAACCACTGCATCACGCCGCAATGCGGGCACGGCACGAAGAACCGCCGCTGGTCGCTCGCCTCATATTCCCGCTCGATCCGGCTGACGCCGCGGATGGTCGGCGTCGAGACCAGGAAGACCTTGCGACGATGGGCGAAAGTCAGCGAGCGCGCCTCGGCGAGCCCGACCGGATCGCCTTCCTCGTCGGCCGAGGCCGGATAGGCGTCGACCTCGTCGAGAAAGACGTAGCGCGCCGGCATCGAGCGCAGGCCCACGGCCGAGTTGGCGCCGGTCATCACCAGCACGCCGCCGGGGAAGTCCTTCGACAGCTGCGTGTTGCCGCTGTCGCGCGCCCGCGCCGGGCGGGCCGGACGCGTTCCTTCAGCGCCGGGCTCTCCTCGATCAGCGGGTCGATCCGCTGGCGCGAGTTGCGCTTGGCCAGCTCCACCGTCGGCTGGACCGCCAGCATCGGCCCCGGCGCATGGTGGATCACGAAGCCGATCCAGTTGTTGCCGGCCTCCGTCGCGCCGACCTGCGCAGCCTTCATGAACACGACCCGCTGGGTCGGGTCGCCGGGCGAGAGCGCGTCCATGATCGCGCGCATGTAGGGCGTGCGCTCGGTGCGGTAGCGGCCGGGCTCGGCGCTCGCGCGTGAGCTCAGCCAGCGATGCGTGTCCGACCATTCCGAGACCGTCAGCCAGGGATCGGGCGTGAGCCCGCGGCCCCAGGCCCGAAGCAGCGCCTCGGCGCCGTCGAAGCCCGCGATATCCTCAGAGGGCGATCCGGGGCTGGGCGAGTTCCTCGAGATGGGCGCGGACATGGGCCTCCAGAACCTTCTGCATGGCCGCCGTCTCCGTTCCCAACTCCGCCGCCATCAGCGCGGCCACCCGCGCCGGCCAGGTCACCCAGGCGTCGCGCTCGTCGCGCGCGAGCCAGAACATCAGCGTCTCTGCCCGCGCGCGGTCGACCAGTTCCCCCTTCAGCTTCTGCAGACGGATGCGCCGCTCCTGCGCCTTCAGCACCTCGTTCGCGGTCTTCGCCTGCAGGAAGGTCGTGCCGCCGCCGACGGCCGGGGCGGACAGCCCCTGTTCCCGTAGCGTGTCGCCGACGGCGGCGACGGCGGCCTCGGGCACGGGTTTCAGCTTGGGCGCCGGTGCCTTCCTCGTCTTCGACGGGTCCGTCGTCTCCAGCCGCCGCTTGTCGGAGGCCGCGGCGTCGATGCTGCCATCCTCGTGCAGGACGAGCCGGCCGGCGGTCTTCGCCTTCTGGATCGCGCCGCGCGACAGCCCGACATGGGCGGCGTACTGGCGCTCGCTCATGCCCTGCATCTCCAGCCCCGATTATCATTCGAAATCATGTGCTTATCGAGTTGATAAGCGCGGCGGACAGAGGGAACGTCACTCCAACGAAGCGATGCAACTCACCCGGAGCCACCACGATGACCACCCGCCCGAACCCGATCACCACCCCGCGCCACGAACTCCGCGCCGAGAAGGCGCGCCGGAACAAGGAAGCCGCGCTCGCGGCCTTCATCGGCAAGAAGGCGGAGATCGACGAGATGCTCGCCCGCCTGCAGGCGCTCAGCGACGACCACTTCAACTGCCATCCCGACGAGGTCGGCTGGGCCATGGTCGGCACCCTCGAACACTACGCCAGCCTCCTGAAGCGCATCACCGACAGCGCCTTTGGTGAGGGCGAGCACGCCCGCTGATCTCCGGCGCTGCCGGAACTCCCGCCGCGCGCCCTGCGCGGCTCGGGGTCGTAGAAGGCGCCGCATGACGCGGGCCCGAATACGGAGACGACCCCATGACACAGATCCAGCTTTCAGACGCCCAAGCCGTCATCCTGTCCACCGCCTGCGCGCGCGAGGACGGAGCGGTCTTTCCCGTCACCGCCAGCCTCAAGGGCGGCGCGGTCGGCAACGTCTGCAAGAGCCTTCTGAAGCAGGGCCTGATCGAGGAAATCGCCGCCACGGACCTCAACACGGTCTGGCGGCACGACGAGGAGCGCGGCCCGATCACGCTGCGCGCCACCCCGCTCGCCTACAGCACCCTCGGGATCACGGACGAGCAGGATGAGACGCCGCCGGTGGAAACGCCGACCGCCCCGATCCAGCGCCGGAAGGGCACCAAGCAGGCGAAGCTGATCGAGATGCTCCGCGCCGAGGGCGGCGCGACCATCGACGAGATCGTTGCGGCCCTCGACTGGCAAGCTCACACAGTCAGAGGCGCCATGTCCGGCTCGCTCAAGAAGAAGCTCGGCCTCGAAGTCACTTCCGAGAAGGTCGAGGGCCGCGGGCGGGTCTACAGCCTGCCGCGCGACTGACACCGCACACTACAACGGACCCAATGCCGCCGTCCCGAATGGGGCGGCGGTGCTTCGTTCGACCGGCGGTCACAGCCGTCGGCCATCGTAAGGCGGTGCCGGAAAGAACTCCCCTCCATGGGGCCAGCCGATCACCTGCTGCATGGCGGACCGTTTCCCTTTAGAACCCGGCATATGACACGGGAGAACACGGTACGGGAATCGGGGCGACGTCTGCCGGAGGCGTTTGCGGCCGGCGCGGTGATCGGCACGCTTGGCGGGCTCATCGGCCTCGGCGGAGCCGAGTTCCGTCTGCCACTGCTCATTGGCCTCTTCCGCTTCGCGGCCCTCGAGGCGGTCATCCTCAACAAGGCGGTCAGCCTCGTCGTGGTCGCGACTGCGCTGGTCTTCCGAACCGAAACCGTGCCGGTGGACGCCATCCTTGCGCACTGGTCGATCGTTCTCAACCTGCTCGGCGGCAGTCTTCTGGGCGCGTGGCTGGGCGCCGGCTGGGCGACCCGCATCGCCACCGAAAGCCTCTACAAGGTGATCGCTGCGCTGCTGGTCGTGATCGCGGCGGCCCTCGTTTTCGGCCACGACGCCACGGCGGGCGAGCCGCTGCTGAGCGGGATCGGACAAGCGCTGGCCGGCCTCGCCGCAGGGTTCGTCATCGGCGTCGTCGCCTCGCTACTCGGTGTCGCCGGGGGCGAGTTGCTGATCCCGACCCTGGTTCTTCTCTTCGGGGCCGACATCAAGCTGGCAGGATCGCTGTCGCTTGCCATCAGCCTTCCGACCATGCTTGTCGGCTTCACCCGCTACAGCCAGGATCGCAGTTTCTCGGTCCTCTCACGAAACCGTGCCTTCCTCGTCGTCATGGCGGCAGGGTCGATCCTCGGCGCCTGGATCGGCGGGCGCCTGCTGGGCATCGCCCCCGGCGAGATCCTGCTGCCGATGCTTGCCGCGATCCTGCTGGTTTCGGCCGTCAAGGTTTGGCGTCACCGTTGAGAGCGCCGCGAGCCGACCTTTCAGACGTCCTGCGCACCCGGATCGCCTCGAACAGCCGCCGCAGGGCGAAGGAGCGCGCGATGCTCACAATCGTGAACACTGCGCCCATCTTCAGGTTCTGCGCCAGTGTCGTGTGCAGCCCGAATATCGGGAAGATCAGGATCTGCGTCACCACCGCGACGCCATAGCCGACCGCCACGTTTGCGACGGCTTCGACCAGCGACATGGCCCGGCTTTGTTTCATCGCGCACCCTCATCCATCGGCCAGCAGTTGAGCTGCGAGAGTTCGGAGCGCATGCGCCGCGACCAGCGGGACAACTCCGTTGCCACAGAGCCGAAGCCGGTCCACCCGGTGGGCCAGCCCATCAGCGCCTCGACGAACAGCGGGTTCAACGTCCGGGGCATGTCGCAGGAAGTCCTGCCAGCCGTCGGCGTCACCAGGACCTGGCGGCCAAGCAGGCCGTTCACCGGCGTGTTCGCGAGGCTCGTCGCTCCGTCCTTGTGATCCCGCGCCGTCGGCGTCACCCAGAGCCGCGTCGCATCGCAGAGCGTCGTCCCGTCGTTGCGCTGGCGCGCCATCTCGCTGCGATTGCTCGTCCGGTTCCGCGTACCCTTGCTGTCGCCCGCCAGCGGCGTTGGCCAGAGCCGCATCATCTCCGTCCGGTTCCCGCCGCTCGACCGCGTCCCAGAGCAGGCGCGCGGGGTCGGCCAGGAGGTCGCGCTCGCGGTGGGCGAGGATGAAGAGCCGCTCGCGCCGATGCGGCGCACCGACTTCCGCCGCCGTGAAGAGGCCCGCCGCAAGGCGGTAGCCCATGCCGACCAGCCCTCCGGCGACTTCGGGGAAGCCGAGGCGGAGATGATGGGCGACATTCTCGAGGAAGACGAAGGGCGGCTCGACCTCTCCAATGATCCGAGCAACATGCGGCCAGAGGTGGCGCGAGTCGTCCGCGCCCCGGCGCTTGCCCGCGACGGAGAACGGCTGGCACGGATAGCCCGCAGTGACGATGTCCACCGCGCCGCGCCAAGTGCCGCCGTCGAAGGTTCCAACATCGTCCCAGACAACAGCCTGATCCAGGGACGCGTCTTCCATCCGCGCCACGAGAGTGGCCGCGGCGTAGGCATCCCGCTCGACGTGACCCACAGTGCGATATCCGGGGCAGGCGATGTGCAGCCCGAGGTCGAGCCCACCTGCGCCGGAGCAGAGCGAGAGGCCGAACAGGCACGCGTCCCCGTCTCCGGCAGGCAGGCCGGAGGAAGGTAGAGCCACGCCATCCACGTCGTCAGGCCGCGTGGGCCCCCTCGGCCGCGGCCGGGGTCTCGCCCAGCCGCTCGGCCTTCACCTCGGCGAAGGTTCGGCCGTCGCCGTCGAGGATCGCGTCGCGGCCGGTCTCGCCCTGCCAGCGCTCGATAGCGACGTCGACATAGGCCGGGCTGATCTCCATCGCGAAGACGCGGCGGCCGTTGGCCTCGCCCGCCATGATCTGCGAGCCGGAACCCGAGAACGGCTCGTAGCAGAGGCCGCCGCGGGCGACGTGCTGGCGCATCGGGATGCCGAAGGCGTCGAGCGGCTTCGGTGTCGGATGGTCCGGCCGCTCGTCCTTGGCGAATGACGGCATCTCCCAGGTCGAGGCCAGCGTCTGCTCGGCAACCTTCGGCGGCCGGTTCGGGCGGCGCCAGCCCATGAAACAGGGCTCATGCTTCCAGAGGTAATGCGATCGGGTCAGGACACCGCGATCCTTCACCCAGATGATCTGCTGATGGACGAAGGCGCCCGCTTTCTCCCAGCAGGCCTCGAGCATCGCCTGGCGGCGCGAGGCGTGCCAGCAGTACCAGGCAGCGTCCTCGGTGATCGCCTCAGCCACGGCGGCGGCGATGAACCCGTCGTAAAGCTCCGCGCCCTGCGAACTGTCGTCCCAGGTCGTGCCATAGGAGGCCGACCAGTCCTTGTTGCGGGTCGGATGGTTGGAGCCGTCGTAATCGACGAGATACGGTGGGTCGGTCGCGAACAGGATCGCCCGCTCGCCATTCATCAGGCGGCGCACATCGACCGCGCTTGTGCTGTCGCCGCAGAGCAGCCGATGGTCGCCGAGGATCCACAGGTCGCCCGTCTGCGACGCCGGATTGCGGGGCGGCTCGGGGATGGTCACCGGCGGCAGGGAGCCCCCGGCGCCACCTTCTTCACCGTCGTCTTCCGCGACGTAGGCCAGCAGATTGTCGAGTTCGCCGTCGGAGAAGCCGACCAGCGACAGGTCGAAATCCTCGGCCAGCAGATCGTTCAGTTCCGCCGACAGCAGCGCCTCGTCCCAGGTGCCGAGTTCGGTCAGCTTGTTGTCCGCGATGCGGTACGCCCGGCGTTGCGCCTCGGTCAGGTGCCCGAGCACGATCACCGGCGCCTCGGTCAGCCCGAGCTGCGTGGCGGCCAGGACGCGCCCGTGGCCCGCGATCAGCTCGCCGTCCTCGCCGACGAGGCACGGCACGGTCCAGCCGAACTCGGCCATGCTGGCGGCGATCTTCGCCACCTGGTCCACGCCATGCACCTTCGCGTTCTTCGCGTAGGGCTGGAGCTTGGCCAGCGGCCACATCTCGATCCGCTCGGGGGCGAAGCTCAGCGTCATGGGCGGGTGGTTTCCATCGATGAGGTGGATGCCGGCCGGAGTCCGGACTCCGGATGCCGTGCCGGACTCCACGCAGGGTCCAGCGGCATCCGGGGTGTCCGGCCCGAAGGCCAGCGTTCATTGGGGTTTGCGCGGGTGGCGAGTGGCTCCGGCTTCCGGGTGGCTTCCCAAAAATCCGGCCCTGACGCTGGCGAAATGCCGAGCCAAGCCCGCCAGCATACGCAGGTCGCGCGGAAGGAACCGCGAACTCGGCCGAGGGGGCTTGGAGGGGGCGGACAGTCGGCCCGCAAGAAAAGGATCAGCGCCTTTCCTTTCTTAGCGGGCCTCGCCAACGAAAGGATGGTTTCGCTCGGGACCGCGCCGCGCGCGCCTCTCCCGAGCTTATCCCGAACCTAGCCCCTGAACCGGTTTTCTGTCCCGTCGAAAACTGTCCGCCGCACACCTTCCCCTCTGTCGCGCAGAGCTACGCGCCACCAGCCAGCTCGATCACGCGCCGCTTCGACAGGTTGCGGTTGAACCGCCGCCGGTTGAGCTTCAGCGAGATGACGCAGAGCCCGTAGAGCCAGTGCTGGTGGGCGGCCGAGCGCTGCAGTCCGACCGTCCAGCAGATGGTCTTCCACCGCTCGCCATGCGCGCGCATCCAGACGATCTTGCCGTCGACGGGGTCGAGGCAGGCGGTCCAGGTCAGCGTCTCCTCCATCCGGCTGATCGCCTGCGGCGAGGGCAGCACGCGCATGGGCTTCGGCTCCTGGCCTACCTTGTCAGCGAAGGAGTGGACGATCTCGGGCCATGTGCTGAAGTAGCCCTGCCGTCGCGGCTCTGGCAGGCGCTTGAGCACGAAGGCCGCTTCCGCGAGACGGGCCTCGACGAGGGACGGGGTCCACTTATCCATGGCGCCCTCCCTCGTCGGAGGGGCGCGGGCCATAGAGCTTTTCGCCGAGCTGGCGAACGAGTTCGCGTTCCGGCCAGGTCAGCCGCGTGTCCTCGAGCGAGACGGCAAGCAGACCCTGCTCGCGCCAGCCGTCGCGCTTCACCTGGTCCGGATCCCGGCGCTGACCGCCGTAGCCCTTGGGATGCCACCTCATGCGACACCCCCGTTCGTCTCGATCGCCCAGAGCAGCAGCGCGATGGCGTCGGCCTCGTTGTCGTCGGCGGGACTGAAGCCCCGGGCCCGCGCAGCCGCGATCATCGCCGCCTTCGGCGCGTTGCCCTTGCCGGTGGCGTGACGCTTGATCGTGCCGACGGGAGCGCCGGCATAGGGCACGCCGCGCAGTTCCGCCCATGCGGTCAGCGTGGCCATGAGCCCGCCATAGACATGGGCCGCATCGGTTCCGGCGTGGCGGCGCACCTCCTCGAACCAGATCGCCGCGATTGGCCCCGACAGCCGGTCGATCTCGGTGAGCCAGTTCGTGAAGCGCAGGTAGCGCATGCCGCCGCCGTCATAGCGGCCGGGCCTGAAGCTCGCGGTCCCGCTGGTGATCAGCCCGTCCGGAGCGCGCAACGCCCAGCCGGTGCTGGTGCCGAGATCGAGCGCGAGAATGCAGCGGTCGAGAGTGCCGGCAGCCGTGGCAGGCGCCGCGATGATGTGTGGGAAGCGGTCCATGACGACCTCCTCTTCGATTGAGAGGCCGGGGCGGCACGGCTGCCTGGTGAGGGCGGCACGCGCGCCCGGGCCGGGATCGCGAGGTCTGGTCACGGTCACGTTGTCGATGCCGGGAGCGCCCGGCGCTTCCTTCAATGGCTTCACCCCGTCCGCTTGAAGGAAGTGGAGCCGCAAGCCATTGGCAGAATGAGGATAAATCTCTTCTTTCAATATTTCAGTTACGTCATGGGGTATGTGTCTGGCTTCCATCCCCACCCACGCGCGCGAGGGTCTTTGCGTGAAATATTGAAAGAAGCCCCGCTCGCTGGATTTCCGTTGCGGGACGGGGGCTTGGGCGGGAACTTCCTTCAAATGAAGGATGGGGGCGGTTGAAGGAAGCATCGTTCCGGGCCTCACCGCATCGCCCGGAAGCGCATGGCCTTCCGCCCCCCGGTCTCCTGCTCGACCGTGGCGATATCGCCGCTCTCGACCAGCGTGAGCAGGATGTCGTCGCGGTCGCGCGCCCGGAGCCACTGCGAGGCGCGGGTCAGCTCGGACTTGGTGACGCCGGCCGCCCCTGCCTTGCGGATGATCTCGCGCAGGCGTTTCAGATGCGCCTCGGTCTCGGTATCGGCGACATGGCGCTCGACGGCGTCGATGGTGCGCCGCGCGAAATGGCGCACGAAGTCGATGGCCCAGCCAGCATCCTCGAGCCGGATGACGGGATGGACCGCATCGCGCCCCACAGCCAGGACGAGCGCGACCTTGGCGGCGTTCTCCGCGATCCGGGCGAGGATCGGCGTGTGGAACGTGCCGGCCGCCGCCCTGAGCTCGGCGGTGATCTCCTCGCCCAGCGCGTCGAAGCGCGCCTGCGCGTCGTCGTTCATCGGCACCGTCATCGGATCGACGGCGGTCTCGGGGCCAGAGGTCTTGCCGGCCAGGTTGCCGCTCGTTCGGCCCCCGCCCTCGGCAAGGCGCTGCAGCCCCTCGATCAGTGGGCGCGGCGACGTGCGCAGCCCGGCACGACGGTTCTCGTCCGGGTAGTCCTCCTCGCTCGGCAGGATGATGAACCGGGCGAGCGAGCCGTCCACGACATTGGCGCCCTGCAGCGCCCCCCAGAAATGCAGTGGCGTCGTCGTGCCGTAGACGCAGAGGCACGGCTGGACGATATCGCGCCGCTCGTTCGAGCCGTCCCGGTTGGCGTATTCCGCGCCGAGAAAGACCCCGCAGGCCGCGGTGTAGAGCTCGGTCATGTTGTCGAGGATCTCGGTGACATGGCGCGGGCTGCGCTTCCGGTCGGCCGCCGCCGCCAGGAACATCCCGAACTCGTCGATCTGGAACAGGATCGCCGGCTGACGGTGGAGCGCGGTCAGGAGCCCCGCGCCCGAGGCGATCTTGTTGCCGCCCAGGTGATGGGCGAGTCCCGCCGCGAAGAACAGCTCGTTGACGACCTCGCGGGCGTGGTTCTTGCCCGACCCGCTGTCCGCGATGCCGACGATGTAGAGGTTCGTGCGCAGGTCTGTCGCCGTGCGGTAGCGCCGCCCCATCAGCGCGCCGAGGGCGCAGAGGCTGGCTCCCACCGCGAGAAGCGGCTGCGGTCTCCGCGCGGTGTCGATCATGTAGCGCGCGAGATCGCCGACCAGCCCGCCCGGGATCGTCAGCGTGAAGGACGGCGCAGGCGCCAGGATCGGCATCGGGACTTCGGGCGGGGCGAGCCGCGCGAGGAGGCCCGCCGCGGGATGCTCGTCGCCCGCACAAGCCTTCTGACTGCCGTCGAGCAGCAGGTCGGGGTCGGGACGCCAGCCCTTCTCCATGGCGAGGTGATAGATCGTGCCCGCGCCGATCCGCGCGGGCTTGAAGCTCGTCCATGCCTTCGTCGTTGCGGCCGGATCGTTCTTGGCCGCCTGCGCCGACCAGTAGGCGAAGAGCGCAGCACCCTCCTCGCCCAGCGCGCCCTTCAGCGCCATGCCGATGCGCATCCAGCTGTCGTAGTCGAGCTCGGCATTGGGCAACCAGGCGAGCGCGCTCCGGATCGCCGCCAGCGTGCCGGCCTGTGCATGCGCCGGCAGACACGGGTGCGCGGCCCCGTTCGCGCCCTTCGCGCCGAGGCTCTTCGGGCGCAGCTCGGGCGGGATCAGCGCCAACGCCTCGTCGAGGAAGGCCGCTGCCTGTTCGGCGTCGATTTCGGGCAGGCTCTCGATGTCGAGATCAGCGAGCCCCTCGTCCGGCCAGGCATAGGGCTGGCCGGTATCGGGATACTTGGCATACGCCAGGAACTGCTGACCGAGGCAGAGCACCTCAAGCGGCGCGCGCCGGATCCCGGCGAAGGGCTCGGTCGTCCGATAGACCAGGAGCCGCTTCGGCGGTTTGCCGATCCTGAGCGCAGGGGTGTCGCCCAGCCGTTCGCGGGCCAAGCGTTCGATGTGCAGCGCCAGCTCGCCGTCCTCGTCGATGTCGATGTCGAGCGCGGCGACCGCGCCGCCGACGATCCCGACGCCGCAGTCGGGCCAGCTGGACCAGGTCGCGACCTCGAGCTCGGTCGTGGCGCGGCTCGCATGCCGGTTCCACTGCGGGTAGTCGTGCCAGGCCGCGCGGGCGAACTGGCCGGGTTTCTTGGTGCCGGGCGCAATCGGCAGGATCGCGTAGCCGTTGGTCACGAGACGCGCGCCCACGCGCGCCATCCACGAGGTGTCCGCCATCAGAAGGGCACCTCCGGGATCATGCCGTCGAGTCGTGCACGGTCCTTCGCCGCCAGGTCACGCAGGTGGTCGCAGTAGCCGGTGACGATCACCTCGACGAAGGTGTCCCACTCCTCCTCGCTGAGTTGGGCGAGATCGGTCCGGCCGAGGCTGTCGAGATAGGCGCCGCCGGCCTTGCCGCCCTCGACCATGGCCGCCGTCTCGTTGGGGGTCGGATCGATCATGCCCGACCTCCGGTGGCAGATGTCCTGGCAAGCCCGGCTGCAGAGGTCTCGGCGGCTCGTGTCGCGCCGCGGGTCGGAGACGCGGAAGCGCGCGTCGAACCAGCCCCAGCCGCGGGGCTCTCGATGGCAGACGGCGCAGAGCCCGGCACGGACGTAAGGCATGGGGCGAACCTGTAGGCGGTGATTTCGGTGAAGCGGCCCGCGTGGCGGACGGCGATCTCGGTGGGGCGGCGCAGCCGGTCTGCCAGGATGAGCGCCTCGTCGACGGACTCCGGCACCTCCAGTTCGGGCGCCCGCTCGCGCCACCAGCTCGCGGCCTTTCGGCGCGGATAGCCCTCGTGCTCGAAGCAGACCCATTCCGTGTGGAAGGCGAGCCCACAGCGGTAGGTGACCTTCAGCGAGACCCGCCCGCCGCGCTTCTCGTGGCGGCTGTAGGTGACGTCGGTGACGCCGACCCATTGCGGCTTGCCGGTCGACAGCACCTCCAGCGTCGATGCGGTCGGCTCGAGCTTCACCTCGCGGCCGGGGAACTCGAAGCCGCAGCCGGGACATTCCAGCGCCGCGATGGCCACGATGGTCCCGCATTCGGGCAGATCTTGGTGGGCGGCGGCCCGTCGCCCGGACCGCCCGGCCGCTTCGGCCGCACGAGATCGATGGGGCCATGCCGGCGGACATTGCCCGCGAAATCGAGAACGAGGCAGTTCTCCTTGCCCTCGGCGAGCCGTGTGCCCCGACCGGCCATCTGGACGTAGAGCCCGGCCGACTTGGTGGGCCGCAGCATGGCGATCAGGTCCACGGCCGGCGCGTTGAAGCCCGTCGTCAGCACGCCCATCGAGGCCAGCGCCCTGATCTCGCCGCGCTTGAAAGCGGCGATGATCGCGTCACGCTCGTCCTTCGGCGTCTTGCCGAAGATGGTGGCGCAGCTCACCCCGCGGCGGCGGAACTCCTCGGCGACATGGGTGGCGTGGCGCACGCCGGAACAGAAGGCGAGCCAGGACCGGCGCGTCTCACCGTGGGCGATCACCTCGGCCACGGCCGCGCGCGTGATGACGTCCTGGTCGACCGCGTCCTCGAGGTCCCGCGCGATGAACTCGCCGCCCCGCGATCCCACGCCCGTCACGTCGAGGCGGGTCTTCGTCTGCTTCGAGATGAGCGGGGAGAGATAACCCTGATCGATCAGGTCGCGGACCGACACCTCGTAGGCGATATCGGTGAAGAGCGCGTTCTCGCCCTCGTGCAGCATGCCGCTGTCGAGCCGGAAGGGCGTCGCCGTCAGCCCGATCACCTTCAGCGCCGGGTTGATCGCCTGCAGATCGTTGAGGAAGCGGCGATACATCGTGTTCGACCGGCCGGGGATTAGATGGGCCTCGTCGATCAGCACCAGATCGGCATGGCCGATGCGCGTCGCCTTGTCGTGGATGGACTGGATGCCGGCGAAGAGGATCCGGGCCCGCGCATCGCGGCGGCCGAGACCGGCCGAGTAGATGCCCGCCGGCGCCTCGGGCCAGAGCCCCAGCATCTCGGCATGGTTCTGCGCGATCAGCTCGCGGACATGGGTGACGACGAGCACGCGCTGGTCGGGCCAGGCCTTGAGCACGCCGTCGATGAAGGCGGCCATGACGAGGCTCTTGCCGCCGGCCGTGGGGATCACGACGAGCGGGTTGCCGCTCTCCTTCTCGAAATAGCCGTAGATCGAGGTGATCGCGGCCTGCTGGTAGGGGCGCAGGGTCAGCATGCGGCGGCCTCCTCTTTGCGGGCGTCGTTGGTCCAGACCGAGCCGTCGCGCATGCGGTAGGAGACGAAGTCCTCGCCTGCGTCGATCACTTCGCCGGGGACGAGATCGGGGATGAACAGGTGCCGGGGGCAGGCTCGGCGCTGGTCGGCCGGGTCGAGCAGCCGATCGTGGCGTGCGCAGTGCCAGCCGCCTTCGACGGGCGTCGAATGCAGGCAGGACCGGCAGGTGACGGCCGCGGCCTCCTCGCCATGACAGAGCCCGTGGTGGTCGCAGAACCGGCACTCGAACCAGGCGGGATCCGCGCTGATCCGCTCGGGAGGATGCTGGGCGAAGATGATCCGATGCGCCTTTTCCAGCAGGCGTTCGCCCATCTCGGGGTCGGCCGGGACGCGCTCGATGTGCAGCGCGTCCGTGTCCTTGCAGACCGCGACGTAGAGCGCCCGCGTGATGCCGGTCAGGTGCATATACACCTGCATCTGCGCGGCGTGCTGGGGCTTCGCGAGCGCGACGCCCTTGGCGACCAGCTCGGCGAAGCTCTTCGCGGAATGCGTCTTGAACTCGACGACGTGCCAGGTCTTCGGCGCTTCGAGCAGCCCGAGCGCGACACCATCAAGCGAGCCGCCGAAGTGACCGCCATGAGCCTCGACGCGGAACTGCCGCCCGGTCTCGGGATCGACCTCCAGCACCGTCGCGCCGGTGGCGCGCAGGTCGCGCACGAGCCGGGCCTCTTCCAGCTGACCGGTCTCGAACAGCCGCAGGATGCGGCCGGTGTGCCGCGCGGGCGTCGCCCAGCGGAAGTCGTACCAGAGCGCGCGGGCGCAGGACTTGCCGATCAGCGAGGCGCCGAGGTGGTCGCGGAAGCCGTCGCCCTGCCGGGCCTCGTAGGAGGCGTAGATCGCGGAGAGGGTCGGCGTCGGGGGTTCGGGAAGATCGGCCATCAGCACGCGTCCTCCCGCTCGAGCCGCGCCCGCGCCTCCGCCAGCACAGCGGTCCAGGCGGCGCTGTCATGGCGTTCGCGCAGGACGGCGATGATCATGTCCTTGAGCCGTTCGCGCCGGCGGCGGCCGCCCTGACGGGCGACGATCTCGGCGCGCTCGCGGTTGAGGTGGCGCAGCGCCGTGCGCGCTCGGTGAAACCAGTCGGGGTCGATCGGCTTCGCCGTGCGCTGCCGCGCCAGATCGGCGGTCGCGATCTGCGTGCGGATCTTCGCGATGGCGTCCTCGATCTCGATCAGGCGCCGGGTGTCGTCAGGCAAACCGGGGGCGTTCGCGGCCGCGCAGGCCGCGTCGGTTGTATTCGTCATGGTCGGTCTCTCGGGTCTGTCGATGTCCGGGCCGCCGCAGGTCTCAGCCCGCGGCGGCCGAGGGCGTCAGCTCTTGCGGTTCCAGGGCGCGGTGGCCGGGCGGGCGGGCGCCGACTGCGTCGCGGCGGGCTTCGGCGGGGTCGCCTGCGGGGCCTCCGGCACCATGTAGCGGATCGTGTTGCGCTCGCCGTAGCCGTCCTTCGGGGGCTTCACGCCGACCTGGATCGTCATCGGGATCAGGTGCAGGTCCTCGCTGTCGTTCACCTGCAGCTTGCCCGTGGCGTGGCAGATCGCAGACAGCGTGCGCTGCGCGATCTCGACCGTGGTCGGGTTGGCGTTCACCAGGTTCAGCTGGTCGAAGACCTTGCGGCCCTGCTGCGGCCCCTCGAGGATGTCGAGCATCAGCCAGAGATACTTCCCCATCCCGTTCTTCGTGACGCGCATCTCGCTCTCGACGATCTGGGCGCGATACTTGCCCGCGGGCAGGATCTCGTAGGCGGTGGTGGGCTCGATGCCGGCGGCGTCAAAGGCGGTGTCGAAACGTGCCATCGTGCTGTCCTTTCAGTCGTAATCAGGCGGATTGGGGCATGGCGGCCAGGAACTCCGACCACTCGAGCGGGAGGGTTTCCGGCAGGCCGTAGCGGTTCTTGGCGAGGAAGGCGGGGCGCTCCTCGGTGTGCATCACGCGCGCACCGGACCCGAGCGCCCGGGTCACCTTCTTGTTGAAGCCCACGTCGGACTTGCTGACCGAGATCCGGTAGTTGGCGAAGAGCACCACGTCCGAGTGCTCCTGCAGCAGCGCGGACGCGCGGGCCTGCAGCTTGATCACGTACCGGTCGTAGGGTTCGTGCTCGGGGCTGTCGAAGCGCTTGATGTCGGTATGGGCGATCTGGATGACCGCCATGCCCTTCCGGTCGCGGAGCGCGTTCAGCCGGTCGATGTATTCGCGCCAGATGGTCAGCGCCTCGGCGTAGCCCTTGCCGAAGCCGGGGCTTTCGATCGACTGCCAGCCGTTCCGCCTGCAGGCCTCGGCCCAGATCAGCGGCTCCAGCCAGTCCACGCTGTCGACCACCACCGTGGAATAGGGGTGGTCCTCGTCGAGCAGGGCGTCGAGCGCTTCGGCGACCTCGGCGTAGCTGGTCGCCAGCGGGAAGTGCGGCACCTGCAGCTTGCCGAGACCGTCCTCGGTGAGGACGAAAACCGGCGCGTCAGCGGACGCGGCGAAGGTGGATTTGCCGATGCCGGCGACGCCATGGATCAGCACACGCGGCGGGCGCAGAGCCGTCGAGGTTTGCAGGGATGCGAGCGAGATGGCCATCAGCGCGCCTCCTCGCCAAGCAGCAGCCGGAACTTGGGCTTGGCCGTCCGGACCGTGCGCGCGGGCTCGAACTCCTGGCGGATGTCCGTGGGCCAGGCCGTGTACTTGCGCTCGGGCACGCTGAGCGCGATGTCCACGTACTCGGCGGGATCGGCGCCATCCGCCCGGATGCGCTCGACCAGACCGGCGAGCATCGCCTGATCCCAATCGACGCGCTTCGGCAGCTCGGCGACCACCGTGACCGGGCCGTCCTGCAGCCTGACCGTGCCGGTGTCCTTGCCTTCCGCGCGGCGCGCCTCCTGCGCCTGGTCGCCATATTTCAGCGCGATAGCGCCATCGAGCCAGTCGCTGAGGTTCTTGGCAGCGCGCAGCCGCTCATCGGCGTCCTGCTTCAGGAGCGCCAGCTGGTCGCCCGGCAGAGCGGCGATCTCGCCGACCGGCATGGTGGGCAGATTCTCGAGGGTGATGCGGTTGGGGATCGTCATGGCCGCCCCCTCACGCCAGCTTCACGGCGGGCTTGTCGGCCGTGCTCGAACAGTGCCGGTTGGCCTCGTACGCCTCGACATCCTCGAGCCGGTACACGACCCGGCCGCCGATCTTGATGAAGGCGGGGCCCTCACCGGTCCAACGCCAGCGCTCCAAAGTGCGCGGGCTGATTTTCCATCGAGCCGCCAGCTCGACCTGGTTGAGATGCGTGACTGACATCGTCGTCTCCTTCGCGATTGGCCGAATGCCTGCGAAGGACCATCGCTGACCGGGCGGGAGGCACCGGGGAGGCAGCTGGGAGGCAGAGCGGGAGTTCGCGAAGATCGGTGCCCTCAAACGTCAAAAGGCCGCCCCGAAGGACGGCCTTTCGCAAAAACCGAGGTCGCAGGATCAGGGATCGATCCAGCAGTTCCCGTCATCGAACCTGATGAAACGCTGCCAGTCGTTGCGGCGGCCGAAGGCTTTCTTCAGCGTGTTCACCTGGCTGCCGTAGCCCGCCTCTTCCAGCACTGCCGCTATCCGAAGGACGGGGGACTTGGACCAGTAGGCTGCGAACAGGATCTGCAGCAGCCGACGCTGCTTGTCTCCGCCGAAGGTCAGGGTTTCACCGCGGTGCCAGACCAGCCCGCATTCCTCCGAATGATCGATCGGGAACCGGCGCTGGACCTGACCCGGAAACACGCGCGCACTTAGCGATTGCGGCGAGATCGCCGGCTTTCCTGGGGTGCCGAGCACATCGGCCACGCCGACGATCACGTTCCGCTTGTTGGGTGTGATGGGGATGCGATCACCCGGTGTCGACGTGAGAATCACCGTAAACGGTGTTCTGTCCCCACCTTCCTGTGATTTTCCGGTTCTGCGAGTCCTTTCCTGTTGGATGACAGGGGTGGAGTTTCTCCATGGA
>NZ_SLXU01000020.1 GCF_004343505.1 Rhodovulum bhavnagarense | reverse complement strand
TCGAAGGCGTCACATTCACCGACGGTGTCGCCGAGAACGCCACCGAAAACCGCGCCGCCTGATCAGGCCGCGTCACCCATAATCCCGCATAGCTCGCCAAAGGGTCACCGCTGGCCCCGTTTCCAGTCGTCGAGTCGGGCGTGGATGGTGACGGCGATGCCGATCAGCGCGATGGCGATCAGCACCCAGCGCAGGGTGTCGAGATAGGGTACCAGTGGCTGGATGGTGGACTGCGTCACGGCAAGAACGTCCTGCAACACTTCGACCCCTGCCGCGCCGAATGTAGCGGCACCCGCCGCACCCCCACCGCGCAGAGTGCGGCTTTCCGACAGGACTTCGCGCGCGGGCGGCAGTTCCGGAGCGAAGGGCACCGCTCGCGCCGGGAACGGATCGCCCCAGGACCGGGCGGGCCCAAGGTCGATGTGAATGAAGCCCGACCGGGGGTAATAGCCAAAGCCGAGGAACCCGACTGCACGGGCCGCCGCCTCGAAGGTCACCGGATCGTGGTTCGCCATGGTGATGTCGAAGGCGGTGGCCTGCATGTGTTTCGAGGCCGGAGCACCGTCGACGGCCCGGTTGTGTTCCGGGCTGCGATAGGCCGAGCGGATGATCAACGGTTTGCCCAGCCGGTCGCGCAGGGCTTGCAGCTTGTCCATCGCTTCGGTGTTGATCTTGATCGCGCCGGTGCCGCGGCAGGCGATTTCGGCGGCCGAGAAGTTCGGCCAGCGCCAGGCAGTCGCGGGCACATCGCGCCAGTGGGGGTAGGTCAGGGTGGGCATGGTGGATCCTCCAGATGAAAAAACCCGCCTCGGGGGCGGGGGACATGGTCGTGGTGCTGGTATCGTTCGTCAGTCAGTCGGATCGGCCGCGCTGGAAGGCGTCGAAGAGCATGTCCCGCATCGAGCGGATGTCGGTTTCGATCCGGTCGAGGCGGTCGCCATCGACCTTGCGATCTTCGCTGCGCTGGCGGTCGATGCGGTCCCGGTCGGCGATGAGTTCCCGGTCGAGGCGGTCCAGCAGGGCCTCGTTGGTAAACGCTTTGCGCGTGATCGCCGCGATCAGGGCCATGGTGCCGCCGATCAGGGCGGTGAGCGCGGCGGTGATCCCGTGGTCCCGAAAGGCCCGCGCGACTGCGTCGGCGAGAGTGGTCTGGTCATCCATCATGGTCCTTTCCGGCCACGGTGCGTGGCGCTTCAGTAATCCGTCTCGACGTAGACGCCGGAGCAGTCATAGGCGACGGCTGCGGCGGTGCTGCCGTTGTTGAGGTAATTGCGCGGGCTCAGGAGCTGAGTTGCTGCGGGCATGTCGGTGGTGATTGTCGCCTCGGCGACCGCGCCCGAGACCTCCTCGACCACGCGGATCCCCACCGCGCTGTCGTTCGGGGCCGCCGCGATGTAGAGGGTCAGGACATTCGTCGTGCTGGCCACAGGGAAGCCCGCGCCGAGGTCGATCAGCGTCGGCGCGCCTGCGCCGTCGTTGTGGACGATCTGCCAGTTCGCATGGGTGCCACGCTCGAACCCTATGCCCAGCGCGTTGACGACGGCCGAAAGGGTGAGGGTCGTGGAGAGCGCCGCGACCGATCCGATCAGGCCGAAAAAGCCCATGCCGGTCGGTTGCAGCGTGACCATCGACAGCCGGTTCACATAGGTGAAGCCGCCCAGACCCTCCGCATTGCTGCGCCAGCAGACCCATCCGGCCGAGCGTTCCTCGGCCACTGCCCCGGCCGTGGCTGCGGAGGTCATCCGCCAGCGACGCATGGAGGTGGAGAGGTTGGTCGTGGCCAACGTCGGCGTCGCCGCCGTGCCGACGGCCGTGCGCGGCATGCCGTTGGTGTTGATCGTCGTGCTGGTCGAAGGCGCCCATGTCGCGATCCGGTTCACCCCGAAATGCGGCTGGAGCGGGAAGTGGCGACCGGAGGGGCGTTCGACATCGAGCCATCCCATCCCCGCGCGGTCTCGGGCATAGAGCGCGAGTTTGCCTGCGGGCGGCGGCGAGGGGACGGCATCATGGGCGGGCAGGACGACCGGTTCGGCCAGTTCGACGCGACCGTTGGTGCGGTCGACCTTGAATGCGTCGAAGAAGGCAGACCCATCCGGGCTGACCTTGAAGCTGAAATCGTCATTCCCGAGCAACCCGATCAGCGCGCGGGCCGAGAAGCCGGTCTTGAAGGCAAAGGCCGCGTCATTCCCGGTCGTAGCCTTGTTGACCGTCGCCTCGATGCCCGCGCCTGCGTTGTTCAACAGCACGGCCGGGGTGTTCACCGACAGCCGATTGTAGCTGTCGGCCGTCGCCCCGCCGAGGCCAAGAAGCTGCGCCGTCAGGTTCGCCTGGGGCATGCCGACCTGCGTGACGGCGTTGGCGAAGGTGACGGTGGGCGTGTTCACCACCGTTGTGCCGCCCGCCCCGGCCGTGGCCGAGCCGATGTTGACGACCGTGGTCGATCCGGAAGCGCCGCCAGTCCCGAGGTTCACCGTCTTGGTGATGCCGGTGGTCGTCGCACCAGTGCCCATCCCATAGGTGGCCGTCGTCGTCGCCGTGCCGATCGAGGCGCTGGCGGCCGAAACAGTGACGGTTCCAGACGCCGTGAGCGTCCCAGAGAAGGTCTTGTTGCCGGTGAAGGTCTGGGTGCCTGCAAGGATCGCCAGTTCGGACGAGGTGTTCGGCAGGGTGAAGCTGCGCGTGGTGCCGGTGCTGATCCCCGCCAGCGAGAAGGTGGCCTTCTTTGTCGGGTCCGCATCGTTCACCAGGCTGAAGACCGCGTCCGAGACATCGCGCGGCTCGCCCACGACCTCCCAGACGCTGCCGCTCCAGACGAGGAACAGGCCCTCGGCTGCGACCCAGACCAGCCAGCCGGTGCGCGGCACCAGCCGGATCCACGCGCCGTCAACCCAGAAGGCCACGTTCAAGTCCCACCCAGCCCAAAGGCCGGTGGCGCCCGAGGCCACAAGATGCCGGTTCCCATCGGCGGGGCTGGTGGGCGGGGCCGTCCGCGTGCGGTCGAGAACGGAGAGCTGAACCATGGCGTCGAGCAGGCGCAGCGCCTCGTTGTGCGTGACATGCTTCTGCGCCTGCGCGGCCAGAAGGTATGGCAGGCCCAGATGGGTCGTAGTGTCAGACATGGGGATTCCCGTGGATTGGGATCAGAATTGCAATGTGACCGCGGCGGGGGTGCCGCGGCCGAGGCGGTTCGAGAGCTGGTAGATGCGGATCGCCAGCACCTGGCCGGGCGCGAGCGGCGCGCCCCAATCGGCGGTCTGCTGGGCGGCGGTGTAGAGGACGGAGGTCGTGATGCTGGTCAGCGTGCGCCTGACGGTCGTCCCGTCGAGGATCTGCACATCGTAGCTTTCCACGTCTTCGGCCAGCGGCACCTCGACCTGTTCCCAGGCATCGGCAACCAGCGCGCGGGATCGCCGCGTCCAGCGGATGGTGAGATCGCCCGAGCTACGAGCCGTTCGCCATGGCTGCTCGACATGGACCGTGGCGAAGGGAACAAGCCCCCGGCCAGTGGGGGTGAAGCCCAGCGCGGCATAGCTTGCATCACTGACCGCCCGGGCGGCCGGGCCGACACGCCAGTTCCACGGTAGTCCGAGATCGGCCTCGGCGATGGGTAGCGAGGCCAGCGTCGTGTCAAGCACCACGCCCCGCGCCCCGGCCGGAGCCGGATTGCCCATCGCTTGTTCCGTCCCGCGCTGGCCGCGCAGGAGGCGGGTCAGGCGATAGCGGCCGGGGGCGATCAGTTCGGCCGCGCCCGCCTGCACGATCTCCCACCGGCCAGCGGCACTCTCGACCGCAAGCGCATTGGCCCCGCCGAATAGGGCGACGTCCGTTACGCTTTCCAGCGTGCCTGACAGCAGATCGACCACCAGCGCGTTGCCCAGATCGAAGCGGGAGGTGGGACCGGGAAAGAAATCGAAGGCCAGCGTGCCGATCCGGGCCCGACTGCCGAAGGTGGTCAGCAGATTGAAGCCATCCGTGGATGCGCTGCGGAACACTGCGATCTCGCCGGGCCAGGGGCTGGAATGGGCCGCGATCAGGGGGCGATGCGAAGGCTGGTCCTCGGAAATCTGCGGCAGGTCCAGCATCACCACCTCAGGCGTGCCGAAGACGACGGGGCTGGCTAGTGACGCCGGGCGGGGATCGCCGGGCGGCAGATCATAGGCGGCACGGTCCTGGCGCACCGCCTCGATCCCGCGTGCTTCGGCATCGGCTACGGACACCAGCCGGAACTCGACCTCCCGGCCGTCATGCGCGAGCCGGATCACGTCGGCTGGATCGAGGGCGAGGCGTGATGGCGGAAGGCGGAAGCTGGCGCTCTCCCGGCCGATCCAGGCTTCCATCAGCGCGCGGCGGCAACGGCGCTCGGCCTCCTCGGGCGGGATCGCCATCGGGAAGCTCTCGGAGGCGATCCGGGTGGTGTCGACTGTGATCCTCCGCGCTTCTACCAGCGCGGCATCATAGTCCTCGTCCGCTCGCGCGACCTGCCACTTCAGCGCCTGCGGCAGTTCCGTCTCCTGCGCGCGAACCAGTTCCAGCGCCTCGCCTTCACGGCTTGCGACCAGATCGTCGATGGACAGCGTGGCGAGCGATGCCCGGCCGCGCATGACAAAGCGGATCACGCCCTCGGTCTCTATGGCATCGAACCCGAAATGCCTTGCCAGCGTGGAAATTGACACGCGCGGGCTTTCCAGCGCGCCGATCACATAGCCTTCGACCGCGCCCCAGAGGCCGGAAACGTCGATCAGGCTTTCCGCCAGCCCAGCGCGCAAACAGAGGTGGCGCACGAGGGCTGCCAGTGACACCGCACCAAGCCGCCCGGTCAGCCAGTGCCCGAGCCGCCAGTTAGGGCCGTCCGTCCAGACACCGGTCAGTTCGGGGAAGAATGGATAGGGTCGCGCGTCCCAGGTCCATGCGGCGCATTCGGGCACATGGACCATCCGGCCGCCATAGATCGCCGATACGGGATTGTTGGCCGGGGTTCCCCACCAGAGGTAACTTGCCTCCAGATAGGCACGCTGGATCGCGTCATCGCGCCAGCCACGGGAGAAATACGGGGTGAAGCTCTCGGACGACTTGGGGTCGAAGAACACGTTCGGCTGGTTCGTGCCCCGGTCGATGGCCGGGCAGCCCAGTTCCGTGAACCAGACGGATTTCGACTGCGGCACCCATGCGGTGGGCGTACCGCTCTCCACCCCACCGGGCCGGTTGAAATGCGGGTTTGACCACCAGGCGCGCAGATCCTTATAGCGGAAGACCCAGGGCTTGCCTGCGGCACCGTCCGTGATCGGCGTGCGGATCTGCGCCGAGCGGTCGGCGACGCTGGCGTAGAACCAGTCGAAGCCCTCGCCACCCGCGATGTTCGCCTGCAGGTAGGCCCGGTCATGGATCGCGGGCCAGCCTTCAAGGGCATCGGCATGGTCGAAGCCGTCGCGCCAGTCGGAGAGCGGCATGTAGTTGTCGATGCCGATGAAGTCGATGTTCGCGTCCGACCAGAGCGGGTCCAGATGAAAATAGACGTCGCCGCTGCCGTCGCCGGGCTGGTGACCGAAGTATTCCGACCAGTCGGAGGCATAGCCCACCTTGGTACCTGGCCCGAGGACCGCCTTCACATCGGCCGCCAGTGCTTTGAAGGCCGTCACGGCCGGATAGGCACTTGCGCTGGACCGGATGGTGGTCAGGCCCCGCATCTCGGTGCCGATCAGGAAGGCGTCGACCCCGCCCGCGACGGCGCAGAGATGGGCGTAGTGAAGAATCATCCGGCGCAGGCCCCAGTCACCTGCGGGGCCCGTCCAGCTGACACTGTCGCCCGACACGGCGAATTGCGCCGGGGTGGCCGCGCCGAAGAAGGCTGCGACTTGCGTTGCGGCGGCGGCGGTCTTGTCCGCCGTCCCGGCATAGCCTGCGGCCGGGGAACAGGTGATCCGCCCGCGCCAAGGGAAGCTGGGCTGACCCGGCGTCGCGGCATTCGCGCTGTAGGGGTTCGGCAGCGTGTTGCCGGGCGGGACGTCCATCAGGAGGAAGGGATAGAGGGTGACGCGCAGCCCACGCGCCTTCATCTCGCGGATCGCCTGCACCACCGCGAAGTCGGCAGGCGTCCCGCCATAGACCGGACGGTCCTCGGCATCTCGGCTGACGAGATGCGCGTTCGCCCGTGCCACGCCATTGACCGACCAGACCTTCGGGCTGGTGACCTTGGTCGCGACCTCGACGCCCGGCTTGATCGTGCAGTTGCCCGCGCGCAGGTCATTGCCGAACCATGCGACGACCAGGCTGACGCTTTCGACGGCCGGGGCCATGGCCTGCAGCCGGTCCAGCGCCACGACGATGTCAGCCTCATCGGGCAGCGCGTTCAGGTTCTCGGCCGAGGTGGTGCCGCCGGTGGTCTGGCCGAAGACCGTGGTCGTGGCTCCCACGGTCTTGCGGACAGCTTCGGTCGAATAGGTGAACTCACCCGAGGCCGGGATCATGGTGACGGCCTTGACCAGCCCCTCAGCGGTGTCGGAATCCGCCAGAGGCCTGAAGACCTCGAAGGACAGCTGCGGCAGGCGGTTGCCGTAGGTGGAAAGCGGCAGTTCCTCGAAGACGACATATGCCGTGCCGCGATAGGCCGGGGTATTGGCCGCCCCCATCTTCGCCGCGATGAACGGATCGGCCGTCTGGGTCTCGTTGCCCGGATACCAGCGCCAGGTGATGCCGGTCATGTCGAGCGGCTTGCCGTCGGCCCAGATGCGGCCGATGCCGGTGATTGGGCCTTCACACAAGGCGACAGTGAAGGACGCATAGTACAGATACTCGGTCGTCTGGACCCGGCCGCCCCCGCCGCCCTTGCCGCCACCCTGCGTCGTGGTCTTCGTCTCCTCGCGGAAATCGGTCGCCCAGATGATGTTGCCGCCAATGCGCATGCGGCCGTGGAGGCGCGGGATGATCGCGCCTTCCGTGGCCGAGGTGATCCGCAGGGAATCCAGCCGCTGGCCCTCGATCT
This sequence comes from Rhodovulum bhavnagarense, assembly GCF_004343505.1. Lineage (GTDB taxonomy): Bacteria > Pseudomonadota > Alphaproteobacteria > Rhodobacterales > Rhodobacteraceae > Rhodovulum > Rhodovulum bhavnagarense. The sequence goes on along the minus strand of NZ_SLXU01000020.1, from coordinate 17,500 downwards.
TCTGCGCCGGGGCCAGCGAAGACACGATCCAGCTGTCAACCACCGACCCGATGGTCGATCCGATGAAGCCGCCGATGGCTGCGCCAGAGAAGCCGAGGATCGCGCCGCCGAACGCCCCGCCGATGGCGGAACCGACAGCGCCGAGGACGAGCGTGGCCATGGGAAAACTCAGCGTGCAGGGAACAGGAAGGCAAAGGCGATGCGCCGCCGCCATGCGGTTGTCAGCGGTTCCTCGATCACGCCGAGGCGTTCGTAGGCGTGAAGCAAGGTGTCGGGGCCGGTGAGAATGCCCACATGCTTGGCGATGGCGCGGGGCATCATGCGGAACAGGATCAGCGCACCGGGCCCAGCCTCGGATGGATCCAGTTCCAGCATCATCCGTCTCGCGCCGTCGGCCAGCACCTCGCGCGGCCCCGTCTCACCCCAGTCTCGGCTGTAGGGCGGAATGGGAAACGGTTCCGGCCCCACCACCTCGCGCCAGATGCCGCGCGCGAGGCCGAGGCAGTCGCAGCCGACCCCGCGCAAACTGGCCTGGTCGTGATAGGGCGTGCCGAGCCAAGACCGCGCGACAGCGATGACGATTGCAAGATCAGCGGTGTTCAAAGCACCGCCCCCTCATGGCCACCATCCTTCGTCGCATAGCGAAGGAGTGCGTCCTGGCCCGGGATGTGCGGGAATCCCCGGAAGTTGGCGACGTTGGCGAACTTTGTCCCGCAGGTCGCGATCCGCTTGTCGCAGCCCGCCCGGACCACGAAAGCATCCGTCGCTGTGAACGGGCGCACCGGTGCTTCCAGCAGGGTCAGGATCGCCACCCCGTCGACGAGGTCGTGCGACAGCACCTCGATCCGCCGCCCGGCATTCGCACCGGTCGACCATTCCACCAGACCGAAGGCAAACCAGCCTCCCGGGAAGGTGGCGAGGCCGGATGCCGTGAAAGCTCGGTCGCGTAGCACATCGATCACCGCGCCGCTGCCCTTGAAGGCCGGGGCCTCGAGGTTCACGCTGCAGCGCGGATCACCCAACGCTGCATCGCAGCTGGCCTGGAACGTCCTCCCGACCGTCTGGCCGAGCACATGGGCGAGGCTGCGCACTTCGGCCACGAAGGCCAGCCGCCCGCGCCGGATCTGGCCGATGGCCCCGCGTCGAAGGAGTACGCGCTGCGCCGGGGCCGACCAGTTCACGCGCCAGACCTCGACTGCCGCATTGTCCCATCGGCCATCGAGGATGTCGGTCTCGGTGATCCGGTCCGACGACAGTACCCCTTGGGCATCCTGCGCATCGACGGACAGGTCCGACCCCGAGCGCACCTCGGAGGCGGTCAGACCGCTTTCCGGTTCGAACTCGGTGTCGTCAAACGACAGCGTCCGGTCGTGGTCGGTGAAGCCAAAGGTCACGCCGTCCGCCCGCGTGATGCGCCAGCACCAGGCAAGTGTCGTGGTGCCTTCGTCAAGGTGGGCCTGCAGCGCCGGGTTCAGGGACTTCATGTGCGGATTTCCACGAGAGGGATCGAGGTGATCGAACCGAGGCGTTCGAGATCGAGGGTGACATCGAGGGCGTCGGTGTCGAAGCGGACGGGGACGTCGAATTCGAAGCCTGCGGTGATGGCGACGCCACTGGCGGGAGCCGTGGTGAAGGTGATGAGGCCGGTCGTGGTGGAAATTGACCAGCCGGAAGCCTGGGGCGTGCCATTCAGGGCGATGGTGACGGTTCCAGCGACGGGTTTGGTGATGGCCCGCGTCCAGGACTGCGCGCCGGAGGTGTATCGCTTCGTGAGTTGATACAGGGTGGCCGCCCCGTTGCCGGTGCCGATGGGCTGGTTGGTCGCCCCTGGCGTCTGCGACGGCAGGCAGGACTTGAAATCGGCCCAGTCCTTGAAGCGGAAACCATGCAGGCGCCCGTTGCGGGCCTCGAAGAAGGCGACCACCGCTGCCAGATCGTCGGCGCGGCGGATGCCGTAGGCGACGCCATAGCGGCGGCGGCTGTTGGCCCAGCTGGCGTTGCGTTCCTCGGCCCCGGAGGCCAGTTCGATGATCTGCGTGCGTCGTTCAGGGCCACCGCGCGCCCCGCGGCTGATGTTGTCCGGAAACCGGACCTCGTGAAATGCCATGGCTGATCCTCACATGCCGCGCCGACCCAGCGACACAGCGCGGGCGATGTCGCTGGCGACCTGCGTTCGCGACTGGCGAAAACTCTCGGCGTCGCGGGCGTTGATCGTGACATTGACAGTCGAGCCACCCGCCTGGCCGTACCCAGCCGCCTCCTGGCGCGAGAGAACCCGCTCGCCGCGTTGCAGGATCGCGGGAACCTCGTCGGGCCGCAGACCAGCCCAGCCGCCGGAATGCATGCGCGGCGCACCTGCAAAGGTCAGCGCCGGGACCATGCGTCCGGGACCAGGGGCACCGACCATCCCGCCCGCATGCAGGATGTTCGCGAAGATGCCGCTTGCCCCGCCCAGCGCGCCGGAAAGGGCGTTGGCGATGGGACCGAGGATGAAGCGCCGGGCGGCGAGCTTCGCCAGATCGGCGATCATCGAGGTCACCAGATCGCGGAAGTCGAGCTTGCCGGTCTTCACGAAGTCACCGATGGCGTTCTCGGCGCTCTGGAAGGCCCCGACCAGCGCGCTGCCGATATCGCCGCCAATGTCGCGCGCCCTCGCGGCATAATCGGCGAGGGCCGCCGTGACCGCCTGCCAGCCGGTGAGGGCCGTGTCCGCACCCTCGGCGGCCGCAGCCCCGGCGTCCCGCGCGGCACCTCCCGCGCCATCGGCGGCGGTGGCAGTGTCGTTCAGCCCAGTGGTCAGGGCATCGGCCGAAGCGGCTGCATCGGCAAGTGCTGTCTCGGCCTCGGTCCCTGTGCCGGTGACGGCATCCTTCAGCGCCTGCCAGCTGGCGAGCGGCCGACCCGCGGCATCAGCCAGCATCCCGGCCGCTTCGCGATAGCCATCGGCCCGGGCGCGGGCGTCATCGGCCATGGCGCCGAGGCCAAGATCGGGCGGTTCCAGATAGGTGCGTGACAGCGCGGCAGAAAAGGCGTCCGCCGCCGCAGCCCCTGCGGCCGTTGCCGCGCCTTCAAAGGGATTGCCGATACGCCCCAGCTCCACCGGATCGAGTATGCCGATCCGCACGCCGCCTTTGCCTGTGGCCCACTCGGGCAGCAGCGCGAGGGCCGCGTTCAGGGTCTCGATGAAGCTGTTGATGCGCGTGACGACGCCGTTCAGCATCGCCTCGACGCCGGAGATCAGCCCGTTCGCGGCCTGGAACGCGAAATCGCCAATGGCCCCGGGCAGACTGCCCCAGATGGCAACGGCCGCGTCATAGGCGCCCTGGAAGATCGCCGCCGTCCGGTCGCCGAAGCGGACGACGCCAGCGATGGTGCCTTCGAGTGCCGACAGTCCGGCCGCCTTCAGCCCCTCCCATCCGGCTGCCATGCGGGCGAGGACCGCGTCCAGTGACAGACCGATGCGGGACCAGACTTCGCGCGCCAGATCGCCGAGCAGGCGGAATGCTTCGCCCACCCCGCCGACACGCGTCACCAGCTGCGAGAACTGATAGACCAGCTCGCCCGCGCCGACGATCAGCGCCCCGATACCGGTGCGGATCAGCGCACCGCGCAGGAAGACCAGAGCCGTGGCGAGGCCGCGCACGGAGAGGGCGGCGGCGGCAAGCCCTGCGACCCAGCGCCCGGCCATGACGGCAGCGAAGGTCGCGGCATAGGACGTCAGCCTTCCAAGGTTGCCGATCAGCGTGTCGAGGGCCGACCGCAGGATGCCACCGTCTGACGCGAGGGCGACGAAGGCATCGGCCAGCGCCTCGATGGTCGGGGCCAAGGCGACCGCGATGCGGTTCCGAAGGCCGTCGAACACGAGGGATACGGTGCCCAGCGCCAGTTGGGTGCGGCGCAAGGCTTCCAGCGCATCGCCGTCCAGAACCGCCCCGAGATCGGACGCCTGGTCACCCAGCCGCGCCATCTCGGCCCCACCATTGCGCAGGAGCGGCAGGAGGCGAGTCGCGTCCGAGGCCATGGCCTCAAGATAGAAAGTCATCTCCTGCTGGCTGAGACCGGCGTGTTCCAGCGTGTCGACGTAGAGCTGCAGGGCTTCGGGGCCTGAGAGTCGGGCGAACTGGTCGGCGGTGACGCCCACGCGCGGGGCGACATTCTCGAAGAAATCCGCCATCGGCCCGCCGCCGGTCTGCAGGAAATCACCGACCCGGTCATTCACGTCCGTCAGGATGTCTGCCAGCTTCTCCTGCTCGATGCCCACCGTGCGTGCCCCGGCCGACCAGCGCTGCAGGGCTTCCGGCGTCGCATTGGCGACCTGCGCGAACTGCCGGATTTGGGCAGCACTCTCGGCCGTTGAGCGAACGATGAGGCCGAGCGAAGCCGTGGCGGCGGCAGCAGCGGCCCCGAGCGCCAGACCCGCCCGGCGTGCAAAGGCGGCCAGCCGGGTGTTGGCCAGTTCCATCTCGCGCGACAGGCGGCCAAAGCCGCGCGCCCCAGCCTCACCGACACCTTCCAGCTCAGCGCGCACGCGACGTCCGCCCTCCGCCACGAGGCGGACGGAGACCTTCTTCTCAGCCATGAGGAAAACCTTGATTCTGTGGTAAGTGCTTAGGGCGGAGGGCAGGACTTGGAGTCTCTGTTTCAGTTGCCAAAGGACTGACGATGATCGGCCAAAGCCAAAGCACGCAGCACGGCGATGAAGAACCCAAGCCCACCGATCAAGCGGGGCTCGGGTTGCCACTGCGTGGATTTGATGAGGGCGAGGAGGCACAGTCCCGTTCGCTTCCGGCAAAGCAGGACCTGAAGGGACTGGCGCGTGGGGCTGTACCAAACGGCTATCGGGATCGATCTGATCGAACCTGAAACATGCGCGCGGCGCGCTGGTTGGTCTCATGGCGTCAGATCGGGGTTATCCCCGTTGAACGCTCGGCCATCTGCTCGTTCAGTTTGCGCACCATCACCGCCTCGATCTCGGACAGCAGTTCGGCGGTGATCAGTGCGCTAACGCCCAGCGCGTGTGCCAGTGACAGCGCGGCACCCATGTCCCATCCGATGACGGCGCCCGGCGCGATGCGCAGTTGGCCGCCGAGGCGCTGGGTCAGGTCCCAGACCTGCCAGCCCTCGACCGTCTGCGGCCGGTTCAGTCTTGCGGGGCAGTCCGGGCAGGGGCCTGTGCAGGCCGCGCAGTAGCCGTCGCCCCCGCCGAAGGACCAGTCGGCGAGGGCGCGGAGGCGTTTTTTTCTGCGTCCAGCATCAGACCACGGGCGACGTATTGCGCCTGAAAGGCCTCGAACACCGGCCAGATTTCGAGAAGGGCGTCGATCCCGGCCGGGCTGACCGGCACGAGGTTGCCGTCATCGTCACCGACACCTTCCCAATCCAGCACCGCGCGGCGGGCGACGGCCTTGGCCATGGCCAGCGCCATGTCCTCTTGGTTGGAGCTTTCCGACAGGTCGTCGATCAAGGGGTCCGCGCGAGCGGAGACCATCAGTGCCGTGGTCAGAGGGGCCACGAGGACGCGCAGGCCGGGTAGCAGGTCCAGCCACTCGGGCCGGTTGGACAGGTTCAGGCGGATCATGGTCAGTATCCCGTGACGGTGTTGACGAGGACGGCGGTGCACATGCGGGCGGGGCTGGTGGCCTTTGCGGCCTGCCAGTCGAAACTGGCCTGGATGCCCTGCGGTCCGGGGATCTCGATCCGCGGGACGGGCAGGTAGACGGCATGGGCTGTGAAGGTGAAACTGGCATTCGCGCCGAGGCTATAGGCGAACTCCAGTTCGCAGGGCGTGCCGTCGATGGCTTGGGTTACGAGGGCGCTATCGGCGAAGCGCACCTCGATCCGGCCGGTCAGGGCCGCCATACCAGGATCGGCGCCTTCGATCTTGCCGTCGTTGCGGATGGTCTCGATCCGGTCGAGGCCGTTGGCATAGGTAATCTCGGCCGAGACGACGTTGCCCAAGGCGGAGCCGTTGCGCTTCACCACCCCGTTGAAATGGCCGAAGCGCTGCAGGCCCAGCGCGGTCGGCGTGCCTGCGGCCGTGGTGGCTGCGATGGCTTCGCCTTGCGCGATCAAGCGTGCCGTGGCGGTCAGCAGGCCCGAGCGGTTCATTTGCCATGACAACTGGTCCATCACGCAGCCCGCATACATCGCGAACCGCGGCACCTCGGGCATGGCGACTTCGATGGCCATGGAGGGCAGCGTCCAGTTCCCCGACTGGAAGGTGTGGGTCTTGGGCGTGGTCCCTGTCGTTGTCGGGGCGCCGAAAGCGGCCTTCAGCCAGAAGCCGAAGGCCTCCACATCGATCGGCACGACCACCTCGCCATCGGCGGTGACGGCATCCTTGATCGGGGCGAGGGGATCGCGGCCGTAGCCCAGCAGTTCGCTGTTCAACAAGGGCTGTTCCGCGCCGAGCGTCGTGCGGGCGAAGGGCATCAGCCGATAGCCGCTGGCGGGCGGGGTGCCGTAAACCGTCTCGAACGCAAGCGCCATCTGCGCCCGCGCGCCGTGTGCGCGTGCCATGGGGGTCTCCTATGTGGGGGTGTCAGGCCAGGGGGCCGGTCGAGGTGTAGTGCAGGACGACGGTGATCACCGCCGCTTTCAGCGCCGCTGCGCCCTCAACCGGCAGGTCGACCGAGGCCGGGGCCTCGGGTTCGATCCAGTCGCAGAGGCCGCCCAGCGACCGGTCGGCTTCCATCGCCGCGCCGATGGTGGCGATCAGGCTGTCGAAGGCGCTGGCCCGGCCGGTGCCCGCCTGGACGACGACCTCCAGCTCGGCCCTGTGCTGGTAGTGATACCGCAGGGGCGACAACGTCACCTCTGGCTCGCCCGGCTGACCGTCGCGCAGGATGATCAGCCCCGCCGCCGGGATCCGCTCGGGCAGGACCTCGTCACGCAAGGTGAGGGCGGCAAGCGGCTGCAGCCGCGCGTGCAACGCGGCGAGAATGGCTTCGCGGGTGGTGGGCATTGACATAAACCTCGCAGCCTCCCTTGGGTCGTTGCCGTGTTGCAGGCACCGTGCGGTGGGGTGAACGCTTCTTTACCAACTGCCGCTACAAACCACCCGCGGGTCAGCGGGAGGTTCCATGCAGCACAATCTACGGGAGTTCCTCCGCCACGGTGGCAACGGGCAGTACGTGTTCGGACGGCAGAACGGGGTCGTGTACGGCTATCGCGCGGGCATTTCCATCAAGTCGCTTTTCCCCGGCTATGCCGACCTGCGCGCCGATTTCACCGACCAACTCGACCGCGTGATCGCCGACAACACCCGGATGCTGCTGAATGCGCTGACGCCCCCGGACACTGTGCCGTGGGTGACCGAAGCAGACCTGCGCGACGTTTCCGATGCGAAGGAGGAGGCGCTGCGCCGGTGGGATGCGCGCTTGACGGCCATCTTCGAGGAATACGAGACCCATCCGCAACGCTTTCGCCCCCTGCGAACCGCCATGGAAGAACGCCTGCTGCGGGCCTTCGCGGGTTTGATCAACCAGCTTCGGCAGCAGGACCTCGGCATCGAGCGTTACATTTGGCGATCCCAGGACGACGCGAAAGTGCGTGACAGCCATGCCGAATACGACGACCAAGTGTTTCGCTGGGACGAGCCACCCGCAGGCGGCCATCCGGGGCAGGCGCACAACTGTCGTTGCTATGCCGAGCCGGTTGCGCCGGGATCACGGAATGATGTGATCCTTGCAGAGTTTGCACCGACGGCAGACAGTTTTCCGAACAGCGGCGGGATCGTACGCAGGCTGGCAAACGGCCTGATAGCTCGGTCACCTGCTGGGATGGCGGCCTATGCTGCGCTGGAAGCGAACAACCTGCTTCAAGGCTTCGTGCAGTCCGCCCGCGAGCGGCGTGTCAGAGAAGCCGCCGCCATCCTGGGTGCTGACCTTGGCACCGTCGAAGGATTGCTCGCCGCGCAATCCTACGCTCAGGCGCTGGTTCTGGCTGAAAATGGTTTCCTGTCCGGTGCCCCGGAACGCGGCGAACGGGCGAGGGTGATAGCCGAGGCCATAGGCTTGTACGAGATGTACCGCCCCGGCCTGTTCACATTGCCCAACGAAAACGCCCTTGACGCGGTCAATCTTGCGCGCCGCCTCGCCGCAGACGCTCTCGCCGCACTGGACGCCGGGCGCCTTGTCATCGACGAAGGCTCACTTGCGCAGGGTTGGGTCGAGGTCTTTCCGGAACTGTCTGAGGATGACCGACGCCTCGGGCAGCTTCCCGGTTTTACGCCCGAACGCATCGAGCAATGGCTGGAAACCTACCCGGCCGAGGTGCTTGGGCTTCCGAACCACACGGGTTCGCCCCCTGTCGAAGATTCTACCGGCAACATCATCTCCACGCCGATCCCGGATGAAGCGGGGCCGAACATCGTGACCATGGAGAACCCGCATTCGATTGACAGCGTCTCTATCCCCGAAGACCGCGCGCGCCATATCCTGGATGGCGAGGGGCGTAGCGGAGGTCATCGATACGGAACGGGCACGCCGGGCAAGACTGAATTTCCCGCAACTTGGTCCGATGATGATATTCTGGATGCCATCCGCCAGGTAGCAGGCGCCGGAACGGTTATCGGTCCGGCGCACCGAGAGGGTGATCTCTTGATCAGCGGCGAGGTAAATGGCGTTACGATACGGGTTGTCGTACGGCCAAATGGGGAAGTGCGAACCGGGTATCCAGTTTCAGGCGATGGTGTCATAGAAAATCCGAGGCGAGAATGACCGACAAAGAAGCAATCAACCTGCTTGAGAAGCAGATCATGGCACTCGTTGCGGCTGGCGTTGATATGTCAATGGATCAAGAGTTCTTCCGTGTCGGGGAGTATGATCTCGCGCTAGAAGGTGTCTACGTCGCACACAAAAAGCATCCGGGTGTGCTCGATGCAAAAGAAGTGCGATCGCTCGTCGACGATTTCGGCATGGACACGACCGAATTCGACCGGTGAGCTGATTCCGGAGTTGACATGAACCTGTTCACACACCCGTACCGATTCACAATCGGCCTTCCACCCAGCCCGACACGATCCGCCCCGGCACGGCGTCGATGGCCCGCTCGGCATCCCGCGCCAGATCGAGCCGCTTGCGCAGTTTGACCTGCGGCACCAAGAGGAAGATCGGCACGGTGGTCAGCCCGCGGCCGGACTTCGCGCGGGATGCCACAGCCCGCCCTCTGCTGTTCAGCCGCCCTTCGGCCACCAGCAGGCTCGGACCGCGGCGGCGATAGATGAACCTCAGCCGCAACCCGGTGCGGCGTTCCCATTCGCCTGGGGTGATGCGGCCGCCGCGCATGGATTTGCCTGCGGCCGGGGTCGGGATGGCCAGCCAGAACCCGTCGCGCGACCGGATCAGCGGCCCGGTGTCATGCGCGCCGACGATCACCGGGGCGTTCGACCAGACCAGCGCCGCGGCGTTCAGGCTCTGGCTGCCCTTGGGATAGGTCGCCAGCCGGATCGAGTTTCCAAGCCGCGTGCCCAGCCCAGCGCCGGTGATCTGGCCGCGCCAGGCGGATTTGAGGCCCGCGCCCGCCTCGCGCATGGCGTTGGTAACTGTCATCTCGCCCGCAGCGACTTCCGCCTGCATCATCGCGACGATGTCAGGATCGATGGTGAGCTTCAGTTTCATCGCGGTTCACGCCGGGCGGAGATCGAGGGTCCAGATCAGCCGTTCCCGGTCGCGCAGCGGTTCCCCCTGGATGACATGGCTGTCCGCGTTGATGACAATCACGTCGCCCGGCCGCGGGGCGGGCAGGTCGGCCACGCGGACATCCACCACGGTCGTGTCGCTGACGAAACGGCCCGCGCCGAAGTCGGTGGCGCGGTCGGGCGCGCGGCGGATGATGCGGATCGGGCGTTCCTCGGACGTGGTGGCCGAGATCCAGAGGGCGGGGGCCGCCATGGAGGCATGGGTGAAGAGGCGGTCCATGGCGGCGGCGAAGACGGACATTGGAAGGCCCGTCAGTTCGAGCTGTGGATCCGGACGGCCAGCCGGGGCCGCTTGTTGACGGGCAGGATCGAGGACTCGGTCATCACGTCGATCCAGCGGCCTTTCTCGTCGAGGTGCTGGCGGGCATAGAGCGGCAGGCCGATGGTGTTGGCGGTCTCCAGGAGGTTCGCCGGGCCGCCATAGGTCGTGAAGGTGTCCATCGTGCCCAAGGGAAAGGCGATGCCCTCGTTCGCCGGGACCAGCCGTTCGGTGGCCTTGGTCGAGAGGGTGACGGTGCCGGAATACTCCTCGAACAGGATGCCGCCGAAGGGGAAGTTCCGCCGCACGTCCTCGCGCAGCGGCTGGGCGCCGGTCGAGGCGTAGAACTTGTAGGCCTCCTCGGTTTTGGGGTGCGCGATCAGCTTGTCGAAGAACTCGCGGCTGACGAGGGCATGGACGGAGGTCATCGCTTCGCCCAACAGATTGTCCTCGATGGCCCGCAGCACCTCGCGCACCTTGCCTTGCAAGCTGGTGCCTGCGGTGCCCAGCACGAAGTCGACGGAGATCTGGGCGAGGCCGAATTCGGTGAAGTAGTTGTAGAGCGTGGTGCCCGCGCCGTCCTTCACGATGCCGCGGAGCGCGTTCATCTCCATGTATTCCCGCGTCTGGGCATGCTTGCGCCGCATCAGCAGCAGCTTGCGGTTCATCACCTCGACGAGGGGATCGGCCGCGTCGAAGGCGCCGCCCAGCGCGGGGGCGCCTTGGATGTCGGCAGGCAGGACCACGTCGTCATGCGGGATCCACGGCAGGGCGAAGGACCGCATCGACCGGCCTTCCCGGGTGCCGACGGTGGCGGGGCCGCCGAGTGGGACGGAGGGCAGGAGGCTGAGGACGCCTTCGTATTGCTCGATGATGACGGACCGCTGGCTGACGCCTTCGAAGCGGAAGAGGCCGATCTGGGCGAGGCGGGTGTAGAGGTTGGGCAGGATGTTGATGGCCTGCGTCATCTCGGCCAGCGAATAGCCGCCAGCGTCGAAGGGGTTGCGGACGAGGGTCATGGGGATGCTCCGGGGGAATGAAGGGAGATGCGCGGCTGGCTGGTAGGCGTCAGACGCCGTCGCGGGCGACGATGCCGACGGCAGCGAGCTGGCCGATCTTGGTGGTGATCTTGGCGGTGTCATCGACGGTGGCGTCGTAGGCGAGGCCCGCGCGCGAGACGATGGCGGGGCCGCGGGCGACGACGATGCCCACGGCGTCCGCGAGGGTTGCGTCCACGGCGTAAAGCAGCACGGCTGTGGCGGTCTGCGCGCCATCGGTGCCGCCGCTGGTGGCCAGCTTGTATTTGCCGCTGGCGGTGATGCGGCCGAGGACGGCGCCGACGGGGTAGGGCGTGCCCGCGAGCAGCGTCACCACCTCGCGGGTGTAGTTCGGGTTGACCTCATATTTGAGGACATCGCCCATGCTGGGCGGTTCCGTCAGGACGGGCATGGTTCAGTCTCCAGGATGTTCGGGGGATGGTGATGCGCCGGGATCAGCGCGAGGCGGCGGCCGACTTTTTCGCGGCCGCGACGATGGGGCTTTCCTTGGTGCCAGCCGCTGGGGCAATGGCGATGATGCCTGCGGCATCGCTGCGGGCGGCAAGATCGGCCAGGACCTTGGCGCGAAGCGCGTCGGGTTTCACACCCTTGGCGACCGCATCGGCGGCATCGATCTGGATGCCAAGGCGCGCGGCCTGCGCGCAGACCTGAGAGACCTCGGCCGCCTCGGCGCGGATCGCTTCGGGCGACATCGCGACCGCCGCCGTCTGCGGCGGTGCGATTGCCGCGGGCGGGGCCGGTTCCGGCGGGGTGCTGGCAGCAGGCGCGAGCGCAGGCTGCGCATGGTCTTCGGGGGCAGTGGTCATCATCGGGCCCTTTCCTCTGGGGGTGGTTGTGCCGCGGGGTGCGGCGGCGAAAGCGCGGAAGGCGGTGACCGGATCGGCCACCTCGTCGGCGAGACCGGCGAAGACGGCCGCCGCGCCGCGGAAGACGGCGGCTTCGGTGCCCAGCGCCCTTAGGGTGTCCAGGCGTCGGCCGCGCCCTTCGGCGACGGTTTCGGCGAAGAGCTGGCGGAGGTCTTCAAGTTCGCCCGCGATCCGGGCGCGGACGGTCTCGGGCAGAGGCTGGTAGGGGTTCGCATCGACCTTGCGCGCGCCTGCATGGATCAGGGTGACGGCGATGCCCTTCTGGTCGAGCGCTCCGCTCATGTCGCTGTGCATGGCCACGACACCGATGCTGCCGACAGCCCCTGTGCGGGGCAGGACGATCCGGTCGGCTTGCGACGCCAGCGCATAGGCGGCCGAGAGGGCGTGATCGGCGACGAAGGCATGGACTGGCTTTTGCGTCCGGGCGGCCCGGATGCGGTCGGCGAGGTCGAACGCGCCCGCCACTTCGCCACCGAAGCTGTCGATGTCGAGGGCGATGCCGCGGATGGCGGGATCGGCCAGCGCCGCCTGCAACTGCGCCGCAATGCCTTCATAGGATGTCAGCCCCGACGACTGCCCGATCCAGGCCCCGCGATGGACCAGCGTGCCTGCGATCTCGATGATTGCGATCCCGTCCACGACGGCAAAGGGCTGGCTACCGTTCCGCGTCTGTCGGGCAGTCTGTTCATCACCGAAGAGCGACGCGCGGGCAGGCAGAGTGGCTGCTTCACGATCCTCGGCCGCGATTTCCAGCCCCTCGACGCTGATCTCTCGCCCGGTGATCCGGGGCCCCAGCCCGGTCAGGAAGGCCAGCGCCTTGGCGGGATCGACCATCAGCGGTGTGTTGAAGACGCGCTGGGCGATCTGGGTGTGGTGCATCATGCGTCCTCCGCGGGCCGGGGTTCCCGGTCCTCGCCGTCGTCATCTTGATCGTTGCCGTCTTGCCGATCCTGCCGCCGGTCCTCGGCATCATCCGGCCCCACACCGCCACCCGCCGCCTGTGCCGGGGATCCCGGCCGCCGGAAGTCGAGACCCAGTTCGGCCTCGCGTTTGCGTTCGGCCGCGATCTCGCGGTCGACCTGTTCGGGGTCGTATCCCCGCTCAGCGATGGCCTGCGTGCGGGATTTCAGGCCTGCTTCGATCTGCAGGATCTCGGCCGCGGCATCCTTGGCTGGGTCGATCCAGTCCCACTTGGTGGGGAGCCAGTCGCAGGCGAGATAAGCACGCCGGTCGGTGGCATAGCCCGGCAGATCGATGGCGCCCGCAACCACCGCCGTGTCCATCCAGCGCGTCCAGACGGCGCGGCAGAGCTGATAGACCATCACCGAATGCTGGAAGGCGGAGATACGGCGGCGGAAATCGACGAGGGCGATCCGCGTGTTCGAGAAGTTGCCCTTGGCGGTGTCGCCGGTCAGATAACCATAGGGCACGCCCAGCGCGGCCCCGATCTGCAGCAGCGTCCGGTACTGGAAAGGCTCATAGGTGCTGCCCGAGTCGGGGGTGGATGGCGTCGTGACATCCTCGCCGGGGTCCAGTCGCACGACTTGGCCCGGTTCAACCTCGAGATCGTCCTCGGCCGGGTCGAGGGCGGTTTCCAGGGCAGGGGAGGTGATGAACATCGCGAACATCGCCGCGGTTTTCTTCCGCTCGAGTTCCGCGTCGTCATAGAGGTCCAACGTGAAGAGCTTCACCACGGCCGCGGCAAAGCGCGACACCCCGCGCAGCTGGCCTGCTTCGACCGGGTCGAGGATGTGGATCACCTCGGACGCGGGCACGCGCACCGTTTCCCCGGCCAGCCTCGGATCGGTCAGGTCGCCCGGATGGCGGCGCAGGAAGTGGTAGGCCACGCGGCGGCCGATCCCGTCGAACTCGATGCCCTGCCGGATCGACCCCGCGCCGGGCAGGACGCGGGTCAGATCCTGCGGCAGCATTTCCGAGGGCAGCATCTGCAGCTGCATCGGCACCGTCAGACCATCTTCGGCACGCCGCGTGCGGATGCGCAGGAAGACCTCGCCTGCCAGAAACACTTCGCGCGCCGCCCGGCGCTGCAGGCCGAAGAAATCGGTCAGCCCCTCGGCATCGGCCTCGTCGGTCCAGGCGAGCCAGAGCTTTTGCAACTCCTCCTTCTTCGCGGCATCAGCGACCTTCGACGACGGCTTGATCCCGTCGCCGACCACATGGTTTGCAAAGGCATCGACCGCATTCGCAGCATAGCCGTTGTTGCGCACGAGCCAGCGCGAACACGCCGCCTGACGCGCCCACACCGCGCGACGGCCGCCCCGTGCGATGACGGGGGTGAGCCCGGACCGTGGCCCCAGTGGGGCCGCGTAAGCCGGGCGAACGTCCGTAGAAGGCGCGCACAGCGCGCGCCCACAGCCACGGAGGCCCCGATGACCACCCCGTCCGACACCCAGTCCCTGATCCTGTCCCGCGCCGCGACCCGGCCGGGCAACCTCGCCCTGCCGCTGCCCGAGGGGCTGGTCGGCGCCGCCGCCAAGATGGTCGTCGGCAAGATGATTGCCCGCGGCTGGCTCGAGGAGGTCGAGGCCAATCTGCGGCGCAGCGAGCCGATGTGGCGCGAGACCGGCGACGGCCACGGCACAACCTTGGTCGCTACCGAGGCCGGGCTGGAGGCCATCGGGATCGAGCCGGTGGTGGCCAACGCCGTCGCCAGTGTGCGGAAGGCGGTGCCGAAGCCGGAACCCGCGGAATTGCCCGAAGACACCGGCACCGCAAAACCGGTCGCCATCCGCGTTGGCACCAAGCAGGCCCAGATCATTGCCATGCTCCAGCGCCCCGAGGGCGCGACGGTCGCCGAGATGGTCGCGGCCACCGGATGGTTGGCACACACCGTCCGCGGCTGCATCTCGGGGGCGCTGAAGAAGAAGCTGGGTCTGCCCATCGCCGCGGAGAAGGCGGAGGGCCGGGGAACGGTCTACAAGCTCTGACTTGCGGCCCAACCAATTGAATAGCCATGACACTTTAGATCCTATCCTGTAGTCTCCAGGCGGACGATGCCTCTTGGTGACTCGATGACTGATGACGCTTCTGCAAAGGACAAACCAAAGACAGCGCGAGAGCACTGCCCTGAGTGCAACGCTGAACGCGTCTGTGACGTTCACGGTCATGTCTACGTGCCATGGCATTGGGAGGACAAACAGAACGGCTATTCGATGAATGGGGGTGTTGACCATTCACTGCTTCAGTGTCGCGGTTGCGAAACTGTTTTCTATTTGCACGATAGCTGGAACGATGAAGACCTGAATTATTGGTATGGCCCAAATGGTGAAACGCAAGGCGAATATGCTCGAACGAAGATCACTTACCCGAAGCCGGAAAGCGCCGCAAAGCCGGTTTGGTTGGACGCTATCGGGAAGATCGATAGCCAGCTTCAGGCGATACTGAACGAAATGTATGTCGCCCGAGACAACGAAGCTTACATTCTGACTGCTGTTGGGCTTCGCACCGCGCTCGATCGAGGTACCGAAGTGCTTGGAATCGATCCGGCAAAGACTTTTGCAGAGAAACTGTCCGACCTACAGAATGGCGGATGGATCGGAGCGACAGAGCACGACATCCTTGAAGTGATAACCGATGCTGGTAACGCTGCCGCTCATCGCGGCTGGGCGCCTGACTCTAAAGATATAGATCAGCTCCTTTACGCAATGGAAGTGTTCCTGCAACGCGCCTTCATCGTTGGCAAAAAGGCTCTGAGCATCAAGAGCACGATTCCCCCAAAGCCAAAACGCCAGAAAGTTGCAAAGACCAGCTAAGTCATTCGAATATTCCGGCTAGTTCAAAGGTTGTCGAAGAGCTTCCTCTTCTTTCCCGTTGCCATTTCCCACCGCCGCACGGCAACGTCGCAGTAGACCGGGTCCAGTTCCACCGCGCAGCAGCGCCGCCCGGTGCGCTCTGCCGCGATCAGCTGGGTGCCGGAGCCGCAGAAGGGTTCGAACACCAGGTCGCCGGGGTCGGAGAAGGCTTCCAGCACCGCCTCGACCAGCGCCACAGGGAACACGGCCGGGTGCGATCCGGCCGCGCCCAACCCGCCCTTGTGGCGCATGATCCGGAACACGCTGTCCGGGATACGGTGGCTCTGGATCGCGTTGCCGTAGCCGGTCTTGCGGTCGACCGTGCCATCGGCCCCACGCAGGCCGCCGCCGCCGAGTGTTTCGCCTGCGTGCTTGCTCTCCACCGTCTTGTTCGGCTTTCGTGGCTGGCGGTTGAAGTGAAAGATGAACTCGTGCGAGGGGGCCAGCCTCCCGTTCCAGTCGCCGGGCAGGCCGGGCCCCTGGTCCCAGACATACCAGCCGAAGCGCCGCCAGCCCTGTGCGCGCATCCAGTCGAGCCAGTCCTCCCAATAGGGAATCCACTCGCCATCGCGATGGACGAGGCCGAGGTTGACCAGCAACTGGGCGTCGGCGGCGCCGGGTGCTGCGGCGAAGACGCCCTGCATCAGCGCATCCCAATCGCCGACCTTCTCCTTCGCCGCGCCATAGTCGCGCTGCTGGGCATAGGGCGGGGAAGTGAACATCAGCGCTGCCTGCGCCCCATCCATCAGCCGCGCCACCACGGTCGGGTCGGTCGCATCGCCGCAGATCAGCCGGTGATGCCCGAGCCGCCAGATGTCGCCGGGCCGGGTGATCGGATCGTCCGGGGGCTCGGGGATTGCGTCGGCTGCGTCATCGTCGATGGGCGCGCGATCGTCGACATCGTTCAACAGCGCGTCCAGTTCGTCCTCGGGGATGCCCATCAGCCCGAGGTCGAAGTCCTCGGCCATCAGCCCGCGCAGTTCCTCGAGCAGCAGCGCCTCGTCCCATTCGCCCAGTTCGGTCAGCTTGTTGTCGGCGATCCGGTAGGCCCGGCGTTCGGCCTCGTCGAGATGGCTGAGCCGGATCACCGGCACCTCGGTCAGCCCGAGCATGGTGGCCGCCAGCACCCGGCCATGCCCCGCGATCAGCTCGCCGTCGTCGGCCACCATGCAGGGAACGGTCCAGCCGAACCTGGCCATGCTGGCGGCGATCTTGGCCACCTGGTCGTCGCCGTGCATCTTGGCATTGCGGGCATAGGGGCGCAGCCGGGCAATCGGCCAGGACTCAACCTGGCTGTAAGCGTCGTCTGACGGTCACCCGGCTTTCAGCTTGACGGCCGGAAATTCCACGGGAGCAGTTCGTCGAGCCGGCTTTGGGGATGGCCGTTCGCGATGGCCTCGAGGGTGGCCTTGAGATAGGCGAAGGGCTCCGCACCGTTGATCTTGCAGGTCTCGATCAGCGAGGCGATGCGGCCCCAGGTTCTGCCGCCCTCGTCGTGACCGGCGAAGAGTGCATTCTTGCGATTCAGGGCAATCGGGCGCACCAGATTTTCGACATTGTTGGAGTCGATCTCGACGCGGCCGTCGGTCAGGAAGGTCTGCAACCCGTTCCAGTGGTTATGGATATAGGCGAGCTTTTCGCCGAGGCGGGACTTGGCGGAGACGCGCAGGCGTTGCGCCTGCAGCCACTCGCCGAAGGCGGCGACCAGGGGTGGACCTGCACCGGTTCTGTTCCGGTCAGGTGCTCATGTTAGGCGGCCCTCTGTTCGAAGGCCACGGGTGATTTCCAGCCGAGGGCTGAGTGTT
>NZ_SLXU01000019.1 GCF_004343505.1 Rhodovulum bhavnagarense | reverse complement strand
CGCTGTCATAGCCGCGGTATTCCAGTCGCGCCAACGCCTGAACCAGAAGGGGCGAGGCCTCGTGATCCCCAAGAACGCCAACGATCCCGCACATGGGCTATCCCTCCTCCCGGCCGGATTTCAGCGCCCGCAGACGGTCCATCATCCTCGTCGCCAGGCCGGGCTTGTTCTGCTGGCGCGCGCGGCCCACGGCCAGCGCGCCCTCGGGCACGTCGCCGGTGATGACCGAGCCGCTGGCCGTCATCGCGCCCGCGCCCACCCGGACGGGTGCGACCAGCATCGTGTCCGATCCGATAAAGGCGTCGTCTCCGATCTCGGTGCGGTGCTTGAACACCCCGTCGTAATTGCAGGTCACCGTCCCCGCGCCGATATTGGCCCGTGCCCCGATGTTGGCATCGCCGATATATGTCAGGTGGTTGATCTTGGCGCCCTCGGCCACCTGCGCATTCTTGATCTCGACGAAATTGCCCACGCGCACATCCTCGGCCAGTTCCGCGCCGTGGCGCAGGCGGGCATAGGGACCGACCACGGCGCCGCGGCTGACGTGACATCCCTCCAGGTGCGAAAAGGCACGGATCAAAGCTCCTGATTCCACCGTCACGCCGGGTCCGAAAACCACGTTGGGCTCTATCACCGCGTCGCGGCCGATCACCGTGTCATGGGCAAAGAACACGGTCTGGGGCGCTACCAGCGTCACGCCGCCGGCCAGCGCCTCGGCGCGCGCGCGCGCTTGGAATGCCGCCTCGGCCCGCGCCAGGTCCTCGCGCGCGTTCACGCCCAGGGTTTCGGCCTCTTCACAGGTGACCACGCCCGCCGACAACCCCCGCGCGCGGGCCAGTGCCACGATGTCGGTGAGGTAATATTCCCGCGCGGCATTGTCGTTGCCAACCTCGGCGACCAGCTCGAACAACTGCTCGGCCCCGGCCGCGATCACGCCGGAATTGCATAGCCCGATGGCGCGCTCTGCCTCGCTGGCGTCCTTGTATTCCACGATCCGCTCCAGCGTGCCGCCCTGCATCACCAGGCGGCCATAACGCCCCGGATCGGCCGGCTCGAACCCCAGCACGACCACCGCGTGATCCTTGCGCGCCGCCGCCATGGCATCCAGTGTCTCGGGACGAATGAATGGCGTGTCGCCATACAGCACGATCGCATCCCCCCCGAACCCGGCCAGCGCCGGCGCGGCCTGCGCCACGGCATGTGCGGTACCCAGCTGCTCGGTCTGCTCGACCACGTCGACATCGGGATCGATCTCCAGCGCCGCGGCGCGCACCACCCCGGCCTGGTGCCCGGCCACCACGACCATGCGCACCGCCCCCGTCGCCCGACCCAGCCCCATCGCGTGGGCCAAAAGCGGGGCATGGCCCACCTCGTGCAACACTTTCGCGCGGTCCGATTGCATCCGCGTGCCCTGGCCCGCGGCCAGGATGATCAGGGCTGTCGACATGGGCTCTGCTCTTTCCTTTTTGTCCCGTCCCTTTTATCGCGGGTTTGCCAGTTCGCAACCGGGGTCCTTGTCACTTGGCGTTTCGTCCTGTTTCAGGTTCGGCGGACCCACGCATCGGAAAGGACAGCATGCGCACGGTCATCTTCGATCTCGACGGCACGCTCGCCGATACCAGCCACGACCTGATCGGCGCGGCCAATGCCTGTTTCCAGGCGTTGGGCCAAGGGGCGCCGCTTGACCCCGCGATCGATGCCGGCACCGCCTTTCAGGGCGGTCGCGCCATGCTCCGCCTCGGCTTCGAGAGGCTGGCCCACCCGGCGGTCGAGGACGCGGTGACTGCGCAGTTCCCCCTGTTTCTCGATCATTATGCGGCCGGTATCGATCGCCATACCCGGCTATATCCCGGCGCGATCGATGCGGTGGAGCGTTTGCGCGGGGCAGGCTATGCGGTGGGTATCTGCACCAACAAGCCAGAGGGCCTGGCCGAAACGCTGATGCGGCGGCTGGGGGTGCGCGATCTGTTCGGCTCGCTGATCGGGGCCGACACCCTGCCCGTGCGCAAGCCCGATCCCGCACCCTATCGCGCGGCGGTTGAACGGGCGGGGGGCGCGGTGGGAATGTCGATGCTGATCGGCGATACCGTAACCGATCGCGAAACCGCGCGTGCGGCGGGGGTGCCTTGCGTTCTTGTCGGTTTCGGTCCGGCGGCCGCGAGTGTGGCGGGGCTGGCGCCCGAGGCAGTACTGGGGCGCTACGATGACCTTTTCGAGCTTGCCGAACGGCTCATCCCGCGCGGGGCCTCGGCATGACAGACCGCTTTACAGGCAGCTTCACCCAGCAGGAACCGATCCCCGAGGACGCGATCGCCGCGGCGGTCGAAGTGATGCGGCATGGGCGGCTGCATCGCTACAACACCGCGCCGGGCGAGATTTCCGAAACCGCGCGGCTCGAAGCGGAGTTCGCGGCCTTTACCGGCGCGCGCTATTGCCTCGCGGTGGCCTCGGGCGGCTATGCGCTGGCCTGCGCGCTGCGCTGCCTGGGCGTGGCACCGGGCGACCCTGTTCTGACAAATGCCTTTACCCTGGCCCCTGTGCCCGGCGCGATTGCGAGCCTGGGGGCGCATCCGGTTTTCGTCGAGGTGACCGAGACGCTGGTGATCGATCTCGACCACCTTGCCACGCAGATCGCCGCGAGCGGTGCGCGCGTGCTGCTCTTGTCGCATATGCGCGGGCATATCTGCGACATGGACCGGCTGATGATGCTTTGCGATGCGGCCGGCGTGCGGGTGATCGAGGATTGCGCGCATACGATGGGGGCATCCTGGGGGGGCGTGCCCTCGGGGCGGCACGGGGTGTTGGGCTGCTACTCGACCCAGACCTACAAGCATCTCAACTCCGGCGAGGGCGGGCTGATCGTGGGCGATGATGCCGACCTGATGGCCCGCGCGGTGCTGCTGTCGGGCTCATACATGCTGTATGATCGTCACGATGCCGCGCCACCGGCCACGGCATTCGAGGGGCTGCGGCTGGACGTCCCCAACGTATCTGGGCGCATGGACAATCTGCGCGCCGCGATCCTGCGGGTGCAATTGCGCGCGTTGCCGGACCGGGTTGCCCGCTGGACCCGCCTCTATGCCGCCATGGAACGGGGCCTGCACGGCACGCCTGGCCTGCGCCTGATCGGTAGCCCCCCGCAAGCGACCCATGTCGGCTCTTCCTTCCAGTTCCTGCTGCCCGGCTGGGAGGGCGCGCGGATCCAGACCCTGCTGGGCGCATGCGCCGCGCGGGGGGTAGAGTTGAAATGGTTCGGCGCCGCGCGGCCTTCGGGATTCACCTCGCGCTACGACCATTGGCACTACGCCGATCCCGCGCCCCTGCCGCGCACCGACAGGGTGCTGGCGGAACTTCTGGACATGCGTCTTCCGCTGACATTCACCCCTCAAGATTGCGCGCAGATCGCCCGCATAATCCGTGACGAGGTCCAGCGCGCCTGAGCGTTGTTTCTTCTTGGCGGAAATACCCTGGGGGTCCGGGGGTGAAACCCCCGGCGGCGCGATCTGCGTCGCCGGCACCGGGCCGGTTGCATGCCTACTGCGCGCCCGCCTGGTAAAGCGGAACAGTGGAAATCGCCATCTTGGCCGATCCCTCCGTCAATTCGCGTGCATGGGCGATGTAGATCAATGTCCGGTTCGGCGCGTCATAGATCCGCTTCACCCTCAGGCTCTTGAACACGATTGAACGGCGCTCGCGAAAGACCTCTTCCCCGTCCGGGCTGCGGTCGATATCGCCGATCTCGATCGGTCCCGTCTGACGGCAGGCGATCGAGGCGTTCGAGGGGTCCTCGAACCAGTTGCCCTGGCTCATCCGATCGAGGAAAGAGCGTTCGAAATAGGCCAGATGGCAGGTTACGCCCGCAACCTCGGGGTCGGAGACCGACTCGATGATGATGTCGTTTCCTGTCCAGTCCACGCCGATGCGTCCGACCTCTTCGGCCGGGCTGGCAAGGGGCAGGGTGATCAGGCTGACGGCCAGGATCAGGCGTTTCATCGAACCTCCTTTTGCTATGCCGCCCAAGCCTATCCACCTCGCAGCCCGGATGCGAGCATGATTGACGTGGGAAAGCGTCGCTGATAAAAAATGAACAAGCGTTCAATAAGCGCAGGGGAGGAGCCCGACATGTTCACCGCTACCATGGAATTCGACCTCGACGAGGATACCGCAGCGCTGCGCGAGATGGTGCATCGCTGGGCGCAGGAACGGGTGCGCCCGATGGCCGCCCAGATCGACAAGACCAACGATTTTCCCGCCGAGCTGTGGCGCGAGATGGGCGAGCTGGGCCTTCTGGGCATCACCGTGCCCGAGGAATACGGCGGCGCGGGCATGTCCTACCTCGCCCACACCATCGCCATCGAGGAAATCGCCCGCGCCTCGGCCAGCGTTTCGCTGTCCTACGGCGCGCATTCCAATCTGTGCGTCAACCAGATCAAGCTGAACGGCACCGACGCCCAGAAACGCAAGTATCTTCCCGGCCTGATCTCCGGCGACCATGTCGGCGCCTTGGCCATGTCCGAGGCGGGCGCCGGGTCCGACGTCGTGTCGATGAAGCTGCGCGCCGAGAAGAAGAACGGCTATTACACGCTGAACGGCACGAAATACTGGATCACCAACGGCCCCGACGCCGACACGCTGGTGGTCTATGCCAAGACCGACCCGGAGGCGGGGCCCAAGGGCATCACCGCCTTCATCATCGAGAAATCCATGAAGGGGTTTTCCACCTCTCCGCATTTCGACAAGCTCGGGATGCGTGGCTCCAACACCGGAGAGCTGATCTTCGACGACGTGGAAGTCCCCTTCGAGAACGTCCTTGGCGAGGAGGGCAAGGGCGTTCGGGTGCTGATGTCCGGCCTCGACTACGAACGCGTGGTCCTGGCCGGCATCGGCACCGGAATCATGGCCGCCTGCCTGGACGAGATCATGCCCTACATGCGCGACCGCAAGCAGTTCGGCGAAAGCATCGGGAATTTCCAGCTGATGCAGGGCAAGATCGCGGACATGTACACCGCGATGAACAGCGCGCGGGCCTATGTCTATGCGGTTGCACGCTCTTGTGATCGCGGCGCGGTGACGCGGCAGGACGCCGCCGCCTGCGTGCTTTACGCCTCCGAAGAGGCGATGAAACAGGCCCACCAGGCCGTGCAAGCCATGGGCGGGGCTGGATTTTTGGCCGATTCAGCGGTCAGCCGCCTGTTCCGCGACGCCAAGCTGATGGAGATCGGCGCCGGCACATCCGAGATCCGGCGCATGCTGGTGGGGCGTGAACTCATGAAGGCGATGGGGTAAAGGTGACTTATACAGTCAACTTTTTGAGGTGATCCCATGCGACTCCCCCTGATCCTTGCCGCCTGCCTGGCCGCAGCCCCCGCCGCCGCCCAGGAGGTCAAGTTCTCGCCCGACGCGACGCTCGACTGCATGGAAAAACAGCGCCTGCCCGGGGCCGATGACACCTGCATCGGCGAATCCGCGCGGGTCTGTTTCCAGCGCATGAAGAACCCCAGCAATTCCGATATCGCCGCCTGCATGGGCAAGGAATCCGAATACTGGAAGGGCCGTCTGGACACCGCCTATGGCCGCATGGTCGAACTGGCCAAGGTGGCCGATGCCGAGTTCGAAAAGACCGCCAAATCGAAGGACATCCCCTTCAGCCTGGTGGAGGATCTGGCGATCCAGCAGGAGAAATGGGGCGACTGGCGCGAAATCCGGTGTGCGGTCGAAGCGATGATGCGCCGCGGCACGCCCTACACGATGACGGCCGCCGCCAGTTGCACGATGAAACGGATGGGCGAACAGGCGCTCTTCATGGAAAGCGCCGTGACCTACATGGAAACCAAGTAAGCCTGCCCGCGCGCGGCCCCGGGGGAGGGGGCTGCGCCGCGCGGGCGCACAGGGAGGAGCAGGAAGATGGGAATGGCACGCGCAACGGCCCTCGGCCAGAGGAGGGGCGGGCAATGAAGTTACAGTCGAACGCGGTTACGGGCTCCGAGACGTTCCAGGCCAACCGCGCTGCCCATCTCGACGCGCTGCGCGTGGTCCAAGACGCTGCCGCGCTGGCCGCCGCGGGCGGCGGGGCCAAGGCGCGCGATCGCCACCTTTCGCGCGGAAAGATGCTGCCGCGTGACCGGGTGGCCAACCTGCTCGATCCCGGCGCACCCTTCCTCGAAATCGGCGCTACGGCGGCCCATGGTCTTTATGACGGTGCTGCCCCCTGCGCGGGCGTGATCGCCGGGATCGGGCGCGTCCACGGGCAAGAGGTCATGGTGGTCTGCAACGACGCCACCGTGAAGGGCGGCACCTACTACCCGATGACGGTCAGGAAACACCTCCGCGCGCAGGAGATCGCGGAAGAGTGCCATCTGCCCTGCGTCTACCTGGTCGATTCCGGTGGCGCCAACCTGCCCAACCAGGACGAGGTGTTCCCCGATCGCGACCATTTCGGCCGCATCTTCTACAACCAGGCGCGGATGTCGGCTGCGGGCATCCCCCAGATCGCCGTGGTGATGGGCTCCTGCACCGCGGGCGGCGCCTATGTGCCCGCGATGTCGGATGTCACCATCATCGTGCGCGAGCAGGGCACGATCTTCCTCGCCGGCCCGCCGCTGGTTAAGGCTGCCACCGGCGAGGTCGTCACCGCCGAGGACCTGGGCGGTGGCGATGTCCACACACGCCTGTCGGGCGTGGCCGACTACCTGGCCGAGGACGACGCCCATGCGCTGGCACTCGCCCGCCGCGCGGTCAGCCATCTGAACCGCGACAGGCCCGCGACGGTCCGCTGGGAAAGCCCCGAGGACCCGGCCTACGACCCCGAGGAATTGCTGGGCGTGGTGCCCGCCGACCTGCGCACCCCCTACGACATCCGCGAGGTGATCGCGCGGCTCGTCGACGGCTCGCGCTTCGACGAGTTCAAGCCGCGCTTCGGCGAGACTCTGGTCACGGGTTTCGCCTATGTCGAGGGCTGCCCGGTGGGCATCGTCGCCAACAATGGCGTGCTGTTCTCCGAAGCCGCCCAGAAGGGCGCCCATTTCATCGAGCTTTGCAGCCAGCGCGGCACGCCGCTGGTCTTCCTGCAGAACATCACCGGCTTCATGGTCGGGCGGAAATACGAAAACGAGGGCATCGCGCGCCACGGCGCCAAGATGGTCACCGCCGTGGCCACCACGTCGGTGCCCAAGATCACGATGATCGTTGGCGGCAGTTTCGGGGCGGGCAATTACGGCATGGCCGGCCGCGCCTACCAGCCGCGCTTCCTCTGGACCTGGCCGAACAGCCGGATCTCGGTGATGGGCGGCGAACAGGCCGCGGGCGTACTGGCCACCGTGAAACGCGATGCCATCGAACGCGCCGGCGAAAGCTGGAGCGCCGAGGACGAGGCCGCCTTCAAGCGCCCCACCGTCGAGATGTTCGAAACCCAAAGCCACCCGCTCTACGCCTCGGCCCGGCTGTGGGACGACGGCATCATCGACCCGCGCAAATCGCGCCAGGTCCTTGCCCTGTCGCTGTCCGCCGCGCTCAACGCCCCGATCCCCGAAACCCGTTTCGGGGTCTTCCGTATGTAAGGGCCGCCCCTTCTTCTGGCCCGAAATATCCCGGGGGGTGCGGGGGGCTGGCCCCCCGCGTCCTCCGCCAAGAGGTTGCCGATGTTTCAAAAGATCCTGATCGCCAACCGCGGGGAAATCGCGGTCCGCATCATCGACACCGCCCGCGCCATGGGCGTGTCCACCGTCGCCGTCTATTCCGAGGCCGATGCGGACGCCGCCCATGTGGCCGCCGCCGACGAGGCCGTCCCGATCGGGGCCGCCCCGCCGCGCGAAAGCTATCTCTGCGGCGACCGGATCATCGCGGCGGCCCGCGCCACGGGGGCGCAGGCGATCCACCCGGGCTACGGCTTCCTGTCGGAAAACCCCGATTTCGTCGCCGCGGTCGAGGCGGCCGGCCTGATCTTCATCGGCCCCTCGGCCGAGGCGATCCGCGCGATGGGGCTGAAGGACGCCGCCAAGGCGCTGATGGAACAGGCGGGCGTGCCCGTCGTGCCGGGCTATCACGGCGACAACCAGGATGACGACCATCTCGCCGGCGCGGCCGAGGCCATCGGCTATCCGGTGCTGATCAAGGCCGTGGCGGGCGGCGGCGGCAAGGGGATGCGCAAGGTGGCCGGGGCCGCGGACTTTCCCGCGGCACTCCAGGCCGCGCGGTCCGAGGCGCGCAACGCCTTCGGCAACGACGCCGTCCTGATCGAGAAATACGTCGAACAGCCACGCCATATCGAGGTGCAGGTCTTCGGCGACGGGCAGGACGCCGTGCATCTCTACGAACGGGACTGTTCGCTGCAGCGCCGCCACCAGAAGGTGATCGAAGAGGCCCCCGCGCCGGGCATGACGCCCGAGATGCGCGCCGCCATGGGCGAGGCCGCGGTGCGCGCGGCCCGTGCCATCGGCTATCGCGGCGCCGGCACGGTGGAATTCATCGTGGACGGCTCGGACGGGCTGCGCCCCGACCGCTTCTGGTTCATGGAGATGAACACGCGGCTGCAGGTGGAGCATCCCGTGACCGAGGCCGTGACCGGGCTCGACCTGGTCGAATGGCAGCTTCGCATCGCCGCCGGCGAGGGGCTGCCGCTGGCGCAGGAGGCGATCCCGCTGACCGGCCATGCCTTCGAGGCGCGGCTCTACGCCGAGGACGTGGCCGCCGGGTTCCTGCCCGCCACCGGCACGCTTGCGCATCTGGCCTTTCCGCCCGGTATCCGCGCCGATACCGGCGTGCGCACGGGCGACACGATCAGCCCGTTCTACGACCCGATGATCGCCAAGATCGTCGTCGCCGGCGCCACCCGCGGTGTGGCGCTGAACCGGCTGGCCCGGGCGCTGGAGGAAACGCGCGTGGCGGGTACGGTGACCAACCTGGGCTTTCTGGGGCGGCTCGCCCGGCATCCTGGTTTTGCGATCGGGGATGTCGATACCGGGTTGATCGCACGCGACCTGGCGGAACTGGCCGATGGCGTGCCCGAACCTGCCCTCTTGCGGGCCGTCGTGGCCAGCGCGGCGCTGGTTGCGGCGGGGCTGTCAGGTGCGGCACTTGAGGGTTTTGCACTTTGGCAACCGCTAAGCCGCGACCTGGTGCTGGCATGTGAAGGAGAACAGTTCTGCGTGCAGTTGCGATTGCACGGGCCAGATCGTGCGACTCTGGTTCTGGAGGGGGGCGAGGTCCATGCCATCCGTCATCCCGAGGGCTGGATCGTCGATGGGCACCGGCCCTTGCCGGTGGTCAAGGCAGGCGGCGCGATCTACGTATTTGCCGGCGCGGGCGGCACCTTCGGGTTGGTGCCGGTTGACCCGCTGGCGCGCGCCACGGCCGAGGGCTTGGGCGGTGACGGGATCGAGGCGCCGATGCCCGGGCTGGTCAAGGTCGTGTACGTGGCTGCCGGTGTGGGGGTGACAGCGGGCCAACCGCTTGTCATCCTCGAAGCGATGAAGATGGAACACACGCTGACCGCGCCGCGCGACGGCATCGTGGCAGAACTGTTCGTGGCCGAGGGTGACCAGGTCGAGGCAGGGGCGCCGCTGATTCGTCTCGAAACGGAGGAAGACATCGCATGATCCGGCTGCATCATTGCCCACAGGCGCGGTCGTTTCGAACGCTTTGGCTGCTGCATGAAATGGGGCTGGAGTTCGAACTCGTCCACCGCTCCTTTTTCGACAAGTCCTTGCGAAGCCCCGAATACCTGGCGTTGTCGCCCGCGGGCCGCGTGCCTGCGCTGGAAATCGACGGGCGGGTTCTGTTCGAGTCGGGCGCAATCACGGAATACCTGGTCGAGACCCGGCCCGATTGCGGGCTGGGCCGGTTTCCCGGCGATGCCGAGCGCGCCGACTGGCTGGAATGGCTGCATTTCGCGGAAACCATCGGCCAGCATATCGCGGTGCTGACCCAGCAGCATATCGTGCTGCGCGAGGACTGGATGCGCAGCCCGACCGTGATGCGGCTAGAGGCCAAGCGGCTGGAAAAGGCACTGGAAGTTGTCGACCGCGCACTCGAGGGGCGCGACTGGCTGCTGCCCTCGGGTTTCTCTGCGGTCGATACCAACCTGGGCTATGGCGTGATGATCGCGCGCCGCTTCGTGCCGGCCGACCTGCTGCCCGGCGTGGACGCCTATTACCGGCGTCTGGCCGAGCGGCCCGCTTTCCAGCGGGCGCTGGCCGAGGATGGCAGGGCCGAGATCTACACGCGCGACTTCTACGAGGCGCCGGATGAGTGAGCGTGTCGAGATCTTCGAGGTCGGTCCCCGCGACGGGCTGCAAAACGAGAAGCGGCCGATCCCCACGGCGGAAAAGATCGCGCTGGTCGACACGCTGTCGCGGGCGGGGTTTGCCCGGATCGAGGTGGCGAGCTTTGTCAGCCCCAAATGGGTGCCGCAGATGGCCGACGGGGCCGAGGTGCTGGCGGGGATCGCCCGCGCGCCGGGCGTGCGTTATGCCGCGCTGACGCCGAACCTCAGGGGCTATGAGCGCGCCAGGGCCGCGGGGGCCGACGAGGTCGCGATTTTCGGCGCGGCGTCGGAAGGATTCAGCCGGGCCAATATAAATGCCACCATCGCCGAGAGCCTTGCCCGGTTCGAAGATGTGGCTGCGGCCGCACGCGCCGACGGCATACCGATGCGCGGCTATGTCTCTTGCGTGACCGATTGTCCTTATGAAGGCAAGATTGCACCCGGTCAGGTGGCCGAGGTGGCAGAGAAACTCTGGGGGCTGGGCTGCTACGAGATCAGCCTTGGTGATACGATCGGACAAGGCACCCCTGAAACCGTCAGCGCGATGCTCGCGGCGGTGTCCCAGGTCGTGCCGGTGGACAAGCTTGCCGGGCATTTCCATGACACGGCGGGCCGGGCGCTGGATAATATCGAGGCCGCGCTGGCCGTTGGCCTGCGGGTGTTCGACGCGGCGGTCGGAGGGCTTGGCGGGTGCCCTTATGCAAAGGGGGCCACGGGCAACGTGGCGACGGAAGCAGTGGTCGAACGGCTGACGAAGCTGGGCCATGACACTGGCCTGAACAGCGCGGTCCTGAATGAAGCGGCGGCCTTGGCCCGTGCGATGCGGGGCTGAGAACGTCTCTGGTCTGCCACGACAAATATGGAGAGGCGAAATGCGGGAAGAACTTGGGGTCGAGATCGACGCGCGCGGCGTGGCGCGGGTTACGTTGAACCGGGTGGACAAGCATAACGCGCTGTCCGAAAGCCTGATCGGCGCGCTGCATCTCGTGGCTGACAGGCTGGGTGCGGACCCGCAGGTGCGTGTCATCGTGCTGACTGGCAACGGGGCCAGTTTCTGCGCGGGGGGCGATCTGGGCTGGATGCGTGCCCAGATGGAGGCCGATGGCGCCACCCGTGCCGCTGCCGCGCGTCGGCTGGCCGGTATGCTGGGCGCACTGAATACCATTGCAAAACCGTTGATCGCGCGGGTCCAGGGGCAAGCATTCGGGGGCGGTGTCGGGCTGATTTCGGTTTGTGACGTGGCCATCGGAGTGAATACCGCCCGCTTTGGTCTTACCGAAACGCGGCTTGGGTTGATTCCGGCCACCATCGGGCCCTATGTCGTCGCCCGCATCGGCGAAGCGGCCGCGCGGCGCGTGTTCCTCTCGGGGCGGCGCTTTGATGCTGGCGAAGCAGTGAACATGGGTCTTTTGGCCCGCGCAGTTCCCGAGCCAGAGCTCGATGCCGCGATCGAGGCCGAGATCGCGCCTTTCCTGGCCAGTGCGCCCGGCGCGATCACGCGGGCCAAGGCGCAGTTGCGCCGCCTGGGCCCCGTCATCGATGAGGCTGTCATCGAGGACAGCATCGACCGTCTTGTTGCCTGTTGGGAAGATCCCGAGGCGGTGGAGGGAATCGCCGCCTTTTTCGAACGCCGCGCACCGCGCTGGCAGGGGGGCGGCGGGCTGTGATCGTGCTGCGTGGCGGTGGCGACACGGACGAATCCGTTCACGAAAACGCGATACTGTGATGTATCTTTGATAATTCGCGCCGATGCGGCAATCGGGCGCTTTTTCAATGCGCACGACTGTATACATTTCCGTAACGCCGCGATAACAGATGGGGCGGAACACGCCGGGCGGGTTTGTTGACCTGTGGAGGACAGGGAGATTAACCTCACGACGGGAAACCAACGCGCAGGATTCAACAATGCGCGGCAGAGTGGAGGACAGAGCCCGTGGAAGAGCTCTTGAAGGACTATCTGCCCATCGCCGTTTTCTTCGGCATGGTTGTCGGCCTGGGCCTGATCCTGATGCTGTCGGCAATGATCGTGGCGATCCGCAATCCCGACCCGGAAAAGCTGTCGGCCTATGAATGCGGGTTCAACGCGTTCGACGACGCGCGGATGACCTTCGACGTGCGTTTCTACTTGGTGGCGATCCTGTTCATCATCTTCGACCTCGAAATCGCCTTTCTGTTCCCCTGGGCTGTATCGTTCGGCACCGTCGGACTGGTCGGGTTCTGGTCGATGATGGTTTTCCTTGCGGTTCTGACCATCGGTTTCGCCTATGAATGGAAGAAGGGGGCGCTGGAATGGGAATGATGACGGGCGCCAACACCGCCGGGGGCGATGCCGAACATGCCACTCGGGCGCTGAATGCCGAATTGCAGGACAAGGGGTTCCTTGTCACGTCGACGGCGGACATCATCAACTGGGCGCGCACCGGGTCGCTGCACTGGATGACCTTTGGCCTTGCGTGCTGTGCGGTCGAGATGATGCATACCTCGATGCCGCGTTACGACCTCGAACGTTTTGGCACCGCGCCGCGCGCATCCCCCCGCCAGTCTGACCTGATGATCGTGGCCGGCACGCTGACCAACAAGATGGCGCCGGCGCTGCGCAAGGTTTATGACCAGATGCCCGAGCCGCGCTATGTGATCTCGATGGGGTCCTGCGCCAATGGCGGGGGCTATTACCACTATTCTTATTCCGTGGTGCGCGGATGCGACCGGATCGTGCCGGTCGATGTCTATGTGCCCGGCTGTCCGCCGACCGCAGAGGCGCTTCTTTACGGCATTTTGCAACTGCAACGCCGGATTCGCCGCACCGGGACCATCGTGAGGTAAGCCATGAACGCGGCCCTGAAAGAACTCGGCACCCACATAGAGCTAAAGCGCCCCGATAGCGTCTTGGCCTGGGATGTCGTCCATGACGAGTTGAACGTGGACGTGGCCCCGGCCGCTATCGCGGGTTTCGCCGAGTTCCTGCGCGCGGACCCGACATGCCGGTTTTCCAGCCTCGTGGATATCACAGCGGTCGACTACCCCCAGCGCGAGGCGCGCTTTGACGTGGTTTATCACTTTCTGTCGATGTACCAGAATCAGCGTATCCGCCTCCGCTGTGCGGTGCGCGAGGGCGACATGATCCCGTCTATCGTCACCGTTCACCCCTCGGCCAACTGGTTCGAGCGCGAGGTGTTCGACATGTTCGGCATCATCTTTTCGGGGCACCCGGACCTGCGTCGCATCCTGACCGATTACGGGTTTCGCGGGCATCCCTTGCGCAAGGATTTTCCGACCACCGGCTATACCGAGGTGCGCTATGACGAGGCGCAGAAGCGCGTTGTTTACGAACCCGTCAAACTCGTTCAGGACTATCGCCAGTTCGATTTCATGAGCCCTTGGGAGGGCGCCGATTACATCCTGCCCGGCGATGACAAGGCCCCCGGGGCAAAGGGTTAGGAGCGATGACCGAGGCGACACTTCTCTTCGGCGTGGGGGCGACGAAGGCCGGCACAAGCTGGCTTCACACCTATCTTGACCGGCATCCGCAATGCCATCTGCGCGCGATCAAGGAAATGCACTATTTCGACATGCTTGACGCCGGAAAACTGGAAAGATCCCGCGCCGAGTTGCAGGAAACACGCAATTCCCTTGCCGCACGCCCGATGCCGGACGATCCCGCGCAGGTCGCGTTGCGGCGACGGCGGCTGGCCGACATGGATGATTGGATCGACGCACTGGGTCGCGGGAACGATGCTGCTTACCTCGCCTATCTGGATGCGGGTCGAGGGGCGGCGCGCCTTATTGCCGACATAACACCGGCCTATGGTTTGCTCTCGGTGGGGCGCCTGAAACAGATGGCCGCCATGGCGTCAGATGTCCGGTTTGTCTATCTTTTGCGTGACCCGGTCGAACGACTGTGGAGTCACGTGCGCATGATCGCCCGGCGCCGTGCCGCGCCCGGCGAGGATATCGCCCCGCGCGCGGGGCGTATTCTGAACCGTGTCCTGCGCGGTGAGGAAACCCATATCACGGAACGGGGGGATTACCGCGCGGTGCTTGGTCGGCTCTGGGCGGCGGTGGAGCCGTCACGCCTTTTGCTGGTGTTCCACGAAGAGCTGTTCTCGGATGCGGGTGTCGAGAGACTGTGCCGGTTTCTGGGGCTGGAGCCGCAGCCTGCGCCGCTGGGCGAGCGGATACATGCGGGCGTGCCAGTCCCGATGAGTGCTGCGCAGCGCGCCGCTGCGGCGGATTTCCTGGCGCCGCAATACGATTTCGTCGCCACGCGTCTGGGGCGGATTCCGCCGCAATGGGCGGCGCATCGGGTGGGGGTGTGAGATGATGGACGGATCGGGCTTTAACGACGCGCGCACGGATGAACAGCGCATCCGCAACTTCAACATCAATTTCGGCCCTCAACACCCTGCAGCGCATGGCGTTTTGCGGCTTGTGCTGGAGTTGGACGGGGAAATCGTCGAACGCGCCGACCCGCATATCGGCCTGCTGCATCGCGGGACCGAAAAGTTGATGGAAAGCCGCACCTACCTGCAGAACCTGCCCTATTTCGACCGGCTCGATTACGTGGCGCCGATGAACCAGGAACATGCCTGGTGCCTTGCCATCGAAAAGCTGACCGGGGTGGAGGTGCCGCGCCGGGCGCAGTTGATCCGGGTTTTGTATTCGGAAATCGGTCGGGTGCTGAACCACCTGTTGAACGTGACGACGCAGGCCATGGACGTCGGCGCATTGACGCCGCCGCTGTGGGGGTTCGAAGAGCGTGAAAAGCTCATGGTCTTCTATGAGCGCGCCTGCGGCGCGCGCATGCATGCGGCCTATTTCCGGCCTGGTGGCGTTCACCAGGATCTGCCGCCGGCCCTTGTCGAGGATATCGACCAATGGGCGCTGGAGTTTCCGCAGGTTCTTGACGATATCGACGGGCTGTTGACCGAGAACCGGATCTTCAAGCAGCGCAATGCCGATATCGGTATCGTGACCGAAGAGGACATCCTGCAATGGGGGTTCTCAGGGGTGATGGTGCGCGGCTCTGGTCTTGCCTGGGATTTGCGGCGCGCTCAGCCCTATGAATGCTATGATGAGTTCGACTTCCAGATCCCCGTGGGCAAGAATGGCGATTGCTATGACCGCTATCTCGTCCGCATGGAAGAGATGCGCCAGTCCACGCATATCATCCGTCAGGCCTGTGAAAAGCTGCGTCACGAAAAAGGTGACGTGCTGGCCCGCGGCAAGATCACCCCGCCCAAGCGGGGCGAAATGAAGACCTCGATGGAGGCACTCATCCATCACTTCAAACTCTACACCGAGGGTTTTCACGTGCCGGCCGGCGAGGTCTATGCCGCGGTCGAGGCGCCAAAGGGCGAATTCGGCGTCTACCTTGTCGCCGATGGCAGCAACAAGCCATACCGCGCCAAGCTGCGCGCACCCGGTTTCCTGCACTTGCAGGCGATGGATTACATGACCCGGGGCCACCAGTTGGCCGACGTTGCCGCGATCATCGGGACGATGGACGTCGTGTTCGGGGAGATCGACCGATGACCGCACATGCACGAATATCGGACAGCAACGACGCCGGGGCTGGGACCGGCGCGTCGGCGGTGTATGCGCGCCGTCGACAGGGGATCGTGCGAGGTAGGCTCGTGTTATCCCGAGGGGGCATATGTAACGCCTGTGGCTGGCATTCCGCCCGCCGCCGGCCGAGCCGCGCCAAGGGGGCAGGCGCCTGCATCAACGGGGGCCGGACGGTCCCCAACTTCAAGGAGTTGAACCCATGAAGACCCTCAAGACCCTTTCGGCCGCGATGCTTGTCGCGATTTTGGCGCCTGCCGCGGGCCTGGCGCAGGACAGCGCGGTGAGCCCCGAGCAGATGCAGCAGCTTCGCGATGCAATGGTATCGGCCGGCTGCGTGGTGGCCAGCGAAACCACCGCAGGTAGCGTCGAAAACACCACCGGCTTTGCGCCGGAACTTCTTGCCGAGATCGTCGAGGCGCTGCGCGCCACCGGCGAAATCATCGATTACGGAACCGAAGGCGGTATCCAGTTGACTTCAGGACCCTGCGCGAACTGATGCTGAGACGACTCCACCCCGAACAGCCCGAGAGCTTTGCCTTTACCCCGGCCAACCAGGCCTGGGCGGAGGGTCAGATATCCAAGTATCCCGAGGGCCGTCAGGCCAGCGCGATCATCCCGCTATTGTGGCGTGCCCAAGAGCAGGAAGGATGGTTGACCCGCCCCGCGATCGAGCATGTCGCCGACATGCTGGGGATGGCGTATATCCGGGCGCTCGAGGTGGCGACATTCTACTTCATGTTCCAGCTTGCCCCGGTCGGGGTGGTTGCCCATGTCCAGGTGTGCGGCACGACCTCTTGCCTGATTTGCGGCGCCGAAGACCTGATCGGGGTGTGCCGCGACAAGATTGCCGCCCAACCCTTCACCCTGTCGCCGGATCGCAAGTTCAGCTGGGAAGAGGTCGAATGCCTGGGCGCCTGTTCCAACGCGCCGATGGTCCAGATTGGCAAGGATTTCTATGAAGATCTGACCGCCGAGCGGTTGGGCTGGATTCTTGATGAACTGGCGGCGGGGCGTGTCCCTGCGCCCGGTCCCCAGAACGGACGCTTTTCATGCGAACCGCTGGGTGACCCGACCAGCCTGACGGGGACGCCGGGCGACAGGATGGAACATAATGCGTCTGTCGATCTAGCCTTGCGCCTGGGCGATAGCGTGAAACGGATCGATGGCACCGAAGTGCCCCTTTTGACGCCCTGGCGGCGTTAGGGGGCTGCGGCGGAGAGGGTCAAGACAGAAGCCGACGGAATCGTTACAAGTGACAGTGGACGAACAACCGTCGTAGCGGAGAGAACCAATGAACATCAAACGCAGTGAAGCACGGATCAAATGCGCCATTTTCTGGGTGCTGATGGCTGCGGTCGTCGCGGTGGTGGCCGCGATCGCCGCCAAGCTTGTCGGCCTCTGGACCTGGGGCGCGTTCATCACGGGCGCCGGCGCGTTTTTCGTCACGGCAATCGTGACGATGAACAGCTTTTGCAGGACCGACGAAGAACTGGCCGCCATCAAGGCCGAGCGCGACGCCGATGCCGCCGCTCGCAAGCCGTACAAGGATGCTAATGCCGCGATCGAGATCGTGACGGCCACCAAGCCCGGCGCCGGCCAGCCCAAGGTGGCCCCGACCGTCGGCAAAACCGCCCCCAAGGTGGCCGCAGCCCCCGCACCGAAACCCGCACCGGCCCCCGAGCCGAAACCCGCCCCGGCCCCGGCACCCGCCGTAGCCGAGATCGGCAAGCGCCCCGCGGCGCTGTCGGGTCCGCGTGCGGGCGGGGCGGATGACCTCAAACGGATCAAGGGGGTCGGCCCGAAGCTTGAAAAGCTGTGCAACGCGCTTGGCTTTTATCACTATGACCAGATCGCCAAGTGGACCGCGGACGAGGTTGCCTGGGTTGACGAGAACCTTGAGGGTTTCAAGGGCCGTGTCAGCCGTGACGACTGGGTTGCGCAGGCCCGGATTCTTGCCCAGGGCGGCGAGACGGAATTCTCGCGGAAATACGAGGAGTAATCTCGCGGGATGACGGTTGGGGGCGGTCCGGGCCAACGTGTCCGGGGCGCCTCCCCACCGCGGCAGGGCAGGGGCTTGCCCGTAAGGGGGCCGGGAAAACCGGGCCGACGAGAAAGGCGCCGCAAGCGGCGCAAAAGATGACAACCGGCGGGTCGCAGGACCGGCACAAGGGGGCGTTTGCATGCTGACCGATCAGGACCGCATCTTTACCAATCTCTACGGAATGCATGACCGCACGCTTTCCAGCGCGTGCGCCCGTGGTCATTGGGACGGCACGGCCCGGATCATCGCCAATGGCCGCGACTGGATCATCGACGAGATGAAAAAGTCGGGTCTGCGCGGCCGCGGCGGGGCGGGATTCCCCACTGGTCTTAAATGGTCCTTCATGCCGAAGGAAAGTGACGGTAGGCCGCACTACCTGGTGATAAACGCCGATGAATCGGAACCGGGCACCTGCAAGGACCGCGAGATCATGCGCCATGATCCGCATACCCTGATCGAAGGGGCGCTGATCGCGGGCTTTGCGATGGGGGCGCATGCCAGCTACATCTACATCCGGGGCGAATTCATCCGCGAGCGCGAGGCGCTGCAAGTCGCCATCGACGAGGCCTATGACGCCGGGCTTTTGGGACGAAATGCGGCCGGATCGGGCTGGGATTTCGATCTTTACCTCCATCACGGCGCGGGCGCCTATATCTGCGGCGAGGAAACCGCGCTGCTGGAAAGCCTGGAAGGCAAGAAGGGCATGCCGCGGATGAAGCCGCCCTTTCCGGCGATGGCGGGGCTTTACGGCTGTCCCACCACGGTCAACAACGTTGAATCAATTGCCGTGGTGCCTACCGTACTGCGTCGCGGTGGTGACTGGTTCGCCAGCTTTGGCCGCCCCAACAATGCCGGCACCAAGCTTTTCGCCATATCGGGCCATGTGAACACGCCTTGCGTGGTCGAGGAAAGCATGTCCATCGGCCTGCGCGAGTTGCTCGACCGCCATTGCGGGGGCGTGCGCGGCGGCTGGGACAATCTCAAGGCGGTGATTCCGGGCGGGTCGTCAGTGCCGCTGTTGCCGGCTGATGTCTGTGACGAGGCGATCATGGATTTCGACTGGCTGCGCGAACAGCAATCCGGTCTTGGCACCGCGGCGGTGATCGTGATGGACCAGTCCACCGACGTCATCAAGGCCATCTGGCGGTTGGCCAAGTTTTACAAGCACGAAAGCTGTGGCCAGTGCACGCCCTGCCGCGAGGGCACCGGCTGGATGATGCGGGTGATGGAACGGCTGGTGAAGGGCGAGGCCGAGATTGAAGAGATCGACATGTTGTTCGATGTCTCCAAACAGGTCGAGGGGCATACGATTTGTGCGCTTGGCGATGCGGCTGCCTGGCCGATCCAGGGGTTGATCCGCCATTTCCGCGACGAGATCGAGGATCGGATCAAGGCGACCAAGGCCGGCAGGGTCAGCGCAGTGGCAGCGGAATAAGGCATGGGCGGGGGCATTCGGCATATGGCGGGAATGGTGTTGGCCACCCTGATCGCGGTGGCCACGGCCACGGCCGCGACCGGCGCGCCGTTGCCGCCCCTGCGCGAAGATCCCCATGTCTGGAACTCGCTTTTCGCCGCCGCAGTGGGGGATGAGATCCGCAGGAATTGCCCCACGATATCGGCTAGGCTGTTTCGGGCGATACGGGCGATGGGCGCGCTGGAAAGCTATGCTCGCGACCAGGGCTACAGCGATGCGCAAATCGAGGCATTTCTCGATTCTGACGAGGAACGTGCGCTGATGCGGCGGGCCCGCGACGCCTATCTTGACAAGCACGGCGTGCGCAGTGGTGACGCCGAGAGTTATTGCAGGCTGGGGCGCGAGGAAATCGCGAGGAACACCCTCACCGGGTCCCTCCTGCGCGAGAGCAAGTAAACAAGGGCCGCCCGATCCGGCGGCAGGCAAGGGTAAGCGATGGCAGAGCTACGCAAGATCATCATCGACGGGCGCGAGATCGAGGTCGATCCGGCCATGACGCTGATCCAGGCCTGCGAAGAGGCGGGAATAGAGGTGCCGCGCTTTTGCTATCACGAGCGGCTGTCGATCGCGGGCAACTGCCGGATGTGCCTTGTCGAAATCGTCGGCGGCCCGCCGAAACCGGCGGCAAGCTGCGCAATGCAGGTCAAGGACCTGCGCCCCGGCCCCGAGGGCCAGCCGCCGGTGGTCAAGACCAACAGCCCGATGGTCAAGAAGGCCCGCGAGGGGGTGATGGAATTCCTGCTGATCAACCATCCGCTGGATTGCCCGATCTGCGACCAGGGCGGCGAATGCGATCTGCAGGACCAGGCGATGGCCTATGGCGTCGATTTCAGCCGCTACCGCGAGCCCAAGCGCGCCAACGAGGATCTGGATCTGGGCCCGCTGGTCGCCACCTGCATGACGCGCTGCATTTCCTGCACACGCTGCGTGCGGTTCACCACCGAGGTGGCGGGCATCACCCAGATGGGCCAGACCGGCAGGGGCGAGGATGCCGAGATCACCGCCTATCTTGGCGAAACTCTGGACAGCAACCTTCAGGGCAACATCATCGACCTCTGCCCGGTCGGCGCGCTGACCTCCAAACCCTATGCCTTCACTGCGCGGCCCTGGGAGCTGACCAAGACCGAGACCATCGACGTGATGGACGCGCTGGGCTCGAACATCCGGGTCGACACCAAGGGGCGTGAGGTGATGCGCATCCTGCCGCGCAACCATGACGGCGTGAACGAGGAGTGGATTTCCGACAAGACCCGCTTCGTGTGGGACGGTCTGCGCCGCCAACGGCTGGACCGGCCCTATATTCGTGAAAACGGCAAGCTGCGCCCAGCCAGCTGGGCCGAGGCGCTGACCGCCGCCGCCGCCGCGATGAAGGGCAAGCAGGTGGCCGGGGTGATCGGCGACCTGGTACCGGTCGAGGCGGCCTTTGCGCTTAAGGAGATGGTCGAGGGCTTGGGCGGTCAGGTGGAATGCCGTGTCGACGGCGCGCGCCTGCCCATCGGTAACCGGTCGGCCTATGTCGGCACCGCGGCGATCGAGGATATCGACGCGGCCCGCGCGATCTACCTGGTCGGAACCAACCCGCGTGCCGAGGCGCCGGTGCTGAACGCGCGCATCCGCAAGGCCTGGCTGCATGGTGCCACCGTGACCCGCATCGGCCCGGCAGCAGATCTGACCTATGAGGTAACCGAGGCCGGCACGGGGCGTGACGCGCTGGTAAGGTTGGCCGACAGCGCATCGCCCGTCGCGGACGCCCTGGTGATCGTGGGGCAAGGCGCGCTTTGCGAAGCCGATGGCGAGGCCGTTCTGGCGCAGGCGATGAAACTGGCAGACAAGCTGGGCGCCGGTTTCATGGTACTGCACACCGCTGCGGCGCGGGTTGGTGCGATGGATATCGGGGCCGTGACCGAAGGCGGGCTTGAGGCTGCGACCACGGGGGCAGAGGTGATTTTCAACCTCGGGGCCGACGAGATCGACATCGATGCGGGCCCCTTCGTGATCTACCAGGGCAGCCACGGCGACCGTGGGGCGCATCGCGCTGATATCATCCTGCCGGGCGCCGCCTATACCGAGGAGGGGGGGCTTTTCGTCAACACCGAGGGCAGGCCGCAACTGGCGTTGCGCGCGGGGTTCCCTCCGGGCGAGGCGAAAGAGAACTGGGCGATCCTGCGTGCGCTGTCGGGCCAGATGGGCGGGCCGCTGCCCTATGATGACCTCTCTGGTCTGCGCCGGCGCCTGGTCCGGCTGTTCCCGCATCTGGAAATGATCGACGAAATAGCCGAGGTCGACTGGCGGCCATTGCCCGAACGCAAACCCGCGAGCGCCGATTTCCGCCATGCAGTCAAGGATTTCTACCTGACAAACCCGATCACGCGGGCCTCAAGCCTGATGGCGGAACTGTCGGCCAATGCCCGCGCGCGGGCACAGGCTCCGGTGGCGGCGGAATAGGTGGCCGCGCAGCGGACATATCGTGCGTGGCTTGCCGGTCTGGCGCTTTTGAGCGGGATCACGGCCTGTGCGCCCGTCGAGGAGGGCGCATCGGTCAGTATCACCGCAGCGACCCGCGCCGACAATGTGCCCACGCCCGACTACCTGGGCGTGGATACGCGTCTTCTTGAGGGGGACCTGGTCCGATTTGTTGTCCAGATGCGTCGTCCCGGCCACCCCGATGCGCTGGACGATTACGCCCGTTGCGCGGCGGCGCAATATGCGCTGATCCGCGGTTACGGTTTTGCCCGCCATGTGCGTACACGACTGTCCAGGGGGCAGGGTGCGGATACCTGGCAGGCGGACGCGGTTTACACGATTTCACCGGCCCTGCCGCGCGGGGTACAGACGATAGATGCCGAGGTCGTCGTCGATAACTGCGCGGCGCAAGGGATACCGACGGTCTGAGGGACAAGGGGCGATATGGCTGACTTACTGAATTCCGGATTTGGGGTGGCGCTGGCGATCGCGGCGCAGGGGCTCATGGTCATCGCCTTCGTGATGATCTCGCTTCTGTTCCTGGTCTATGGCGACCGCAAGATCTGGGCCGCGGTGCAGATGCGCAAGGGGCCGAACGTGGTCGGCGCCTTCGGCCTGTTGCAGACCGTGGCCGATGCGCTGAAATACGTTGTGAAAGAGGTCGTGATCCCGGCCGGCGCGGACAAGCCTGTCTTTTTGCTGGCGCCGATGATCTCTTTCGTGATGGCGATGCTTGCCTGGGCGGTCATCCCGTTCTCGGACAAGCTGGTTCTGGCCGATCTGAACGTGGCGATCCTTTACGTCTTCGCGATCTCCTCGCTTGAGGTTTACGGCGTTATCATGGGCGGCTGGGCGTCAAACTCGAAATACGCGTTTCTTGGCTCGCTGCGCTCTGCCGCACAGATGATTTCCTACGAGGTGTCGATCGGGCTGATCATCATTGGCGTGATCCTGTCGACCGGCAGCCTGAATTTTGGCGATATCGTCGCCGCGCAGGATGGCCGGTTCGGGCTCTTCTCTTGGTACTGGCTGCCGCACCTGCCGATGGTGGTGCTGTTCTTCGTCTCGGCGCTGGCCGAGACCAACCGCCCGCCCTTCGACCTGCCCGAGGCTGAATCGGAACTGGTGGCGGGCTATCAGGTGGAATATTCCTCGACGCCCTTCCTGTTGTTCATGGCGGGCGAATACATCGCCATTTTCCTCATGTGCGCGCTGATGACGCTTCTGTTCTTCGGTGGCTGGCTGTCGCCCATCCCAGGCCTGCCCGATGGCGCCGTCTGGATGGTGGCCAAGATGGGCGTCTTCTTCTTCCTCTTCGCGATGGTCAAGGCCATCGTGCCGCGCTACCGCTATGACCAGTTGATGCGACTGGGCTGGAAGGTGTTTCTGCCCATGTCGCTGATCTGGGTCGTTGTGGTGGCATTCTTTGCGCAATTCGGTGCCTTTGGCGGGGCCTATGCCCGCTGGGCCGTGGGGGGCTGACATGAACGACCTGGCACGCATCCTGATCGACGTGAAATATCTCGACCTGATGGACCTTTCTGCCTCGGTGAAGGCCGATCTCGACAAGCGCCTGGCCGCAGGGGGCAGCGCGCGCGAGATGACGCAGGAGGACCTGGCCGCCTGTATCTTTGCCTGGGCCGCACGGCAGATCGACGGGGACAAGACATGACTGCAATCGACTGGAAACGTGCTGGAAAATACTTCCTTCTGATGGATTTCATCGAGGGTATGCGCCTTGGCATGAAGTATTTTCTCGCGCCCAAGGCCACGCTGAACTACCCGCATGAAAAGGGGCCGCTGTCGCCGCGTTTCCGTGGCGAACACGCGCTGAGGCGTTACCCCAACGGCGAAGAACGCTGCATCGCCTGCAAGCTGTGCGAGGCGATCTGCCCCGCCCAGGCGATCACCATCGACGCCGAGCCGCGCGAGGACGGCTCGCGCCGGACCACGCGCTATGACATCGACATGACGAAATGCATCTATTGCGGCTTCTGCCAGGAGGCCTGCCCGGTGGATGCAATCGTCGAGGGGCCGAATTTCGAATTCGCGACCGAAACGCGGGAAGAGCTGTTCTACGACAAGGCGAAACTCTTGGAGAACGGCGACCGCTGGGAGGCCGAGATCGCCCGAAACCTCGAAATGGACGCGCCCTACCGATGAGCGATTTCGCCAAACTCTTGGAGCAGATGGTCGAGCAGAGCCACAAGATGGCCCGCGCGTTCAACCCCGCGTTGGAAAGTTTCCAGGTGCATGGCTTTGACAAGCTGATGCCGACCATGCCCCGCGATTTCATGGACATGATGTGGGGCAATACCTTCAATCCCGAGGGGCTGGACGCCAAGACGCGGCTGCTGGTCGTGATTGGGGGTCTGACCGTCCTGGGGGCGCAGGCCGATGCGCAGTTCAAGATCACCGTGCGACACGCTCTTGAGGCGGGTGCCACCCAGAAGGAGATCGCCGAGGTGATCTACCAGATGGCGATGCTGGGGGGTATTCCGGCGATGAGCCGGGCGCTGGAACTGGCGCAGACGGTATTCGACGAAAGATCGAAAGAGGAGGAGGGCGCATGAGCGTGGCGGATATCGCATTCTACTGTTTTGCGACGGTGGCGGTTGCCTCGGGCCTTTTCGTTGTTCTCGCTCGCAACCCGGTTCATTCGGTTTTGTGGCTGATCCTCGCCTTCTTTTCCTCGGCGGGGCTGTTCGTCCTGCTGGGGGCCGAATTCGTCGCGATGCTGCTTGTCATCGTCTATGTGGGTGCGGTGGCGGTTCTGTTCCTCTTTGTGGTCATGATGCTGGATGTCGATTTCAGCGAGCTCAAGGCGCACATGGCCGCGTATTTCCCGCTGGGCGGGTTGATTGGCGCGGTGTTCCTGGCCCAGCTCGTGATGGTCTTTGGCGTCTGGCGCAGCGCCGATAGCGTGTTCGAAAGGCGCGCAGCCCCCATGCGCGAGGGCCAGACCAATACCGGCGCGCTGGGTGAGCTGATTTATGACGACTACATCCACCTGTTCCAGGTGGCTGGCCTGATCCTGCTGGTTGCGATGATTGGCGCTATCGTGCTGACCCTGCGTCACCGGCCTGACATCAAGCGCCAGGACGTGCTGGCGCAGATGTATCGCGATCCGGCCAAGGCGATGGAACTCAAGGACGTGAAACCGGGGCAGGGTCTCTGACCCCGGACGACAGTACAGGAACGGGCAAATCGCCCGGAGGGACGGAATGATTGGACTTGAACATTACCTGACGGTGGCCGCGGCGCTGTTCGTCATCGGGATCTTCGGGATCTTCGTGAACCGCAAGAACGTCATCGTCATCCTGATGTCGATCGAACTCATGCTCTTGGCGGTGAACATCAACCTGGTGGCCTTTTCGGCCTACCTGGGCGATCTGGTAGGGCAGGTCTTTACCATGTTCGTGCTCACCGTTGCCGCCGCCGAGGCTGCGATCGGGCTTGCGATATTGGTGTGCTTCTTCCGCAACCGCGGTTCTATCGCGGTGGACGACATCAACGTGATGAAGGGGTAAGGGCACATGGAAAAGATCATTCTCTTTGCACCCCTGATCGGGTCCATCCTGTGCGGCTTCGGCTACAAGATGATCGGGGAAAAGGCCGCGATGTGGCTGACCACGATCATGGTCTTCCTCGCGATGGTGTTCTCCTGGGTGGTCTTCGTGGGCTTCGACGGCGAAA
This sequence comes from Rhodovulum bhavnagarense, assembly GCF_004343505.1. Taxonomy (GTDB): domain Bacteria; phylum Pseudomonadota; class Alphaproteobacteria; order Rhodobacterales; family Rhodobacteraceae; genus Rhodovulum; species Rhodovulum bhavnagarense. Next base: position 15,082 of record NZ_SLXU01000019.1, on the reverse strand, counting down.
CCCGCCAGATCGAGCTGTTTCGTTTCATCGAAAGCGGCACGCTGTCGGTGGACTGGGCGATCCGGGTGGACCGGCTGACGGCGATCATGCTGATCGTGGTGACGACCGTGTCGGCCTTCGTCCATCTCTACAGCTTCGGCTACATGGCCCATGACGATAACTGGCGCGAGGGCGAAAGCTATAAACCCCGCTTCTTTGCCTATCTGTCGTTCTTCACCTTCACCATGCTGGCGCTGGTGACCGCCGACAATATCGTGCAGCTTTTCTTCGGCTGGGAGGGCGTGGGCGTCGCCTCTTACCTGCTGATCGGGTTCTATTATCGCAAGCCCTCGGCAAATGCCGCCGCGATCAAGGCCTTCGTGGTCAACCGGGTGGGCGATTTCGGCTTTCTGCTGGGGATCTTCGCGATCTACTTCCTGGCCGACAGCACCCGGTTCGAGGACATCTTTGCCGCTGCGCCGGCCATTGCCGAAACGCAGATGACATTCCTCAACGGCACGTGGAATGCAGCCGACGTGATTGGCGTGCTGTTGTTCATCGGGGCTATGGGCAAGTCGGCGCAACTGTTGCTGCACACCTGGCTGCCCGATGCGATGGAGGGTCCGACCCCGGTTTCGGCCCTGATCCACGCCGCAACCATGGTCACCGCCGGCGTGTTCCTTATATGTCGTATGTCGCCGATCATGGAATTCGCGCCGAACGCCCAGGCCATGATCGTCTTTGTCGGTGCGCTGACGGCATTTTTCGCCGCGACCGTGGGCCTGGTGCAGAACGACATCAAGCGGGTGATCGCCTATTCGACCTGCTCACAGCTTGGCTACATGTTCGTGGCGGTGGGCGTCGGCGTCTATTCGGCGGCGATGTTTCACCTGCTGACGCATGCCTTCTTCAAGGCACTGCTGTTTCTTGGCGCGGGCTCGGTCATCCATGCGATGCACCACGAACAGGATCTGCGCAACTATGGCGGCTTGCGCAAAAAGATCCCCTATACATTCTGGGCCATGATGATCGGAACGCTGGCGATTACCGGCGTCGGTATTCCGCTGACCCATATCGGCTTTGCCGGGTTCCTGTCCAAGGATGCCATCATCGAAAGCGCCTGGGGCGGGCATGCCTACCTGGCCTTCTGGGCACTGGTGATCGCCGCGGCCATGACGAGTTTCTATTCCTGGCGGCTGATGTTCATGACCTTCTGGGGCGAGGCCCGCGGCGACAGGCACACGCATGAACACGCCCATGAAAGCCCGCTGAACATGCTGGTGCCGCTGGGCGTGCTCAGCGTGGGCGCGGTCTTTGCCGGGATGATGTGGTATTCGGACTTCTTCGGCGACCATGACCAGGTAAACCGTTTCTACGGCATTCCCAGTCACGAGGCCGTGGCCGAGGCCGGACATGGTGACGACATCCATGGCGCCGATGTCGCGCATGCGTTCGCGATGCCTGGCGAGGGCGCGCTTTACATGGCGCCGGACAACCACGCGATGGACAACGCCCACCATGCCCCGCAATGGGTCAAGGCCGCGCCCTTCATGGCGATGCTGGCGGGGTTCTTCGTGGCCTTTACCTTTTATATCCAGTCACCCGATCTGCCTGGCAGAACAGCGCGCATGTTCCGCCCGCTCTACCTGTTCCTGCTGAACAAGTGGTATTTCGACGAGCTGTTCGACGCGATTCTCGTCACGCCTGCGCGCAATATCGGCCGGGCGCTGTGGAAAGGGGGCGACGGCAGTATCATCGACGGGGGGATCAACGGGCTGGCGATGGGCATCGTGCCCTTCTTCACCCGTGTCGCGGGCCGGATTCAGTCGGGTTACCTGTTCCACTACGCCTTTGCGATGGTGATCGGGATCGCCGTGTTCATCACCTGGATGATGCTTGCCGGGGGGGCGCAGTAAATGGACAACCTGCTTTCCATCATTACCTTTACCCCCCTGATCGCGGCAGTGATCCTGGGTTTGTTCCTGCGTGGCGACGATGCCGCGGCCCAGAAGAATGCCAAGTGGCTTGCGCTTATCGCAACCGGCGCGACCTTCCTGGTGTCGCTTTTCGTGCTGGTGGGATTTGACCCCTCAGATACCGGTTTTCAGTTCGTCGAAGAACGGCAATGGCTGATGGGCCTGACCTACAAGATGGGGGTTGACGGCATCTCGGTGCTGTTCGTGATGCTGACCACCTTCCTGATGCCCATCACCATCGGGGCGTGCTGGAACGTGACCCATCGGGTCAAGGAATACATGATAATGTTCCTTGTGCTGGAAACGCTGATGCTGGGCGTTTTCTGTGCGCTGGACATGATCCTGTTCTACCTGTTCTTCGAGGGCGGCCTGATCCCGATGTTCCTGATCATTGGTATCTGGGGTGGCAAGGAACGGATCTATGCCACCTTCAAGTTCTTCCTCTACACCTTTCTCGGTTCGGTGCTGATGCTGGTGGCGATGGTGGCGATGTATATCGATGCGGGCACCACCGACATTCCCACGCTGTTGACACACCAGTTCAGCGCCGGCGATATCGTGATCGGCGGCAAGACCATCGTGGGCGGCATGCAGACGCTGATGTGGCTGGCCTTCTTTGCCAGCTTTGCGGTCAAGATGCCGATGTGGCCGGTCCATACCTGGCTGCCCGATGCCCACGTGCAGGCGCCGACCGCCGGGTCGGTCGTTCTGGCTGCGATCCTGCTGAAGATGGGCGGCTACGGCTTCCTGCGCTTTTCCCTGCCGATGTTCCCCGTGGCATCGGACATATGGGCGCCGCTGGTGTTCTGGCTGTCGGCCATCGCGATCGTTTATACCTCGCTGGTGGCGCTGGCCCAGGAGGACATGAAAAAGCTGATCGCCTATTCCTCGGTCGCGCATATGGGATACGTCACCATGGGCGTGTTCGCCGCAAACCAGCAGGGCGTGGACGGGGCGATCTTCCAGATGATCAGCCACGGATTCATCTCGGGGGCGCTGTTCCTGTGCGTGGGCGTGATCTACGACCGGATGCACACCCGCGAGATCGACGCCTATGGCGGGCTGGTCAACCGTATGCCGGCCTATGCGCTGATCTTCATGCTGTTCACCATGGCCAATGTCGGCCTGCCGGGAACCAGCGGGTTCATCGGGGAATTCCTGACGCTGGCGGGGATCTTCCAGGTCAATACATGGGTGGCGGCGGTTGCCGCGCTGGGGGTGATCCTGTCGGCGGGCTATGCGCTGTGGCTGTATCGCCGCGTTGTCTTTGGCGATCTGATCAAGGAATCGCTGCGCACCATTTCCGATATGGGCCTGCGTGAGCGGGCGATGTTCGCCCCCCTGGTGGCGATGACGCTGCTGTTGGGGGTCTATCCGGCGCTTGTGACCGATATCATCGGGCCTTCGGTCGAGGCCCTGATCGCCAATTATGAAACGGCCCTGATCGAGGCCGAGGCCGCGGTGCGGCTGGCCCAGAATTGAGGGGAACGCGATGATCCTTGACGACCTTTCCGTCCTGCTGCCGGAAATCGCCCTGGCTGTTTATGCCATGCTCGCGCTGGTAGGTGCCGTATATACGGGCAAGGACCGCGTGGCGCCGCTTTTGACACTGGTGACCGGTGCGCTGTTTCTGGCCCTCGGGGCCTGGATCGGCCTGACCGCGGGGCCCGTGCAAACCGCCTTTGGCGGCGCGGTCGTGGATGATGCCTTTGCGCGGTTTGCCAAGGTGGTGATCCTTGTATCTGCCGGCGCGGTCCTGTTGATGAGCCAGAATTACATGCGCCGCTCGAACCTCTTGAGGTTCGAGTTCCCGGTTCTGGTAACGCTGGCCGTGGTCGGCATGATGCTGATGGTATCAGCGGCTGACCTGATGCTTCTCTACATGGGGCTGGAACTGCAATCGCTGGCCCTTTACGTCGTCGCCGCGCTGCGTCGGGACAGCGTTAAATCGACCGAGGCGGGGCTCAAGTACTTTGTTCTGGGTGCGCTCAGCTCTGGCTTGCTGCTCTACGGGGCGTCTCTGACCTATGGCTATTCGGGCACGACGCTGTTTTCGGGTATCCTGGCCACGCTGCACCAGGGCGACATGCCGATCGGCCTGTTGATCGGCCTTGTCTTCCTTATCACCGGAATGGCCTTCAAGGTTTCGGCAGTGCCGTTCCACATGTGGACGCCCGATGTTTACGAGGGCTCGCCGACACCGGTCACGGCGTTTTTCGCCTCTGCGCCAAAGATGGCGGCGATGGGACTGTTCGCGCGGGTGCTTCATGACGCTTTCGGGACGGTTCCGGGCGATTGGGGACAGGTGATTGCGGTGCTGTCACTGCTGTCGATGGTGCTGGGCGCGGTAGCCGCCATCGGTCAGCGCAACATCAAGAGGCTGATGGCCTATTCCTCGATCGCGCATATGGGATACGCGCTGATGGGGCTTGCCGCGGGCACTGCGCTGGGGGTGCAGTCGATGCTGGTCTACATGGCCATCTATGTCACGATGAGCGTGGGTACCTTCGCCTTCATCCTCGGGATGGAAAAGGACGGCCAGCCGGTGACAGATATCCGCAGCCTGCACATGTATTCAGCCACCGCCCCCCTGAAGGCGCTGGCCATGGGGGTGCTGTTGTTCAGCCTGGCGGGCGTCCCGCCGCTGGTGGGCTTTTTCGGAAAGTTCTACGTGGTCAAGGCTGCGGTCGATGCCGGGCTTGTCTGGCTGGCGGTTGTCGGCGTGTTGGCCTCGGTGGTCGGCGCGTTCTATTACCTGCGCATCGTCTTTTACATGTATTTCGGAGAAGCTGGCGAGCCGAGGCTGAACGGGACGATGCCGATCGCGCTTTGGGGTGTCCTGATGGTCTCGTCCGTTGCGATGGTGGTCGGTGTCGTCAACCTGTTCGGGATCGAGGGGCTGGCGCTGGCCGCCGCTGAAACCCTTGTCAACTGAGGTCGACAGAGGGCAGGGCGGCTGGCACTGGCCGGCCGGCCATGACCTGATCTTGCTGGATGAGGTCGACTCCACGATGGCAGAGGCCCGCCGCCGGGCACCGCTTGATCGGCCGACCTGGATCGTTGCACGCCGCCAGAGCTCAGCGGTGGGCCGTCGAGGTCGGTCCTGGATCGCGCCGGAGGGCAACCTGTCGGCAACGTTTGTCATGGCGCCGGGCTGTGAGCCGTCGCGCGCAGCGCTTTACTCCTTCGTGGCGTCCTATGCCCTTTATGCCACGCTGACCGCCTATGTGGAGGATCGCGCCGAGTTGTCGCTGAAATGGCCCAATGACGTCTTGTTGCGCGGGGGCAAGCTGGCGGGCATCCTTCTGGCGGCCGAGGGGAATGCCGAACAGGTGGCATCCCTTTCGATCGGCATCGGTGTGAACCTGAATGCCGCGCCTGCGCCGCCTTTGCTGGGCGAGGGGGCACTTGCCCCAGTCAGCCTGGCGGAGGTCGCCGGCGAGTCGATCGATCCGCTGGAATTCCTTGCCTTCCTTGCCGAACATATGGACCATCAACACCGCTTTTTGGTCGAACACGGGTTTTCCCCGTTGCGCGCGGCCTGGCTGGCACAGGCCGCGAGGCTTGGCCAGGAAATAACCGCGCGCACCGGCCGCGAGGAGATTGTCGGGCTGTTCGAAACGGTGGACGAGGATGGCCAGCTTGTCCTAGACACCCTCGACGGTCGGCGCATCATCGCGGCGGCCGATGTGTTCTTCTGAGGGCGGGCCATGCTTTTGTGCATCGACTGCGGTAATACCAATACCGTCTTCTCGATCTGGGATGGCGAACGGTTCCTGTGCACGCTCAGGACCGCGACCGAACACACCCGCACCGCCGACCAGTATTTCACCTGGTTCTCGACGCTCATAGCCCATCACCGGATCGAGGCACGGATCACCGATGTCATCATCTCGTCCACGGTGCCGCGCGTCGTGTTCAACCTGCGCGTCTTCGCCGACCGCTATTTCAACACGCGGCCGCTGGTGGTGGGGAAACCCGAATGCCTGCTGCCGCACCCCGCGCGCGTGGATGCGGGCACGAATGTCGGCCCCGATCGGCTGGTGAATTCCGCGGGCGCCTATGACCGGCACGGCGGCGACCTGATCGTGGTCGATTTCGGCACGGCGACCACCTTTGACGTGGTGGCCCATGACGGCGCGTATGTCGGCGGTGTGATCGCGCCCGGCGTGAACCTGTCGCTTGAGGCCCTGCACATGGCCGCCGCGGCGCTGCCCCATGTCGACGTGACCAAACCGCAGGCGGTGATCGGCATGAACACGGTTGCCTGCATGCAATCGGGCGTGTTCTGGGGCTATGTCGGCCTGGTGCGCGAGATCTGCGCGCGGATCAGGGGCGAATATGAAAGGCCCATGCGGATCATCGGCACCGGCGGGCTTGCCCCGTTGTTCGCGCAGGGCGATGTGCTATTTGACACCGTCGAAGACGACCTGACCATGCACGGCCTGACCGTGATCCACGCCCATAACAAGGAACAAGAGGCGAGATGAGCAGAGCCCCCAGACTGATCTACCTTCCTCTCGGCGGTGCCGGCGAGATTGGCATGAACGCCTATGTCTATGGCTACGGGCAGGAAGATGCCGAACGGCTGATCCTTGTCGATATCGGCGTGACCTTCCCCAACATGGACACCACGCCCGGCGTGGACCTTATCTTTGCCGATATTTCCTGGTTGGAGGAACGGCGCGACCGGCTGGAGGCGATCTTCATCACCCATGCGCATGAGGATCATGTCGGCGCCCTGGGGCATCTGTGGTCGCGACTCAAGGCGCCGGTTTATGCCCGCCCCTTCACCGCCAACCACGCCGCGCGCAAGATGGAAGAGCAGGGCCAGGACCCTGCCCATGTGAACGTCGTCCAGCCCTGGCCCGAACGCATCAAGGCCGGGCCGTTCGAGGTGGCCTTCCTGCCGGTGTCGCATTCGATCCCCGAAAGCTCTGGCCTCGTAATCGATACGCCCGCCGGCCGCATCGTGCATACCGGCGATTTCAAGCTGGACGTGACGCCGGTACTGGGCGACCCTTTCGATCGCGTTCTCTGGGCCGAGGTGGCAGCGGCTGGTGTCAAGGTTCTTACCTGCGATTCCACCAATATCTTCTCGCCCAATCCGGGCCGGTCCGAGGCCAGCGTCGGCCCTGCGATCCGGCAACTGGTGGAACGCGCGGGCGGCATGGTGGTCGCGACGACCTTTGCCTCGAATATCGCTCGTCTCAAAACACTGGCAGAGGCCGGGCGCGATGCGGGCCGTTCGGTCTGCCTGCTGGGGCGGGCGATGCGACGTATGGTCGAGGCGGGCGTGCAAAGCGGTATCCTGACCGATTTTCCGAAAACCATCAGCCCCGAAGAGGCCGGCGACATTCCGCGCGATCACCTCATGCTGATCGTCACCGGCAGCCAGGGCGAACGCCGGGCCGCCTCGGCGCAACTGTCGCGGGGCAAGTACATGGGGTTGAGCCTTGCCGAGGGCGACCTGTTCCTGTTCTCGTCCAAGACCATTCCGGGAAATGAACGTGACGTCTTGAACATCGTCAACGCGCTATCGGAAATGGGGGTGGATGTCGTCGATGACGATGCCGATCTCTACCATGTGTCGGGCCACGCCAACCGCCCGGACCTGGCCCAGATCCACCAGTTGATGAAACCGGGCGTGGTGGTGCCCATGCATGGCGAACATCGCCACCTGCGCGAGCATGTCAAGCTGGCCGCCGAGAACGGGCTGAACGGCATACTTGCGCCCAATGGCACCTTGCTGGATCTGACCGGCGCGGTGCCGCGGGTTGCAGGCTATGTCGATACCGGGCGCACCTACCTTGATGGCACGGTTCAGATCGGTGCGCTGGACGGTGTGGTTCGCGATCGGATTCGCATGGCGCTGAACGGGCAGGTGGTTGTGTCGGTCCTGATCGACGAAGCTGACGAACCGATGGGCGAGCCTTGGGTCGAGGTGAACGGGCTACCGGAGAAGGGCGCGTCCCGCGCGCCCCTGTCCGAGGTACTTGAGGCCGATCTCGACCAATTCCTGCGCCGCGCCGATGACAGGACCCTGGCCGATGACGACAAGCTGGAAGAGGCGATGCGCCGTATCACCCGCCAGATTGCACAGGCCGAGATCGGCAAGCGTCCCGAGGTCAAGGTCATTATCAGCAGGCTGAGCGAGTAGCCGCGAAGCATGGCGCACCGGGCCGATCTTGCCGGACCCGGACTTGCCGGCCTCGGGCCGCGACACCATCTCGCGCGGCGCCCGGCGTCTGCCCCTTGAATTGTCGCGCCCATGCAGCGACATGGAAGGCATGCCACGCAAAAAACGCCGGGTTGACCGGTATCAGCGGGACGACCGCGCGCCATGAGCCGGGACCATGACGACTGGGTGCTGTCCAGCCTGCTGGATGACCTCGCACGGCTTGCGCTTTCGCGCGACCAGATCACGGTGTCGGAGTTGATCGACACGCTAGGTGCCCGCGGTTTTGGGCCGCTTCTGGTCATGCTGTCGGCATTCCTGATTCTGCCGGTCGGGATGGTGCCCGGAATTCCGGCCGTTTCAGCCGTTTTCATGATCCTTATCGGCGGGCGGATGTTGACCGGCGAGGCGCGACTTTGGGTTCCTGCCAGGCTGGGGCGGGTGAAACTGACCGGTCACCTGCTGGCGGTATCGGTTGCCCGGGCCCAGCCCGCGATATTGTGGCTGCGACCGTTGCTGGCCCCGCGCCTGGCCTTCCTGATCGACAGCATGGTGATGCGCAGCGTGCTGGCCGTGATCCTTATGGTCACGGGGGCCGTGATCTTTGTGGCGGGTTTCATTCCGGGCTTGCCATTTGTGCTGTCGCTGCACGTCCTGGTGCTGGGCATGGCGCTTGCAACCCGTGACGGACTGGTGGCATTGATTGGCTATTGCATGCTTTTGCCCGAAATTCTGCTGATCTGGAGGGTGTTTCTGTGACGATGCCGCGCCGATCGGTCGCCCGGCTTTTGCTTGGCTTTGCTTGACGAAAACCGCTCTATCGCCTATGGCCGAGACCATGAGAGACGGGACCGGCAATTCGGCCGGTCGGGCCGCGCGGATGCCAGCGGCCAAAACAATGCCGCAACCACGCGAAGGATCCTGATGACTACGTTTGCCGATCTGGGGCTCGCCCCCAAGGTTCTGTCTGCCATAGCCGCTGCAGGCTATACCCAGCCCACCCCGATCCAGGCAGGCGCGATCCCGCCCGCCCTTCAGGGGCGTGACGTTCTGGGTATCGCCCAGACGGGCACCGGCAAGACCGCCAGTTTCGTCCTGCCCATGATCACGTTGTTGTCGCGCGGTCGGGCGCGGGCGCGGATGCCGCGCAGCCTGGTCCTGGCGCCGACGCGTGAACTGGCGGCCCAGGTGGCCGAGAATTTCGATACCTACGCCAAGGATACCAAGCTGACCAAGGCGCTGTTGATCGGTGGCGTCAGCTTCAAGGAACAGGATGCGCTGATCGACAAGGGCGTGGATGTCCTGATCGCCACGCCGGGCCGGCTGCTCGACCATTTCGAGCGTGGCAAGCTGCTTTTGACCGGCGTGCAGATCATGGTAGTGGACGAGGCTGACAGGATGCTCGACATGGGGTTCATCCCCGATATCGAGCGGATATTCCAGCTGACTCCCTTTACCCGCCAGACCCTGTTTTTCAGTGCCACCATGGCCCCCGAGATCGAGCGGGTGACGAATACCTTCCTGTCCAATCCCGAAAAGATCGAGGTCGCCCGCGCCGCCACGACCGCCGAAAGCATCGAACAGGGTGTTGTCTGCTATACCGCGACGCGCAAGGATCGGCAGGCCAAGGAAAAACGCGCCCTGTTGCGTGCGCTGATCGAGGGCGAGGGCGCGCGTTGCACCAACGCCATCATCTTTTGCAACCGCAAGACCGAGGTCGATATCGTCGCCAAGTCCCTGAAAAGTCATGGATATGATGCGGCCCCGATCCATGGCGACCTGGATCAAGGCACCCGCACCAAGACGCTGGACCTGTTCCGCGAGGGAAAATTGCGTCTTCTGGTGGCCTCTGATGTCGCGGCGCGCGGGCTGGATGTGCCCGCGGTCAGTCATGTTTTCAACTATGACGTGCCCTCTCATGCCGAGGATTACGTACACCGGATCGGACGCACTGGCCGCGCCGGGCGCGAGGGCAAGGCCCTGACAATCTGTGTGCCCCATGACGAGAAGTGGCTGGCCGCCATCGAGGACCTGGTCAAGAGAGAGATACCGCGTGTTCCGAGCCCGCTGAAAGGGCCGGACCCCGAGGCCAAGCCGCGGCGTGATCGCGATCAAGCCCACCCCCGCGCCGAGCCAGTGCAGGATCAAGCGCGCACACCCCTCGCCGAGGGGAGCGATAAGTCGCGCACGACGCGCAACGCCCGCTCTGGCCGCAGCCGACGCAGTGGCGGGCGCGACAGGGACGAGCCGGTGGTGGGCATGGGTGATCACATGCCTGCATTCCTGACCCGTTCTTTCCGTCCGCAACACGAACCGGCAGAGGACTGACTACCGGACGGGATCACGTCATGCGCGTCCGCGATGGGGCAGGGGGCTGTCCGGTCGACGAGGCGCATGTGACGGGGTGCGCCCTCTCCGGGCCGAACATGCCGCATCCAAAGGCTCAGAGCTGGTAAACCCCTGACCGCGCGCGCGTCGTCATCGATGCCATCTCAGGAAGGTTTGCCCATTGCCTGTTTGCAGGCTGCGATCAGGTCAGCCTGCATGATCGGTTTGCCCAGCACGATGGTGAAAAGGGTTTCGGTACTCTTCTCCGAGTTTTCGTTCCAGTCGGGCACGGCCGTCAACAAGATCACGGGCACGTCTGGCGCAAGGCGATGAGCGGCCTGTGCCAGTTCCGCACCGTTCATTCCCGGCATGTCGAAATCGGTCACGACGAGATCCCAGGCGTCCGGGTCGTCTTGTAGCGCCTCGATCGCGTCCTGCGGATCGCTGCAACAGGCGACGCTGGCCCCCGACCGTTCAAGATACTCACCCACGACCATCAGCACGTCCTCGTTGTCGTCTACGGCGAGGATGGTGCGGCCTTCGAGTGAGGCGCTGGTGCCTTCTCCCGTTTTGGCGGATCTTGGCCGACTCGTTTCGGTTGACCCGACCGGCCAGAAAAAGGTGAAAGCGGTCCCCTTGCCAACGGTGCTGTCCAAGCTGATGGCGCCACCGTAACTGCGTGCGGCGCTTGTCACGATTGTCAGGCCCAGGCCCGATCCGTCTTGTGCCTTCGTGGTGTAGGAGGGGGTAAAGATCCGGTCCTGCGACTCGGCCGGAATCCCGATACCGGTATCGCGGACCCTGATCATGCAATAGCTCCGAGCCTCTTGCAGATAGCCGATGCGGGGTTGCAAGCCGAGATCTTGCGGCCCCGCCATGGCCAACTCGACGGTAATGCGCCGGTCGTTTTTCCGGGGTGAGGCGAGGATCGCATCACGCGCGTTGACCCCGAGATTCAATACCACCTGAAGCACATCCGTAGGATCGGCCTGGGTGATCACAGGGTTTTGGGGCAGGTCGAGATGCAGGTCGATATCGGGGCCAAGACTGACCTGCAACAGATCGCAAGCCTCGCGCACCGACTTGCGCAGGTCAAGGGTGATCCGCTTGGCCGTGTTTCGATCCTGGTTGAAAAAGCGCGCGATCAGGTCTTTTCCGCTCTGGCTGGCGGCAAGGATGCGTTCGGCGTTTTTCTCGATGGCGATGCCCTCGTTCAGCATATCGGCCGCGCCTGCGATCACCGCCAGCAGGTTGTTGAAATCATGGGCGATACCGCGCGAAAATTGGGAAATGATCTCGCGCCTCTGCGCGATCTGCAATTGTTCGCGCAGTCGCGCCTGTTCCATCGACGCGCGTTTGCGTTGTGTTACGTCGCGTGCGATGCACAAGATCCCGCCATCGTCGCGCAAGGTCAGCGAAAGCTCGACGGGAAAGACGCCCTCGTCCCTGCGCTGTGCCATGACCTCGCCTTGCCAGCTTCCTTGACGACGCGTTTCGGGAATGGCGGTAGTGGCGAGAAACTCGGCCACTTCCGGCGGGTAGAGAACGCTCCAGTCCTGGCCGATGCAGTCGTTATCACTGGCCAGGCCCAGCATGCCGGCAAAGGCGCGGTTCAGATACAGCACCTTGCCCCCCGCATCGGTAATGCCCATGCCATCGCGCGAGGCATCCATCGCGGCAAGCCGTTCCTTTTCGGCCCGCTGCACCGATCGTTTCAGATCGGTGATGTCGATACGAAGCCCTACCTGGCCGCCGTCGGGCGTGCGCCGTTCGATCACTTGGATCCATCGACCATCCGCCAGCAATTGTTCGGAGGTGTGATCGTCCATGCGATGCCGGCGCAACCGCTCTGCGGCCCATTCTTCTTCGCGGCCTTCGACATTTGCATATTCGCCGCGTTCGAGGCCATATCGCATGATTTCTTCGAAACGGCGGCCCGGTTCGATCATCGGGGCCGATTTGGGATAGCAGGCGCGATAGCGTTCGTTGCACAAAACAAGCCTGTCATCTGCATCGTAATAGGCAAAGGCCTGCGGCAGCACCTCGACGGCGCCTTGCAGCCGTTCCTGGGCCAGGGCAAGTTCATGGCTGCGCTGCGCAAGTTTTTCGGCGTATTCCTTGCGCTCGCTGATATCGGTCTGAACGGACAGGAACCCCGTAAACGTGCCCGATGCATCGTGTACCGGCTGAAGCCGCATCTCTGTCCAGTAGGGCGTGCCATCCTTGCGAAAGTTGCGCGTTTCGATCGTTAGGCTTTGATGTGTGCGGATCGCGTAGTCTATCGCCTCCGCGGCTTGCGGTTCGGTTTGCTCGCCACGCAGGAAACTGCCGGGCGCCTTGCCCCGCACATCATCCAGCCGATAGCCGGTCTGTTTCTCGAAGGCCGGGTTGACATAGGTGACCAGCCCGTCGGTATCGGCCAGGATGACGGTTTCTTCCATCTCTTCGACGATCCGCGCCAGTTGCTCGCTCCGCCGTTCGCGCGCGCGCTCTTCGGTGGTGTCGCGGACAGAGGCGACTATATGGTGTCGGGCGGTATCCGGCTCTGCCGGGCTGGCGGCCGCAGCGACAGAGAAAAAGCGGGTTCCCAAGGGCGTTTCCAGCGGAATATCCGCCTGCCGGACGATATTGCCTTGCACTGTCCTGTCAAAGATGTCCCGCACGATCGTCGCGGTTTCGTTCGGCAGGGCCTCTTCGATGGTGTGCCCGATCACCTGATCGGGGGGCAATATGCGCAAATCATCGTCGCCGGTATGGAACGAGGTGAACCTGCCGGTGTCATCCAGTTCCAGCACCAGGTCGGGGATGGCATCCAGGGTTGCTCGCAGACGGTTGCGTTCCGAGCGGACGGAATGCTGCGCCTCCTGCACCCGCCATGCCGCGGCCCTGCGTTGCAAAAGCGCCTGCATGGCATGGGCGGTCGATTGCAAAAGCGCGATTTCGCCGGGCAGGAACTCGCGATAGTCCTGCACCATGTCCAGTCCGACAAAGCCGGTGAAAACTCCTTCGCTGCCGGTCGGCAGGACAAGCAGGGATTTGATCCCCTGCATCATCAGGGTCTCTTTCTCGGGCGAGTCGTCCGGCATGCCGGGTACATCGGGTATGTGAACGGCGTGGCCCGCGTTGAACCGGTCGAACCAATGCGCCGCGATGTCTATGGGTACCCCCTGAAGCATCCCGATCATCGGTTCGATGCCGTCGGCACACCATTCGTGGGTATTGTCCAGCAGATTGCCGTTACGCAACTGGAATAGATAGCTTCGGTCAGAGACGAAAAAGCTTCCTATATCGGCAAGGGCCTGGTCGATGGCGCGGTCGGCATGATCATTATCGGCCCTGAGCAGGGTGTCAAAGACGCGCGTGATCCTGATCTGGGCATCGGTGACGCGCTTGTAGGCCGAGCCTTCCGACAGGCCGGGTAATACGTGATCGGACGCGCCGACATGGCCGATGCAACCCTCGGTCTCTCGTTCGTTGCTCATCACAGCCTCCGTGCGCCTGCCGCGTTGCGATCAATCGACCGTTTTTTCAACATGTCAGGCCAATGCCTCGGCGCGATGGCGACCGCCGGATATCACCATCTTGCATGTAACCGCGCTTGCGTGGCGGGCAACGCGCGCCCCGGCCAGACGCCACCTGCCCTGCGGCCGGGGGCGCGCTGCGGTTTTCCGGTTTCCAACTCCGGATGCACCGGAATCGGCCGAGCGGCACCAAATCCGATCCTCGTTGACGGGCGGACGGCGTCCGCCATGACGACGCGCCTGCGGAGGGTCAACCGGGAAAGTCATTCGTCATCATCGTCGTCGTCATCCTCGCCGATCTCGACATTCAACTCGTCCAGATCGATGTCATGGATCACAAGCTGCTGATCGTCGCCAAAGTTCAGCACCACGTTCTTGTCATCCTGGAACGCAACACGGTCTAGCAGCTCTTCCAAGGTCTCGCCCTCGTTCAAGAGCGCAGAGTCAAGCAGGATGCGGTCCTGTTCCGCGTTGAAATCGCGGATCACATCCTCACCGCCCTTGATGCCGTAGACGAAAATATCCTGCCCGGTCCCCCCCGTCAGGAAGTCATCGCCCTCGCCGCCGTCCAGGATGTCGTCATCGGCATTGCCGTAAAGGATGTCGTTGCCTTCCCCGCCGATCAAATGGTCTGCGCCGCCCCAGCCGGTCAGCGTGTCGTCATCCAGCCCGCCGATCAGCTTGTCTGCGCCCTCCTCGCCGATCAGTTCGTCTCGGCCCTCACCCCCGATCAGCGTGTCGTCGCCCTGGCCGCCCCGCAGGTAGTCGTCGCCCTCGAGGCCCGATATCAGGTCGTCCCCGGCCCATCCCGACAAGTCATCCGCGGCTGCGGTGCCGGTGATCACGTCCGCCCCGCTCGTCGGTCCATCCTCGATGTCGTCATCTTCGTCATCGTCGTCATCCATATCCGCGATGATCGATCCTTCGGCATCCTTGTCGTCGAGATCGCCGGGCAAGCCGCCAATCACCTCAAGCGAGGGCACGCCATAGGGGAAATAGATATGTACCTCTGCGACCTCGAAGGGCTTGTCGAAGCTCAGGTCGAGCGTTTTGTCTTCTCCGAGCACTGGGACGTCACGGATGACGGCCTGTTCGTAGAG
>NZ_SLXU01000018.1 GCF_004343505.1 Rhodovulum bhavnagarense | reverse complement strand
TGATCTCGGGGTGATGATCGCCGATGCGTGGAAATGGTACCAGCGCGGCCCCTATCGCCGCTAGACGGCCTGCGTGGCTGCTGGATGTCTCGCGCCTGGTTTCGCGCGCGGGGCAGGGGGCACTGACTGGCATCGACCGGGTCGAACTGGCCTACCTTGATTACCTTGCGGGCGGTGATGTGCCGGCCTTTGCCCTTTCGCGGACGCGGGCCGGTTACGTGCTGACGGGTCGCGCCGGGATGATCGCGCTGGCCGATGCGATCAGGGGGCGGGGCTGGCCGCGTGCAGGGCTGGCCGATCGGGTGCTACGCCCACGCGACCCTGCGCGCGCGGCGGCAGAGGCGCTCTTGCGCCGCCACGCGATTGCGCGCTGCATGGCGGTGGGGCTGGGGCAAATGCTGTGCCGTCACCTGCCGGCCGGGACGGCCTGTTTCAACGTGGGCCATGCCAACCTGACGGCGCGCACCCTGCGCGGGCTTCGGGCCGTGCCGGGTGCCGGGATCAACGTGTTGATCCACGATACGATCCCGCTGGATTTCCCGGACCATGCGCGCGAGGGCGTTCCGCAGGCCTTTGGTGCGCGGCTTGCGCGGGTGTCAGCGCAGGCAGACCTGGTGATCTACAATTCCGCCGATACCCGTGCCCGCGCCGAATGGCACATGGCGCATATGGGGCGCGTCCCGCCAGGCCTGGTTGTGCCGCTGGGCGTGGATGTTGCCCGCCCCGATCCGGCCGCGTTGCCCGCGGGCCTGCCGCCGCCGGGGCCCTATTTCGTGACGCTGGGCACGATCGAGCCGCGCAAGAACCACGCGCTGTTGCTTGATCTGTGGCAAGGGCTTGTCGATGATCCGCCGCTCGGCGGGATACCGGCACTGGTCGTCATTGGCCGCCGGGGTTGGCGCAATGCCGAGGTTTTCGCGCGCCTTGATACGGCGCATGCCGAGGGTTGGCCGGTGATCGAGCGCGCGGACCTGGACGACAGGGCGGTTGCAGCATTGTTGTCGGGGGCGGCGGCGCTGTTACAGCCAAGCCTTGCCGAGGGCTATGGGCTGCCGCCGCTTGAGGCCGCGGCACTTGGCACCCCTGTCATTTGTGCCGATTTGGCCATCTACCGCGAGACATTGGGGTCTTACCCCGTTTACCTGGCGCCAACGGATGCCTATTCTTGGCGCAATACGATCCTTGAATTTGCAGGGAACGGGAAAAATCCCGAAAACGGGCGCAGAGCGGGGCCGAATGTTCCGACATGGCGGGCACATTGCAAGACCGTGTTAAGCAAGGCGGGCTAAGCCGGGCCCCGGACCGCCCTTGCGGGTCGGAACTTAGGTGTATGTGAATGGGTATCGTGTCCTCATACCGGTTGCGGATTCAGCGCAAGCGCTGGCGCATACGGGCCTTTCGCAAGCGGCGCGAATTGAAAAAGGTCGCGCTGCGCACGGGGTCGATCCGCGCCGATGACGTTCTGGTCTTTACCACCCTGCGCAACGAACGCATCCGCCTGCCGTTTTTCCTGAAATATTACCGCGACCTGGGGGTTGGCCATTTCCTGATGGTCGATAACGGCTCTGATGACGGGTCGCGCGAATATCTCGAGGCGCAGGACGACGTTTCGCTCTGGACCACCGAAAAGAGTTACAAGCGCGCGCGCTTTGGTGTGGATTGGCTGAACTGGCTGACGCGCTGGTATGGCAAGGGGCATTGGTGCCTGACCGTCGATGTGGACGAATTCTTTATCTATCCGTTTTGCGATACGCGGCCCATCCGGGCGCTGACCGACTGGCTTGACGCCTCTTCGATCAAGTCGTTCGGCGCGATGCTGGTCGACATGTATCCCAAGGGGCCGATCGATGCGGTGCCCTACCGTGCGGGCCAGGACCCGTTCGAAATCGCCTGCTGGTTCGACAGCGGCAATTACACGATCAAGAAGAACAGCCGCTTTGGAAACCTGTGGATACAGGGGGGGCCGCGGGCGCGGGCGTTTTTTGCCGACCGGCCCGAACGGGCGCCGGCGTTGAACAAGATTCCTCTGGTCAAGTGGCAGCCGGGCTATGCCTATGTCAAATCGACCCACGAATTGCTGCCGCGGGGCCTGAACCTGGTCTATGACGAATGGGGGGGCGAAAAGGCCAGCGGCGCGTTGCTGCACGCCAAGTTCCTGCATACTTTCGTTCAGAAATCCGCCGAGGAATTGACCCGGCGCCAGCATTACGCCAACAGCCACGAGTACCGCGCCTATAACGCCGTTCTCAAGGACGATCCCGATCTCTGGTGCAAGTGGTCGGAACGATACATCAACTGGCGCCAGTTGGAAATCCTGGGCCTCATGTCCAAGGGGAACTGGGCGTGAGCATCGGGTTCGTCATGCTGGTTCACAATGCCTTTGACCGGGCGGCGGCGGTGGCCCGGCACTGGGCCAGCCATGATTGTCCCGTTGTTATCCATGTCGACCGCCGGGCGAGCCACGCCGAGGTCAGGGCGTTTCACGCCGAACTGGCCGGGCTGGACAATGTGCGGTTCTGCAAGAGATATCGCTGTGAATGGGGAACATGGTCGATCGTGCAGGCCACGATCGCCGGGGTCGAGATGGTGTTGCGCGAGTTTCCCGAGATTGCCCATATCTACCTGGCCTCGGGATCTTGCCTGCCGCTGCGCCCGGTTGAGGAGCTGCGCCATTACCTTGCCGCACGGCCCCGCACCGATTTCATAGAATCCGTCACCACCGACGAGGTTCCCTGGACCATCGGGGGGCTGGACCGGGAACGCTTTACCCTGCGCTTTCCATTTTCGTGGAAAAAGAACCGTCGCCTGTTCGACCGCTATGTTGCCTTGCAACGGCGGATAAATTTCAAGCGGCGGATTCCCGAGGGTCTGGAACCGCACCTGGGGTCGCAATGGTGGTGCCTGACCCGGCGCACGCTTGAGGCGATCCTGACAGACCCCGAACGCGATACTTACGAACGCTATTTCCACCGCGTCTGGATTCCCGATGAAAGCTATTTCCAGACGCTGGTGCGCAAGCATTCCGGCCAGATCGAAAGCCGCTCGTTGACGTTGTCCAAGTTCGATTTCCAGGGCAAGCCGCATATCTTCTACGATGACCACCTGCAATTGCTGCGCCGGTCCGACTGTTTCGTGGCGCGCAAGATCTGGCCGCAGGCCGATCTGTTGTACCAGACCTTCCTTGCCCCCGATGCCGGGCGCACCAACCGGGCAGAACCCAACCCCGGCAAGATCGACCGGCTGTTTTCAAAGGCCGTCGATCGGCGCACCCGGGGGCGGCCCGGTCTATACATGCAAAGCCGTTTTCCCAACGAGGGCTGGGAAAACGGCAAGACCTGTGCGCGATACTCGGTTTTCGAGGGGTTTTCCGAACTGTTCGAGAATTTCGAGACCTGGCTTGGCAAGACCATCGGCGCGCGGGTGCATGGCCACCTGTATCACCCCGACCGGGTGGAATTCGCCGGCGGAGAGGCGGTCTATAACGGTGCGCTTTGCGACAGCGCGCCGTTGCGCGATTACGATCCGCGCGCCTTTCTGACCAACCTGATCTGGAATACCCGCGGCGAACGGCAGTGTTTCCAGTTCGGCCCGCATGACCGGCAACAGATCAGTTGGTTCATGGTCGGCGACCCGAATGCGCAGATCTCGGTCATTACCGGGGCCTGGGCGGTGCCGCTGTTCCATTCGCGCCAGAGCTTTGTCGATCTGCGCAAGCGCGCGGCGCATCTGCAACGGGTCGAGGCGGCGCATCTTGATATCCTGCGTTCGCCGCATACCCGGGCTAGGGTGCGGATCTGGAGCATGGCCGATTTCGTGCAAAACCCGATGGAGCCGTTGCAGATCATCATCGACGAGATCGCGCCGC
Organism: Rhodovulum bhavnagarense; assembly: GCF_004343505.1. Lineage (GTDB taxonomy): Bacteria > Pseudomonadota > Alphaproteobacteria > Rhodobacterales > Rhodobacteraceae > Rhodovulum > Rhodovulum bhavnagarense. The sequence goes on along the minus strand of NZ_SLXU01000018.1, from coordinate 49,078 downwards.
GTGCCCAGCGGCGGCTGACCGAGGCGCCGACGATGGTCAATCTGGACGGGTTCGGCCAGTTCCTTCAAAATCTCAAGAACCAGGGGATGAAGCCTTACCTGATGGGGGATTTCCCCGTGGGCGACGATCCCCACCCGGCCCCACGGCAAACCAGCAAACCCTACCTGGTGAAGTGAATTGAGTGATCCCCGCACCTTCGACAGTTTCGTGATCTTTGCCGAGATGCGCACCGGCTCGAACTTTCTTGAGGAAAACCTCAATTCGGTGCCCGGCCTGCACTGTTACGGCGAGGTATTCAATCCGCATTTCGTCGGCCACAAGGATCAGCGCGCGATGCTGGGGGTGACCCAGGAACAACGCGACGCCGATCCCGCGCGCCTGTTGGCGGCGATGCGGCGCGATGGTGCGGCCTTGCCCGGATTTCGGTATTTCCATGATCATGATCCGCGTGTCCTTGACCGGGTTCTCGACGATCGGCGCTGTGCCAAGATCGTGCTGACGCGCAACCCCGCCGAATCCTATGTCTCGCGCAAGATCGCGGGCGAAACCGGGCAATGGCGGCTGACCGACATGAAACACTCGCGCTCGGCACGGGTACGTTTTGACGCGGCTGAATTCGGCGCCTTTCTGGACAGTATCCAGGGCTTTCAACTGCGTCTTTTGCGTGGCTTGCAGATCCGGGGGCAGACGGCATTTTACATCGGTTACGAGGATATCGCCGAGCTGGATGTTCTGAACGGGCTTTTGGCCTTTCTCGGGGTCGAGGCGCGACTGGACGCGGTTTCGGCCAAGCTGAAAAAGCAAAATCCCGAACCTTTATCGGAAAAGGTCACCAATTTCGACGAGATGGAACAGGCGCTGGCCGGGCTTGACCTGTTCGAGTTGTCGCGCACGCCCAATTTCGAACCGCGCCGCGGCCCCGCCGTGACCAGCTATGTTGCCGCGCCCGACAGTGCGTTGTTGTTCCTGCCGATCCGGGGCGGGCCGGTCGGACAGGTCGAGGCATGGCTTGGTGCGCTGGACGGCAAGGCAATGGATGAGGTGCGACGCGACTTTACCCAGAAAAGCTTGCGCCAATGGAAACGCCGCCATCCCGGACATCGCTGTTTCACCGTGGTCAGTCATCCGCTGGTGCGGGCACATCGGGCGTTTTGCACCCATATCCTGCCCACCGGCGGCGCCTGTTTTCCCCAGATCCGCGAGACGCTGCGCCAGACCTATGGACTGCCGCTGCCTGTGGGCGATCCCGGACCCGGCTACGATGCCGGTGCGCATCGTGCGGCATTCCTGGCCTTCTTGCGATTTCTCAAGGGCCACCTGGGCGGGCAGACCGCGCTGCGCGTCGATGCAAGCTGGGCCAGCCAGTCGAGTATCCTGGCCGGCATGGCGCAGGTGGTGATGCCCGACATGGTCTTGCGGGCAGAGCGTCTGGGCCCGGAACTGGCTTTTCTCGCCGCCGGGATCGGCCTGCCCGCACCGGAGTTGGCGCAGGCCGATCCAGATGGGCCGGTGCCGTTAGCCGATATATATGATCAAGAGATCGAGGCCGCCGCCCGCGACGCCTATCAGCGCGATTACCTTGCCTTCGGTTATCGCGCCTGGTGCGGCTAGGGTCCGCCGGGGACATTCCCGGTGTAACGGTTTCGGGGCCGGGCGTCCCGGCCCGGCCGGCGCTCAGGCCGCCTGGCTTGAGGTCTGGGCCTCTGTCAGAACGGCATGCAGGGTGGCCGGGTCGGTATTGGCGCGCAGTTTCTCGCATGTCGCGGTATCGCGCAGGGTACGTGACACCAATGCCAGCGCCTTGAGGTGGTCGACCCCTGAATCCTGCGGTGCGAAAAGGGCAAAGACGAGGTCGACCGGCTGACGGTCTACCGCGCCGAAGTCCAGCGGCTTTTCCAGCCGGACAAAGGCGCCGCGGACATGGTCGAGCCCGTGCAGGCGGGCATGGGGCAGGGCTACGCCGTGCCCCACGCCGGTGGGCCCCAGGCTTTCGCGTTCCTGAAGCGCGTCGATGGCATCGCTGGACGCCAGCCCGTAGGCCGTGGCGGCAATCTCGCCCAGTTCCTGGAACAGGCGCTTCTTGCTCGACATCTTGCCGAAGACGCGCACGGCCTCCGGCTTCAGAAGGATGGAAAGCTGCATGAGCCTCTCGCTTGTGGCGGCGGGTTCGGGTGCGGCCCTTAGGTGTCGATCCAACCCACGTTGCCGTCCTCGCGTGTGTGAACGACGTTGATCTTGCCGGTTTTCTCGTTGCGGAACACCAGGACGGACTGCCCGGCCAGTTCCATCTGCATCACTGCCTCACCGACCGAAATCGACGGAATCCTGGTTTCCATCTCGGCGATGATCATGGGCTGAAGGCTTTCGGGTTCGGATTCCTCGTTGTCGCCGGACGAGGCCAGAACATAAGAAGACGCACCCGTCAGTTCAACCGGCTCGCTGCGATCGCGATGGTGATCCTTCAGCCGGCGCTTGTAGCGGCGAAGCTGTTTTTCCATCTTGTCACAGCAGCTGTCGAAAGCGGCGTAGATCTCGGTCGCGTGGGCCTTGGCCTGCGCGGTCAGACCGGTGGACAGATGCACGGTCGCCTCGCAGACGAATTCATGCGCGTTGCGGGAGAATACCACATTCGCGTCGGTGGGCCGCTCGGCATACTTGGCCACGGCCGCGCTGAGTTCATCCTTGACGTGGGTTTGCAGCGCTTCCCCGATGTCGATCTGTTTGCCGCTGATCTGATACAGCATTTCGCCTCCTCGAATTGCCTGCATTCGCAGGGTTGCCCCCCGTTAAAGCCGGTGCGCGCCGGGGTCAACTGGGGTCCGGCCCGGTTTAGGTGCCATGTGCCTTTCCGTGCCTGCGGTCGAGGTCATGTTCTGGCCTCTTGATCGTGTGTCATTTGGCGTCAGTTGGGCGGGAAATGTCAACAACGCCCTCGCGCCGCGCCGCGGCGGTCACGAAATTCGGAAGTTCTGGCCCAGGTAGACGCGGCGCACGTTCTCGTCGCGGGTGACTTCCCGCGCGGTGCCGCTCATAAGGACGCGGCCATCATGCAAGATATAGGCGCGGTCCACGATTTCCAGCGTCTCGCGCACGTTGTGGTCGGTGATAAGCACCCCGATCCCACGGGTTTTCAGATCGCCCACCAGCGCGCGGATTTCACCCACCGCGATCGGGTCGACACCGGCAAAGGGTTCGTCCAGCAAAAGGTATTTCGGCTCTGCCGCCAGGCAACGGGCGATTTCCACCCGACGCCTTTCCCCGCCCGACAGCGAAACCGCCGGCGCGCGGCGCAAATGTTCGATGGCGAATTCCGACAACAGCTCTTCGAGGCGCTCGCGGCGGCGATGGCGGTCGGAAATGCGCAGTTCGAGAATGGCGAGGATGTTGTTCTCCACGCTGAGGCCGCGAAAGATGCTGACCTCTTGCGGCAGATAGCCGATGCCCAGACGCGCGCGCCGATACATCGGCAGACCGGTCACCTCGCGCCCGTCAATGACCACGTGGCCGCCCTCGGGCATGACCAAGCCCGCCACAGCATAGAAACAGGTGGTCTTGCCCGACCCGTTCGGCCCCAGAAGCGCGACGACCTCACCCCGGTCCAGCCGCAGGCTGATATCGCGGATCACCGGGCGGCGGCGATAGCTCTTGCGTAGGTTGACGATGCGCAAGCCGGTATCGCGATTGGCGGCAAGGGTCAGGTCGGGTGTGTCTTTCATCAATCCGCCCTGCCTTCGGGCTGAAAGACCGTGCGCACCCTGCCCGACATCGCGCCGGTGCCTCGCCCGAGATCGACCTCAAGCCGCTGGCCGGCGATCGCGCTGTCGCCCTGGGTCAAAAGAACATCGCCGGTCATGACGACCTTGGCGCGGTCGATGGTGTAGACGGCGTTTTGCGCCTCTGCGGCTTCGGCGCCCAGCGTCATCAGAACGTTTCCCGATGCCTCTAGCCGCGCGATCCGGGCGCGCGCGCCCTCGGGGGTTTCGCCATAGACGACCAGTACCCGGTCGGCCGAGAGGCGCATCTCGCCCTGGCCCACCAAAACCCCGCCGCGAAAGGTGGCGGTGCCATCTTCCTGGTCGACGTCCAGCGCCTCTGCGGTGATCTCGACTGGCAAGCCGCTGTCATGGGCAAGCGTGCCAAAGGCAATCGCTGTATCCTGTGCCGAGACGCTGACAGGGAAAAGCACAAGGGCCATCGCAGCCACGGCAACACGAAGCAGCACAGCCATGTTGTTCCCCCCTATCGTCCCGGCTCGTATACCAGTTTCACGCCGTCCTTGAAAACCAGAAGATACCTACCCGCCGCCTGTGGGTCGGCGGTCAGTTGCAATTGGCCGGCGGTGATCCTGCCCGCCGGACCCTCGCCGGTGACAGGCCCCTCGGCAAGGATATCGGTCTGGTCCATCGCGGCGGTGACGCGCGCGGCCTCCAGCCGGTAACCGGCTGAACTTTCGATTCGTACCCCGCCCTCCATAACGGTCTGGCCTGCCGCCATGTCCAGCGCGCCGCGCGCGGCGCGCAGGTCGGCCCGCGCGCCACCGGCCATGTCCAGCCGCAGGTGCAGGATGTCGGCGGTGGCCTGTCCGGGATACGCCGCGTCGGGGCGCACGGTTTCTGCGCTCAGCGCGACCGCGGTTCCATCCGCGGTGACGGTGGCGAATTCCGGGGCGCCTATGCGCTGTTCGCGAGCGATCTCGGCAACCGTATCGCGGGATTGGCGCAGATCGTCGCCCGGATCGGGCCCGCGCGAAACCAGGAATAGCGTCGAGAGTATCCCCAGCGCCGCCAGCGGCAGCACAATCCGGGCCAGCGCCACGAAGCGGGAATAGGCGTTGTCGAACGAGGCCATGGCCTCAGGCCACCCCGGCGCGCAGGCAATCGTGGATATGCAGAATACCCTCGGGACGGCCTGTCTCGTCGACGACGAACAGGCAAGTGATCTTTGACCCGTTCATGATCGCCAGCGCCTTTTCGGCCAGCGCCCCGGCCCCGACCGTGTGCGGGTTCGGGGTCATCACCTGGTCGACCGTATGGCCGAGCAATCCCTCCATGTGACGGCGCAGGTCGCCATCCGTGACGATCCCGGTCAACCGGCCTTCGGCACCGATCACGCCGACCACGCCGAATCCCTGCCGGCTCATCACCAGAAGGGCCTCTGACATGGCGGTTTGCGTGGCCACCAACGGCACCTCGTCGCCCCGGTGCATCAGGTCGCCCACCTTTGCCAGCCGTGCGCCCAGTTTGCCGCCGGGGTGAAATTCGCGGTAATGTTCGGGGGTAAAGGCGCGGTGTTCCATCAGCGCAACAGCCAGCGCATCCCCAAGCGCCAGAGTCATCGTGGTGGATGTGGTCGGCGCCAGCCCCATGGGGCAGACTTCGGGCGCGGGGGGCAGCAGCAGTGCCACGTCAGACTGACGCAAAAGCGTGCTGTCAGCCCGCCCCGCGACCCCGATCAGCGGGATGCCGAAGCGGCGGGTATAGGCGATGATGTCGGCCAGTTCCGGCGTTTCGCCGGAATTCGACAGCACCAGGCACACATCTCCCTTGGTCAGCATGCCCAGGTCGCCATGGCTGGCCTCGGCTGGGTGAACGAAATGGGCGGGCGTGCCGGTCGAGGCAAAGGTCGCCGCGATCTTGCGCGCGACATGGCCCGACTTGCCCATGCCAGACACGATCACCCGCCCCGTGGCCGACAGGATCAGGTCAACCGCCTGCGCGAAACGGTCGTCCAGCGCGTTTGCCAGCATGCTCAGCGCCTCGGCCTCGCCGCTCAGGACGCGGCGGCCGATGGCGATATGGGTGTCGCGGGTCATGAGCGGGCTCAATGGGCAAAGATGTCGATCTCGGGCCAGCCCGCAAGATCCAGTTTCGCGCGTGTCGGCAGGAACTCGAAACAGGCCTGCGCGATTGCGCTCCGCCCCTCGCGCGCCAGCCGGGCATCCAGCGCATCGCGCAAACGGTGCAAATACAGAACGTCAGAGGCGGCATAGGCCATCTGCGCCTCGCTGAGCGTCTCGGCCCCCCAGTCGGAACTTTGCTGCTGTTTCGAGATATCGACATCCAGCATCTCGGCCAGAAGATATTTCAGCCCGTGCCGGTCGGTATAGGTGCGCACCAGTTTCGAGGCGATCTTGGTGCAATAGACCGGGGCGGTCAGAACACCGAAGGCATGGTAAAGCGCGGCAATGTCGAAGCGCCCGAAATGAAACAGCTTTAGCACCGATGGATCGGCCAGCATTCGCGCCAGGTTCGGGGCCTCGGTCTGTCCCTGTTCGATCTGGACCAGGTGCGCGTTGCCGTCGCCGCCCGACAACTGAACCAGGCACAGCCGGTCGCGGTGCGGGTTCAGCCCCATGGTTTCACAGTCGATGGCCACCACCGGGCCCAGGTCCAGCCCGTCGGGCAGGTCGCGCTTGTAAAGGGTATTCGCCACGGTCCGGTGCCTTTCCTGTCGGTCGTCTTGCCCGACGACATAAGGAAACGGGGGCGCATATGCAACGCGTCCGCACCGGGCCTGCCACGATGCGCAGACCGGCCATTCACAGGCCGACGCCTGCCCCGCGCCGGGCGGGGCTGCATCCGCCCCGCCGGGCGATGGTTGCGTTACATATGCTGTTCCATGATCGCGCGGATATCCACCCGCGCCTTGAGTCGGCTGGCCAACAGGTAAACGCCCCCGAACTTGCGCTGCATGAACAGCGTGTCCATCGGCGGGATGTGCCAGAAATCGCGATCCTGACCCAGTTTCATGCCCGCGTCGCGCATCCTGAGTGCCACGTCGTTATCGGCGAAATCGAAAGCACCGGAACGGTGCAGGGGTTCCATCGACATCTCGAACATATCCAGCATCGCGGTCTGGTGCTTGTCCTTGGTGTCCTCGGCGAAAAAGCCGATATCCATGATCGCCCGGCGCACGCCCTCGCGGTCATTGTCTAGCCCCGCCCGCATCAGGCGGCGGAAATCCTCGGTCATCTTGTCGCTGAATTCGCGCGTCGCACCGAAATCCAGCAAGATTACCTGCCCCGTCTCGGGTTTATAGCGGTAATTGGCAAAGTTGGGGTCGGTCTGCATCACCTTGAACTCGAAAAGTTCGCGGAACAGCAGGTCGATCAGAAGATACATCACCCGGTCGCGGACGTCTTGCGGCTCGTCGGCCAGCTTTTCGATTGCAACGCCCTCGACAAAAGTCATGGCCAGGACGTTTTTGGTGGTCAGATCCTCTTGCAATTCGGGCACGATGTAATCGTTTGCGCCCGCCAGCAACTGACCGAAGCGGCGCAGATGCCGGCCTTCAAGCTCGTAATCGGCTTCTTCGTGCAACTGGCGCTTGGCCTCGGCCAGCATCGGGGCGACATCCAGTTCCTTGGGGATCGCGCCCGACAGCCGCAGCAACGAGGTCACGTTGTTCACGTCGCTGTCGATACTCTTGCGCACGCCGGGATATTGCACCTTGATCGCCAGGTCGCGCCCGTCCTTGGTCAGCGCGCGATGCACCTGCCCGATAGAGGCCGCGGCAATGGGGCGGGCGTTGAATTTCTCGAACTTGCCCAGCCAGCCGTCGCCCCAGTTCTCGTTCAGCACCTTCTTGAGCTGCCCGCCTGGCATGTAATGGGCATCGGCCCGCAACCGACCCAGGATTTCCGACAACTCGGGCGGCAGCATGTCGCCCGCATCCATGGAAATCAGTTGCCCCACCTTCATCGCCGCGCCGCGCATATGCGCAAGCTGGTCGGCGACCTTGCGCGCATTGGCCGGCGTCAGCAAAAGGTCGCTGGCCTTGGGCCGCTTGCCCTGTGCAAGGTGGCGGGCGCCGTCTACGGCCATGGAGCCTGCGATGTTGGAGGCCATGCCGCCAAACCGCGCGAGGCGCGACAAGCGCCCGCTGGGAACGGCAAGGGGGCGGGGTTCGTACTTGTTCTGGGACATCGGGGGTCTCTTCTGCGACTGGCTGCCGGACGCAGGAACCACGTCCGGAGAAAACATTAGTCTTCTACTTAGGAATGGATTTGCCTGCGACAATGCTGGGAATGTCGCAGGCAATGCAACCCGGTCACCGTTCCCTGCGGCCGACCAGGTCGAGGGAAACGCGCCCCGATCGGAGGTCACTTCGTCAGGATGAGCTTGCCCGCGCGGGTGATGCGCAAGGTATAGACCGTGCCGTCCAGCACGATTGCCGCGCAGGTCCCTCCGCCCGTCAGAACGCGGGCATCATGGGCGGGGTAATCGGCCTGACTTTCAACGCTGCCTTGGGTCATGTTGTGTCAGGCGCGCCGTTCGATCCGCTCGATCATGTGTTCGACAAAGCGCTCGCCGGCAGAGACCTCAAAAAGACCGGTCGAGATCATTTCATTCCAGACATCACGCAGCAGTGTGGTTGCGTGCGGGCGGGGCTGCGGGTGACCTTGGGTCGGATGCATTCTCGTCTCCTGTGTGCAACGGATTCCGGGCTGCACCGCGGGGTTGATAGGAATCCGGGATAAAAACTGACGGAAATTATCAGATATGTAAAGCCTGATGGTTTTACTTGGGATAAAGCCTGTCCAATCGATTATTTCCCCGTGATCCCCGCACGCCGCGCCCTAGATTGCGCTGGCAAGACTCAGGATCGGAGGCAGGATGAGCGTTAACGCGATGACGGTATCGGCAGGCGAGGCGCTGGAGGTGCTGCGCGCGGGATGGCAGGCGCAAAGCGAGGGGCAGATGCTTGCATCCTACATGATGCACGGGCGCCCCGGTGTGGGTAAGACCCAGATCGTGGCGCAACTGGCCCAAGAAAAGGGCGCATTGCTATTCGACCTGCGCCTGACCACGATCGAGCCCCATGATCTGCGCGGCCTGCCTTATTACGACCACGACACCCAGAAAACCCGGTGGTACCGCCCCGAGGATCTGCCCGACGACCCGGCCCATCCCGCGATCCTGTTTCTCGACGAACTCACCGCCGCCTCGCCCATGCTGCAACCCACGGTCTATGGCCTGTTGCAGGAACGCCGCGTCGGGCGGCACCGGCTGCCTGGTAACGTGTTCGTCGTGGCCGCGGGGAACACGGTCGAGGATGGCGCCATCGCCTACCAGATGAACACGGCCCTTTCCGACCGGTTGATCCATCTGCATGTGCAGGCCGCCGCAACCGATTGGCTGGACAGTTACGCGGTGCCGCGTGGCCTGCACCCGGCGGTGATCGCCTTCATCAAGACCCGCGCCGACCTGCTCGATACCACCGAACGTGCGCTGGCCGAGGGAATGCTGATCGCCACGACGCCGCGCAGTTGGGAACGGGTCAGCCAGATCATGCGGGCGGTGCCCGACCGGCGCATCCGCAACGTCCTGATCGCAGGCACCCTGGGCGAGGCCGTGGCGGCAGAGTTTGCGATGATCGCTGACGACATCGCCGCCACCGTGCAGGTTCACGACATGCTGGAGGCGGATCGAAAGACCCGGATCGGTCTCTACCCTGCCTCGATGCACGGGTTGAACGCGTTGATCTATGGGCTGATCGGGGTGCTGGATGGGCGCAATGTCGAGGGCGTGATCGATGTCATGGCCGATATACGCATCCTGTCGCACCAGCGCGAAGAGCCCGAGTTCAAGAGGATGCCCTTGGGCGAATTGACGACATACGGTTTCGAGGGGTTGATCCGAAAGGGTCTTGATCTCGGGCTGGGGGAACGGTTCCTGTCCCATGACGCCTACAAGACCTACGCGAAAGAGCGCCAAGAGGCTGGTCTCGCGTGAAACCGACGCGCCATTCCGCCCGCGCCACCCGCGCCCTGCAAAAGCTGGCCGAGCAGGACCCGGCCTTTGCCGCGCTGGCGCTGTGGTGCCGTCATACCGATAGCGACCTGCGCGAGGGACCGGCCTGGACCGATGGGGAAACCATCTGTTACGGGCCGGCCTACGAGGCCCTGAGCTTGCCCGAACAGGTGGGACTGGCCGCCCATCACATCCTGCATGTCGCCTTTCGCCATGCGAACCGGGCGCAGGCCATGAAAGGCCGCTTTGGCGAGCGGTATGACGGCGATCTCTTCAACCTCGCCACCGATGCGATCGTGAACGAAACCCTGATGCTGGCCGGGCATATCCTGCCCCGTCCCTTGGTGCGGTTGACGGGCTTGCTCAAGGCGACAACGCGCGATGACATGAAACCTGACGAGGCGATCACGGCCTGGGATGCCGAACGGCTTTATATCGCGTTGATGCAGGAACGCGGCGCGCCGCGCAGGCGTACCGGCGACAGGCGCGGCGCGCAGCAAGGCGGCGCGGGCAAGGCCGCAGGCCAGGGCAGCGCGGGCGGTAACCGGCCCCGTCCGGGCGGCGCGCTTGCCGAGGCCGCACGCGGCTATGCGCAACAGCAGGGCTTTTCCCCGGATATCGACAGCGGCGCGGCAACGGCTGCCAGCGGCAGCAGCGCGCAAGACGCCGCCTGGCGTCAGCACCTCGCCCGAGCGTTGGAATCGGGTCGACAGGCCGGTTACGGGATCGGTGCGCTGGGTCATCGGCTGGCCGACCTGCCAGAGCCGCGCACCCCCTGGGAGGTCACCCTGCGCGGTCTTGTGACGCGCGCGGTGCTCCATGACCCCCGGCCACAGGTCACACGTCCCTCTCGCCGCTGGCTGGCAATGGACAGTGCCGCCCGCATCGCGGGCACCCGGCCCCCGGCGTTTCAACCCGGCTGGCGCCGCGACCGCGAAATCCCCCGCATCGTGGTGGGGGTGGACAGTTCGGGTTCGGTCGATGGTCCACTCTTGGCAAAATTCGCGGCCGAAGTTGCGGCCATCGCCAAGCGTACCGGTGCCGAAACACACCTTCTGGTCTTTGACGTCGTCGTGCGCACCAGAACCGTCCTTGGCGCGGGGGGGCTGTGGGGACGGCGGATCACCGATATCCTGTTTGCCCGCGACGGGGGCACGTCCTTCATCCCGGTCATCGAAGAGGCGCTGGCCCTGAACCCGTCCGCCATCGTGATCCTGACCGACCTGGAGGGGCCATTCGGCCCGCCCCCGCCCAAGGGTCTGCCCGTGGTCTGGGCCGTACCGGGGAAGCCGCCCGCAACTGGTGTTCCGTTCGGGCGTATCCTGAGTCTTGCGCGATAGATCCCGCGCGCCCGCCAGACCCTTTGGCACCGCGCCGTCGCTCTGGTCGCGTTCTAGGATGCGGCCAGCGCCGCCAGCCGCGCATGGGCAGAAACGCCTCGCGCATCGAGGCTGACATCGTGCAGGAACCGGCCAAGCGCGAGGCTACAGGTATGCATGTGTTTTTCGGTAAACGTGCCGTCGAACAGGCCCGCGCGGATCGCGGCTTGCTCTTGCGCGCTGAGGTCCAGCACCTCGGGCTGGGGCTCTGCGCGCTGAAGTGAAACCAGCGTGATCGGCGGCAGCCGCGCCAGCGCCGACTGTTCGACCACCAGATGCAGCACCCCGGCCCCGAGCCCGCGTTGCGCCGCGATCTGCGTCAGCACCTCGCGCCCACGCGCCCCGAGCATGTCGGCGCCACGCTCGGCCTCTTCCTCGGCCATCAGGCGGCGGCGACGTTCGGGGGTATCGACCGATAGCAGGCGCGATTCGAAAAAATAGACGGCCAGGAACATCAGCGCCGGCGCCTGCCCGATCAGCAACGCCTTTTCGGGAAAGATCAGCATCGCAAGCGGAAACGGCACCAGCGCCGCGCAATATCGCAGGAAATTTATCTCCATCGCCATGCGCCAGTAGATCGAGCGCGTCATGGCCCCCCGCGGCAGCATCCCGAGCCCAAAGCCGATAAACGACCGGGGCACTTTGCGGATCTTGAGCGCAGAGCGGTTGGAGACGGTCGAGGGCGTGACAACATGCAGCATGGGCTGATCCCCGTCTGGATTCGGACCCGCAAAGATCTAGGTTTGCGACGGGGCGGGTCCAGACTGCCCGGCCCCTCGGACGGCCCACGCCGCCCCATGCTGTGCCTCGCCCGCGACAGGCGCAGCCATTGACCTGCGCGGGGCAGGTGCGTAACCCGAGTCGGCATCAGACCGGAGGAAGGCCCATGCGACCCGCCAACGAAGCCCTGATCGTGATCGACGTGCAGAACGATTTCTGCCCCGGCGGTGCGCTTGCCGTGCCGGATGGCGATGCCGTCGTGCCGCGTATCAATGCGCTGATGGACGAATTCCAGACCCGTATCCTCACCCAGGACTGGCACCCTGCCGATCACGGCTCTTTCGCGGCCAACCATGCGGGGCGCCAGCCCCTCGAAGTCATAGAGATGCCCTACGGGCCGCAAATCTTGTGGCCGGTGCATTGTGTGCAAGACAGCCGCGGGGCAGCTTTCCACCCCGATCTCGATGTCTCAAGGGCCGATCACGTCGTCCGAAAAGGCTGCCGCCCCGAGATCGACAGCTATTCGGCCTTTTTCGAGAACGACCACGAAACGTCCACCGGGCTTGATGATTACCTCTCCCCCAAAGGTATCGACAAGTTGACGCTGGTCGGGCTGGCCACCGATTTCTGCGTGCTCTATTCGGCGCTGGACGCGGTCCGCCTGGGCTACGCGGTCACTATCGTCGAGGGGGCCTGCCGCGGCATCGACCTTAACGGCTCGCTGGAAGACGCGCGCACGACGATGCTCGACGCCAATATCGTGCTGGAACCGTGAAGATGGTCGATATCGCCACGCGGGTCTATAACCACAAATGGAAGATCGACCCGATCGTGCGGTCCCTGATCGACACGGATTTCTACAAGTTGCTGATGTGCCAGTCGGTGTTCCGAAACAAACCCGATACCGAGGTCAGCTTCTCGATCATCAACCGCTCCACCGATATCCGCCTGGCCGAGCTGATCGACGAGGGAGAGCTGCGCGAACAGCTTGACCACATCCGCACCCTGCGCCTGACCCGCGGCGAAAGCACATGGCTGCGCGGCAATACCTTCTACGGCAAGCGCCAGATGTTCCGCCCCGATTTCATGGAGTGGTACGAAAACCTGCAACTGCCGCCCTACACCCTGGAAAAGCGCGACGGCCAGTACGAGCTGACCTTCGAGGGCCGCTGGCCCGAGGTGATGATGTGGGAAATTCCCGCGCTTGCCGTGCTGATGGAACTGCGCGGGCGCGCGGTTCTGGCGCATATGGGCAAGTTCGAGCTGCAGGTGCTGTACGCCCGCGCCATGACCAAGCTGTGGGAAAAGGTCGAGCGGCTGAAACCGCTGGACAAGCTCAAGGTCGCCGATTTCGGTACGCGGCGGCGGCACTCCTTCCTGTGGCAGGACTGGTGCGTGCAGGCGATGATGGAAGGGCTGGGCGACAAGTTCGTCGGCACCTCCAACTGCCTGATCGCCATGCGCCACGATATCGAGGCGATCGGCACCAACGCCCACGAATTGCCCATGGTCTATGCCGCGCTGGCCGAAACCGACGCCGCGTTGCGCGAGGCGCCCTACAAGGTGCTGGCCGACTGGCACGAGGAACATGACGGCAACCTGCGCATCATCCTGCCCGACACCTATGGCACCAGGGGCTTCCTCGACAACGCGCCCGACTGGCTGGCCGGCTGGACCGGCATCCGCATCGATTCGGGCAACCCCTTCGAAGGCGCGGAAACCGCGATCCGCTGGTGGCAGGACCGTGGCGAGGACCCGACGCAGAAACTGATCATCTTCTCCGACGGGCTGGACGTGGACTTGATCCACGATCTTTACGACCGGTTCAAGGACCGCGCCAAGATCAGCTTCGGCTGGGGCACGCTGCTGACCAACGATTTCCGCGGGCTTGTGCCCGATGACGGGCTGGCGCCCTTCAGCCTGGTCTGCAAGGCGGTCTCGGCCAATGGGCGCCCCACGGTCAAACTGTCGGACAACCCCAACAAGGCGATGGGCCCCGAGGCCGAGATCGCCCGCTACAAGCGGGTCTTCGGGGTGGGCGAGCAGGTGGCGCGGGAGGTGGTGGTCTGAACCCCCAGCCCCGCGCCCGGTGGCTGTTGTTCGGCCATGGGTATTTTTCCCAAGAAGAAGGGGGGTATCGCGCGCCCTTGTCTTCTTCTTGGAAAAAATACCCATGTTGGGCGGCCGCAGCCCGCGCGGCGCCGGCAGGGGGCGCGGCGGTCAGTCCTCGCCCGTCACCCGCCCGCGCAAGCTCTTGATTTCGCCGCGTTCCTTCTTGGCTTTCAGGCGGCGGCGCTGAGAGCCGAGGGTCGGCCGCGTCGGCCGCCGTTTCTTCGGCGCCACCAGCGCCTTCTTCACCAGCTCGGCCAGCCGCTCACGCGCGATCTCGCGGTTGCGGGCCTGGCTGCGGGTGTCTTCCACGCGGATCAGCACCGCGCCGTCGGCCGTCCAGCGGCGGCCGGCCAGCCGTTTGAGGCGGGTCTTGACCGGGGCGGGCAGGTTGGGGGAGCGGGCGGCCTCGAACCGCAGATCCACGGCGGTCGACACCTTGTTCACGTTCTGCCCGCCGGGGCCTGAGGACCGGGAAAACACCTCGGTCAGTTCCCAGTCTTCGATGGCAATATCGTCACTGATGCGCAGCATGGGACGCTCTTAACAGGAAAGGGCCGCCTGTGTCAGGCGGCCCCGAGAGCTACGGAGATGGGCCGGTTAGAGCGTGAGGCCCAATCGAAAGCGTTTCGGTCCGGGGGTTGCCCTCAGACCACGGCCCCTCCGACTGTTCCAACCTCTCTCTCCAATATCACTCTAGACACTGGACCACCTCCTTTCTGTTGTTGCCGTCAGGAATAGCGTGCCACAGATCTTGTGTTCGTCAAACGCTTTTACGCAACCCGTGCGGTGAGGCGCCTAACAATCAGGCGGAACGGGATCAGCGCGATCAAGGCGAGGGCAAGTTTGACACACCAGTCGGCCACCGCCAGCGACACCCAGAGCGGCACCACCGGGCCCAGCCCCAGAAGCGGCAGCGCCTCGCCCGCCCAGGACACGTCGTTGCCCGGTTCCAGGAAGGTCAGCGAAGCCGAGAAGGCCAGGGTGAAGAAGATCGCCGTATCGACGGACGACCCCACCAGGGTAGAGGCAAGCGGCGCGCGCCACCAGCGCCCCTGCCGCAGCCGGTCGAAGATCGCCACGTCCAGCAGTTGCGCCGTCAGGAAGGCCAGGCCAGAGCCCATGGCGATGCGCAGGGTCACCAGTGGGCCGAATTCGCCCATGATCTGGGTGCCGACAAAGGAACAGGCCACCCCGACCAGAAAACCGGCTAAGACCACGCGGCGCGCGGGGCCGGGGCCGTAGACGCGGTTCATCACGTCGGTCACGAGGAAGGCGAGCGGATAGGTAAACGCGCCCCAGGTCAGCCATTGGCCGAACAGGAACTGCACGAGGATGTTGGAGGCCACCACGATGGCGGCCATGGCAAGGATGCCGGGCAGGATACGGTTCATGGGATCTGGTCCGTTTTTACAAGGTTGCGGAGACTTGGCCCGACGCTGCGGGCGGGATGGCAGTTAGCGCCGACTTGCGCGAATTTCAAGCGATTGTTCAGTCCGCGCCCAGTACCGCGCGGCATTCCCGGGGCAGGTCATCCATGGTGAAGTCTCGCGGGTGGCGTTTTTGCGGTACGGGTGTTTTCGATCTACCGCTCTGGGCGGGCGGTTCGAGATAGTCGGTTACCCACCATTCTAGCGTCTTGTCGCAGCCGTTCCCGCCCCCGGACAGTTCCGCTACCGTCGGCTCCTGGTCGATGCAGTGGCGCGCGCCGCGGGGGCATTTCAGGCGCACGTGGAAATGGTAGTGATGCCCGTAAAGCGGCCGGATCTTTTGCATCCAGGGGGTGTCTGCGGTGGTGGCGGTCTTGCATAGTGCGATCTTGACGGGCGGGGTGACAAAGATGCGATCAACGGCTGGATCGCGGGCCGCAGCCGTCAAGATCGCGGCATGTGCAGGGGTAAAATTACCGTTCACGTGGCGTTGATCCGTGCTGCGGACGGAAATCGAGGACAGGGTTTCGCGCTCGGCGCGGGTCAGGTTCAGCCGTTCGGGGGGCAACATCCAGATATCCACGTCGAGCCCGATCTGGTGGCTGGCATGGCCCGACACCATCGGCCCGCCGCGCGGCTGGCTGATATCGCCGATATACAGCCCCTTCCAGCCAACCTGCGTGGCCTTGGCCGATAGCCGCTTGATGAACTCGATCGTGTCGGGGTGGCCCCAGTTGCGGTTGCGCGACAGGCGCATGGCGGCCCAGGTGGGCCCGGTTTCGGGCAGTTGCACCAGCCCGGCTGCGCAGCCACGGGAATAGTGACCGATCGGGTCTGGGGCCTGTGCGCTGGCCGCACGTTTGGCGCCGAACAGGTCCTTGGCCCGGGGCTCTGCATGGGTTGGGCCGGCGAGGGCTAGCGCCACCAGGCTTGCCGTCAGGATGCGTCCCATCGTTCTGCCCTTTCGCCGTCTGCCCGGACGAAGAATAGCAGGAAAAGCCCCAATGCGAACAGAACAACCAGTGGCGTGATGCCCATTTGCTGGGTCCCGGTCAAATCCGTGACGATCCCGATCGAGAGAGGCGCGAGGAATGCCGTTGCCTTGCCCGATAGCGCGTAAAGCCCGAAACTTTCGGTCATCCGCGCCGGGTTGGCCTGACGGACCATCATCGTGCGGCTTGCCGTTTGCAATGCGCCGCCGGCCGCGCCGATGATCGCGCCGAGAATGTAAAAAGCGATATCGGGCAGGTTTGATCCCGGTGCGACAGGCAGGCCGAACACCGCCTCGCGCGAAACGAAGATCACGGCGATTCCGACCATGGTCAGCACGATCACGTTGAACAGGATCACCGGCTTGGGGCCGAAACGTTGGTCTGCCCGTCCGCCCAGCCAGGAAAAGGCCGCCCCTGCGATCACGGCGAGGATGCCGAAGACGCCGACCTCGATCACCGACCAGCCCAGCACGCCCGCCGCGTAGATGCCGCCAAAGACATACATCCCGTTCAGCGCGTCGCGATAGAACATCGATGACAGCAGGTACGCAGTGAGGCTGGGCGTGCGTGGCAGATGCGCCAGCGTTGCGCGGAATTCCGGCAGGGCCCCGGACAGGGATTGGCGCACCGTGGCGCGGGCGGGCTGGCGCGGCAGGCGCACCCACAGGAAGAACGGTATGATGAACAGCGCGTACCAAAGCGCGGTGAAAGGCCCGACAAAGCGCGTACCCTCGCGCAGGGCCGGGTCGAGGCCTAGCATCGGTTCGATCCCGATCAGGGTCGTACCGGTGTCGCCCTCTGCAAACAGCGTCAGCATCGCCACCAGGGCGATCAGCCCGCCGACATAGCCGAACGCCCAGCCGCTGCCGGAAATCCGGCCCAGTTCGGCCCGCGGCGCCAGATCCGGCAGCATCGCGTTGGTGAATATCGTGGTGAATTCCAGCCCCACCATGCCGAGGCCGAAGAAGAACAGCACCAGCCACAGGTTGAATGCCTCGGGATTGGCCAGCCACAGGCCGCTGGCGCCCAGGATGTAGAACACCGAGAACAGAACGATCCACGGCATCCGGTGCCCGGACTTGTCCGCCACCGCGCCAAGGATCGGCGCCAGCAGGGCGATCACCAGCCCGGCCGTCCCCACGCCATAGCCCCAGGCCGCCTGTGCGGCGGTGCCATCGCCAACCAGATCCGTGACATAAGGGGCGAAGATGAAGGTCAGCAGCAGCGTGGCATAGGGCTGGCTGGCCCAGTCATAGAACCACCATCCCCAGATGCGCCGCCGCGCCGATCGTTCCATGTGCTGCCCTCGTTTCAACTTTCGGGGGCATAAGACAGGGCTTTAAGGGGCCGCGCAACTGCGCAGTGGCCGCAGGATCACTCGGCCATGGGGGGCCAGGGACGTTTGGCCTCGGCCTCGATCCAGGCGCTGACCCATCCGGGCAGCGGGGGCGAGGCCACGTCCAGCCCCATCGCGCGCATCACCCGGTCGGGTGTGACGATCCCGTTGGCATCGGTCACTGCCGCGCGGTAAAGGGCGTGGTTGCAACACTCGCCGCCGCGCCACATGCCCTGTTCTATATAGATGAAACGTTCATCCCAGCCGATACAGCGGCTACGGGTATGAAACCGGTCGAACATCCGCACCCGCCGGCGATAGCGCACGCTGACGCCTGCCATGGTCAGCCCCCAGCCCTGCGATTTCATGACCGCGATCAGGCCCACGCGCCGCGCCAGCGGTAGCCGCCCGAGATCCAGAAGGGTCAGCGTGCGGCCGTTGTTCAGTTCCATCCACAGGTCCAGATCCCAAGGCCAGCACAGGTGATGCGAGACATGGGTGCCCGTCAGTGGCAGCGCGGGATCATTGCGGTGGACGTAGAATTCCTTGGCCAGTCTCAGAAAGGGATACATGCGCACGCTCCTGTCATTGAGCGCTGCCTCGCCCGACGCGCGGGGCGCGTCAAGCCCGACGCGGCGGAATCGTGGTTGCGCGAGCGGCGCGGGCGGCCTACCTCTGTGACAGTTGCCATCACCAGAGGGTCGCGCCCGATGCTTTCGCTTTTCCAGATAATCCTGCTGATCCTCGACGTGGTGTGGTTCGTGATCATCGTCCAGATCATCATGAGCTGGCTGATCAGTTTTCAGGTGCTTAATCTTCATCAACCCCTGGTCATGCAGATATGGCAGGGGCTGAACCGGCTGCTAGAGCCTCTTTATGGTCCGGTGCGCCGCATATTGCCCAATACCGGAGGCCTCGACCTTGCGCCGCTGATCGTTCTGATCGCGATATATGCCATCCGCATCGTCATCTCTAACAACATCTATCTCTTTGTCTGATATCTCGGTCTTGTCCCCCTGCGGTTAGTGTGGGAGTGTCCGTTCGACCCCGCCAGCCTTTCGTTTCCGCAGGTGCCATGACCTCTGCCCATACGCTGTTGTCCGATGTGTTCGGATTCGACGCCTTTCGTCGGGGGCAGGAGGAAATCGTCCAGGCCGTTGCCCAAGGGCACAACACGCTTGCCATCATGCCAACGGGCGGGGGCAAGTCGCTGTGTTTCCAGTTGCCCGCGCTGATGCGGGGCGGCGTGACGGTTGTGATCTCGCCGTTGATCGCGCTTATGCGCGACCAGGTGCGAGGCCTGCGCGAGGCGGGTGTTGCGGCCGGTGCCCTGACCTCTGGCAATACCGAGGCCGAGACAGAGGCCGTGTTCGCCGCGCTTGAAGCGGGCGAATTGAAGCTGCTTTACATGGCGCCCGAGCGGTTGGCCTCGGGCGGCACGGTTCAGATGCTGCGCCGGATAGGCGTCGGCCTGATTGCCGTGGACGAGGCCCATTGCGTCAGCCAGTGGGGCCATGATTTCCGCCCCGATTACCTGCGTATCGGCGAATTGCGCCGCGCGCTGGACGTGCCGCTGGCCGCCTTTACCGCCACGGCCGATGCCGAAACACGCGAGGAAATCGTCGCACGGCTGTTCGATGGCGTGGCGCCGGAAACCTTCCTGCGCGGCTTCGACCGGCCCAACATCCATCTGGCCTTTGCACCCAAGGACAGCCCGCGCCGCCAGATCCTGGGCTTTGCCGCCGCACGCAAGGGCCAGGCGGGCATCGTCTATTGCGGCACGCGCGCCAAGACCGAAAGCCTTGCCGCCGCTCTGGCCGCGGAGGGGCATTCCGCCTGCGCCTACCACGGCGGGATGGAGGCGGACGCGCGCCGCGCCGTCGAGGAACGCTTCGCCACCGAGGACGGTCTGATCGTGGTGGCCACCGTCGCCTTTGGCATGGGGGTGGACAAGCCCGATATCCGCTGGGTGGCCCATGCGGACCTGCCCAAGTCGATCGAGGCCTATTACCAGGAAATCGGCCGGGCGGGCCGCGATGGCGCCCCGGCCGAGACGCTGACCCTGTACGGCCCCGACGACATCCGCCTGCGCCGGTCCCAGATCGACGAAAGCCCGGCCCCGCCCGAACGCCGCGCCGCCGATCACGCGCGGCTGAACGCGCTCTTGGGCCTGGCCGAGGCGCTGACATGCCGCCGCCAGACGCTGCTGGCCTATTTCGGGGAAGAGGCCGACCCCTGCGGCCATTGCGACCTGTGCGACGCCCCGCCAGACCGCTTCGACGGGACCGAGGCCGTGCGCAAGGCGCTGTCGGCCATGCTGCGCACCGGGGAGTATTTCGGCACCGGCCACCTGATCGACATCCTGACCGGCAACGAGACCGACAAGGTGCGGCAGCGCGGACATGACGGCCTGCCCACCTTTGGCGTGGGGCGCGATATGAACCGGGCGCAATGGCAGGCGGTGTTCCGTCAGATGATGGGCCGCGACCTGGTGCGCCCCGATCCCGAACGCCATGGCGCGCTGCGGATGATGTCGGCCGCCCGCCCGATCCTGCGCGGCGAGGACGGGATCGAGCTGCGCCGGGATACCATCGCGGCGGCCACGGTACGGCCTGCGGTCAAGGCACAGGTGTCGGATGAGGATGCCCCGCTGTTTTCCGCGCTAAAGGCCAAGAGGTTCGCCTTGGCCAAGGCGGCCGGGGTGCCCGCCTATGTCATCTTCAACGATCGCACGTTGATCGAGATGGCCGAGCGCCGCCCTGACACTCTGGACGCCATGGCGCGGATTTCGGGTGTCGGCGCGACCAAGCTGGACCGATACGGGCAGGCGTTTCTAGAGGTCGTGACCGGGGCCGCGGCGGACAGACCCCATCCCGTGCGCCGCCGGCTGGCCGGGCGCGAGGCCGGCGCGCTGTTCGATCGGCTGGCCGAGGTGCAGCGCGATCTCAGCCGCGGCACGGACGGCACGGGCAAATACCTGTCTTGTCCCAATGCCACGCTGCGCCATATCGCCGAACGCCGGCCGTCCTCGGTCGAGGAACTGGCCCGCCTGCCCGGTATGGGTCCGGCCAAGGCCGAACGCTTTGGCCCGGCTTTCCTGGAGGTGCTGGCGGGAGGCTGAGGCTGGACGCCACCGGCGCAATCGCTAGGTTGCGCGTCGATCAAACGAAAGGTTGTCGAATGCTTGTCGTCATCTCACCCGCGAAGCGCCTCGATCCGACCCCGGGAACGCGCCCGGGCATCACCCTTCCCGTGTTTCAGCAGGACGCGGTGTACCTGGCGGGCGTCGCCGGGGCACTGACCCACGAGCAATTGTCGAAACTGATGGGGATCAGCGACAAGCTGGCCCGGCTGAATGCCGCACGTTTTTCAGACTTTGCCGCCGATCCCGCACCCGAGGCGCTGACGCCCGCCGCACTGTTGTTCGATGGCGATACCTATGCCGGGCTGGAGGCCGAAACCCTGGATGAGGATGCGCTGCGCTATGCGCAGGACCACCTTCGCATCCTGTCGGGGCTTTACGGCCTGTTGCGCCCGCTGGACGCGATCCAGCCGCACCGGCTGGAAATGGGCAGCAAACTTGCTACTGACCGGGGCAAGAGCCTCTATGACTACTGGGGTGACAAGATTGCGCACGCCCTGAACGAGGCGGCCGGGACGGCGGGCACCGATGTCCTGGTCAACTGCGCCAGCCAGGAATATTTCGGCGCGGTGGCGCGTGAGACACTGAATCTGAGGGTGATCACGCCGGTCTTTTTCGAGGAACGCCCCAGCGGGCCAAAGGTCGTCAGTTTCTACGCCAAGAAGGCGCGCGGCGCGATGGCCCGTTTTATCGTCGAACATCGCGTGACCGATCCGCAAGCGCTGGCAGAGTTCGACAGCGGCGGATATCGCTACATGCCTGATGCCTCTGAGCCGGATCGCCCGGTTTTCCTGCGCGGAGAGGCCGACTAGGTCGATCAGGACGGCGCGCCCGCGGCCCGGCGCGGGGGTGCATCGGGCGCGGGCGCGTCGCCGGGGGCCCCCGTCGGCAGACAGTCAGCGGGGCGATAACGCACAATCATCGCCATGAGATCGGCCTTGCGCAGCGGCTTGGTCAGGCAGGCATCCAATCCCGCGGCCAGTATGTCGCCCAGATCGTCATCCAGCGCATGGGCGGTCAGCGCGACGACCGGCACCGGGGGCGCACCGCTTTCCGTCTCTAGCGTGCGTAGTGCTTGGGTGGTGGCCTTTCCGTCCCGGCCAGGCATCGAGATATCCATCAGCACCAGGTCAGGCCGATCCTCGGCAAAGGCGGCAAGCGCGGCATCGCCATCGGTGGCATAGCGCATGTCTACCGTCAGCTCCGCGACCATCTTTTGCAGAACCAGCCGGTTTGTACGGTTGTCGTCGGCGGCAAGGATGCGCATCGCGCGGGGCCTGTTGCGCATTGGCGGCAACGGGCATGGCGGCGGTGCCAGACGGGTGATGGCCTCGTAGAGGGTGCGCCGCAACAACGGTTTTTGCAACACCATGTCCACCGGCCCCGATCCTGCGGCCCCCTCGCGCAGCATTGCCGGGTGCGAGGTCAGCATCAGGATCGGGCCGCCATAGCCGCGCGCGCGCAATGCCGAGGCAAGGGCGGGGCCATCCATACCGGGCATCCGGTGGTCGGTCACCACCAGGTCGGTCTGCCCCGCGCTGTCCAGTGCCGCCGCGGCGGTGTCGAAACAGGACACCATCAACCCGATCTGGCCCAACTGGCGTTCCAGGATGGTGCGGTTCACGGCCTGGTCGTCGATCACCAGCACCCGTCGCGCCGCAGTACCCGGTGGCAGGATCAGCGCCTCGTCCCGTTCGGTCACCGACAGCGGCAGGCGTATGCCGAAACAGGACCCCTTGCCTTTTTCCGAGTCGACCCAGATATCACCCCCCATCAGCCCGACCAGCCGGCGGGTAATGGCCAGGCCCAGGCCGGTGCCACCGAACTTGCGGTTCTGCTGGTCTTCGACCTGGTTGAATTCGCCAAAGATGTGTTCCTGCATCTCGGGGTCGATGCCGATGCCGGTATCCTCGACCGCGATATGAACCTGCATGTCGCCATCATCCTCGATCCCGGTGGCCCGGATCAGGACGTGGCCGGCCTCTGTGAACTTGAGAGCATTGCCGATCAGGTTCGTCAGAACCTGGCGAATGCGGCCGCGGTCGCCGGTGAACCGCGTCGGCAGGAACATGTCGTAATCGATCAGCACCTCAAGCGCCTTGTCGCGGGCGGGCGCCTGCAACAACAGCACGATCTCGTGGATCGTGCGTTCCAGGTCGAACGGTTCGGGATGCAGATGGAGCCTTTCGGCCTCGATCTTGGAAAAATCCAGCACGTCGTTCAACAGGGTCAAAAGCGCCTCGCCCGAATCGCGGATCGTCCGGGCGTAAAGCCGCTGTTCCTCGGTCAGGTCCGTGTCGCAGATCAGTTCGGCCATGCCCACAACGCCATTCAGGGGCGTGCGTAATTCGTGGCTCATATTGGCGAAGAAGGCGGATTTGGCCCGGTTGGCGGCCTCGGCGGCGACGCGGGCGCGCTCCAGCGCCTCTTGCTGGCGTTTTTGTTCGGTGATGTCCACGCGCAACCCTACCAGCCCGCCATCGGGGGTACGCTTTTCGAGGATGCGCAGCCAGCGGCCATCGCGCAGCCGTTGTTCCAGCATCTCGTCCGGGGCGTTGTGTCGGGCCATGCGCGCGGCCAGCCAGTCCTCCCGGCGCCCCTCTGCCTCGGGATACTGGCCATGGTCCAGGCCGTGGCGCAGTATATCCTCGAACGGGGTGCCGGGCACCATGGCCGCCGCACTTTCCGTGTAGATCTCGCGATAGTGTTCGTTGCACATCACTAGCCGGTCCTCGTGATCATAGAGAACGAAACCATCCGGTATCGCCTCGACCGCGGCCCACATTCGCATCATGTCGGTGATGTCCAGGCACAGCGATACCATGTCCCCCGAAGGCGTGCGCCGGTCCACCAGCTTGATGTATTCGCCACTATATAGCCGCTGGACGACCGGCGCGATCCGCTCTTCCCGCCAGCGGGTCAGCATCCGCGCCACCCAGTCCCCCGGACTTTCGCCGCCCGGATCGATCACTCCCTCTTCTGCGGCCAGGCGCAGGATTTCGCCATAACGCGCGCCTGGTGTAACCCCCTCAAGCCCGTCGAACACGGCCAGGTAGGCGCGATTGGCCATCACCAGACGATCCTCGGCGTCGAACAGGGCAAACCCGTCTCGGATCGTTTCGAGCGATTCCCACAGCCGGCGATTGGCCAGCCGGGCCTCGGCCTCGGCATGGGCGAGTTCGGACAGCATCTCGTCATTGCGGTCGCGCAGATCGGCGGCGGTCTGGCGTGTTTGCAAGATCTCGTCGGACAAGGTCTGTGCATGGCGGGCAAGACGGGCATTGGCCGCGGATAACGCGCGGCTCTTGCGATCCAGAAGCAGTTCCGCGGCCAACCGCGCCCGCCGTTCCTGTGCGAGTCTATCGTTCAGATCCATCGCCCTCTCCCGCTGCGATCAGGGATCAGTCTTGGCGATCGGAGTGAACGCGGGATTAACGCGGGGTGGTGGCCCCGTTGCCCGCCGTTGACGGGAAACGCCCGCCCGCGCATCGCTGTCCCGCCCGGCGGTGCGGTGCGGGAAAATGCCTTGAACCTGCCCCCCGAGGCGCAGCGGCGGCACGCCGCCGTTCATGCGGCCGGCAGATGGTGCGCCGCTGGCCCGGGGGGCTCCACCTGCGTCAGACCTGTCTGGCCTCTCCCCCACCGGGCTTTGTCATGCTTTCGCTGGTCGATGCCGAGGGCGTATCGTCCGGTCGATGATCACGTTGCGTTGGGGTCTTCTTCTTGGGTCAAATACCCATAACCGCGCGCCCTTGCGCGCGCACCCGCAAAGGCATGGCCCCGCAAGGGGCCGCGATCAGATCACGTCTCAGACACGTTCCAGCGCCAGCGCAATGCCCTGCCCGCCGCCGATGCACATGGTCACCAGCCCATAGCGTCCGCCGTTGCGGGCAAGCGCATGGATGGCCTTGACCACGAGAATCGCGCCGGTCGCCCCCACCGGGTGGCCCAGCGCGATGGCTCCACCATCGGCGTTGACGCGGGCGGGGTCCAGGTCCAGGGCCCGGTTCACGGCAATGGCCTGCGCGGCAAAGGCCTCGTTGCTTTCGATCACGTCGAACTCGGCCAGGCTCAGCCCGGTCTTTTCGCAAACCGCCCGGACGGCCGGGATCGGACCCAGCCCCATGACCCTGGGCGCGACGCCTGCATGGGCATAGCCGACAATCCGCGCCACGGCTCTCAGCCCCGCCGCCTCGGCGGCCTCCTGGCGCGCCAGCACAAGCGCCGCAGCGCCGTCATTGATGCCGCTCGCATTGCCTGCGGTCACGGTGCCATCGGGGCGAAATGCCGGGCGCAGGGCCGCCAACGCCGCGGATGTGGTGGGCTTGGGGTGTTCGTCCACCGCAAAGATCACCGTCTCGCGCTTGTGGGGCACCTCGACCGGCACGATTTCATCGGCAAAGCGGCCCGCCGCGATGGCGCGCGCCGCGCGGGCCTGGCTCTCCAGGGCAAATGCATCCTGGTCGGCACGGCTGATCCCGTGCTCGGCGGCGACATTCTCGGCGGTCACGCCCATATGGCCGGTGCCAAAGGGGCAGGTCAGCGCGCCGAGCATCATGTCGGCGGCGGGCGCATCGCCCATCTTCTGGCCCCAGCGGGCGGCGGGCAGGATATGGGGGGCACGGCTCATGCATTCGGCACCGCCCGCAAGCGCGAAATCGGCATCGCCCAGCATCAACGATTGCGCGACCGATACCACCGCCTGCACGCCCGAACCGCATAGCCTGTTGACGTTCATCGCGGGTGTGGTCTCGGGGATGTCGGCCTGCATGGCGGCGACGCGACTGAGATACATGTCGCGGGGCTCGGTATTGATGATATGGCCAAACACGACATGGCCGATCTGGCGGCCGTCGACGCCAGCCCGGTCCAGCGCGGCGCGGGCGACGATCGCGCCAAGCTCGATCGGCGGAATGGCCGCTAGGCTGCCGCCGAAGCTGCCGATTGCGGTGCGTGCGCCGCCCAGGATCACAATGCCGGTCATCCGTCCTCTCTTGCAGGGGTCGTTTGTGTTGGACGGACCGTAGCGAGGCGCGCGGGGTGCTGCATCCCTTACGTTGCGTCCTGCCCGGCCAGCCGGACCAGCGCATCGGCCACGCCTTGCGCGTCGGGTCCCAGCCGCGCGGTCAGTTCGGCCTGGTATTCGCGGGCCACCGGGATCAGGCGCGTCAACAGATCCTGTCCCGTCGCGGTCAACGACAGCTCAACCAGTCGGCGGTCACGTGGGTTTTCCTGCTTGGTGATGTGGCCCGCCGCCTGCAACCGCGCCGCGGCGCGCGAAATCTTGGATTTGTCCATGTCGACGGCGGCGTTGATCTCGCGCACGCTGACCGGGCCGGTTTGCGACAGATGCGCCAGCACGCGCCATTCCGCGATGGAAATACCAAATTCGCGGCGATACCTTTCGGCAAATTCGCGCCCCACGTGGTTGGCCGCCACGCACAGCCGGTAGGGCAGGAATTCGTCCAGATCGAAAGCGTCAACCGTCGCGCCGTCCATCGTCGAGCCTCCGGGTGGCCACAGCTGGTCAATTGTTGACCTTGCAACGACTCCGTCAATGCGCGAAACCGCCGCACGAGCGATGGATCTGCCCAAAAAAGCGGTTGCAGATGGCCGTCGGCTGCAACACTTTGACCGCCGATAAGAAGAACCAGGAACGGGTGTGGGAGAACGCCATGACCATTGGTCCCGGGCGTCCCGGTTGCAGGGCCTGCCCTTGCCTTAGCGTTTTCGGGGCGGGTGCGCCGGTGCCCGCGGCGTATAGCCCCGGAGGAACCCGCTGATGCCCCACGAATACAAGTCTTTCGCTTACAATCCCCCCCCAGGTTTGCGCACGCCCGAGCCACGTCACGGGGTGGTGATCGTCGGGGCTGGGCCTGTGGGGCTGGCTATGGCGCTTGACCTGGCCCATCGCGGCATCGCCTCGGTCCTGCTGGACGAGGGTGACCGGGTGGCCACCGGGTCGCGCGCGATCTGCTGGTCGCGGCGCAGCCTGGAAATCCTTGACCGGCTGGGCGTCGCAGACAAGGTGCTGGATATTGGTACGCCCTGGCAGGTGGGGCGGACCTGCTATGGCGACCAGGAGGTATTCACCGAGGATTTCGGGCGTGACCCCGGCGACCGGATGCCGCCCTTCGTCAATATCCAGCAATATTTCATCGAGGAATTCCTGGTTGATGCGGTTCTGGACCACCCGCTGATCGACCTGCGGTTCAAGAACCGCGTGATTGATGTCGAGGCCGGGACAGAGGCAGCGACACTCAGTATCAAGACCCCCGACGGCCCCTACATGCTTGAGGCGGACTACCTGCTGGCCTGTGACGGGGCGCGTTCGACCGTGCGCGCGACCATGGACCTGGAATTCGAAGGCGAGATGTTCGAGGAACGTTTCCTGGTCGCAGATATCGAGATGGAGGCCGATTTCCCGCCCGAACGCTGGTTCTGGTTCGATCCCAGTTTTCACGACGGGCAGTCGGCACTGTTGCACCGGCAGGCGGGCAATGTCTATCGGCTGGACCTGCACCTGGGTCGCGATGCCAACGCCAAGCAAGAGGTGAGGCCCGAAAAGGTCATCCCCCGGATCGAACAGGTGGTCGGCCCCGATTTCGAATTGGACTGGGTCAGCGTCTATACCTTTCAATGTCGACGGCTGGCGCGGTTCGTTCATGGCCGGGTGATCTTCCTGGGCGATGCGGCGCACGTGGTGGCGCCGTTCGGATCGCGGGGCGGCAACGGGGGCTTGCGCGATGTCGACAACCTGGGTTGGAAGCTGGCCGCCGTGTTGCAGGGCCGCGCGCCGGAAACCTTGCTGGAAAGCTATGACCGCGAGCGGGTGCAATCGGCCGATGAGAACCTGACGCAGGCAATCCGCGCGACCCGCTTCATGACCCCCCGTCCGGGGGTCGAGCAGCTTTTTCGCGACCAGGTGCTGGCACTGGCGGGCAAGGCGGAATTTGCCCGCCCTTGGGTCAACCCCGGTCGTTTTTCGCAACCCACGGTCTATCGAACCGATGCGCCCGACGATCGGCTCTTGCCCGCGCTGTCGCGCCCCGGTGCCGTGGCGCCCGACGCGCCGCAGGGGTCTGGCTGGCTGATGCAGGCACTGGGGGCAGAGGCGAGGCTGGTTGCCTTCAATTGCGACCCGCCCGCGGGTCTCGAGGTGCCCAAGCTCAGGGCAGAGGTGAACGAAACCGTCCGCCGCCGCTACCTGGGGCGTGCCGATCGCGCGCTTTACCTGATCCGCCCCGACCAGGTTGTCGCGGCGCGCTGGGTCGCGGCAGAGCCCAAGGCGGTCTCGGCCGCGTTGCGCGCGTTGTGGGAGGGACGGGAATGACGCTGATCACGACCCCCAACCTGGATGGACATGATGCCTTCATGGCCGAGCTGCTGGACGCGCACAGGGGCCTGAGCGAGGCCGAAAGCCAGGCGCTGAACGCGCAACTTATCCTGATCCTGGCCAATCACGTGGGCGATCTCGATGTGCTGCGCGAGGCGCTGGCCCTAGCGGGCCAGAAATAGGGCGGGGCAAGGCGCCTGGCATCCAGTCACGCCAGGCGGGGGCCGAATTTGCCTGCACAGCAGACGAGATCGACCAACCGTTACGACGCGCCCATCCGGGATCGGGCAACGTCGCGCGCGCCCGTTCTCAGTCGATCTTCAGGACGATCTTGCCCACATGGGCCGAGCTTTCCATCCGCGCATGCGCGGCGGCGGCCTCTTCCAGCGGGAATTCCGAATCCATCACTGGGGCCACGCGCCCCGAGGCGATCAGCGGCCAGACCTTTTCGCGCAATTCGTCCGCGATGCGCGCCTTTGCCAGGTCGGATTGCGGGCGCAGGGTTGAACCGGTGATCGTCAAACGCCGCATCATGACTTGGGCAAAGTTCAACTCGACCTTCGGCCCCTTGAGAAAGGCGATCTGTACCAGGCGGCCCTCATCGGCCAGCGCGCGCACGTTGCGGGGCAGGTAGTCGCCGCCGACCATGTCGAGGATCAGGTTCGCGCCGCCCTCTGCGCGCAGGACATCGACGAAATCCTCGTCGCGGTAGTTGATCGCGCGTTCTGCGCCCAGGGTGATGCAGGCGGCGCATTTTTCGGTACTGCCGGCGGTGGCAAAGACGCGGGCGCCGAACACCTTGGCCAACTGGATCGCGGTCGTGCCGATACCCGAACTGCCGCCATGGACAAGGAACCGCTCGCCCGCCTCTAGACCCCCGCGCATGAACACGTTGGACCAGACGGTAAAGAAGGTCTCGGGCAGGCAGGCGGCCTGTTCCAGGCCCAGCCCCTCGGGAATGGGCAGGGCATGGGCGGCGGGGGTGGCCACGTATTGGGCATAGCCACCGCCGGGCAACAGCGCACATACCTTGTCACCCACCGATAGCCCGCTCACACCCTCGCCCAGGGCCACAACCTCGCCCGCGCCCTCTAGTCCGGGCAGGTCCGAGGCACCGGGCGGCGGCGCGTATTGTCCCGCGCGTTGAAGGGCATCGGGTCGGTTCACACCGGCATAGGCCAGACGGATCACGATTTCCCCTGCCCGCGCTGCGGGAACGGGACGATCGCACGCGCGCAGCACATCGGGACCGCCGGGTTCGGCGATTTCGACGGCGCGCATCAGTCCGGGCAGGCTCACGCGCCCTTGGCGGCGTTGGGGCGCAGGAAACCGGGCATCTGCAACGGTTTGCGCGCATGGGGCGGCTTGATCTGGCTGCCGACCATGCGTGGGCCAAGGGTGAAGGGTTTCAAGAAGGGGTTGGACCGCATCCGCGCCTTTGCCTTTTCGAACCGCATAACCCCCTCGATCCGGCGGTCGAGGAATTCCCAGGTGGGCTGACTGTCAAAAGTGTCGTCACCCAGCCAGTAGAGCACGGTCGCGCCATAGACCGCCGAAAGCGAGGCGCGCTTGGTGTACCAGTTCACATCCTCGGAACTGTCGCCCAGTGCCGTCCAGATCCGGTCGGCGGTGCCCCAGACCAGACGGGTGCCTTCGCCGGCATGCTGCGGCAGGGCGAACAGCGTGGTGCCGCGGCGCACGCATTCCTTGTCTTCGACAGCCTCAAGCCGGTAACGAATCGCCAGGGCGATCCGGTCGCGGATACGCATGTCGGTCAGGTCGGTTTCGGCCATGCGCTGCGCCATCAGGTCATCGCCGCGCTTGTGATAGGCAACCGCGAGATCCAGCGCGCCGCGCGGGCAGGCGGCCCGCGCCAGGCCGGCATCGGTATGGGATTCGGCAATCGCGGTGCGAAAGGCTGTCTCGCTCCAGCCATCAAAGGGGACGTGGATCAGGATCGCGTCCAATAGGGTATTTTTCACATGGTCCATGTCGTTCGGGCTCTCGGTCATTGCGGGCCTCCGTTTGTCGGGGACGATGTATAGACAAGTTAGGCAGCCTTTGCTATACGGCCACCTCCTGCTTTTTTGAAACTCGAACTGGAAAGGTGGTGAAAACCACATGCAGGTTAGCGTTCGCGACAACAATGTCGATCAGGCTCTTCGGGCCCTGAAGAAGAAACTTCAGCGCGAGGGTGTGTTCCGCGAAATGAAGCTCAAGCAGCATTTCGAGAAACCCTCCGAGAAGAAGGCTCGCGAGAAGGCCGAGGCCATTCGCCGTGCCCGCAAGCTGGCGCGCAAGAAAGCGCAGCGCGAAGGTCTTCTCTGAGGATCGACATGCGAACGGGGGCTTTGGCCCCGTGCGACGACCCCCGTGGCCCTGCCCGGGGGTTTGTTGTTTCCGGCGTGTTGTCCTGGCGCGTCATTTCGGGCGCCACGCCCGTTACAGACCGGCCGCCAGCATCGCCTCTGCCACGCGTGGAACCCTGTCGAGCGATAGCCCCGCGAGGTTGATCCGGCCGTCGCCTATCATGTAGAGGCCGTGCTCGGCCCGCATTCTTTCCACCTGTTCGGGGTTGGCGCCCACCAGAGAGAACATGCCCTTTTCCGCGCCCAGGTGGGCGAAGCGGTCCGACCCGCTCATCTCCCGCAGGGTGTCGGCCAACGCCTGGCGCTGGCGTTGCATGTGCAGGCGCATGCCGTCCAACTCTGCCTGCCAACAGGCGCGCAGGTCTGCGTCGTTCAGGATTTCCGTGACCACCCGCGCGCCGTGATCGGGTGGAAAGGCATAGGTCTGGCGGTTCAGCATGGTCAGGTTGGACTGTGCCATGTCGCGGCTTTTCGTAGTCTCGCCCAGCACGAAAACCGCACCCGTGCGTTCGCGGTAGATGCCGAAATTCTTGGAACAGCTTGTTGCCACGATCAGTTCTGGCAGGGCGGTTACCAGTATCCTCAGGCCCGTCGCATCGGTCTGAACCCCGTCGCCAAAGCCTTGATAGGCGATATCGACCATCGCCAGCGCACCGGTTTTCGTCAACAGCTCTGCCACAGCCCGCCAGTCTGCGGCGGTTAGATCGGCGCCGGTGGGGTTGTGACAGCAGCCATGCAACAGCACCACGTCGCCCGGCCCGGCCCGTTCCAGGTCAACCAGCATTCCCCCTGTGTCAAGGCTCCGCGCCCGCGCGTCGTAATAGCGGTAATCCACGCGTTCCAGCCCGAGGAATCCGATGATCGCTGCGTGGTTGGGCCAGCTCGGGTCGGGCACGAAGATGCGCGTGCCGGGATTCGCAAGCCGCGCCAGTTCTAGTCCCATCCGCACGGCGCCGGTGCCGCCGGGCGTTGCGATGGCGGCGCGGCGCTCGGCGGGCGATTCTTGCCCAAGCACGAGGTCCGATAGCGCGCTTAAAAAGGCAGGATCACCCGCCAGTGTGGTGTAGGTCTTGGTTTCCTGGATCTGCCACAGCCGTTCCTCGGCGGCCTTGACGGCGCGCATGACCGGGGTGTGCCCGGCCGCGTCGCGGAATACGCCCACGCCCAGGTCGATCTTGTCGGTGCGCGGATCGGCGGCATAGGCCTGCATCAAGGCCATGATCTTGTCGGGGGTCTGTGGGCTGAGATGGCCCAGCATCATGCCGGCCCCGTCGCCACGGGCAGGTCGTTATACATCCCCCATTCCGTCCACGACCCGTCGTAAACCGCGTGGTTGCGATGACCGATCAGTTCCAGCGCAAGGCAGACCAGGGCAGAATTAACGCCCGATCCACAGCTTGCAATCGCGGGCTTGCCGAGGTCCACGCCCGCCGCGGCGAACACCGCGCGCAGATCGTCGGGGGATTTCATCGTGCCATCGGCGTTCAGCAGGGTGGCGAAATGCACGTTCCGGGAATTCGGGATATGGCCCGAGCGCAGGTTCGGCCGCGGCTCTGGCTCGCGCCCCTCGAAACGGCCGGGCGCGCGGGCGTCGATGATCTCGTAATCGCCCAGTTTCGAGGCCGCGGCGACCTGCGTCACGTCCTTGATCAGATGTGCCTGGCGCTGCACGGTCATGTGCCTGTCGCGCACCAAGGGCGGCAGATCCTCTACAGGCCGCCCCTCTGCCAGCCATTTCGGCAGGCCCCCGTCCAGCACGGCGATATCGGTCTTGCCCATCAGGCGGAAGGTCCACCAGATGCGCGGCGCTGAAAACAGGCCCATGCCGTCATAGACGACGACCTGGTGCCCGTCGCCCACGCCCATCGCGCGCATCCGCGCGATGAACTTTTCCACCGGGGGCGCCATGTGCGGCAGATCGGATCGCTGATCGGAAATCTCGTCGATATCGAAAAAGCGCGCGCCGGGAATATGCGCCTGGTCGTATTCGGCGCGTGGGTCGCGCGGATCTGTCGGCAGGTACCATGACCCGTCCAGAATGCGCAGGTCGGGGTCTTTCAGGTGATCGGCCAGCCACTCGGTCGAGACCAGCGTTTTCGGATCGTTATAGGCCATGCACCCCTCCGCCCGTATCGCGTTCAGGAATGCTTAGAACGCTGGCGTGACCTAGGCAAGGCCGCGGCCTAACCGTGATCCTTCAACAGGCGCTGTTTCTGGCGTTGCCAGTCGCGCTTGGCCTCGGTGGCGCGCTTGTCCTGGGTCTTCTTGCCCTTGGCGATCCCGATCTTCAGCTTGGCGATGCCCTTGTGATTGAAATACAGAACCAGCGGCACCAGCGTGTAGCCCTTGCGCTGCGTGTCCGACCACAGGCGCGCCAGTTCCTTGCGACTGACCAAGAGCTTGCGCTTGCGCCGTTCCTCGTGGCCCCAGGTTTTCGCCTGTTCGTAGGGCGGGATATAGCCGTTGACCAGCCACAGTGCGCCATCCTCGACCGAGGCATAGCTCTCGGCGATGTTGGCGCCGTTCTCGCGCAGCGATTTTACTTCGGACCCTTGCAGGATGATCCCGCATTCCAGGTCGTCCTCGATCGCGTAGTCGTACCGCGCGCGCCTGTTTTCGGCGATTACCTTGTAATTCGGGTCTGATTTCGGTTTGGCCATGGTGGGGCGCATATAGGCCAAAGCCGCGCCGGGGGAAAGGTGTGCCGAATGTCCCGATGTCTCGTGCGATTCTAGCCGTCACGGCCCGGCGGCAGGTCGGCCCGTTCCGTCCAGGGCTTGATGTCGATCAGCGGAGTGTCGTCATAGCAATCGATCGCGTCGATACCGAGTGTCGCGTCCCCCGGATCGAGCGCGGTAATCACCACCGTCGCCACCCCGATGCTGTTGGGCCGGTTGGGTGAACGCAGCGCGAACGTGCCGCGTGTGCCCTCGATATGGCGGGGACTTTGGCGCAAGAGATCGCGCCGCGCCCGGTCCATCCAGTATAGCAGGATGACAGGCTGGCCAACGGCCAGACCCTCAAGCGCAGGACCAAGGTCCGGGTCCAGTTCGACCACGAAACGGCCGCCGCGTTGCCGGGCGGTGCCCATGTTGCGCGGACAATCGTCCGGCCCCCACGGCGTGCGGATTCGCCCGATCACCCGTAACCTTGGCCCATCGGGGTCTTTCAGGCCCTCGGCCACCACTTCACCTGGGCGCAGGCCCGCCATGGATCAATCCAGGATGCCGGCGTGGCGCATCGCGTCGTCGATCCGCGCCTTCGTGCCTTCGGTCAACCCGACCAGCGGCGAGCGGACTTCTTCGGTGCAACGCCCCAGCCGCGACAGCGCGTATTTCGCCCCGGCAACGCCAGGCTCGAGAAAGATCGCGATATGCAGCGGCATCAGCTGGTCCTGCAATTCCAGTGCGCGGGCATAATCGCCTGCCAGCGTCGCCTCCTGGAACTGCGCACACAGCCGCGGCGCCACGTTGGCGGTGACCGAGATGCAGCCCCGCCCGCCATGGGCGTTGAACCCCAGCGCGGTTCCATCCTCGCCCGACAATTGCAGGAAATCCGGGCCGCAGGTGATGCGTTGTTTCGGCACGCGGGACAGATCGCCGGTGGCGTCCTTGACCCCGATGATCCTGGGCAGTTTTGCCAGCTCGCCCATGGTTTCGGGCGTCATGTCCACCACGGACCGTGAGGGGATGTTGTAGATGATGATTGGCAATTCACAGCAATCGTGAAGCGCGGTGAAATGCGCGATCATGCCCGCTTGGGTGGGCTTGTTATAATAGGGCGTGACCACCAGCGCCGCATCGGCGCCGACCTTTTCGGCATATTGCATGAAGCGGATCGCCTCTTGCGTGTTGTTCGACCCCGCCCCGGCGATGATCGGCACCCGGCCACCGGCGGCCTTGACCACCTCTTCGATGACCATCTCGTGTTCGGCATGGCTCAGCGTCGGGCTCTCGCCGGTGGTGCCGACCGGCACGATCCCGTGGCTGCCTTCATCGAGGTGCCACTCCACCAGTCGTTTGAGCGCGTCGCGATCCACCGCGCCGTCCTTGAACGGCGTCACCAGGGCAGGAAGGGACCCTTTGATCATGACACGCTCCTTTCGCATGATAATGTTGTCCGGGACCGGAACGTCGGCGCGACTCGCCGCCCGTCACGGGCGCGCGGACCCTATAGCGCGATTGCCCGATTGCCAAGTTTGTGAATTGTCCCGGCCACGCCCGCCATGACAGGCTGGCGAAACCAAGCCCCCGGTTCGATCTGTCGCCATGCGCACCTTTATTGCCTGCCTTGCACTTGCACTCGCCGCCGATGCGGCGGCCGCCGGCGATACACCCCTGGCCCGCGCCATGGTCGAACTGCGCGCCGATAACTGGCAGGCCGCGCGCGCCCAGGCCGCGCCTGCGGGCCAGGTTGCGCTCGACATCGTGGAATGGCGGCGGCTGCGCGCGGGCGAAGGCACTTTTGCCGATTATGTCGCTTTCCTGTCGCGCAATGGCGACTGGCCCGGTCTCGACCGCCTGCACATGCAGGCCGAGGGCAAGATCCCGCCCGATGTCGACCCGGCCGCGGTCCTGGCCTTTTTCGCGAATCGCCGGCCGGTGACCGGGCTCGGGGCGCTCCGGCTGGTGCAGGCGCATGCGGCGCTGGGCAATTCCGGCGATGCCCAGGCGCTTGCGGTCCTGGCGTGGCGTACCCTGCCATTGGGCGCCGAGGCACATGCCGCGTTCCTGGCGCGCTTTGCGCCTGCGCTGTCGGTCCATCACGAGGCCCGCATCGATGCGATGCTCTGGGCGGGCGAGGCCGCCGAGGTGCGGCGCATGTTGCCGCTCGTGGCCGGGGGGTGGGCTGCGCTGGCCGATGCGCGTCTTGCGCTGCGCGCGGGCGCCGCCGGGGTCGATGCCCTGATCGCGGCCGTGCCCGCATCGCTGGCCGATCATCCGGGCCTGGCCCGGGAACGTTTCCTGTGGCGCGCACAAAAGGGCCGGGCAGAGGATGCCATCGCCCTGATCGAGGCGCATAGCCTCTCTGCCGAGACACTGGGCCGCCCGGAGGAATGGGCCAACTGGCGGCGTATCTACGCCCGAAAGCTGATGCGCGAGGGCGAGGGCGCCCGCGCCTACCGGCTGGCCGCGCGCCATCACATCCCGCCCGGATCGGATTATGCCTATGCCGACCTGGAATGGCTGGCGGGCTTCATCGCCCTGCGCCAGCTGGACGACCCTGCCACGGCGCTGACCCATTTCACCCGGTTCGAGGCCGTGGTCGAAACCCCGATCAGCCTGTCGCGCGGCGGCTATTGGCGCGGCCGCGCGCTCGAGGCGATGGGCCGCCCCGACGAGGCCCGCGCCGCCTATGCCGGGGCCGCCGCCCACCAGACCGCGTTCTACGGTCAGCTCGCCGCCGAACGCGCGGGCCTGCCGATGGACCCGGCCCTGGCCGGGGGCGAAACCTATCCCGGCTGGCGCGACGCGCCCTGGGCCAACGGATCGGTCCTGCGCGCGGCGCTGATGTTCCACGAGGCGGGCGAACGTAACCTGGTGGAATGGTTCCTGACCCACCTTGCCGACTCGGCCGATCCCATCGGACAGCGCAAGTTGGCCGGGCTCGCGCTGCGTCTTGACGAGCCCCATATCGCCCTGCGGCTGGCCAAGCTGGCCGCGGGCGACGGCAACGTGATGATCGATGCCTATTTCCCGCTGAGCGGCCTGGCGCGCGCCGACCACCCGGTGGCGACCGAGCTGGTTCTTGCTGTCGCCCGCCGCGAAAGCGAATTCGACCCTTCCGTGGTTTCGGGGGCGGGCGCGCGCGGATTGATGCAACTGATGCCCGGCACGGCGCAGGCGATGGCGGCGAAACTCGGTCTCGCCTATTCCGAGGCCGCGCTCACGCGTGATCCCGATTACAACGCACGGCTCGGTGCGGCCTATCTCGCGCAGCTGGTCGAGGAATTCGGTCCCAACCCGGTGCTGGTCGCGGCGGCTTATAATGCCGGGCCCAGCCGCGCCCGCGCCTGGATCACCGAACGCGGCGATCCGCGCTCGGCCGGGGTCGATGTCGTCGACTGGATCGAGATGATTCCGTTCCGTGAAACCCGCAACTACGTGATGCGGGTAAGCGAATCCCTGGCCATTTATCGCGCGCGCCTGTCGGGTCGGCCCGAACCCCTGCGCCTGTCTGCGGAACTCAAGTCCGACTGAGCCTTCTTCTTGGCAAAAATACCCATGATCCCGACGCGTCCGAGAAGGCTCCGCATGACGGTCTGCGCTGCTGTCATGCCCGGTTTGCGACGGTCATGTGTCGCTTGCGGCCAAATCCGGGGCGCCGTTCCACGTTGAACCCGGCCCGGGCCAGCCCGCGGCGCACGAAACCGGCCGCGGTATAGGTCGCCGCAGTGCCGCCGGGTGCGGTATGGGCCGCGACCTGGGCCATCAGCTCCGGCGACCACAGTTCGGGGTTCCTTGCCGGCGCGAAACCGTCCAGGAACCAGGCATCGGCCCGGCCCGGCCAGGTGGGCAGCGTCTCGCGCGCATCGCCGAAGACCAGGGTGGCGTGCAGCATGTCGTTTTCGATCCGCGTGGCCCCTGCGTGCCAAGCCGCGATCAGCGGGCCGGCCATGGCATGGGCCTCGGGAAAGGCTGACAGGGCCCGGTCGATCTCGTGGGCGGTCATCGGGTAGGCTTCAAACCCGGTATAGCGCAACGGTCCCTCCATCCCCGCCTCGCGCCATGCGATCAGCGCGGCCAACAGGTTCAGCCCGGTGCCGATCCCCAGTTCCGCGATATGGAACCCTGGCACGAACCGCGCGGGTAGATCGTTGCCCGCAAGAAATACGTGCCGGGTTTCGGCCAGCCCGTCGGCAAGCGAGAAATAAGGATCGGCGAACCGGGTCGAAACGGGTACGCCGCCTTCGTTCCACTCGATTTCCGCGTGCTGGCGCTCTGGCATGATCTGTCCTAGATGCGAGGTCCGGACGGCAAGAATGAAAGAGGGCCGTGGCAATGGCAACGGTGGATGTGACGGTGATGGGGGCGGGCATCCTGGGCCTGGCTTGCGGCTATGTCTGCGCGTGTCGCGGCGCGCGCGTGCGGGTGGTCGAATGGTCCCATCCCGCGGCGGGGGCCAGCGGCACGCCGGTCGGTGCGCTGTCGCCGCATGTGCCCGAGCGCTGGAACGCGAAAAAGGCGTTCCAGCTCGACAGCCTCCTGATGGGGGATGCCTTCTGGACGGGCGTCCAGCAGGTCTCGGGCCGGCCCACAGGCTATGGCCGCCTGGGCCGCTATCAGCCGATCGCCGACGATGCGGCGCTGGCACGTGCGCGCGACCGGGCGGCCGAGGCCGAAACGCTCTGGCGGGGGAGGGCGGCATGGCGCGTGGTCGCGGCGGCCGAGGCAGGGAATTTCGCCCCGCTCACGCCTACGGGGCTGTTGATTCATGACACCCTGTCCGCCCGTATCGCGCCCCGTGCTGCCTGCCAGGCGCTGGCTGCGGCCATTGTCGCGCTGGGGGGCGAGGTCGCATGTGGCGCCGAGGGCCCGGTCGAGGGGCGGGTGATCTGGGCCACGGGCTATCCGGGGCTGGCCGCGTTGTCGGCCGATCTCGACCACCAGGTCGGCAGCGGTGTGAAGGGGCAGGCCGCGATCCTGGATCACGATGCGCGCCAGGCGCCGCAGATTTATGCCGAGGGATTGCTGATCGTGCCACATTCGAACGGGACGGTCGCGGTGGGCTCTACCACCGAGCGCGATTTCGACGATCCCTACCGAACCGATGCCCGGCTGGACGAGGTGATTGCCAGGGCGCGGATCGCCTGTCCGGCGCTGGCCGGTGCAGAGGTGATCGAACGCTGGGCAGGGGTGCGGCCGCGGGCGGCCACCATCGCGCCGATGCTGGGGCCATGGCCCGGCCGGCCGGGTCATTTCGTGGCAAACGGGGGGTTCAAGATCGGCATTGGCCTTGCGCCCGGGATCGGGCAGGTCATGGCCGACCTGGTTCTGGAGGATAACCCCACCGGCATTCCTGCGGGCTTTGGCGTCGAGGCAAGCCTCTAGCGGCCGCCCAGGTAAAGCCGGTAGACCCAGATCAGCACCATTGCCCCCAGAACCGCGCCCACCAGCCCCGCGGCAAACCCGGTCAGCGCCAGGAGCACCCGCAAGATCAGCCCACCGATCAGCGCGCCCGCGATACCGATTGCGATGGTGGTGGGAATGTCGGCCTCAAGCCCCATCAGCCGCGTGGCCAGAAAGCCCGCGGCTGCGCCCACGATGATCAGGAACACGATACCCATGCCTCGAATATGGGCATGGAGGGGGGATTCGCCTAGAGGCTGTGTGGGCGGTCCGGGGCTGCCCCGCCCCGCCTCATGACCTGCCTCAGAAACTGCCTCAGAAACTGCTGACCCGAGCGCCCAGCCCGATCGTGCTGCCAAGCAGCGAGAGCACCTTTTGCATGGTCGTGACCGGCGCCTGCGTCGCCAGCACGACATCGCCGGAATTGACAGGGAACTGGCCCGCGCTGAACAGCCCGTCGGCACTGGTCAGGTCAAAGCTGAACACCACCCGCTCGGTCTCGGGCCGGCCGCCCTGCGGGCCGACAAGGGCGCGCGGGTATTGGCGCATCACCAGAACGCCGCCGGGGTCGGCGCTGGTATCGGCCATTCCGCCCATCAGGGAAATCGCCCTCAGCGCGCTGACCTGCTGGGCGTCGAAATCGATCACGTTCTGCTGGCCCGAGGCTCCCAGCGCGATAAAGTTGCGCTTGTCCTCCTCGACGATGATCCGGTCATTGCCCCAAAGCGGGATGTCGTGTGCGGGGTCGTCAAACACCTCTTGCAGCGAGATTCCATAGACCCGGCCCTGGCGTTGCAGGCGCAGCTGCGGGTTGCGCATCGCACCGGGGACCCCGCCTGCGGCCGAGATCGCGCCGAGGATCGTGGTTTGCGGTGCCTCAAGCGGGTAGCGGCCCGGCACGGCGACGCCACTGACCAGTTCGACCGAGTTGCCCTGGCCGCTTTGGTGGTTCAGTTGGACCTGCGCCGAGGGGATGACGTCGGTCACCTCTTGCTGGATATGGCTGCGCGCTGCATCTACCGTCAGCCCCGAAACCCGGATTTCGTCGACATAGGGCACGAAGATGGTGCCTCGCGTGGACACGATCATGTCGGGCATGTCGGTGACATTGCCTCCCGGCCCGGTCAAAAGCGAGTTTTCCTCGGCATCCCAGATGCGCAGGCTCAGCCGGTCACCGGGCGCGATACGGGGCAGGCCCTTGCGGTCGTTGCGCGAGGGCCAGTTTGACAGGACCTCGCGCCCTGTCACCGGCCAGGCGCCAAAACGCGGCAGGCTGGCCCGTGTGACCTGGTAGACCGAGAACTCGCTGAACTCTCCCGCGCCTTCCAGGACTTCGCGTTTCATCGGGGCGTTACGCGGAACGCTGCATCCGGCCAGTACCGCCGCGACGCCGGTTACCAGAACATGCCGTCTGGAAAGATCTGTCATATGGTCTCCGGGGCGTGTGGCCGCGGGGCCGGAGAATCCGGTGGCGGCGGCTTTGCTTGTGTCCCGGCGCAAGATACTGTCTGGACCGGTCCGGTCAACATACGGTTCGGAATGGGCGAGGGGCGCGTGACATGGCTGCGTGGCAGGGCCTGATGGTGGGGCCGCGAGTTCTGGTTCTGGGGGCAAGCGGGCGGCTGGGCCGGATGCTGCGCCGGGGCTGGGCGGGCGCGGACCTGCGTCCGGTCTGGCAGCTGCGGCACGAACCGGCGGGCGTGGACGAGGTGGTTTGGTCCCCGCTGGGTGCGCCGGTGCCCGAGATCCTGTCGGGTCGTATCGACGTGGTTCTGGGGCTGGCGGGCGTGGTGCCGCGCCCCGGCGCGGCGCTGGGCGACAATGCCCGGCTTGGGCTGGCCGCTTTGCGGGCGGGCCATGCAGTGGGTGCGCGCCACGTTTTCCTTGCCTCGTCGGTGGCGGTTTACGGTCGGGGCGAGGCCCCCCATTCCGAGGACGAGGCCCCCGCCCCCGCCGCCGCCTATGGCCGGGCCAAGCTGGAAATGGAACAGGCCGCTCGGGCTGAGGTCCGCGCGATCGGGCCGGGGGCGCCGGGGCTGACCTGCCTGAGGATCGGCAACGTGGCGGGCGCGGATGCGCTGTTGGGAGGGAGCGTGGCGACGTGGCAGACCACCCCGTCCGATCGCCGGGTTCCCCTTGTCCTGGACCGGTTCGGCGACGGGCCGGCCGCGCCGGGGCCGCGCCGTGCCTATATCGGGCCCCAAAGCCTGGCCAAGGTGCTGGCCTGTTTGTGCCGGCATGCGATGACCGGCCCCCTGCCCGACTGTCTGAACATCGCCGCGCCGGGGGTGGTGGACATGGCCGCCCTGTTGGGGGAAACGGGGCTGGTTGCGGGCCGGGACTGGACGTGGCGTGCGGCGGCAGCCGGGGCCTTGCCCATGCTTGCGCTTGATGACGCGCGACTGGCCCGGCTCTGCGCGCTGCCGCCTTGTGCGGGAACGGCGGCAGGGCTGGTGGCGGAATGGCGGGCGATGCAGGCGGACGGGGTATGATGCAAACGGCAACCGACAGGCGCAAGCGGACGTTGGACCTAGGGCTTGCGGCCCTTTTCGCGCCGGTGCTGGTGCCGGTTAGCCTGGGCCTGGCGGTCCTGTTGTGGCGTGGTCAGGGTCGGCCGGTGCTGCATGTGTCGGAACGGATGAAAAGCCCGGCACAAGGCTTTGGCTTGCTGAAATTCCGCACCATGCGCCCCGATCCGGGCGATGCGGGCGTTTCGGGCGGAGACAAGGCCGCGCGGATCACGCCGATGGGGCGCAGGCTGCGCCGCACGCGCGCCGACGAATTGCCGCAACTGTGGAACGTGGTGCGGGGCGATATCAGTTTCGTCGGGCCGCGCCCGCCTCTGCGTGAATATGTCGAGAGGTTTCCAGAACTTTACGCCGACGTTTTGCGCACGCCGCCGGGGATCACCGGGTTGGCAACCCTGGTGTTCAGCCCCCATGAACAATGGCTGCTGGCCCGCTGTGCAACGCCGGAACAGACTGACGCGGTTTATGCGCGGCGCTGTATTCCGCGCAAGGCGCGGCTTGACCTGATCTATCTTCGCCACCGCTCGGTCGGGTTTGACCTGTGGTTGATCTGGATCACGGCCATGCGGGCATTCGGGGTTATGAGGCCGGGCCGGCGGATGCCCAGGCCGCCTTTCGGACGCGCTTGAGGATCAGCTTCCCGCCATCTGGGCGGCATCGGGATTGCGCCTCCAGATCGAAAAGTTCAGCGCAAAGGCGTAGCTGGTCCAGACCACGTAGGGCGCCACGAGCAAGCCCGCCACAAGGTCGATCCGCCAGAAGGCAACCGCCATTGCCAGAACAGACGCCCACATCCCGAACAGCACGACGAGGGCGGGCAAAAGTCGGTGCAATCCGAAAAATACCGGCGACCAGAGCGTGTTGAACACGATCTGAAGACCCCAGATCGCCAGCGCGTAGATCACCTCGGGATGACCCGAGATCGCCACGCGTGTCGCGGCATAGGCCATCGACAGGTAAAGAACGAACCACGCCAGCGGAAACAGCCAGTTGGGCGGGGTCCAGCCGGGTTTGTCGAGGTTGGCGTACCAGCGTCCCGGCGAAAAGAACGCCCCCGTCGATCCCGCGGCGAAGGCGGTCGTAACGAAAAGCGCGAATAGGGGCCAGTCAATAAGCATGCCTCTTAGATAGCGCGTTGCCGCCCTTCGACCAATGCGGCAGGAGGAAGCGCCTTGCGCCGCTTTGCCTCAAGCTGGGCCAGAACGGCGATGACCTCGCCCGCGCGGCCCTCGCCCCATGGATTGTCCGAGGGCAGGCGTTCGGCCGCGGCCTCGACAAGGTAGGCGCATTCTGGCAGCGGTTTGCCATACAGTACCGCCGAGCGCGGCATGACCGTGACGATCAGAGTTTCCAGCATGGACTGGATCAGCCAGCCGATTTTCTGACCCTTCGTGGTGTAGGCGCGGTAATTGATGCTGTCGTAATGGCGTCGCGCGACCTCGCGCCCGATGCCCGCATAGATGTGGCGGGCGGCAAATATGCCGGGCCGACAGGCCAGCGGCAACTCGGCTACGCCGGGTTCTGACCGGAAATACAGCCGGTTCGCATCGGCCAGAAGACGCCGGGTAATCTTGCGGATTTCACGGTTCGGGCGCGGGTTGGCAAAGAAGGCGTCGATGTCGATGCCGGCCTCTTCGACCCAGTCCAGCGGCAGGTAGATACGCCGCGCGCGGGCATCCTCGCCCACGTCGCGTGCGATGTTGGTCAGTTGCATCGCCACGCCCATGTCGCAGGCCCGCGCCAGCGCGTGGGGACAACGCGCCCGCATCAGAACGCTCATCATCACGCCCACTGCCGCGGCAACGCGGGCAGAATAGGCATAGACTTCCGAAAGCGTCTGATAGCGCTTTTCCATCGCGTCCCAGGCCATGCCCTCCAGCAGGGCCTCGGGCAGGGTGCGCGGCATCTCGAAATCCTCGACCACGGCGGCAAAGGCGCGGTCGGTGGGCGCGTTGCGGGGCTGGCCGCGATAGATCGCGTCCAGCCGTTCGCCCAGCATCAGCACGGCTTCGGTCTTTTCGTTGGTCAGGTCGACCGAATCATCGGTCAGCCGGCAAAAGGCATAGAGCGCCAGCGCCGGGTCGCGCACGCGGGGCGGCAACAGGCGTGAGGCCGCGTGAAAGGAATACGACCCGGTGCGGATCGAGGCTTTGCAATGCTCCAGATCCGCCGGGTCGATCATCTTACCGCGCCTTGACCGGGGTTGCGTCGGGCACGACCTTGCCGATCACCTCGGCCGAGGTGATCACGCTGGGCAGGCCCGCGCCGGGATGGGTGCCCGCGCCCACCATGTACAGGCC
Organism: Rhodovulum bhavnagarense; assembly: GCF_004343505.1. Lineage (GTDB taxonomy): Bacteria > Pseudomonadota > Alphaproteobacteria > Rhodobacterales > Rhodobacteraceae > Rhodovulum > Rhodovulum bhavnagarense. Next base: position 5,616 of record NZ_SLXU01000018.1, on the reverse strand, counting down.
GTCAACCTCTTCGCTGATGTTGTGCGGGCGGAAGTTCGCACTTTGGAAGATCCGCGGTTCCAGCGAGAAACCGGCGCCATAGGGCGACAGGTAGCGGTCGCGGAACTCGTTCGGGGTGAAGAACATGCTGGTCGAGACGTGCTTGCCCAGCCCCGGCATCAGCTTGTCTTCCATGAAGTCCTGCACCATCTGGCGGTAGCGTTCGCCATTGGCCTCCCAGTCCACCGGATCGTCGCTGTGCAGGTTCGGCACCGGCGACAGCGCATAGAAGGTATCGTCGCCCTCGGGCGCGGCGGAGGGGTCGGTGACGGTGGGCCGGTGGATATACAGGCTCATGTCGTCGGCCAGCTTTTCCTGGTGGAAGAAGATGTCCTTGACCAGCCCTTCGTAGCGCGGGCCGTTCAGCACGGTGTGGTGACCGACGTCCTTCCACATGCCGCGCGTGCCCTTGGTGCCAAAGTACCAGACGAACAGGCCCATCGACCAGCGCGACTTGGCCAGTTTCTCGTCGCTCCAGCGCCAGCGGCGGACGTTGCGCAGCAAGGTGTTATAGGTGAACCCCGCATCGGCGTTGGACACCACCACATCGGCCTTGATTTCCTCGCCCGAGGCCAGGCGCACGCCGGTTGCCTTGTAGCTGCGCTTGCCCTTTTCGGTGACGATCTCGTCGACCTCGGTGTTCATCCGCAGGGTGCCGCCCTGCCACTCGATCACGTCGGCCATGGCCTTGGCGATCGCGGCGACGCCGCCCATCGCGTAATGCACCCCGAATTCCTTTTCGAGGTAGGACACCAGGATATACATCGAGGTGACGTTGAACGGATCGCCCCCGATGAACAGCGGGTGGAAGGACAGCGCCATGCGCAGGCGTTCGTCCTGAACGCGGGACGCGGCATGGGCATAGACCGACTTGTCGGCGCGCAGCATGCCGAAGATATGCAGCACCTTGATCAGGTCTTCCCACTTGTGCATCGGCTTGCGGCCGAGCTGTTCGAACCCGAACCAGTAGCGTTTCTCGCTGTCCTCAAGGAACTTGTCGTAGCCGGCCAGGTCCCCGGGCGACAGGCGGGCGACCTCGGCGCGCATGCCCTCGGTGTCCTGCTGGGCCTTGAAGCGTTCGCCATCGGGAAAGACGATTTCGTAGAACGGGTCCATCGGGACCAGTTTCACGTCCTGGTCGAAATCGCGCCCGCAGGTTTTCCACAGTTCGCGGAAGATCTGCGGCACGGTGACAATGGTTGGGCCCAGGTCGAATCGGTGGCCATCCTGCCAGATCGCCGAGCCGCGCCCGCCGGGCACGTCCAGCTTGTCTATAACGGTTACGCGATAGCCCTTGGCACCGAGGCGCATCGCGGCGGCAAGACCACCAAGTCCTGCCCCGATCACAACAGCTTGGGGCCTTTGGGCGCGAACTGCTTCATCCGCCAGGGCGGGATCGACTCGTGTCATCATGTCGCTAGGTTAAACCTGTCTAGTTTAGTTTACAATGCTTCTACCGGATGCGCGCCGGGGGCGGCAGGATACTTGCGGTCGCACCCCAATGTGTCACACATACTTGACAGTTGCGAATGGAGAGTCGGCAATGCAAGTCACCACCATCAGCTATTTTCGTTACGACAACTGGGCCTCTCGGCTAGAGGCCTTCAGCCAGATGGCGCGCGGCCGTTTCGCGCTGAAGAATGTGCCGGGGCTTGAGTTTTTCAAGTTGCTGGGCACCGGGTCGGATGCGGGATTCAATCCGCGCCCGAACGTGAACGTGAACGCGATTCTCTGTGTCTGGAAGGATATGGAGACCGCCGAGAACGGCCTCAAGGCCAGCATCACGCACAAGACCCTGCGCGATCATGCCTGTGAAACCTATACGATCTACCTGACGCCGACCTCGGCGCGCGGCCTGTGGTCGGGGGTAGAGCCGCTGAGGGTCACCGAGAAACCCGATGACACCGGAAATATCGCCGTTCTGACGCGTGCCACGGTGAAGTTGCCGGCCGCCCTGAAGTTCTGGGCCGAGGTGCCCGAAGTGCAGGAACGTGTCGCCAAGCATCCCAACTGCGCCTTCCATATCGGCATGGCCGAGGTGCCTTGGGTGCAGCAGGTGACCTTCTCGCTGTGGAACAACAAGAAGGAGATGGGCGGCTTTGCCTATGGCGACTGCCCGCACGGCCACGCGGTGAAACACGTCCGTGAAGGCGACTGGTTCAAGGAAGAGATGTATGCCCGCTTCAACATCCTGAAAGAAGAGGGTACTTGGGAAGGCGGAAGCCCGATGAGTCTGCTGGAAACCGGCCGGACCTTCGACGAACCCAAGGCGGCGCCGAAAAAGAAGAAGGCGCCGAAGAAAACGGAAGAGCCCGCATGACACAACCCTTTCCCTTCTCTGCCATCGTCGGGCAGGAGGAAATGAAACAGGCGATGATCCTGACCGCGATCGACCCGGGCATCGGCGGCGTGCTGGTGTTCGGGGATCGCGGGACGGGGAAATCGACCGCGGTGCGCGCCCTGGCCGCCCTGCTGCCGCCGATCAAGGTGGTGGCCGGGTGCCCGGTCAACTCGCCCTCGCTTGACCGCTGCCCCGACTGGGCGCATGTCGGTCAGCACGATATCGTCGAACGGCCCACCCCCGTGGTAGACCTGCCGCTGGGCGTGACCGAGGACCGGGTCGTCGGCGCGCTGGATATCGAAAAGGCGCTGTCCTCTGGCGAAAAGGCGTTCGAGCCGGGCCTGCTGGCGCGGGCCAACCGCGGCTACCTGTATATCGACGAGGTCAACCTCCTTGAGGACCACATCGTCGACCTTCTGCTTGATGTCGCCCAGTCGGGCGAAAACGTGGTCGAGAGGGAAGGCCTGTCGATCCGGCACCCGGCGCGCTTCGTGCTGGTCGGGTCCGGCAACCCCGAAGAGGGCGAGTTGCGGCCGCAGCTGCTGGACCGGTTCGGCCTGTCGGTCGAGGTGGCCTCGCCCAAGGATATCGACACGCGGATCGAGGTCATCCGTCGCCGTGATGCCTATGAAATGGACTATGACGGGTTCATGGGAAAATGGCGTCAGGAAGATGCCGAACTGCGCGACAGGATCTTGGCCGCGCGCGCCCATCTCAATACCCTGAAGACCTCTGACGCGGTGCTGCGCGATTGTGCCGAACTGTGTCTTGCGCTTGGTTCGGACGGGTTGCGGGGGGAATTGACCCTGCTCAAGACCTCTCGTGCGGTGGCTGCCTTCGAGGGCGCCGAAGAGGTCACCCGCGATCATGTGCGCAAGATCGCGTCCTCTGCGCTGCGCCATCGCCTGCGCCGCGACCCGCTGGACGAGGCGGGGTCGACCACCCGCGTCACGCGTGTCGTGGAGGAGGTGCTGGCGTGAGCACCGCAGGGTCCGTCTGGACACGGGTCGAGGTCGGACTGAACGTTCTGGCCGTCGATCCGGCGGGGCTGGGCGGTCTGTGGCTGCGCGCCCGGTCCGGTCCTGTGCGCGACCGGGTGATGGCGGCGCTTCCCGCGCTGCCGCTGCCTCAGAAACGGCTGCACCCCTCTATCGGGGATGAACAGTTATTCGGGGGGATCGACCTGACCGCGACGCTGGCCGAGGGCCGCGTGGTGCAGCGAAAGGGCCTGTTGGCCGAGCCGGCGGTCCTGGTCCTGCCGATGGCCGAACGTACTCAGCCGGGACTGGCCGCGCGGCTGGCCGGGGCCATCGACATGGGCGCCGGGCATTGCCTGATCGCCATGGACGAGGGCGCCGAACCGGACGAAACGCTGCCCGCCGCGCTGACCGACCGGTTGGCGCTGCATGTGGATCTTGACGCGCTGCCTTACGGCGCAACCGATCCGGTCGAACTGGATAAGGACGCGCTGGCCCAGGCCCGCGCGCGCCTGGGTCAGGTCAAGGCCGCGCCCAAGGTTCTGGAGGATCTGACGCTTCTGGCGGTGCGGCTGGGCATCGACAGCCTGCGCGCGCCGATGCTGGCGCTGCGCACCGCGCGCGCGCTTGCCGCACTTGGCGGTGAGGACGAGGTAGATATCGACGACCTGACCACCGCGGTTGAACTCGTGCTTGCCCCTCGCGCCACGCAATTCCCTGAACAAGAGCAAGACCAGGACCAGCAACAAGAGCCGCCCCCCCCGGAACCCGAACCCGAGGATCGCCAGGACCAGGAGCAGGGCGAAAGCCAGTCGCTGGACGAGTTACCCTTGCAGGATATCCTGCTGGAGGCCGCGCAGGCCGCCCTGCCTGCCGATCTTCTGGCGCAACTGGCCGCCAAGAAAAGCGGCCGGGGCGCGATGGGCGGCGCGGGCGCGGGGGCCAAGCTGAAAGGCAACCGCCGCGGTCGTCCGATCCCCTCGCGCCGGGGGCGGCTGGACAGTGGCAACCGGCTGGACGTGATCGCCACCCTGCGCGCGGCCGCGCCCTGGCAGACGATCCGCAAGCAGGAATCGCGGATCGAGCGGAACCTGCATATCCGCACCGACGATTTCCGCATTCGCCGGTTCGAGGAGAAATCCGACCGGCTCTTGATCTTCGTGGTCGATGCTTCGGGCTCGGCGGCGATGACCCGCCTTGCCGAGGCCAAGGGTGCGGTCGAAATCCTGCTGGCCGAGGCCTACGCCCGGCGTGACCATGTCGCACTGGTGGCGTTTCGCGGCGAAGACGCCGAATTGCTGTTGCCGCCTACCCGGTCGCTGGTGCAGACCAAGCGGCGGCTTGCCGCGCTGCCCGGCGGGGGCGGCACGCCGTTGGCGGCCGGGTTGAAAACCGCGCTTGAGGTCGCGATCCAGGCCAAGGGGCGGGGGATGACGCCGACAGTGGCGCTGTTGACCGATGGCCGGGCCAATATCGCGCTGGACGGCACGCCCAACCGTGCGCAGGCGGGCGAGGATGCCACGAAAATGGCCGCCGCGATCCGGTTGAACGAGTTTCCCGCGATGGTCATCGACATGGGCCAGCGGCCCGAACGGTCGCTCAAGGCGCTCGCCGATACGCTGGGCGCACCCTATATTCCTTTGCCTCGGGCCGATGCAAACCGCCTGTCCTCGGCGGTATCGGCCGTTCTTGACGCCTGAGGAGGCCGCTCATGGATTGGGGGCGGGACGGACGGGACTGGCCCAACCGGGAGCATTCCCGATTTGTCCGTCACCGCCCTCACCTGTGGCACCTGCAAGAGGCGGGCGAGGGGCCGATCGTCCTTTTACTGCATGGCACGGGTGCGACCACCCATAGCTGGCGCGACATTTTCCCGATCCTCGCACGCCACTATCACGTCGTGGCGCTGGACCTGCCGGGGCAGGGCTTCACCCGGATGGGCGCACGCCAGAGGTGCGGCATCGACGGGATGAGCAAGGACATCGCCGCCCTGGTGGATAGCGAGGGATTGCTGCCCGATGTCATTATTGGCCATTCTGCGGGGGCGGCGCTGGGTCTGCGGATGCTGCGCGACCTGAAACGGCCGCCAAAGGCGCTGGTGGGGATCAACGCGGCGCTGGAGAATTTCAAGGGCATGGCCGGTTTTCTGTTTCCGCTGATGGCCCGTTTGATGGCGCTCAACCCGTTTTCGGCGTCTGAGGTTTCGCGCTGGCTTGGCAATGCGGCGGGTGTTGGGGCGATCATTGGCGGGACCGGCAG
>NZ_SLXU01000017.1 GCF_004343505.1 Rhodovulum bhavnagarense | reverse complement strand
CCGGTCGACCAGCGTCATGATCTCTTTCGGGATCGATTTCGTCGCCGGAAGAAAGCGCGTCCCCAGACCCGCGACCGGAAAAATTGCCTTGGTGATCCTGGTTTTCAAAACATGCTCCATGAAAGTGATGATGGTGGGAAAGCAGGGCGTCGCCTTGCGCCAATTTTCGCGTCGCGACAGATGGCGCGGCCGCGCGAAGATGCATTAACGTCTTGCGTAGACATCCTCGTAGCGAATGATGTCGTCCTCGCCGAGATAGCTGCCCGTCTGCACCTCGATGAGGATCATTGGCAATTTGCCCGGGTTCTCCAGCCGGTGTACCTCCCCCAGCGGGACGTAGACGGACTGGTTCTCGGAGACCAATGTCACCGTCTCGCCGACGGTCACCCGGGCAGTGCCCTGCACCACGATCCAGTGCTCCGCCCGATGGTGGTGAGATTGCAGGGACAACGCGCCACCGGGATGCACAACGATCCGCTTGACCTGGAAGCGTGTCCCCACCGCCAGGCTTTCGAACCAGCCCCAGGGGCGATGATCGCGGGGAAATTCCGTGGCCTGTTTTGCCCCCTTTGCCTTGAGGGCCTTGACCGCCTCCTTCACCCGCTGAGCCTCGGATTTATGCGCCACCAGCACCGCGTCGCCCATCGCCACCGCGATCATGTCGCGCAGACCGATCCCGACGAGTTCCTGGCCCTCGCTTTCCGCGCGCAGCAACGTATCGCGGCAGCCGATCGCCGTGGCATTGTCCGAGCAGACATTGCCGGCCGCGTCAGGTCCCGCTTCCTGCCAGACCGCGTCCCAGCCGCCGAGATCCGACCAATGCCCGCGATAGGGCATGACCGCGAGGTTGTCGGCCTTTTCCATGATTGCATAATCGACCGATATATTGGGCAACGCCGCCCAAGGCTCGGGGGCAAGGCGCGTAAAGCCCATATCGGTCTGCGCCTCATCGACAGCGCGCTGCACCTCCTCGGCCAGCACATCGGCGTGAACGGCGAAGGCTTCCAGGATGGCGCGGGCCGAAAAGAGGAAGATGCCGGCATTCCACAGGGATCTCCCCTCCGCCAGCAGGGCCTGGGCGCTGTCGTGATCGGGCTTTTCGACAAAGCGCTCAAGGGGCTGTGGCCGGGATGCACCGGGATCGGCATCGGCCGCCAGCTTGAGATAACCATAGCCGGTCTCGGGCCGGGTAGGAGTGATTCCGAAGCTCACAAGCTGGCCCTCCCGTGCCGCCGGCAGGGCGGCCTGCACGGCGGCGCGAAAGGCCGCGGCATCGGGAATCACGTGATCGGACGGGGCAACCAGCATCACCGCCTCCGGATCCTTGCGGGCCATCCACAAGGCGGCCGCCAGGATCGCCGGTGCCGTGTTGCGCCCCTCTGGTTCGATCAGGATGGCCTGCGGCGCCTGCTCGATGGCGGCAAGCTGTTCGGTCACGATGAAACGGAAGGGCTCGCCGGTTACGACCAAAGGAGGGGCAAACCCCTCCCCGGCCAGCCGCCGCGCCGAACCCTGGAACAGGCTTTCCTCTCCGATCAGGCGTGCGAATTGCTTGGGATAGCTCTTGCGCGACAATGGCCACAGGCGCGTTCCCGAGCCGCCGCAAAGAAGAACCGGGTGAATCATCATCGACATCATTCCCTCGTCCGAATTGCGTCAGCCACGACGGACCGACGTATTTTCCAAAAACCACCGGTAGCTATCGCGGATCCCTTCGCGCAGGCCGATCTTCGCCCGCCAGCCCATCGTCTCCAGACGGGAGACATCCATCAGCTTGCGCGGGGTACCATCTGGCTTGTGCGGATCCGTCACGATCTTTCCACCGTAGCCCGTGATCTCTGCCACGAGATGGGCGAGTTCGAGGATCGAGATATCCTCGCCGGTGCCGACATTGATGTGGCTGCGCATCGGTTCGGTGTTGGCGGCATAGATCTCTCGGTCGAGATCCAGCACGAACAGCGCAGCCTCGGCCATGTCATCCACATGCAGGAATTCGCGCCGCGGCGTGCCGGTGCCCCAGATCGTGACCTCCCCTGCCCCGGACTGCGCGGCCTCGTGAAAACGACGGATCAGCGCTGGCAAGACGTGAGAATTTTCCGGATGGAAATTGTCGCCGGGACCGTAGAGGTTCGTGGGCATGACGGAGCGGTAATCCACCCCGTATTGCCGGTTGTAGCTTTCACACAGCTTGATCCCCGCGATCTTGGCAATGGCGTAAGGCTCGTTCGTGGGCTCCAGCACGCCGGTCAACAGCGCCTCCTCGACCATCGGCTGCGGCGCCATCCTGGGGTAGATACAGGAGGAGCCGAGAAACAGCAGCCGCCGCACCCCAGCGGCGAAGGCCTGGTGGATGACATTGGCCTCGATCATCAGGTTCTCGTAGATGAACTCGGCCGGATAGGTGTTGTTGGCGTGGATGCCGCCGACCTTGGCCGCTGCCAGGATCACCGCATCGGGTTCTTCTTCCTGCATGAAGCTGCGAACGGCCGCCTGATTGGTGAGATCGAGCTCGGCATGGGTGCGGGTGATGACAGCTGCGCCCTGATCCTGCAGGCGGCGCAAGATGGCGCCACCGACCATGCCGCGATGACCTGCAACATAGGTTTTCATCGGCTCACCCTTCCAGCGCAACTGGCAAAGCCAGCCCATTTTCCCTCAAAAACGCATGGCGCCGCGCGGCCTTCAGGTCCTCGGCGACCATCTCGGCGCACATCTCGCGGGCCGTGATCTGAGGTTCCCATCCAAGCTCGGCCTTCGCCTTGCCCGGATCCCCCAGGAGCGTTTCCACCTCGGCTGGACGGAAATAGCGCGGGTCGATGCGCACGATCACGGCGCCCGGCTGCAGCGCGGGGGCGTCATCGCCCTCGAGCGCGGTGACGGTACCGATTTCATCCACGCCCTCGCCGGAGAATTCCAGCGAGATGCCCATTTCCCGGGCCGACCAGATGATGAACTCGCGAACAGAGTACTGCTCGCCGGTGGCAATGACGAAATCCTGGGCATGCTCCTGTTGAAGCATCATCCACTGCATGCGCACGTAGTCCTTGGCATGGCCCCAGTCGCGCTTGGCGTCGATGTTGCCCATGTACAGGCACTCCTCCAGCCCTTGCGCGATGTTGGCCAGCCCGCGGGTGATCTTGCGCGTGACGAAGGTCTCGCCGCGCCGCGGGCTCTCGTGGTTGAACAGGATCCCGTTGCAGGCATACATCCCGTAGGCTTCGCGGTAATTTACCGTGATCCAGTAGGAATAGAGCTTGGCCACCGCGTAGGGGCTGCGCGGGTAGAAAGGCGTGGTTTCCTTCTGTGGGGTCTCCTGGACCAGCCCGTAAAGTTCCGATGTCGAGGCCTGATAGAAGCGCGTTTTCTGCTCCAGTCCGAGAAAACGGATCGCCTCCAGAAGCCGCAAGGTACCGATCGCGTCGACATCGGCGGTATATTCGGGGACCTCGAAGCTGACCGAGACATGGGATTGGGCGCCGAGATTATAGACCTCGTCCGGCTGCACCTCTTGCAAGATGCGGGTGAGGTTCGAGGTGTCGGTCAGGTCGCCATAATGCAGGTTGAGACGGGGATCCTCCACATGGGGATCCTGGTAGATATGATCGATCCGCTGGGTATTGAACAGCGAGGCCCGGCGCTTGATGCCATGCACCTCGTAGCCTTGTTCCAGAAGAAATTCTGTCAGGTAAGATCCGTCCTGGCCGGTGATGCCGGTGAGGAGTGCGCGTTTGGTCATGCCGTTTCGTCCTTTCGAAAGAATTGCTTGATTTTGCCGAAATTCCTGGCAGCCAGGGTGGCGACCCCGCCCTCCCGCTTGCCGTCTTTTGTGGGAAAACAGGAGATCCCCAGTCTGACATTCGGGATTTTTCCGCTGCCGATTTGGCCTGCAAAACGGGTGATATTCTCGACGCGGCCAGTTGCGCACCGATCGCGATCACCAAGAAGGCGCAGAGCATGTCTGCGGCCGTGCTGACCGGGAACTCTCCTACCTTGTGTTTCTGGAACGCATTCGATCCGCCGCCAAGGATGCATCCCGCTTTGCGCTGCGAGAGACCGAGGCTCTTGCGCGCCTTTCCGCATGCTGCCGATGACAAGACTGTGCTGAGGGATCAAGGCGGTGGCGACACGATGCGACACAGGGTTCAGTTCTGCGGCCCCTCTGGATGGGTCAGGAACCTTCCCCGGCATGCGCGGCAACGCATGAGCTATGCCAGAAGTCGGATATGTGTTATCAATGCGCATGGCAGACCCGCAGTAGGCACACATGAACAAGCGCGCAACCAACCTGACGATTGACCCAGTGCTTCTGGATGAGGCGCGGGCGTTGAACATCAACCTGTCCGCCACCTTCGAGGCCAGTCTGCGCGAGGCTGTGCGCAAAGAGAAGGCCTCGAAATGGTTGGAAGAAAATCGGGCGGCCTTGGAGGGATACAACGCCTGGATTGAGCAGAACGGCCTACCGCTCGAAAAATACCGGCAGTTCTGATGGCGCGGTTCAACGTGCATGACCTGCGCGGCGGCGGGCGGGTGATCAACCTTCAAAGCGATTTCCTGGATTGGGCCGACACGCGGGTCGTGGCCCCGCTGGATCAAGGCCCGCCTCCCGCGAAACACCTCAACCCGGTTTTTGCCCTGGATGATGGCCCATTCGTTCTGGTCGTGCAGTCCATGGCCGCTGTCCGCGCCTCGGCCCTTGGACCAGCGGTGGGCGATTTGTCGGACCATCAGGACGAGATCACCCGCGCGATTGATATGGTTTTTCAAGGGTATTGATCATGGCGCAAGAGACGGCCGTCCGTCGTTTCGACGTCAGCAAACAGCGCGACGCCGACGATTGGCTGAACCTGACCTTTCTGGCAGAGCCGCCGCGCAGCATCGTGCCCATACTCAGCCCCGCAGCTTGAGGCGTCGGGATGGCGCGGTGAAGCCGGGCGCTGCATGGGTTCATTGCCTGCAGGACACGGGACCGAGTTGGTGATCGTTGTCGCGAGTTGAGCGTGTTTTTTCCTGCGCGACTGGTCACGCTGCCTGGGGTCGAGAGACTGCGTTATCGGGCCTTTCCACATGTCCCCGCCGCGCTGACGCATTCCGCGTTGTGGGACACATAAACTCAGCTCTTTCCATCGATCCGGCGGCAGGGCCTTGTTTTGGCAATGCATTTCAGGCGACAGGCACAGTCGGAGTGCGCGTTTCCTGAATATTTTTCTCGCAACGTGCACCGCATTCCGGGATGTGCCTGGAATGCTCTGCCCGCAGCATGGTCTCGATCGGCGTCGGGGGCGTCCGCCCTTCGGCCCAGCTTTCGGATGGTGCGGGCTGATCGAAGCCGGGAACCTCGCCCGGGGCACCACCTCCGCCATCTCTGCCAGGACCTGCTCCCTCCGGGTCACCTTCTTCCTCATCGCGTCACGAAGACCGGGAATGGCGGGCTGCCTGGGCATCGACATCCCTCGGGTGCCCCATGTCCCACGACGCGGAATGCGTGATCGCCGCGCCTGGCCCCTTATAATAAACGTTGAAGCGTAAGCGGGGGGTCCCGACCGCCCTCTCTCACGCAGTTGCTCACCACGACTGCTTCCGGAGACGTGTTGCAAACGCGCTTGCACGTCAGTGTGTGTAGCATTACGTGTATCAAAGAAACGTTCGGAAACAAGGAAGAGAACGCCATGCCCTCACCGCTGAACATTCGTGACATCGGCGAGGCGCGAAAGGCCGCCCTCGAAGCGGAGGCAAAGGCGACAGGCGTCTCCATCTCTGAGATTGTCCGGAACTGGATCGACGCCGGGCTCTCGCGCTCTCGTGCCGAGCGCGAGCGCGCCGAGTGGATCGCCGCTGCAAAAGCAGGCCTCGCCGATGAAGCCCGGCATCTCGAACGGAACGGGCCCACCCTGGCGCGGTTCAGAAAAATTTAGGCGACATCACCATGACCCAGGGGCGTATCCATCGCCTGCGAAGCGGGAACGACCTCGTTTGCCGCATTCAGACCGATCTCGGCATTGAGACGCCGTATATTCTTTGTGCGCCGGTCCTCCCACGCTCCGAATGGGGGGCGCTGACGCCAAAGCTCCATATCGCCTTGCAACTGGATGGCAGGCCATACGTCGTGCTCATGTCGCAGATGATCGCCCTGCCCGCCGCTGAAATCGGCCCGGCCATTGGAGATGCATCGGCCTGGCGCGACGACATCGTGGCCGCCGTGGACCTTCTGGTATCGGGATTCTAACAGGGTCGTAACCCATCAATATTCTGGTGGCCGGTCTCGGGCCTACCGGGTCTCGCCCGCCCTCATGCGCGTCCAAACCGGGTCACCGCCTGCATCCCCTGGCGAACGTCAAGGTGTGACGTTCCGACCTGTCCCGGCGCGAAGGGCGGAACGGACTGCGTGATCGGGCCTTCGGAGATCTCGCGCTGATCGCCTTGCGATCGATGGGGCCAAGTGCGCCGCGAGCGTCACGGGCCCTTTCGCATGTGCCGCGAAAGGACAGGATCGCCACTCGGCGCGCGCCAGGATCCGGCGGCGACCAGGGGCTCAGCCGGGGTTTTCGACCGCGGCAACCCAAGAGGCCTGACGGACCGAAATTGTCATTCATAGGCATCATTTGGCCTCACCTCCCTTATTGAAAGACATTCATCGCCATGATCGGCGCAATCCTTGCGGTTATCTTGATCTCCGTTACACGCAAAAGTAGTGCGTGACGGATACCCTATTCCGGCCGGTCGGATCCTTGTTTCCTGGACCCTTCATGATCAGCGGAACGGATCATGATGCACGCGAAAGCGACATAGAGCTTGGTGCGACAGGATAGCCGGACCGTGAGGCGGCGCCCCACTGGCAACGGCCGGCCACGCGGCCCGACAGGAAAGATGGGATCGATCGGCTGCGGCCCCCCCCCCGGTGCGCGCCGGCGCTGGCCCTCAACGCGAGCGGGCATCCGCGCGGCCGAGGCTCTTGCGACCTGACGGCCCTTGATCGTCGAGGGACCACTTCGGGCCGCCGAAGCTGTCCTTATCCGTCCTCTCACTTGTCCCCGTCAGGACGGGACCTATCAGGGGCATGCTCGTCCATCCAGGCCACGAGAATCCGCCGGATCATTTCCGGGCGGGTTGGTGGATCATCCTGCGCGCGTCGCACCGAATCAAGAGCCTGTAGCAAGTCTTCAGGCAGTCGAACGAGCACGGGCTCCGAGGTTCCCGATCGCGATTTTTTTCTACTCACCATGCCATCCAGTATTGATTTCGCAATATCAAGATACCAGATTAGTCGAGCCGAAGCAAGGATTGCGGCCTTGCTCCGGCTCTTGCCAAAGCGATCTAAAAGGGAGATCACCATGACCAATGCCACACCTATCACCTCGGCTTGCGGTGATGAAGGGCTGACCATTCCCACGCCTGTCCAGTCCGCCTTTCTCCGCCTGCTGCATGCGCTCGACCGCTGCATCGCAGCCGAACGTCAACTTCTCGAAACTGACGCTGGTGACTTCGATAGTGCCCGTACGGCTTGCGAAATGGCCGGTGAGACGCTCAGCATGCATTTCGGCGAACTGCTGGCGATGCCTGAGAGCGGCCCTTCCGACAAATCGCTGCGCCGGTTGGCGTTCGTGATGAATAGCCTCCTGTCTATCGAGAACAACGCAGACCGGGCTTATTTCGCGGCGGCCTTGCTCGACCATGCCCCGCTTTTTGATCCCGGGGCGTCCTGCACGACCGGCCCGATGCTGCGTGGTCTCCATCTGGCTTGCCTGACGCAGACCGCGCTCCTGGTGGACCTTCGGGATCCGGCCTCCGAGGTTGGCTACCCCGAGTTGACGCCCTGAGAGGACAGACCGATGCGGCCGCTTAACACCGATGCGCCTGACTGGCGCTCTGAATTCCAGCGCCTCGAGGGTGCCTATGCGCCCTCCACCATGCGCAGCTATCGTGCGGATATCGAGGCGTACGAAACCTGGTGCGCCGAACAGGGACTTCTGCCCTTCCCGGCAGAGGTGGAGACCATTTGCGACTTCCTCGAGGACGAGGGGCAGAGCATGGCCCCCTCGACGGTGCGCCGGCGCCTCTCAGCGATCCGCAAGGTGCATCGCCTTTTGCGCCTGCCCGACCCCACCCGTGACGAGGAGATCAACCTCTCCCTCCGCCGCGTGCGGCGGCGCAAAGCCGTCCGCCCGAAACAGGCGAAGGGCCTCACCCGCCCCTATCTCGACCGCTTTCTCGAGATCCAACCCAACACGCCCCGCGGCCTTCGCAACCGGGCCATGTTGTCCCTTGGCTACGAACTCCTCACCCGCCGCTCCGAACTGGTGGCGCTGAGAACCGAAGATCTCGAGGAACGCGCCGATGGCACGTTCCGGGTCCTCATCCGGCGGAGCAAGGCGGATCCCTTCGGCGAAGGCCGCATCGCCTTTACATCCCATCGGACCGCGGATCTTCTCCAGGCGTGGCTCGATCTGCGGGGCCCCGACATTCCTTGGCTGTTCTGCCCTGTCTACCAAGGCAAGCCCGTCAACCGGGATCTCAGCACAACGACCGTCAAGCGCCTGGTCAAGCAGGCGGCGAAACAAGCCGGACTGGACCCGGAGGAGATCGACGGGTTCAGCGGTCACTCGATGCGGGTCGGCGCGGCGCAAGACCTGCTCCAGCGTGGCTTTGACACGGCGGCCATCATGCGTGCTGGCGGGTGGAAATCGGTCAATGTGCTGGCCCGATATCTCGAGCAGGCCGAGCATAACGTGTGGGCATAAGAGCACCACAGTTTTGCAGCATTTCCGTTCGAGGGGAGCGGCTTCGGCAGCCCGCAGGACGCATTACGCCCAGGCTTTGTGCCGTCTTGGGCTATCGGATCTTTTCTGACCGGCCAGCCCACGATACGATAGCGCTGTTCTTGAGCACCTCGCGCGGGTGGGTGAATCGCCATCTCCGTTCCGCCCGGTTCGCACTTCGAGAAGAGCGATCATTCTTCACGCTCACTCATGACACGTAATAGGAGCGATACCAGCTCACGAAGCGGCTCACCCCCTCGCGAAAGTCGGTTGCGGGGCGATAACCGGTCAGATTTTGCAAAAGCGCGGCATTGGCCCAGGTGGCGGGCACATCCCCCGTCTGCATCCCCATGTAATTCCTGAGGGCAGGCTTTCCCAACTCCTCCTCGATCGCCTCGATGAAATCGAGGAGCCGAATGCGTTGCGAATTGCCGATATTGACGATGCGAAACGGCGCAACCGGGCTGAGGCTGTCGCCCTCGACCGCTGTTTCCGCCCCACCGGGAACCGCGTCGATCAACAGGCGGATGGCGCGGACCAGGTCGGTGACATAGGTAAAGTCGCGCCACATCTCGCCATTGTTGTAGATGTCGATGGGCGTGCCCTCCAGGATGCCCTTCGTGAATTTGAACAGGGCCATGTCCGGTCGGCCCCAGGGGCCGTAGACAGTGAAAAAGCGGAACATCGTAATGGGGATGTCGTGGATATGCGCCCAGGAATGCGCCATGGCCTCATTGGCCTTCTTGGTGGCAGCGTAGATCGTGAGTTGCGTATCCGCCTTTTCCGTTTCGACGAAAGGCATCTGCTCATTGGCCCCGTAGACCGACGAGGTCGATGCCATGAGAAGATGTGATACCTCCGCGCGGCGCGCCGCCTCCATCACGTTGAAGGTGCCGACCACATTCGCGTCAATATAGGCGCGCGGGTTTTCGAGGCTGTAACGGACCCCGGCCTGGGCTGCGAGGTGCACGATGACATCCGGGGCCGCGGCCATCACGGCGGCGCTGAGCGCATCCTCGTCTTCCAGCATGGCCTCATGCGACGAGAAGGCAGGAGACTGGTGCAACAGGGCGTGCCGACGTTGCTTGAGCGCCACGTCGTAATAGGAGGTCATGCCGTCATAGCCGACAACCTCCCAACCCTCTTTCAACAGAAGGTCGGCAAGGTGAAACCCGATGAACCCGGCCGTGCCGGTGATAAAGGCGCGTCTCATTCTGCGGCAGCTCCATTGGTACAGGTGCCGGCTATCGCCGCGTAGCCCTTGACAAGGCTGGCGCCTTTCATGTCGATCTTCATTCACTTTTCCTCATGGTTTCGGCATGGAATGCTGCGCTGAAAGGACAACGCCATCCGCGCGCAGGCGGTGGGCCTTCACGTCCAGAACGACGCCAGCTCTTTCGGGGGTGTCGGCAAGCCTGGAAACGCTGCCCAGGCCAGCCGGCTTCTGGGAAACAGGATCACCCAGATCGTTATGAAAATGATCAGGAAATAGGACCGGATAGAGCGGTTATTGAGATACCAGCGCTCGACCTCGCCCTTGTATGGCATGATGATCTTTTCATAAAGCGCCTGCGGGTCCTCCGCCCTCTCGAGCATCTTCTCCTCCCCCCGAAACAGGATCGGACCGACGCCGGACAGGCCCGGGCGCATCTTCTTGAGATCATCCTGGATTGCCTGAGGGTAGAGCGCAAAGATCCGCGGGGTCTGCGGGCGCGGACCGGCGATGCTCATCTCCCCCTTCCAGACATTGAAAAGCTGTGGCAACTCGTTGATCTTCGTCTTGCGCAAGATCCGCCCCACCGGAAGAACGCGAGGGTCGTTGTGCAATGTCAGATCGCCCGTACCCATGTTCGGACTGTTTTTCAGCATGGTCGCGAACTTGAGAAGGTCGAAGATACGCCCGTCCTTCCCGACCCGCGGCTGGCGGTAGAACACTTCACCTTCGCCGGTAAACCGCAGAACCGGGATCACGATCAGCCAAAGCGGCAAAACGAGCAAAATGAAGACAGTGGACAGCAGCAGATCTGCCATTCGCGTCATGTCAAGCTTGCGCATGGGTCACATCCGATCATCGAGGAATTTGCCGGTTTCGGCGTGCGAAAATTCCGGCAGCATGCCGGTGAAGAGCGTGACAAGCTCCTCGCGCGACCAGGTCCCACGCGCTTTCATGGTCACGATCTGGTCGAGAAATCCCTCAAGCTGGTCGCTCGAATAGGCCAGCTTGCTATGGATCACCCCGATACTCTGAAACCGGTCCAGATCGACATCCTCATGCGCCATGAAGAATTCTTCGAAGGGCTTCTCGCCGGTGGTGTCGCTATCGAAGAAATAGCAGGGCCAACGTCCCTCGGCGATGTGGCCCAGCGGATCGGCGCGCGCCTCTTCTTCGGTGGCGCAATGATATGGCTCGTAGCCCAATGACCTGAGAAACCGCTCGGCAATCTCGGCAAAGCTGATCAGGTCGAGCTGATCGTTCAGCTTGGGAAAGAAGATGTCGCGGTTTTCCCCAAGCAGGCAGGACATCAGGCAAAGCTCTCCCGATTCCTGCGGCGTGACGAAATAGCGCCGCACATCGCGCGGGGCCGAGATCGGCTGGCGCTTGATGAAACGCTGATTGAACCCGTGCAGCAGGGATCCGTCGGAGAAGGCGACATTCGCGAAACGCGCGGTCGAGATCGGCAGGGTCTCGCTTTCGCGCATCAGGAACATCTCCATGATCCGCTTGCTCGCCCCCATCATGTTGACCGGATTGGCGGCCTTGTCGGTAGAGACGCAGAAATACTTGGCCGCGCCATGGGACCGGGCGAGCGCCAGTGTCTCGATCGTGTTCAGGATGTTGACATCGACCATCCGCATCAGAGTAAACGAGTCCTTTTCGCTGCGGACATGCTTGAGGGCCGACAGGTTCAGGACGTAATCATACCCCCTCGCCCAGTCCATCAGCGCCCGGAACTCGACCGATCCGCAGTCGATGGCGAAGGTCCGGAAATCGCCATCGATATAGCCCAGCGTGCTGCGCAAATCGCGCACCAGCTCGACCATGTTGTTTTCGCTGATATCGACCACATGGAGCACACGGGGAGTACGCTTGAATATCTCGCGCGTCACCGCCTGCCCGATCGAGCCGGCACCGCCTATGACGAGGAACCGGCTGGCGGAAACGCGTGCCGCAATGTCGGCCTCGACGCGGGTGAGATCGGATTGGAACAGGGGCTCATCGCGTCCGATGAGGTCAAGGGCATTCATTGGGCCAGCTTTCATTATGGGAAATTGGATGGCGAGAAGAACCAAGCGCGCGCGGCGCGCCCTCGTCACAAACGCGCGTCTACCGATGCGACCGGGAGGACGTACTTGACGTCGAACAGATAGCCATCCGGTTTCATCCAGGCTCGCAGCCTGTCAGCACCGCCATCGACGAAACACTTGTGCGCCACGGCCAGGACGACGGCATCATAGCTCGCGGGCTCCGGATGCGACACGAGGACGAGCCCGTATTCCCGCTTTGCCTCCGCCGCATCCACTTCGGGATCGTGAATTTCGACGCTCACCCCATATTCAGAAAGTGCATCGACGATATCGACGACGCGCGTGTTGCGCAGATCCGGTGTGTTCTCCTTGAAGGCAAGGCCAAGGATCAGCACACGGCTCTGGGGCAGGCACATGCCGCGACGGATCATGCCCTTGGCCACCCGGTCCGCGACATGGGCGCCCATGCCGTCATTCAACCGCCGGCCGGCCAGGATCATCTCGGGGTGGTGGCCTACCTCCTGCGCCTTGTGTGTCAGGTAATAGGGATCTACGCCTATGCAGTGACCACCAACCAGCCCTGGGCGGAAGGGCAGGAAATTCCACTTGGTCCCTGCGGCCCTGAGAACAGCTTCTGTATCAAGCCCCAAGCGCTCGAAAACGATAGCAAGCTCATTGACGAGTGCGATGTTCACGTCGCGCTGCGTATTCTCGATCACCTTGGCGGCCTCGGCCACCGCAATGCTTTCGGCCTTGTGTGTGCCCGCCTTGATGATCCGGGCATAAAGCGCGTCAACGAAATCCGCCGCCTCAGGTGTGGAGCCGCTGGTCACCTTGACGATATCGGCGACGCGGTGCTCCCTGTCGCCGGGATTGATCCGTTCCGGGCTGTAGCCTCCGAAGAAATCCTCGTTGTATTTCAGGCCAGAGACCCGCTCTATGACCGGAATACAGTCCTCTTCGGTCGCCCCGGGATAGACGGTCGATTCAAAAACCACCACCGATCCGGGCCGAATGATCCGCCCAACCGTTTCGCTCGCCGAGAGCAGCGGGCGCAAATTCGGGCGCCGATGTGCATCGATGGGGGTCGGCACGGTCACGATGAATGTATTGCACCCGTCAAGCGATGCGAGGTCATCGGTAAAGCGTAGCCCGGATGCCACCGCCTCGGCGAGTTCTGCATCGGTGAGCTCCCGCGTCCGGTCACGCCCGGCCTCGAGTTCCTTGATCCGCGTGGGATCGATGTCGAAACCGACCACCGGATAGGCAGGGGCAAAGGCCGCCGCCAAGGGCAGCCCGACATAACCCAGACCGATGATGGCAATGCGAGGATCTTCGGGAAGACAGGTCATTTGAGTCTCGGCGTTGAGGGGACATTGATCAGACGCTCGAACAACCACTTCGTGTTCGAGAGATCGTCGGTTTGGCAGTCGCGGTAGGGCGGTAGCGTGTTGAGAGGATCCCATAGGGGGCGTGTCATGACGCCGCGCGCATTGGTCCACTCCAAGACGGCATCGCGCGTCTCGATCGAGTCCACCAAGAACGCGTTGAACCAGAAATTGGAGCGTGCCCCCGCCGGTTCGCGGACCGATGGCAGGTCATGTTCCTCGAACCAGTCGGTATAGACGGCGGCAATCGCACGTTTGCTTTCCAGGAAGGCCGGCAGACGATCGAGTTGCACGAGGCCAAGCGCTGCATTCAGTCCGGGCAGTCGGTAATTGTAGCCGACGGCATCGTGCTCATAGCGCCACGGGTGGTTGCGCTTGGCGACCGCGGCCAGGTGCCTGATCCGGGCCGCAATCGCGGCATCATCGGTTATCACCGCGCCGCCTTGACCCGTCGAGATGATCTTGTTGCCGTTGAAGCTCAGGATACCGCATTGCCCAACGCGCCCCGCATGCAGCCCGTCCCGAAAGCTCCCGAGCGCCTCTGCCGCGTCCTCAACCAAGGCAAGGCCCCAGCGCTCACAGATCTGGGACATCCGCGCCATGTCGCCGGGATGGCCGTTCGTATGCATCGGCAAACACGCGCGGATTGGACGACCGGTTTGCCGGTTGATAACGCCGCCGCCCTTCTCGCGAAGGGCATGTTCCTCCAGGAACAGTTCGACGCTGTCGACCGACAACCCCAAGCCGTTACGATCCACGTCAAGAAACACCGGCTCTGCCCCGCAATAGCGAATGGCATTGCCGGTCGCGACAAAGGTCAGGGCCTGAGTGATAACCTCATCACCCGGCTGCACTCCGCCCCCAAGAAGCGCGAGATGCAATGCCGCCGTGCCGTTCACCGTCGCCACGACATGGCGGGCCCCGGTAATCTCGGCGAGTTTCTCCTCGAAGGCGGCAACCTGTGGGCCGACTGTCGAGATCATGCCGCTCCTCACAGCCTCGGCCACGGCCTGCGCCTCCGCCTCTCCGAGCGTGGGAACATGCAGAGGGATGAACTCGTCCGTCTCGTAGAGAAACCGGACAAAGCCAATGAGAGCCTCGGCCAAGGCCTCCGGCGGCCGAGCATTTTCAAGCATCGGATAACCTTCCTGTCTGTCTTTGGGGGGCATGCGATAAGATGCCTGTCGCGCCATGTGCTGACAGGACGTCATGGGGTATCGTGGGAAAACGGAGACGATAGGGCTTCAGCGACGCGCAGGGGCGGTCGGACCGAGGTGTCAGCCCCCGTCGGGACATGGGCACCGTGTCAGGCGATCACACCTTGCCGAGGAGGCGATAGAACCAATAACCGAGATATTCGTGAATGACTGCCGTGCTGGCACCGAGGGCACCAACACTCGGCAGGTACCACCGTGGCCCCTTGACGGGGTCAGGGCCGACCGAGAAGTCTGTTGCCACCGGCACGACATCGAAGCCCGCCCGGCGGAACACCGCTTCGGAGCGCCGCATATGTGTCGCCGACGTGACCAGCAGCAACCGCTCAAGACCGCGCTCCCGCAAGATCGGCTCCAGATAATCGGTATGATCGCGCGTGGTGCGCGAGGCGGTATCGAGAACGATCGCGGATGGCGGCACCCCCAAATCGGCCAGGAAAATCGCGCCCGCCTCGGCCTCGGTCAGCTTGTCGGGGCGGTTCGGGGTTCCGCCCCCTGTCAGAACGATACGATCCGCGCGCCCGGCATGGTAGAGCCGCGCCCCGTGCCAGTAGCGATCAATCGATCCGCTGGCATTGGGGTAGGGCCAGGCCTCGTTCGTGCTGAACGCGCCACCCAGAACGACAATCGCGTCGGCCTCGGGCGCCTGCTCCACCCGCAGGTTGGGATAATGCGCCTCAAGTCCGATCCGCAACCGTTCCGACGTCACCGGCATGGACCAGGCCCAAAGCCAGACCAGGGCCAGGGCCCCCAGGGCGAAAGCCCACACCCTGTCGCCACGCGCCCCGGCCAGAAGAGCCACAAGCCCGAGAAAAACTGTTATGCCGAGCGGGTAGACCAGAAGGGAAAAAAGCTTTGTTATGTCGTACATGCGGACTGCTCACTCGTGTTGATGCATTGACGCATATTCAATTTTTCCACAAATTCTCCCAACCAAGACCTTTGAAACACGGTCCGGTAGTCGCCTCGGAAAACTTTATATCATTGTGCGCACCGTTCCATTCCATAACGACGGGCTGTTCGTTTTCGTCGATTGCAATATCCCAACCAACGCATCTAGCGAACGGAACTTTACCTTGAAGGTCAAGCACCAGGCGCGAGCAGGCTGCAAAATTTGGGATTGTCACTCCTGAGAACTTAACTTCCGTGTCAGGATGCGACGAGATTTTCTTCCAATCGACGGTATATCCGCCGTCTTGCAACTGCCCTGTCTCTTTGCAAACCGGAACCCTAATATGACTGGCGCTGCGCACATGGCTGTCTTTTCCGGTCCCAAAGCGCAAATACGCGGCCCGCAAGCTGGAGGCGCCGCTATCATCGATCGCGGTCGTCAGTCGAAGGGTGGCCACGGACAAAGGATGAAACGACTTCAAAGAAGTATGCTGCTCGATATACTTCTGAAAAACTCCACCGCCAAACTGGCCCACATTTAAACCATCTGAACTGTTGAAAATTCTGACACCCCGACCTTGCATGCTTTTGTCTGACTTGAAAACAAATCCCCCCCCCAATTATGCGATGCACCTCTGCATCGCTTAATGATCTGAAATCAGTATTGAAAATCAGCCCATTTGCGCAATATAAAATGTCAGCAAAATCTCGCGCGTCAAATAGCTTGCTCTGCAATAAGTTCAGCTCAGAGATATCTCCATATGCGCCCTTAAGCTTCGGGACAACGACCTCCCCATAATAGTCATCTGGGATCCAACCCTCCTTGAACCGCCCGGATATCATGCAATAAACATATAGCCACTCCGCATACCGCTTCCTTCCGAGAACTTCCTTCGCATATTCATCACAAATTTTTCTTAATTTTGTATCCAAACTTTGCTGCAGTGTGTTTTCGATCTTACGGTAGGGCCTACTTGCCGGACCACTAAGACGATACTTTATGTCTTTTTTTATCGAAATCGGAATATTTTTTTTTAGCCTGGCGAACATATCCACTTCCCCTGTCTTCTTTTTTATCGCCGCCAATCTTCGGTCAATTCTCGGCGATCTGCCCTCACCACGTCTACGAGTCCGTCGGACGAGAAGAATTCCACGTCTGAATATTTTTCGATGATGCTTTGCAGCAATTCGCGAAGAGCCTTCAAATTCTCATCCCTGTTCTTCTCGTCAACAAAACCACAGAAATTGATGCGGTGAATGGAAATGATTGCGGGCTTTCCCATGCGGAACGCCGCGCGGATATCGCGCAGGCATTGATCGACGACATCCATACGCGGCGCCTGGCTCAGAGAAGGCTCAAAGAACGCGTTTCGCGTAAGGTAGGTCTGTCCCAGAGAGTTGCGCCCGCCGAGTCTGCGTTGAACAGAGTGGGTCGTGCCATCGACCTGCTGCGCCTTCATCACGCGCAGGCCTTGATACCCCTCGATGCCCGCTTCGCGAACAGCCTTGTCGAAATCACTGCTCCAGACGTAATTCGTGGGGATGAAGGTTCTGGAACGAAAACCGAAAAGCTGTTCGAACAGGTCCAGCCCTTCGAGGGTTGCGGCCAAGACTGCCGCCTTTTCATCCCTCGACCGGAAGCGGGTGGTCTCCACATAAAGGTTCGGGCCACGCTTCGGTCCTTTCGGGATGCAGCCCGGCATTCTGTTGTCGAAAGCAAATTTCATGTCGGGATTTCCGTCCCGCAGGGCCGACATGAACATCGCGACATTCAGATGCTCACGACCGTGGAACTGGGGCATAAGGACACCTGTCCGCTGACCTTCCTGCCAAAGCGACCAGCAACGGTGGTGTTTAGGGTAGCGCTGGAAGGTCTCGGTGATCAGCTCGTATTGGTAGGTTTGGAAATCTGTCTCTTTGATGGCTTCGAAATCTGGATTTCCGACGATGACATTCGCGGTAATCATGGGATGTCGTCCCTCGGCATCCCGAAAGGACGACAAAACGTCGAACAGCAGTTCCAAGTCATCTTCGCTGAGCAACGAGTCATATCGCTCATACCATGTTCGATCGACGGGATATCCCGCTTTCAGGCACCGTTCATAGACCTGTCGCGAGGGCATGCGGATGCTGCCCCAATCATCGCTTTCGATCACGAGGATCTTGCGCCGTGTGCGCCAGCCGCCGAGGTTGCGGTAATAGGGTGCCGCGTATCTTTTAAGGGTCGGGAACGTCATGAAGAAGAAGGGGTTGGCTGCATGCTGCTCGCACTGACAGCCGAGCTGCGCAAATCGCCCCGGCGATGCTCAATCTGCTCGAGAAGAGCCTCCACCATCCATCCCTGGGGATTGAAGGCGCCCGGATGCCAAGTCAGGTCCGGTGTCCAGTATCCGGAGCACGGATCGTAGACTTCCTTGACGAAACCGTAGCTGATTTCGACCAACAAGGGGATCTTCGCGGCATCGAAAACGAAATCATATGCGGCGCAGCTTGCACCGAGCCGGTCCGTGACATCGAAAGCGATCCGAACGCAGCGTTCGTCGAACTCATCACGACCATAGGCGAAATCACCGCTTCCCGACGCGCGAAAGTCGCCTTCCCGGACAAAGCGCTTGAGGCCAAAGGCCTTTCCATTGATCACGATGATCCGCGTGTCCGAGGGATTATCAGGCATGAACTCCTGGAAATACGCATAGCCGCGCTCTCGTCCGAGCACGCGGGCGAAGGCCGGCGGATGGACGAGACGGGCAACGCCCTTCGCAACCTCCACCGGGCTTGCCTTGCCCAACCGGACGCGGCGCCAGCGTTCCTTCAGACTGCCCCAGGCGTCGTAATTCGGAAAACCGCGGCCGAAGGCCTGCCGCACAAGTCGGCGCGCCTCTTCCCGGTTGCGCACGAGGCGCACATTCGCCGAGCCCGCCCCACCCCGAAGCTTGAATACCTTGGGAAAGTCGATCTTCTCGACCCAGTCGAGGGCACTCTGCCGGTCAAGAAAGACCCAGCTCGGCACCAGGGGGGCGTTGATCGCCTCGAACAGATATTTCTGCGCGACCTTATCATCGAAATGCCACCCCGTTCGCCAGTCTGGAAAGACCGGCACGCCAGCATGTTCCAACGCCGAGAGCACGGCCTTGGCCGCGATGAGGTCGCGCGGGTTTCCCTGGCTGTGATGCCACATCAGGCCGTCGCAATCGGCGAGTTGCGCGATGATGTCCGAAGCGTGACAGTTAACGGATTTGAAAGGAATGGCGTGCTCTTGGCAATAGGCTCTCCACCGCGGGTGGAAGCCATTAGGGCTGTCGTGGATCGCGATTTTCATGGTACTCTCAGGCGCGCCATCAGCGCACCATCCCCTCCGTCATCGGGCGTGTGGAGCCTCGGGCTCGCGCGAATTTAGTGAAATAGTCGAGCGCCTTTGCCATGAATGGCAAGGCTCTCTTCGTCACTGAAGAAGCTGTCGAGCTTGATCTTCCCAACTCGAAGATACGTCCTTCAGCTCGCAGTCTTTTCACGCTTGAACTCGACGAGTAGATAGTCGTTGGGCAATTCCTTAACAATCGTGAAAGCCGGGTTTCTTGCGTGGGCGCGCATCACGAACGAATTCTGCCTTGAAACTGTTGTCAGGCAGCGGAACTTCGAGCGCCAAGCGGTGTTGTAGAGAATCCTATTCATCACACCGCCAAGTCCCTTGCCTTCGTGGAACTCATCAATCAGACGCCCGACAAAGCACCGTTGGTTCCAGAAGCACCGAAGAAAGAAGTATCCGACTAACGTCCTGTCATGGAACACGCCGAACATGAGAAAGGACGGGTTCCTAAAAACGCGATGCAGACTGTCGGAATCGAACCCATGGGGCCTGAAATATTCGACCCGGTCGTCCGGCTGGCGATTGAGCAATTGTCCGAGACATTCGAGGTCGCCTTCACGGAGTGCGCGAAATTCATAGCCATCACGCTTGAACTCAGAAAAACACAGAGCAGCATTCCGCGCTAGTCGATCCCCGTGAAGCACGCGAAAAAGAAAGGCATTCAGCCAATCAATGATCCGCCAAATGGCCGGGAATTCATGCTTGATGAACAGAAGGAACGCGGTCATGCGCACTCCTCCAGCATATGCTTGAGCCCCTGCCCTATGGGAAGCTGCCAAACCAGCTTGCACCAATCGTGATTGCCCTCGATGAGCCCCGGCCCATCCGGTGTGATCACGATATCCCAGCCGATTGAACGGTTCTGCGGATGAAGCGCAGCCGCCTCGCGCACGAGAGCCAGGGCCTCGGGCCAATATGGGATTTGAAAACCCTCGATCGGAACGCCCGTGACGGGGTGCACCGGTTCGGGCGTCTTGGTGATGTCGGAATAGACACCGGGGCCGCACACCCTGCCGGTGACCTCGTCGACCGGTGCGGCCAGGTTGCCGGCCGCCATATTGTCAACCGAGGAATTGACCGAAATTCGAAGCCGGCATCCCAGGATCCGGCAACGGCCGCTGGAATCAAGGCAGGTGAATATTCTCACGGTATTCACAGCGGAGGGCGAGAGCGCCTGTAAATCGGGATGTTGACGGATACTTTCCTCGACCAGGTCAAAGCCCCGCGCGCGCATCCAGTCCGGCAGGTTTTCAGCTTTCAATTTCGCACTGGCCGCGAAAACAAGCCCGATGCCGCAATTCCCTCGTGCCGGCTTGAATACAAGCTCGGCATGCCGTTCCAACATCCGCGCGGCAAGGGTCCGATCCGCCTCCATCTCCGGAAGCGTGACGACCTCATGACGAAAAAACCGTCGATAGGCGTCGTGGAACTTTCTCTTGTCGTCAAGAATTGATCGTTCCCCCGGTGGGTTCGCGCGGCGCTGGAATTCGTACATGGTCCCGGTCCCCGCCCAGCGGCTCTTTTCCACCTTGTCAGCGCCGAAAAAGCCGAACTGATACACCTCCAGGGGCGAGACATTGTAACGAAGCGAATTCACAACCATTGCCACGACCTGGCGCGAGGGCGATATGCCATTCCTTGCCTCGACATGCCGCATGAAACGGCGCAACAAGTCCCAATTCATGCGACGAAGATAGTAGGCCAGATAGAGCAGACGCTTCATGGTGCCTCGTGACCTTTCCCAAGCATTGTTTGCGCCAGGTCATCTGCGCCGATGAAACGCACGTCGGGCCAGGTCGCAACGATCCGGTGTAGGAGTTCTTCAAGTGCGCGAAGGCCCTTGCGCCGGTTTTCCGGGTCGATATGGCCCGCGAAATTCACCCGATGCGACGAAACCACGGCGGGTTTGCGCCAGCGAAAGGCCTGCTCGATCTGGCGCAGGGCATGTCCGATGGGGTCGGAATAGCTGCCCTGCCCCGGCTCGAAGCTGACGGTCCGCACGATGCAACCAGGTTGCCACTTTTGCGGGGCTGTCGGAAAGCTGAGACGCGGCAGGCGCGGGAATCGACCGTGCGCAGGTCTCTGAATGAAAGGCCGGTCCAGGGTCAGGATCCCCATCGGCCGCAGGTCGTTGACCAAGGCGCGCGGCAGCTTTTGTGCCGGTGGCGTGAACGTTTTCGACGTAAAGCCGAAAACCGATTCAAAAAGCTTCACTCCGTCGCGCAATATCTCTCTCTGCCGGTCCAACTGGTTCGGGTTGTCTCCCCCGAAAGCATGCGTGAAGCCCACGCCAGGCATCTCTTCTACCCCGCTCAGCCCGGCCATGCTTTCAAGGGCCAGGTTGGCCTCCAGATCGGCATGCCCCTGGGCCAGCTTGGTCTCGATCAGCGCCACGTTGACATGTTCGCGCCCATGAAACTGTGGCCGGAATATCCCCGCCCTTTCGCCGTCTCTCCAGAGCGACCACGCGCCCTCGTAGGCCGCAGGCGCCTGGGCGGCACAACGTGCAAAGGTCGTCGGCAGAGGCTCATAGGAATATACCCGCTCAGCCCGGATTCGTTCGAAATCCGGATTGGCGGAGAGAGCATAGGCCGTCATCACGGCGGGCTCACCCGCGCAATCGCGCACCCCCTCCAGGACTTCGAAAAGCGCCTCTAGATCCTCGCGTGTCTCGAGGGCGTCGAAACAATCCATATACCCGCCGAACCCGGTGATCCGTGCCTCCAGTTCCGCGCGCGCCCTGGCGCTGGCAAGCCGCACATTTCCGTAATCATCCACATTGAGGACCAGGAGTTTTTCATCACTGGACCAGCCCCGCGCATGACGCAGGTTGTCAACGATCAGCCGTGCAATTGACATCAAGACCCCTTGAGAAGGCGGGTATAGGTGGCGATAACAGCGTCCGCGGCGCGCGTTCCACCCCATCGCGCCTCTGCGTCGGCGATGGCGGTCTGGCGCAGGCTGGCAATCTCCTCGGGATGCTTCGCGGACCAGAGAATGGCCTCGGCAAATGCCGTATCGGTCGGTGGAACCAAAAGCCCGGTCTTCGGCCGGACGACCTCGTTGACCGGGGGAATATCCGGAGCAATCGGCACGACACCGAGGAACATGGCTTCGGCAAATGCCATGCCGAAACCTTCACGTCGTGTTGGCAGCGCAAAGAGATCGAAAGACTTGTAAAGCTCGACAAGCTCTCGATCAGACAGCCAGTCCTCCACCAGGAAGAACCGCTCTGTTAGCCCGCATTCTGCGATCATCTCTTCGAGCTGTGCCTTCGCCGGCCCGCGGCCGCGAACAAGGAAACGGACCTGCGGCGCGTCCTCCACCACCTGCGCTGCGGCTCGAACAAGCGTATCAACGCCCTTATGCGCCTCCAGCCGGGTCACCGAGCCGACCAGAAAGTTGTCCTCCCTGATGCCGAGTTTCGCAAACAGCGCCACGTCATCCCGCGCGGGGCGCGAGATGACCGCACCGCTCCGGATCGATTTGCTCAGGTCATGTCCGACATTGACGACCTTCGTCGCATCAAACCCAAGGCGTTGAGCCGCCTCCGAAACGGCATCGCTGACAACGAACGTGCAATCGCTGCGATTGGCGAACCATCGCTCCAGCGCGGCAGCTTGCCGCCGTCTGCGCGGCGATAACTGCTCTTCCCGTGCGTAAAGATCGTCCTGATGGTGCACGACGCAAGGAACGCCAGCCAACCAGGCCGCAAGCCGCCCCACGATCCCCATAACGGAGGCGCGCGTGTGAACGACCGAGGGTCGCAGGCGGCGCAGAATACGCCAGAACCGATAGGTATTCGCGACGATGTTCCAGGGACGGATATTATTTTCAAGCGGCAGCGTGAGGGGTGTGCCCCCCATCGCGGCGAGTTCAGTCTTGTCAGCGGGGCGCCCGTAAATGGGACGGGACGAGGCCACGAAGTAAAGCTCGGCGCCCTCTTCGTTCAGTCGATCCGCCATTACGCGACCGAACGCTGTCAGCATGTTGGCACTGGTCGCCGCATGGACGATCCGCACACCCTGCATTGTCTTTTCTGGATGAAGAATCATGGGAGGGTCAGCATCCGATCGCGGGCATCAAGCCGTGATCCGCGAGAAAACCATCATAGAAGTCTCGTCGCTTGCGCGCGAGCACGTCCATATCGAATTCATGAGCCTTTTCGTAATTCCGAGAAGCGGCCTCGGCGAGGGGAAGCGTCTCGACCGTCCTCAGGCGCGCAGCGATCTGTCTCCAGTCTCCTCTGGGGACGATCCACGGATCAACAAGAAGTTCGGGGATTCCACCCGTTCTCGCCCCGATGACGACGCATCCCCGCGCCATCGCCTCAATCACCGCCCGTGGCAGCCCTTCTTGGCGACTCGGTTGGAGATAAATATCAATACCGTCCAATGCCTGGGGTATATTTTCACGCGGGCATGGCCCTGCGAATTGTATCTGATCGACGACGCCGAGGGCGGTCGCCAGATTCTGCAGGCGGCTTTGCTCCCCCGGTCCGATGAGCTTGTAAACAAAGCGATGCCGCGCCTCCCCGAGAGCCGCAAGAGCACGGATCACGAGGTCGTGCCCCTTGTATGGGACATCCAGGTTGGCGATCGTCCCAAGTACGATGGGCTTATCACCCTCCCGAATTCCATTCAGCCGCCGGAGACGGCTTTCGAACAAGCGGCGATCCGCCATGACGGTCTCAACGTCGGAGCATGCGATCTGTTCACCCGAGCTCGGGTAGCGCTTTTGCAGAAAGGTTTCCGTGACATAAAGGGCATGGCTTGTCCGACGCATCAGGCGTCTATTCTTGGCCCGAAAATACGGTGCTACCAGTTTTCCCTTCAGGCTGTGGTTCCAAAGAGCATCCCACGGACAGCCAACGAATTCCACCAGCACCGGCTTGTCCATCTTCCAGGCGCTCTTCAATGCCCAGGACCCGATAAGACTCGGCAGCCGCGCAACCACCAGATCATGATCCGCCACCAAAGACGCAACACGACCTTCGGACTTACGCATCTTGGCAAGATTTCTGCCGTGCTTCATGTCAGGCAGACAGATGAACGTCGCATCAGGAAACCACGCCACCGGCTCGTGCGCATCCCCCCTGACGGCGAAGGTCACATGATCCGCCATGTATCTATAACGATCAACAAGGCCCCGTGTGTAGTTGTAAGAAACCGGCCTGTTGTCCGGATCCAGGGTGACTTTGTCGTCATGAGCGAAAAGGAGCTTACGTGTCACGATATCAAAAAATCCAGCAGGGCATTAAAATTACGGTCGGGCGCATATCGGTCGCGTGCCCAGTGGCGCACAGCGGCGGTGTCAGCCCCCTTTTCGCCGAGGGTGTCGCGAACAATCGCCGCGGCCCGAACTGAATCTTGCGGTGGAAACAAGCGGCTATACAAACAGTCCGGAACAGCATGGCGAATGGGCTCGATGTTCGTCGCAACGATCGGGACTTCGCACAGCATGGCCTCGATCAAGGCGTTCGGCTGTCCCTCGGTCACGGATGGGAAAACGAACACGTCCATCGCCTGGTAGATGCATTCAGTATCCGTGCGGACGCCAAGCCCAAGGTAAACATCCGCAAGACCCGCATTTCGCACCCGCTGACGGAACGCGTCCGTGTCCGTGCCGGTACCCGCAAGCAGCAGGTAGATCGTCCCAAGCTGCGCCTTGAGTAAGCGCGCGGTCGCAAACAGCGTTTCATGATCCTTGGCGGGATCGACCCGTCCCACGTGACCGATCACGATGGCGCCCGGTGGAATACCCAGTTCCGCCCGCAAACAGGCGCGCTCTTCCGGGCGCGGCTTGAAACGGTCGGCATCCACACCGTTCGGGATCACTTGAAACCGGTGATCCTTTTCCCAGTCAGGTCCATGGAAATGATCGAGGGCCGTCCGGCTGTTCGACAGGATATGGGTGCTAGAGCCTTCGAGCCATCTCAGCGCCTGCGCCGCGTAAAGCCGTCTGAACAGGGTCGGCCTATAGGCGGGGGTGGATCGCCGGTGCCACGCGATGCGTTTTGGGACACCCTGCCCCTGCGCAAGCCGCATGGCAAGCCCCGAGAAGACGCCGTTCAGGCTCATGACAGCGTCGAAAGAATGCGCGCGTAGAAAACGGCGGAAACCGAGCGCCTGGCGCGGCGACAAGAACCCCGTTGTTGCGTGATGCGTTTGCGCCCCCGCCTCCCGAAAAGAAGGCTCCAGGCGTGCATTGCGCAGGTTTCCCGTGGTCACGTGCCATTGGAAGGCTTCGGTTCCGGCATGACGTATCAGCCGGAGGGCATAGTTCTCAGCCCCACCGGCATCGTAGCTGGGCAGGATCACGAGGATGCGAGATTTCCGCATCATGGTTCAGTTCGGCCGCAGGATTGCACGTTTCACACGGCCAAGGCGCGGCCGAATGCGGCTCTTCCAGGCGGTCTCGGCCACAAAGCCTGAGGTTGCAGTTCTTGCCATGAAATCCGCCAGCGCTTGCATCTGGACCTCGCTGAACCCGAGTTCGTCGGGTCGTGGCGGCAGGTCGGCCGGAGCCTCGGGGATGGGAAGTCGCTCGTCGCCGGGCAGAAGGCGATTCCACGCCTCCCATTCCGCGGCATGCTCGGCAACCGCCTGTGTCGCGACCGCCCGGGCGTAGTGCGAAAGCGCCTGCCCCTGGACCTTCGCTCCGGGATCGACGGCGGTCATCGCGTCGTAGAGAGGCTCTACAAGTTCGGGGCGGACAGCTGCCATCTGCCGAACCAGCGCCAGTTCCGAAAGGGTCAGGGATGGGTTTACCGTGGCAGGCACGGCCACATCGGGGACCGGCACGCCCAGCCAGTCGACGAAAAACCGCCGCTCCAACGCGCCCTTCTCTCGGCTGTACCCCCGAACGGTAAGGTCGATGCCAAGGGCTTCGGCCTGGCGGCGAAACCCGGCGAGTTCGTGCGGCAGGCGATACCCGGCCGCGCACCATTCTGCGATCTCGCCAGCCGTTCCCCGTTTGGCGCGGTGCTTGTAGAGCGACAGGAATTGCTCGACGGGCGCGCGCAGGATGACGAGGAAATGCAAACGTCCAAAACCAGCTTTTTGGGCCGCCAGCAACAGCCTTTCCAACCTACAATCCGAATGCAACTCAGGCAAAAGAAGTTCGCTGGTTGCCAGCACTCTACCAACGGAACGCTCTTTCGCCTGTCTTCTCCAGTCATGAAGAAGCGTGGACAGCTCTTGCGATGCGGGTTCGGCTTTCAAAGCAAGGCAAAGCCTGAAGGCGTTTCCGGCGCTGACGAGACCACGTTGCATTCGGCTTTCGTGGCGCGATAATCCCAGAGGTATCCATATACCGGAGCGACAAATATCCCCCCTACTTCTCACCAACATGGTATGAAGAAAGGACGATCCGGTTTTTTCAGTTCCGATATGAATATATAGGTCTGGTCGTTCGTTCATTGCCTGATCCATACTCAAAGCCATCAGGCGGTTATTCCCGACACGTCAAGGCAAGCACCGAGATCCGCATCCCATTTTTCAGGCGAAAATTTCTCCATACCATTGCCCGGGTAAAACGTAAGCTCGCCAATAAATGGACGCCCCTCGTGCACGAGAAAATCAACCCTCACAAAGGGCGCAATATCTGATATAGTCTCGCTTACTTTTAGCATCTCATCAAGACAAATCGGGGCGACAATCTGCTTCTCAGACAAAGGATATCCTATCGTGAAAGGCTGTTTTCTCCATTTCACGTCGAAAAAAGCTCTTTTGTGAAAAGTGAAACGGTCGTGATCGACCTGAACGTATTTTGGGTAGCCGTTAAAGCAAAATACTTTGTAATCATCGGGCACATTGCCGCATTCGTCCAGAAGCAGTTCCTCGCAGACTATCCGCGGACGGACTCCGTTATACGCCCACTCCTTCGAATACATATAATAGCTCTTCCCAAGCCACTTATTGAAAAATTTCCTGATTTCCCTTAGATCAACCTCATCCTTACTCTTGATGAAGAAGTTCCAGCCCGAACCGTGAGTGGCCTTCAGAACGCATTGCCGCGGAAGTGTCTCCAGGTTGATTTCGTCAACACCTGAAAATATGGCGACCGATGGGATCGTGTATTTCTCACCCACTACATTCTTGATGAAATTTTTGACCTCAATCTTGTCCACAAGATTGGTAAGATTAGCATCCCTGTTATAAAGCTTCAAATATTGAATTTTTTCACTGAATGTGGCGGGGTTCGTGAGATCAAGGCGTCTTCCTGTGCGCCGATAAAAATCTTTTTTCACATAAACCGCTGCCGGAAGAAGCCGCGCTTCAAGGGCGTGACGAAACCTTTTCAAGACAGAGGAACTCATTCTAAACTCCATAACCTTGCGGCCAGCAGGTCAATCTGGTGCCGGCGCCAAGCAAATCTTGTATCACCGGGAACTGTCGAGACCGGTATCGATCAGCTCATCTATCAGGCCGCGCCATTCAAGCGCCACCTTCTCTTCTGTGAAATACGCTGCTGACCTGAGCGCGCCCTGCGCCATATTGGCGAGTCGTTCCTCCGAACGACACAGGTCGACAACTGCGCGCGCCAACGCCTCGACATCGCCCTTCGGCGTCAACAGGCCGTTCTCACCGGGCTGGATCAGCCAGCGGACCATGGGATAGCTGTCGACCACCACCGGAACCGCGCCTTGGCTTTGCGCCTCGATTAGGGTGTTCGGAAAACCCTCGAAGTCGGAGGTCATGATGAACACTTCCGACCGCGTGAAGAAAGGCGTAGAGGGTTGTCGTCCGTGCAACTCGATCCGGGGCAGCTTGTCCCTGGAAATCTCTTGCCGGATGTCGTCCAGGAACGGACCATCGCCCACAATGTCGAGCGTCCAGTCAGGAAGCTGAGGGGCGATCTTTCGCCAGATCGGAAGGATGAGATCAGCCCGTTTCTGGTGGACAGAAACGCGGGCCAGCCAGAGCAGCCGCTTTGCCTTGGGAGGAACGCGATCGGCAACGTTCGGGATAGAGTTGGGGATGAGCGCGATGGTCTGCGCGTCGTAATCCGGGACGAAGTACGCAAGTTCCTCCAGATTCGGTTCAGCGAACATGACGAAGCAGTCATAGGATGCAAGGATCTGCCTGAGGTCTTTCGCATGCCTCTGGCGGTGAAATGCCAGCAATGCGGCCCGGCCAATGGCCGAGCGGCCAAGGCCCTTTATCGGAGGGGGCAGCAAATTCTCGGCGTAAGCATCGAGGTTGTTTCGTACGGAGTAGAGCGTATTGCGCAGGCATCCGATCCGCGGAACGGCCGAGGCTCGCCGCAACGTGTCCGTGATGGCATGTTCATAGGGCATCTGACTGATCACGGCGTGCGGCTTGAACCTGCTGATGGCATCGACCAGCGCCGCGTGATTGGACTTGTTGGCGACATTTCCGCTTTCAGGGGCAGAAAATAACGCCACGTTTTCAGTCGCCCGATGGCCGTGGGCCTCGAACGAAAACACGCCCACCTCAACCCCCTGAGAATTGAGCATACGAGCCATCTTCACGGTGCTCATTTGAACCCCACCCGTCGACGGATCGAGTGGCGGGGTCAAGACGATCAGGATGCGGGTGCGTTCGGGCATCAGAGAATTCCATAAATCAAGGCGCGTAGCGCTTCCTTGATTGTCAGATTGACCGAGGGATCGAGCCAGACGGTGAATGGGGCACCGAGAAGGAAGACACTTGGATAGTCCAGAAAAAGTGAAAGGTTGTAAGCGAAATAGGGCACAAACAAGACGGCACTGCTTACCAAGCCCAGCTGATATAGGAATTTCCCCCTTGGCGCTTTGAAGCGATCAGCTTGACGAAGGCGCATCATGATGAAGGCAGCTCCAAGGAAAACCGCGCCGATCGTCCATGCACGGTTGTGAATGGCATACATGAACCACAGGCTGTTCGATAAGGTGAGCGTGAGAAGGCCAATCGAGGCTATCCAGCGTTCGTAGGCGTTCATCGTCAGCGTAAAGATGCCACAGACGAGAAGCGTGTAGATGAAGAGGTTCAGAGCCCATCTCTGGACCTTAAGCTTCGCGAGCACAAACCAAATTCGTTTTCCGGAAGTCTGTGCCACCACTTGCTCGAAATCTGCGGTCTCTTCCCGATAATACGAGCCCACAGCACTACTTCCCCGTTCTGTCGTGGCCGCAACTTCCACGAAGGAGCCTGGACTTATCAGCGTCGTCGTACTCGAAAGGATGAAGAGCACCGCGTAGAGAGACACGCGACTCCCGAAGAGGAGCACGGCGTAGGCCGGAAGGGCCATCACGAAGTAACCGAGGTGAATGAAGGGCGGCATTGCCATGAGAACGAGATACCGAAGACGGCGCGTCCTGTAATACTGAAGCGAGCCGTAGACGAGAACCCAGAGCCCGGTCCAGGTTCTCACGGTGTTCACGCCTTCGATGTTCTTCAACAAGAAGAAGTTCGCGATCAGGAACAGTGTGATCAACGGCAACCGGGCCTTTCCCCAGTCGCGAAAGATGATGAGCATAGACCCGGAGAAGAAGTACCCGTAGACGGTCCCGATGACAAAAAAGAACAGGGCTGGTACGCCAAGGACACCTCCGACGAAGTAGGACACCACGTGGATGTAGACGTCCTTGTTCGGTGATGTCCCCACTTGAAAGGTCAGGATCTCCCAAAGTTCGCGCTGAAAATCGCCGAAAGCCAGATCGCTGTAATGGACGTACACTTTCAGGAGATGGCGCACTCCGTCTGCACCTGCCCCAGTCGGGTCGTAGGCGATCCCGATCGTCGCGCCGTAAACGGCGAAGAAGGCTGTCAGCAATAGGTGCCGGTACCGGTGGCTCCTTGTTCGCCATGCCTCGAGCAACAACAACGGCGGCGCCAGCAGCATCCCGGTCATTATCTTGACCGCACGCGCCGGAACGTCGGCCGGGCGGCGAATTCGTTTATGGACCTGCCCTGGGGCAAGAGATGCTTGGTTAGCCAGCATGCTGCGAGCTAGCTGAAGCCCATGACAGCACTATGCCTTTTCCAACCACTGCGAGGGACAGGTCCAGAGCAAGGCAGATAACGCAATCGATCTTTTGAGTTCTAATGCACTGCATGATCATGTTTCTCAGCGCTGGATTTGGAAAACAGATAGTCGACAACGGACCCGGCTGGCACCTGCGGTTCCGGCACCTTCCAGGTCAGCTTGAAAAGCGGGGTTTGCGGATGATCGATCAGCGTTTTCGCTTCGTCGGTCAGAGGGGACTGCAGGCCAGCGCGCTGCAGCGCATGAGGCGGCACCGCGGATTCGAACGGCATGTCGTTCCACATCCTGCGCAAGCGCCAGTCGCCTGCGATCAGGTCGTTCAGCGCGTAGTGATAGATCAGATAGGGTGGGCGGCGCAGCGCCCACCGCATCGGCGATGTCAGCCACAGTCGCGTCAGGCTCGGGTGCCGGTTGATTGCCCGACCTACGAGAGCGGTCTTCTTGTCGGGTTTTCCGCTGCGATCCTTGAGGGCGCTGCTTTCCCAATAGCGGCAAAGCTTGTGGAGGAGGGCGATGAGGATGGGATGCTCGGGCTCCGCGGCAATGAACCAGTTTGAGATAAGGCGATCTCTTCCCGGCTTTTGGAAGAAGAAGAGGCCTGCCTGCATCTTGTCTTCGAGCCAAACATGCATATCGACCAGTGGGAATACGGTTCCATCCATCCAGATGCCGCCATGGCGTATCAGAAGGGCCGTCCGGATGAGATCAGACTGGAACGGGACTCCGAGACTACACCAAGTCGCGTCTTCCATGGGGATATTCGGCCGGATTTGTTCCAAATCACTCTTATCCAGCAATATGAAGTTCTGGCTAGCCGAGAGGGCGTTGCCCTGGGCAACGCAGGCCTTCACGATATCAGGACCCGCATTGATACCCTGCTGCCAGTATGAGAAAATTTTCTTCTTCATGCAAAACCCTCGAAACAGGCAGATTAAACGTTACCCGCCGAACGCACGCTCTAGCCTAGCAAGGCTCAATTTCTCGAATTTATCAATTAACTCAAATCTAGATTGCTCGGAGCAACCAGAAAAAATGACCAGCGCTGAGATGCGTGCTGAAATTACTGGATCTTCGAGCGCCGAGTAAGCCAAATTATACTTCTCGGCGAATTTGCTCAGGTAAGAGTCTTTTCGGACGATAGCGTGAGCACCGAGTTGAATGGCGCGACCGAAGATCCCAGAAGACAAGTTGCTTTCTGCTGGATAATAGCACCAAATAAGGTCCGCTCGAAGGTAAGCATCTATGAAATCCTTGAATGACGCGTGCCCAGCCGAGCCGTCTTTGTTTTTCCCTTCTGCATTTGGTATTTTGCGATGTGCAAATTCATTATCCGCGAGGCCGACCATTTTGAATTCATAACCACCCGAAATCTGTTCGGAGAGGTCGAGAAATAAGTCAAACCCCTTACGGCGAGAGCCATGGCCTAGAAAGTATAATCTCTTGGGTTGACCTTCTCGGCCGTGAGAACGGCGGCAGGCTCTTGGGTCCC
The DNA here is from genome assembly GCF_004343505.1 of Rhodovulum bhavnagarense. Lineage (GTDB taxonomy): Bacteria > Pseudomonadota > Alphaproteobacteria > Rhodobacterales > Rhodobacteraceae > Rhodovulum > Rhodovulum bhavnagarense. The sequence continues at coordinate 29,818 of NZ_SLXU01000017.1, read as the reverse complement.
CCTGCTCAGAATGCTTCAGAAGGTACTTGAGATCCCAGAGTTGTGGGTCAAAGATCCAATCGTCGGCGAAAGATCTATCAGCTGGACAGATATCAAATGGCCTAATGCCCAGAATCGTAACGCTGTTTGTTCGCCGTAGAGCTCCACGGAACGTTTTTTGCAGGCGGCTTAGGCGAGTATTAACTTCATCCGGAGCCACCGATATAGCTACAGTTCTTTTTCTGAGTGCGGCTCTCACACCAGAAAGAAACAAGAACGTCCCTACATGCGCATCAACTGTGACGAACAATAAATATTTAGCTGTGATGGCCCTTATAAAGTGTTTGTGAAATGTGAATGCGCCACCATTCTCAAGGGCGAGAGACTTACTGAATAGCGTCAAATAATCGTCACGATGCCCTCCCAGGCTCTTCGCGAACGCCACGCCCCGGAAATTACAGCTATCCTTCACTTGCGGGCCTCAAAGTAAAAATCTTTAATCATTATTTTGCGATCAAAATACACCAGAAGAACCAACGACATCAAATTCAAATTCAAATTTTCAAAGGATAACATGTTGCGCTTCAATTTCATGATATTCACCAATATCTCTCTGACGCGATTTATTTCGCGCGCCCGAACGAGCAGCCCAGTGCAAGCCTTTTCTTTATTTTTCGAAGTCATTCGCCAAGTCTTCAAGCTTTAATACTACATCTACAAGCGTCTCCCCGCGAGACTTGCACAAAAATCGCTTTGTGGACGCATAACCCTCGAGACTCTCGACTCAAGAAAGTCTTTGAAGGACTCTGATGATGTGCCCGCCCCCGACGGCATCTGTCTACCAAGTTGGGCGGGCACTTCATCAGGGCCGTATCGCGCGGGACTTGAACTCTGGCAATCTTCGTGGCTTGCTTTTGGTAGTTGAAAAGCTCACGAAAGGCTGCTTACTTGCTGGCCTATAGAACCAGCGTGCCTTCTGCGTGCTTCGACAAGTTGTTCATAGATCTCGGCGTATTTCCGAGCGACAACAGTATCTGCATACTCCTGCAGCACGACCTCGCGCCCCTGTCGGCCCATCTGTGCGCGCTTGACGTCATCGCGAAGAAGGTTTGAAATATGCTCCCGAAGGGAGATCGCATTCGCCGGCTCGGCCAACAACCCCGTCTGCTTATGCCGCACAACATCTGGCACGCCCCCCACCCGAAACGATACGCAGGGCACGGCACACGCCATGGCTTCCACCAGGACGTTTGGCAGGTTATCGGCACGGGTCGGCAACACGAAGGCATCGGCGGCACTATAGATAAACGACATCAGGCGGGGGTTCTCGACCCGTCCAAGCGATACGCTGCCAAACGGCATATGCAAGCCACCCGAACCGATCGCGGCGAGCGTAACGGACTGATCGAGGTCAAGCCCGTTGAGGGACGCCAGCAGGAGATCCATCCCTTTGCGGTAGTCCCCGACGCTATTGGCCGCAAAGAGCACGATACGGCCATCCTGAGGTAACCCGAGCACACTGCGGGCCACGGCCTTGTCTCGGGGCGCGAAGGTCTCGATGTCGAGGCCGTTCGGGACGACTTCGACATCAAAACGGCCCAACAAGCTGCTTTTCCGTGCCTGATCTGCCAACCAGTGACTGGGGGCCACGATCCGCGTCGTTTCCGGAACCAGCCGCGAAAGCGCCGCTGCTTTGCGACTGTGGATCCGCCGGGTCAGATCGCGAGGGTTCGTGGAACCCAGGAGGGGGCAGGCGCCGCACCGCTCGCTAAATCGGTCACAGCTCATCGCGTAGTGACATCCCCCGGTCATCGGGGCCATATCGTGCAAAGTCCAAACCAGCGGTTGACTATTAGAAATACCGCGGAAAAACCGCCGGTAGTCGAGGAAATGTGAAACCCAGTGAAGGTTTAAAACATCGGCCTCGGGCAATCTGTTCAAAAGGTTTGGCCCAGGAACACGGTCGTCCGAAAAATAGGCCAGCTCCCGCGAGACGGACCTGGCTGTCAGCCGGCGTTCCAGAGTGTACTTCTTTGCCTGAAGCCTCTCAATGATGCCTGTGCCTAAATGTGGCGAACGCGCGACCACCACCTTAGGATCCGAGGACTTCCGCTGAGCTACTGCTAGCTGCGACTCAATGCCATAATCACGCAAGGCCCGATGCAGACGATATGCGGCTATGGCGGCGCCTCCACCGATGTCGGACCTAGAAATAAGAATTACTGAGGTCATGCGGCTTTTCGGCCCTCCATAAACAGCGAAAGCGGCTTGAACACACTGCCATCGAAATCATTGTCAAGGCGTTCGTCTGCCCTGCACCACAGCCAAGGTTAATCTTCATCGCATCCCCACCGATCTCAGCATTCGCCCTGCTAGGTGACGAAAGCGCTTAACTACACGCCGGCCCGGCGTGTAAGCCCTGACCCCCCTAAACACTTCTCGGGTCACATGGTCGTCGAAACGCGGCTCGGCTGCGATAGTGGGTGGCGCAGCGTAAGGCGGGAGTAGCGGTACTACTGGCAGATTGGCAACGCTCGATTCTTCGTTGATCGTGTGGGTCGCGTCTATCCCGAATCCAATATTGGAGACGAGATTGACACACGGGGTGCAGGTCCACCCGCTGTTCAACCAACATGTCCAAGTCCAAGAGTAATCCCAAGCACTACTAATATTCCCGCTTTTTACACGCTCGAAAACTGAACTCCAATATCGACGGAAACCAGGAACTTTTGAAAGCCCAGCTAAGAGATTTCTTGCGCCGCTTGAATTAAATCTTTCGAGATCCGCATCATAGAGTGCCCAAGCGCGACGCCAACTCGCCCAACCCCAGATGTGATTGTAGATCGAGTAGTAATAGCTGTAGGGCCAATCGCCCATGTCCGTCTGAAAGTTGTTTCCGGTCACGCACATGATCCGGGGATCGTTTCGGTAGCGCTCCAGCATCTCGGCGCAAAACGTGAAAAAGGATGGGTCCGGCAGGCAGTCGTCCTCGAGGATGATTCCCTCTGGTTCGTTTTCAAAAAACCAGGTGATCGCACCGCTGACGGCGCGGCGGCAGCCGAGGTTTTCATTCCGAAAGAGTGTCTTGACCTCACAGGGCCAGTCGACCGCGGTTGCAATGCAGCGAACCTCGGCGCAGCGTTCGGCCTCTCCCGCCCGGTCGGGGCGCGGACCATCGGCGGCGACGTAGAGCCGCGCGGGCCGCGCCGCCCGTATCGCCTCGAACACCCGCGCCGTGGTATCGGGGCGGTTGAAGGTGAGGAATAGGATGGGGGGGGTCATGACTTCAACCGGTACAAGCGATCATGATGCGACAAGTGATCAACAAGTTCGTATCGAGCGGCCAGGACATTCTCGATTTCTTGCGGGTCATTCGCCTCCACCAGGATCCAACGTGGTGCGACCCGATCGAAATCCAGTCCGGCCAATGCCTGTGCCTCATAGCCTTCAACATCCAGAGACAGCAAGTCCACGCGAGAAATACCACTCAATCGGAAAAGCATATCCAAGCTAGCAGTGGGTACCGAATAATGTCTCGGAGCATCGTCTCCAGCAAGAAACTTCATGCCTGCAGCAATGTGAGCTTCATCGGCGGTATCTCCCCCTCGTGCTCCTTTAACAATCGACATCAGATTGCAATAAATCATTTCCACAGGGGCCCCACTGCTACTTAGCGAAGTCAGCGCATACTCCTCTACGCGGGACTTAGGCCTGTTGATGCGGCATTGTTGGGCTAATTCAGGAATTGGCTCAACAAGGAGCCCTGTCCATCCGCGGTAAAACTCCAAATAAGCGGTATTGGATTGGCGAATTCCATTATTGGCGCCGGCCTCAGCAAATACACCATTACGAAATCCAATGTGTTTCAGGAGCTTTTTATCGAGCCCATTAAGACCAAAACCCGGCGGGTCATAAAGCCCTGTTCGCTCGAAAAATGGGAGCGCTGGCCGCAAAGAATTTTTAATCCCGGCCTTCAATCCACTAAGACGCATGATAATTTCTTTCTTGCAAAGTCGATTTCCATGAGTTTTCCACCAGAACCGCTTTGCCTTCCCACCCAGAAGGGCAGTTTTTAGAGGTACCAAAAAAAGACCCGGCCTCGACCTCAACCGATAACCCATCTTCAATCCAATCTTGAATAACACCATCAACCTCCAGAAATAAGGAGATTGAATACTTACCCTGGGTTAACGGAAACTTTTCAATTCTGCAAACTACGCAGGAGCCATCTTCAACTCGCAAAATTGATGGTGTGGAAGCTTCGTTTGCAAGCAAAAACAAGGGATTTCCGAAAGCATCCTTGAAGGTGATGCCCATACGCGCCGAGCCGCGAACCTCTGGATCACCCTTTAACTTCAAGCTTATTTCGCAGGGAGCTCCAGTAACCGGCGGATTTGATTCAGAAGAAGAACCACTCGTTTTATTAAAAAGTACCCTATGAAAGTAAAGGTCCTGTTTTCCTTTTCTTGGCTTATCGGAAATATATCCAGCCGTGACAAGCTCAGAGCAATCAGTGGAAAGATATTGCTTGATGACATCAATCGTATTGCCTTCGGCGTATTTTCGACCCTTTTGAAAAAAATACGCACGCGAGCAAAGGTTTTGCACAGCCGCCATATTATGGCTCACGAACAGCACTGTCCGCCCATGCCCCGCCACATCCTGCATTTTGCCTAGGCATTTTTTCTGGAACTCGGCATCGCCCACGGCCAGCACCTCGTCGACCACCAGGATCTCGGGCTCCAGATGGGCGGCAACAGAGAAGGCCAGCCGGACATACATGCCAGATGAGTAGCGCTTGACCGGCGTATCGAGGAACTTTTCCACCCCGGCAAAATCGACAATCTCGTCGAACTTGCGCCGGATCTCGGCCCGCGTCATCCCCAGGATTGCCCCGTTGAGATAGATGTTCTCCCGCCCCGTCAGCTCGGGGTGGAAGCCAGTGCCGACCTCCAGCAGGCTCGCCACCCGCCCCTCGATGATCACGCGCCCCTCGCTGGGTTCGGTAATGCGCGAGAGCACTTTCAAGAGCGTTGATTTGCCAGCGCCGTTGCGGCCGATGATGCCAACCACCTCGCCGCGCTTGATTTCGAAATTGACATCCTTGAGGGCCCAGAACTCTTCGCGCTCCTCGCCTGCAATCAGGGCGCGCCCGGCGGCCATGTCACGGGCCGATCGAAGCAGCCGCCGCCCTTGCTGCGCCAGGACATCCCGAAGCGCCGTATAGCGCTCGGTCGACTCATGGCCGATCACGTATTTCTTGCCGAGGCCTTCGGCGCGGATAACGACGTCGCTCATCAGATCAGGTCCGCAAAGGTTTTTTCAGTCCGCCGGAAGACACGGATGCCGTACCACAGGAAGAACGCAATCACCCCGAGGCTGAGCGCGAAGCTGGACCAATTGAGCGCGGCCTCGCCACCCAACAAGCACCAGCGGAACCCGTCGATCACGCCAACCATCGGGTTGAGGCCGTAAAGGAAGCGCCATCCCTCGGGCACGTTCACGCTGGAGAAGCCAACGGGCGAGACGTAGAGACCGAACTGGACGATGAACGGGATGATGTAGCGAAAATCCCGGTACTTGACATTCAAGGCCGAGAGAAGAAGCGCGGGCCCCAGGGCTGCGGCCATGGCCAGGAGGACGAACACGGGCAGCAGAAGGACGCGCCAATCCGGCAGGAACCAGAACCAGAGCATCGTCAGCACCATCAGCGTGAAGCTGATCATGAAATCCACCAAGGACACCACGGCCGCTGCCGACGGGATCACGAGGCGGGGGAAATACACCTTTCCAACAAGGGCGGAATTGGTGACGAGGCTGTTCGAAGACTCGCTCAGGATGGTCGAGAACAGGAACCAGGGCAGCATGCCCGCAAAAACCATGACCGCGTAGGGCGCTTCGCCGTCCGAGGGCAATTGCGCAACGCGTCCGAAGATCACCGTGAAGACAATCATGGTGAGGAAAGGACGGATCACCGCCCAGGCCACCCCGATGACCGTCTGCTTGTAACGCACCGAGATGTCGCGCCAGGCCAGGATCGCAAAGAGTTCGCGATAATGCCAAAGATCGCGCCAATACTGCGCATCAGCACGCCCGGCCTCCAGGACGAGACGCCCTGGACCGCCCGAGGATGAAGTCATGGTATCTGTCATGTGTTCTCGAGGTTTGAAGACGTTATCAGCTATGGAACGAACCCCTTCTGCTTGAATTGTGGGTTACGGGGGCGGCCCAATCACCGTCCCGAGACAAGAAGACGCGGCGAATACCCTGGCTCAAGATCTCTTGGCCCCCAAACGCCCGATAACGCAAATTCCAAGCCCCACACGCGCTCCCGCTGCCAGTCTCTTCCCAAGTCGTGGCAAGAAGACCAACTCTCACGATGAGATGTTCAAGACTGGGCAAGAGAGGGCCTGCGCCGATCCCTCAACTGCAACTCTGCCACGGCTTCCGCACAGCCACCGGCAATCCCCGCGACCGTTAACATCCAGAAAACACGTGCTTCCAAATTGGAAGCTTCTCATCTTGATACATTATACAGTCATCCAAGCGCGCGCAACCCCCCTGCCACGCCTGGCCAACCGGCCGCGGAGCGACAAGGCTTGACCTGTAATTTTTTATCATTAAGAGAGCCGTTATGCTTACCTCCGACGGACGGGACCCGCCATGAAACATGCCGCAGATCTCGCCTCGACCGACTGGCACCTGCTGATGTGCCGCCCCAACCAGAACCATATCGCCGAACGCAGCCTCACCCGCCTCGGATTCGACGTCTTCATGCCGCGCCACGAGGTCGAACGGCGCTGGCGCGGGCGCGTGCGCACCGAGATCCGTCCCGTCTTCGCCGGTTACCTCTTCCTGGCCACGACCCCGGATTGGCCGAACTGGCACAAGGCGCGCAGCGCGCCGGGCGTGTGCCGGCTGATTGGTACCGCACAGGCCGGCCCGGCCTGCGTGCCCCCCCAGATCATCGCCGGCCTGATGAGCCGATGCGACGATGACGGGCTGTTGCGCCCCGCGATCGACGCCCTCTCGGTTGGCGACAAGGTCCGGGTGATCAGCGGGCCGTTTCGCGATTTCGTGACCTCGGTGGAACAGATCGATCCCGACAGGCGAATCCATGTCCTGCTCGATCTGCTCGGCCGCCCGACCCGCGCCCAGCTCGACCCCGAGATGGTCATGAAGCAGGAGCCCTGACGTCCGCACCGCCCCAGTCAGCCCGCCCCTCCCCTGAAGGCCGGACAGCCAGCCGTCTGATGGTCGGGCGACATGCATGCCCGCCCCCGCCCCGAGCCGGCAATTGCTCCGGCGCGACGAGATGATGCGGCACAAATCCGATCATCGACCGCAGGGCCGGTCAGCTCATCACTGACCTGCCAGGAAACAATGCAAGAGACATCACGACGCGCGCCGCGGACCGGGTAGCGGCCCCAGGGCCGGCAACCTTGAACGAGAATGATCCCAAGCGCCGTTGGCGCTTCCGGCCGGGGGCCCGACAATTTCTTTTGGGGCCGCCCGCCCTCCTTGCGCGGAGGTGACATCGGCCAGTGTTGTGGGATCGCGACAAAACTCGGTCTATTGCTTGCCGAATGGCTGCACGGCTGGTTTTCAGACCCAACCAGATCAACCTGCACCATGGGGCCTGCGGGTCCACCCGCCCGGGCGATATAAACTCCGAAACCGCGACAGAGACCGCCGCCCCACCCTGCCCGGCCAGATGGATCGCGCCTATTCCAACGGGCGCTGACAGCCTGCGCCGCTTGGTGCGGCCAGAGGCGGCAACAGGGCCGGCTGTCGGAAACCATCGCCATATCGTCGCGCCTCTGAACCGGTTCTGCGCGGGGAGGCTGCGAGAATTTTATTATCGCTTTGATAATTTAATCTTGAAACGTTTCATCTCTGTCAGCCACCCAGCCACCCCCCTGATCTTCCCTCGAGAAACCCTGAATCTTTTCTCATAATTACAAAATATTACCTCTTATTTTCGCTTGCCCGGAACGGCGCAGACGCTACGCTGCCCTAGCGGGTTCCAGCTTGCCCCTGGACGCCTTGCCCGCCGAGCATTACTATCTGCAAGGTAATTTGTAGAGTCGCTCGATACTTGGGGCCATGCCTTTTCCCCCCAAGTCAGGGCATGGCCCTTTTTTGACTGCCCCCGCGGCAGAAGGCGCGCACAAAGCTCGGAAATACCTCTCATAATTCCTCATCTCCGGCGGACTGCGCCCTGCCTGTCATCGGGGGAGACGCCGAGTTGTTCCTCCAGATCAGGACCCAAATGGCGCACCAGGTGCACGATTCACGTCTGGACCATCGTTTTGGGGAATTCGATATTCACCCCTGTCGCACGGCAGTCTTGGCACCGAATTTGCAAAAGACTAATGCAACCCTTCATGACAAGGTGGCTGGGGCACGCACGTGCAATTGGAAGTTGTATCAACGCACGAGAAACGCCGAACGAAAGATCATGGGAATTTCGTCAGGACGCATGCCCGCCCACAGGAGAAACCGGACATGGACCACCACAAGCAAGGCGAGACCGCGACGCGGGCACGGGGCGGGACCGTCACCAGGCGAGCGCCAGAGACCTCTACGCTTGGCAACGACGTAGGCTCTTGCCCCCCTTGCACCGGGAATTGTCGTCAGGGAAGGGACTGTCCCGCCCGCCGCACGCGCGCGATGCCGAAATGGTTGCGTTGGCTCGAGGCGTTACCGCGGCGGAGCTGACCGAGCAGGAACCTTGGAGCGCGCGGTCCTGTCCGGCCGGTTGAGGGCCATTCCGCTCAATTGCGACCGGCGCGGCCGCGCCGCCCATGGCGCACATAGGCCATGCCCAGCCGATAGGCGAGCACGAACAGGACCGCGAATATCAGAACCGACAGCGCAGCCCAAATGGGCCGATCCATGAAAACGACCCCCGCAAGAACCGGCATGCCCGCCAGAGGCATCAACACGACGGCGGTTAACGGATTGGAAATATGACGCCTGCCCCGACCAAGCAGGACGATCTCAAGCCCCCGCATCACCAACTGATGGACATGCAGACGATCGGGCTGGTCATGCCGACGTCCGGAAGCCCGACGCCGGTAAATGGCCAGGAAAGTGTCAGCCACCGGCCAAAAGAACAGCAACGCAACCGAGATCCCCGCGATCTCTTCACTGCGAATCGCGAGGAATATCCCGAGCCAGGCCAGAACATGGCCGACGGTATAGGCACCCGCATCGCCCATGAAGATCTGGCCCTTAGGAAAATTGAACATCAGGAACCCCGCGAGAGCCGCCGCAACCGCGAGAGAGGTGACCATGACGGGCTGATAGCCGACATCATGGGACATGAATGCAAGAGCGAGCGCGATCATCAGCGCAACACCGCCCATCAGCCCATTGACACCATCGATCAGGTTGAACGCATGACAGAGCCCCGTCGTCCAGAGGATCGTGACGGGGATCGCGAAAGGCGCGAAGGCCAGCAGCAGGTCAACACCCGGCAGCCCGCTTTCCGTGATCCAATCCCCCATGAAAAAGACCACGACCATGGACGACAGCGCTGCGGCCCAAAGACGCCCGCGCGGGCTGACGCGGTACCCGAGATCCTCGGCCAGTCCGGCGATGAAAACGGGCAACAGGCTCGCGATGAAGAGCAACGCCCGGTCCTTTGGAAAATTCGGAATTCCCAGCAGCAATGCACAGCATATGGCCACAACCACCGCAAGACCTCCGACGCGCGGTGTCGGACGGGTGTGGGCGGCCTGGATCGCGTGAAGATCATGGCCTCGTGTCGTGACCGCGACATGCACCCCTCGCGTGCCAACCATCAAGCCGACCATCATCGCGGAAATCGCGAACACCACGGTTGCAAGCCAGACTGGCGCAAGGGGCCCCATGAAAAAAACTTTCACATTGAGTAAATTAACAGCGCGATAGCATAGTATCGGGTTTTTTTGATTCTCAAAGTGATTTTTTACTCCCCTCCCATGTAGCCATGGGCGTATCCGGGCCGACCAAATGGTCAGCGTGGGGCGGAAATGAAAAGTAGGGTGACCCTGCCGAGTGTCCGCTATCGTGAGTTGGTCCGTGGAAATTCGCGCCTGCAGCCGAGCGAGCTCTAGGCCCTGCACGAACGCCATAGAAGGGCTGCCTCCCGCCGACCAGGGGTGAACTGTAAAGGCAAGAACTCCGGCGCCATGGAGACTCGACTGAGAGCCGATCTTGCGCCTGCGGAGAATGTCCGTTCTGGGGAAGCTGCACTGCGGCGATAGTGTCCGAGGTGGAAGGCCGTGATGGGCCGTTCCTTCTGGCCGATGTCCGGAACAACGCTCGCCCTTTCGATGACCGGAACCCGGCTCTCATGGCCGTCCTTGAACACCGAAGCGTGCCGATCACCTCAAGCCGAGCCCTCGTTGTCCTTCCGGTCCACTTCGAGAACCTGATTCACCATGCGTCGGATCATTTCCGGGCGCGTGGGGCAATCAGGCGCTTGCTCACACAAGGCGTCGATCACCGCCAAGGTATCGCGATGAAAGCGTATGGTGACCGCCTCTGTGTCCCTTTTTGGGCGACCGGGCTTTTTCATCACTTACCCTCTTGACTTGATGTTTTTTAATGTTATTTATTATGATGAGCCAAGGCAAGGGTGGCCGCCCTCGCCAAGGCCCTGACCACACCGATGACACTTATGGAGGACATCGACATGGCTGACACTGTGCTTACCACCCCTGCGCCGGGGAATGAAGGCGGTGCCGTGTTCGCGGCGCATACGGCGATCTCGCGGCGGTTCACCGAGTTGCTGGCGCTGACCGAGGCGGCGGTGGCCGCAGAGCGCGACCTCGACGGGGTCGAGCCCTGGGATCCTGCGGTGGCTCATTGGCCCGAGGCGGCCGAGCGCGCTTGGCAGGCCGCCGGGGCGACGGCCGAGGCCGTGCTGGCGATGCATCCCGCCCGGGACGAGGATCGCCCGCTGCAGCAGATGGCCCTGATGTTCCGGCTGGCCCTCGGGCTGGAGGCGCCTCGCGCCGGCGCCCAGCTGATCGAGCAGGTCCAGATGCAGCTGCCCGTCTTCAAGTGCCCCGGCGCCACGCCCGTGGCCGGCATGGTGAACCGCACCCTGGGCCGCGCGGCCCATGTGCTGGCCGCCGTCCACGCGGTGCTGGAGCCTGACGCATTGGGCGACGGCCCCGGCGACCTGCCCCCCGCGGGCGCCGTGATGGCGGCCTGACACGTCCCTTTTCCGGACCGACCTGACCATCCGCACCCGGTGCTCGTTTGTCCCGGGTGAGCGGAGCGGTCTGTCCCGCGGTTTTCCGGGATCGGTCCCTGTCCGGACAAGCCCGGCCCCACCGGGCGCGCCCCGCGCGCCTGGCCCTTGCCCCCTGTTCAAAAGGATCCTGCCATGTGCAAGACGCCCGCCTCCCCCGCCTTCCAGCCCGTTTCCCTTGACGGCCGTACCCTCCATGTTCCCCGCCGCTCCGCCCATGTCCCGGCAGAGACCTGGGCCGTCACCTATAACGGCCCCATTCCGGACCATTGGCAGAAGACCGCCCACGCCAAGGGTTTCAACATCCTCGCCCGCGTGCGCGACCGCTATCACCTCGCGCTGGAATGCCGGGTCTGCGGCACGGTGACCGTGCACAAGGCCTTCACCCTGCGCACCGCCCAACCCGCCTGCGCGGGCTGCGCCGAGATCCGGCGCCGGAGCGCAGCCCAGGATGCCGGCCTGGTCTATCTCGGCCGCGATCCCGAAGACCGCCATTACGGGCGCTATCGCATTCCGGAATGCGGCCACGAGGTGCGCCGCCAGTTCGAGATCATCGAGCGAGCCGCCGCGGGCAAGACGGCGATCCGCTGCGAGACCTGCCTGCAGGCCCGCGAAGAGAACGAAGCGCGGCGCCAGGGTTGGACCCGCCTCGGTCCCGACCCGCTGGGCAATCCCAATTACCGCCTCTACCGGCACGATGCCTGCGGCCACGAGCAGCGCATTGCCGTGACCAACATGTCCTGGGGCCAGTGCGATTGCGCGACCTGCGGCGAGAGCTGGACCGCCAAGCCCTCCACCATCTATCTTGCCCGCATCACCCTGCCCCGGGCCGGCCGGACGGTGCTCAAGCTGGGCTACAGCGCCAATCCCGAGAAGCGGTTCCGCCACCAGTTGGGCCTGCCGGAAGACGCACAGGTCACCTTCCTGCGCCTGCTGGCGATGCCCACCGGCCATGCGGCCTGCGCCGCCGAGAAGCGCGCCCATGCCGAGCTGGGCCGCCGCTTTCCCCAGGCGGTGATCCCGCCCAAGCTTTATGCCGGGCAGATCAAAGTTGTGAGCGAGATCTACACGCCCTGGCTGTTGCCCGAGATAGAGCGCGTGCTGACCCGGATCGCCCGCGACATCGCCTCGCCCGACGGTGCCCGCGCGGCCTGAACGGGATGCACCCGGGCCGGGCCTGTGTGCCCGGCCCGGGTGGCCCCGCCCTGCCCTCCAGCACGCCCCGCATTTTTTCCACTTTTCGTCTGTTCCCGGAACAGGAGGCTGCCCCATGTCCAGTTCGTCCTCCCCCTCCGCCCTGCCCGGCCTGGCCGCGGCCCGCGCCCGCGTCGCCCGCGAGATCCGCGCCGCCGCCCGGGGCACCAAGGCCGATGTGCTGCCCACCGTCGATGATCTCATGGCCCAGTCGGACGCGAAGATCGCGGACGAATGGACCATTCCGCTCCTGCCAGCACCCGCCTCCGGCGACCGGCGGCGGGTGGAGACACCCATTGCCGGAACGCTGGCGCTGATCCTGCGTGTCGCCCGGGCCCTGGAGGACGCGCCCGTGGGAGCGCCCGGAACGCTGGTCCTGCTCATCGTCCCCACCGACCTGCTGGAGCTTGCGCGCACCGCATGCGACGCGCTACAGGCCGGGGGCCGTGCCGGCGCCAGGATCGTCGGGCTGCGCCGCCCCGGCGACCTGCGCTCCGAGATCGCGCGCAGCCGGGCTGCATTCCGGGAAAGCACCACCACCGCCCTGCGCGCAGGCCACGCCGTGCTGGCCATCGCCCCGGATGCAAGCGCCCTGGGCGAGGAACTGCGCCCCCTGCTGGCGGCCACGCGGGTCCTGCCGCCCCTGGCCCCGGAGATGCTGGCCGCCCTGCTCCCCCTGACCCATCGCGGGGCCAGAATCCCGGAAACACTGCCCGCCCCCGACCTCCTGCGGCACCTCACGCCCCTGCATCTCGACATCGCCTTCGCCGCCCCGACCCCGGAGGCGGTGTTGGACCGGCTGGGCCGGATTGCCGCCACCGGGGCGACCACGGCGCCCCGGACGACCCTGGCCGATGTGAAGGGCCTACCCGCCCTGGTGGCCGAGCTGGAGGGGCTTGTCAGGGACGTGGCTGCCTGGCGCACGGGGGCGCTGGACTGGGGCCGGGTCCCGTCCAGTATCCTGCTTTACGGCCCCCCCGGCACCGGCAAGACCATGGCCGCCGCCGCCCTGGCCGGATCCCTCGAGGTGCCGCTGGTCGCCACCAGCTTCTCCGAATGCCAGAAGGAGGGGCATATGGGCGACATGCTGGCGGCGCTAAACGGCCATGTCGAGGCCGCCATCGCCGCGGCGCCCGCGGTCTTCTTCCTCGATGAGATGGACAGCTTCCACAGCCGCGGCGGACGGGATCGCAACGAGCGCTACATGGCCTCCGTGGTCAACGGCTTGCTGGAACAGCTCTCCCGGCTCGACGCGGCCACGGGCGTCATCGTGATCGGCGCCACCAACCATCCCGACCGGATCGACCCGGCGGTGGTCCGCTCGGGCCGGTTCGACCGCAAGATCCTCATCGGGCTGCCGGACAAGGACGGCATTGCCGCAATCCTCGCCGCGCATCTGCCCGATCTGCCCCCCGAGCAGCTCGCCGCCGAGGCCCGCGATCTGGTCGGGCTGACCGGCGCCGATCTCGTGGCCCTGGCCCGCCAGGCCGCGGCAATGGCCCGCGGCGCGGAGCGGGCGGTCCGCCTGGCCGATCTGCGCACCGCCGCGGCCCGGCTGCGGCCCCCGGTTCCTAAGGGCGCTCTGCGCCGCATCGCCCTGCACGAGGTCGGGCACCTGCTGGTAACCCACCTGCTGGACCTGCCGGCCGCGCGCTCGGTGCAGGTCTCGCCCCAGGGCGGCGCCGTGCTTGCGCCCGAGCCGATCTTCCATACCCGCGCCAGCGCCGAGGACATGCTGGCCCTTCACCTCGCCGGCCGCGCAGCCGAAAAGCTGGTGCTGGGCACCCCCTCCAGCGGCGCCGGGGAGGGACCGGACAGCGACCTGGCCCAGGCCACGCAGCTGGCCGCCCGGATCGAGCTGCAATGGGGCATGGGCCGCATGGGGTCCGCCTGGCAGCCCCTGCCGCGCGATCTGGAGGCCCTCGCCCTCGACCCCGCCCTGCGCGCCCGCCTGAACCGCCATCTCCGCGCGGCCGAGGCCCGGGCCACCGCCTTGCTCGACGCCCACCTCGCCGACCTCCTGCGCATCGCCGAGGTGCTGGAACGGGAACGAGAACTCGCCGGCCCGGCCCTCACGGCCTTGTTGCCGGGGAGGTACCGCGCCGTCGATCCAGGATGAAGACCCGGCCACCCCCTGAGAGTTTCTCAACACCCATGACCCACAGCCCCCAGGAGACACGATATGACGATCCCCATGTCCTTCAATCCCCGCGCCCCGCTGCTTGAAGCCATCGCCGATCTGCGCGCCACGCTGGACCCGCTCGCCCTCTTGCAAGCAAGAACGCCGCCCCTGGCCACCCTGGCGCTCCTGTTGCCGGACTATCGGGATAGGCAATTCATGCCCGGGCGGGAGCGCGATCACGTGAGCGGCGACCACCTTCTGGACGCGTTCCTCGATTACATCGAACGCCTGAGCACGGAATCGCCAGGCGAAGAGGATCTGCGCGATGCGCCCCTTCTCGAGAACTGGTGCGCCGGGCTGATGGACCCGTTCCCCCGGCTGTTTGGCCGGGTCACGGGCCACCCGCGCCTGCGTCTGAATGCCCGGATTTTCACCTCCCCCTATTGCCAGCTTTGCCCGGAGATGGGCTGGGCGCGCACCTGGAGCCGGTTCTACCAGCTCGGGCAATACGACCGTGGCGTCCTCGATGATCTGAAACGGGACGGGGTCATCGGTCCGCGCTCCAGGATCATCGAACCCTGGCTCTAGCCTCCGCGCCTGAAGGTTTCGGTCGCGTGGGGCCAGCATCAACCGGGCTTCGCGGCGCGCACACGAATATCTGCCACGGCTGCTGCGAGACGGATTGCAGCGATCGCATCATGGTCTTGCGAGGTCAAACCGAGGGAAAACACATTTCGCACCCACGGCTGCGGGATTTCGAATGGAACAGCCTGCAATACGATCATGGCGACATCCCGCTCCTTTGCATGCTGAAAGATCGCTTCGAAATCGTATCCCTCGGGCAGGTTCGAGAGCCCCAATACCAGCGCTGCATCACCTGCGGTGAAGAGATTGGCTGTTCGGCCAATACGACTGCGCCGTTCCTGGATCTGAGGCTTCATGGGAAGTGAAACGTCTGCCTTCGGAAAAGCGGACCTGAAAATGCCATCAAGGAAAGGGTCCATGATCGGTGGTGCATAAATGAAGAGATCGGGTGCATCACGCAAGAGAGCGGCCGCTTTCCTGATAATCTCATGCGACAGCCTTCCATGACCTCGCGCTGCTTCGGTCACGGTTTCGAGTTGCCCTTCGAGCTTCTGGATCCGCGACCGTAACGCGTCGTTTTCTGCTGCATCTTGCTGTTTTGCAGCCTGCCAACCATCTTTCCAGACATTGGAGAGTAGGCCTTCCAGCTTTTTCTGAAACTTTTTCGGCGGTCCGCTTTCCTGAGCCGAGGTCTGCTCGTCGGCGCTGTCTTCTGATGAAACGGAAGGAGCCGCCTGATCCGGCGCAGGGACGGCTTTCTTCCTCGCCTCCCAAGCCACTTGGCGCGGGCTCTTCATCTCGGGACGCGTCTCGAGCGCTGCATCATACATTTTCTTGAGTTCGACATAAGGGACCGGATTGGCCGCAGTAGCATCTGCGAGGGCGCGCAGGCCGGCATCGGGATCGAGACGATACAGGCGCTCGGCAATTTCAACCGAAGATATCCGGGGAGGGGTGGAGGAGCCCACCTCCAGCGTCTCTGGCGCATGCTGATGCAGAAAGGCCGCGGCCCGGCGTATCTTGTGCATGTGTCCGATCGATACCGGCGCATCGAGTTCATCAAGTCGCTCGCGCAACATGTCGATCCAGCTCTTGCCGGCAGGAGCGGTTCGCGACAGCGCTTCGAGTTCGAGCAGCACGCGGCCGATCTCGAGCCAGCTATCCGCAGCTTCACGCGACAGCGCATTAAGCTTCTCTTCCGCATCGTCTTGAAGCGTCACTTGGTAACTCCTTCGCGATTGCCCAAATTTTGGATATTACATCGAAGACTGTGAAAGTGCCAGTCGATGTCCAAGAAATACGAAAAAAGCGACTAGAGCGGGACTCTTAGCGTGAAAGACAAGAATTTTGACTCGCACTCTTGATAATTGATCCAATTTGTCCAATTTTTAGATCAGTTGTCCAAATCCATGGGGATGTCGCGAGGAATCGATGCGAAAAACAACGATGCTCTCCACTAGTCTCGGCGGCGAGGTGGAGGTTCTAGACTACCCCCCATTCTCCGATGTCGACCGGCAGCCCCCAACGTGGAGAGCGCTATGAATTATGTAACCCATTCCCAGCTTGCCACACGCTTGAAGGTGGACCGCGCAACCGCAAGCGTCGCGCTCATCAAGGCGGGCGTTCCCGCCACCGTCCCCCTCGCGTCACGCCGGTACAGTCAGGAAGATGGCATGCAAAAGATGTGCCGAAAGCCTTTTCCGGCTTGCGTCTGGAGTTTTCGCGTTCAGCACCGCGCCAAATCGTTTCTCATGGGGTGCTTGAGGCTGAACGTTGGCACTGCTCGGGAAGGTTTCGAAATGTATCGCGCCAGTCTGGCTAAAGCCATTTACGCGGGAGATCAGGAAATTACCGCTGAACATACAGCTTTCTTGTTGGCCAAGCGGAAAGGAGTGGAGAGCTGACCGATGCAGCGCCTCGCCGTCCGCGACATCACCGCCGCACAAATGCTGGACATGCCGCCGACGCAGTTTCGGCGGCTAGTCGCAGATGGTGCGCTGCCGCCGCCCACGCGAATCGCAGGCTTGGAGCGCTGGCGCGTGGATCAATTGCAGGCCATCCTGTCCGGAGAGGCCGCAAAGCCGAATGAGGATTTCGAGTTATGAGGCCGCCCAAACCCCGCATCACTAAGCCCCGCCTTGTTTGGCGCTGGACCGGAAAAGCCTGGACACCGTTCCACCGCATCACATGGACAGACGGAGTCAAGCGGCGGGCACGCGAGATAAAGCTGGACTGGCAGGGCAACGCCGAGCGGCTGGACGAACTCTATTGGGCCGCGCAGAGCGGCCAGCACGACCAGCAGAAGCACCCCGCGTGCTATAGCTGGGGCGAGTGCATTCTGGCGTGGCGCAAAGACCCGACTGTCCAAAGGAGACTGGCCGCCAAGACAAAGGCCGATTACTGGCGCGTCATGGATGAGATCTGCGAAAAAAACGCCGGCAAGGATATGCGCAAGACCTCCCGGGCGGCCGTCCGCGCCGCTGTGGGCAAGCTGTCCGACACCCCGCGCAAGGCCGCGCGCTATGCACAGACGGTCTCGATCCTATGGAATTACGCCCGCCGGGAACTGGATTGGCCGCTGGGCGAGAATCCAGCGGCCGGGTTGGCGAAATACAAGCCCGCCAAGCCCTATGATCCATGGCCCGCATGGATGGTCAAGGCCCTCGATACCGCGCCGGAGCGGGTGCAGACCGCCGCGCGGCTCATCCTTGGCACCGGCCAGCGCCCGAGCGCGGCCATCACCATGCGGCGCGACCAGTTTCAGGGCGAGTGGATGACCGTCCGCGACGAGAAGGGTGACCAGGAACTCGAGGTCTACTGCCCACCCTTCCTAAGCGCCTACGTCGACGCCCTGCCCGCCCGAGGTATCCATGTCCTGCCGAAAAACCTGACGGAGCCGCAAGGATACCATGCGATCGAGCGGGCCTTTCGGGCGTGGCGGCAATCGCTGGGCGAGCGCGCATCTCCCTACAGCCTGCACGGCTTGCGCAAGCTGGCGATCATTGAGCTGGCCGAGGCCGGGGCAAGCGACGCAGAGATCCAAGCCGTCACGGGGCAGTCGGCCCAGATGGTCGCGTACTACCGGACCAAGGCCAGCAAAAAGCGCCTCAGCCGATCCGCCCAAGAGCGCCGGGGCAGAACGTGAACAGAACAGGAATGTGTGAATAGGGTGTGTGAATGACTGCAACGTGGCAGAGTATCCGCAGAGTGCAATACGGAAAAAGTCATTGCGATTTCAGCCTGGTGCCCGAGGGGGGACTCGAACCCCCACGCCTTACGGCGGCGGATTTTGAATCCGCTGCGTCTACCATTCCGCCACTCGGGCCAGGTGGGATGGGTCTAGCGTGCCGCCGAGGGGCGGTCAATCTCAGAACAGCAGCCGAACCAACCCGAGCGACAGAATTGGAAAGGCCAAAAGCAGCCCGACGCGAACAAGATCAGAGGCCACGAAAGGTAACACCCCGCGATAGGTGCGCGCGACCGGGATGTCGGGGGCCAGACCGTTCAGGATGAAAAGGTTCAGCCCCACGGGCGGGGTGATCAACCCCACCTCTACCGCGATCAGCGCGAGGATACCGAACCAGATCGCGATTTCTTCGGGCGGCATGTCCAGGTCCAACCCCATCACGATCGGAAAGAAGACCGGGATCGTCAGCAGGATCATGCTGAGGCTGTCCATGATACAGCCGAACACGAGATAGCTCAGCAACATCGCCGCCAGCACCCAGTAAGGCCCGACAGCCAGCCCATCGACCCAGCCGGCCAGCGCCTGCGGTGTCTGGGTCAATGCAAGGAACGCGCCGAAGATCTGTGCCCCCAGAAGGATGAAAAAGATCATCGCCGTGGTCGCCGCTGTTTCCCGCAGCGCCGCCCCGAGTCCTGCCCATCCCAGCCTCCCCCAAAGCAGCCCGTACAGCCCGCTGGCCAGCGCGCCGAAGGCTGCGCCCTCGGTCGGAGTGAACAGCGCCTGGACACCCTCTTTCGACCAATCCCAATCTGCCGCAATCCCGCCCATCACCAGCGCAAAGATCGCAACGACGGGCAAGATCGCAACCAGCCCGCGCAGACGTCGGCGCAGCGGCACGCGCGGCGCCGCGCCCGCCGCCCCCGGCGCGAAACGGACATAGATCGCCACGCACAGGATGTAACCGGCCGCAGCCAAAAGCCCCGGCGCGAGGGCGGCCACGAACATCTTGGCGATGTTCTGCTGGGTAAGCACCGCATAGATAACCAGGATCACCGACGGCGGGATCAGGATGCCCAGCGTGCCACCCGCGGCCAGAACCCCTGTGGACAGCGCATCCGAATAGCCGCGCTTGCGCATCTCGGGCAGGGCCACCTTGCCCATGGTGGACGCAGTAGCCAGCGACGAACCGCTGATCGCCCCGAACCCAGCACAGGCCCCGACGGCGGCCATCGCAAGCCCGCCCCGCCGATGGCCCAGCCAGTCGGCCGCGGTGGAAAACAGCGCCGCACTCATCCCGGAGCGGGCAGCGAATTGTCCCATCAACAAGAACAGCGGCACCACCGACAGCGAGTAGCTGGCGAAGGTGTCATAGGGCAGCGTCTTGAGCTGACTCAGCGTCGCGGCGGGGCTGCCCAGCACCGCCCAGCTTCCGAAAAAGCCCGCAGCACCCATAGCGACCGCGACCGGCATCCGCAGGAAGATCGCCAACAGCATCGCCGCGAACACCACCAGCGCCAGTTCAGCCCCCGTCATGGCGTCCCCTCCGCGCCAACAAGCACCCAGTTGAGACTGCGCCAGACCGTGTAAAGCGCCACGAGGAAAAAGCCCACCGCGCCGATCAGCCCCAAACCATAAGGAATCCAGACCGGCAATTGAAGCTCGTAAGTGGTTTCGGCGAAAAACGGCTTGTAGCCCATCCCAAGCGCGTCACGCAGATATTGCGGGCCGTAGGGGAACTTTTCGCCAAAGCCAAGCCAAAGCCGCCAGAGGATCACCAGCGCCGCCACCGCAACCGCCAGATCGCCAAGAAACCCCAGCACCGCCTGCGCCCGCCGTCCCAGCCGGATCGCCAGGATATCGACCGAGACATGCCCGCGCCTGAGCTGGCACCAGGGCAGGAAAAAGAAAACGGCAACGGCGATTCCCGCCTCTACCAGTTCGAAATCGCCCGCGACCGGGGTCAACCCCGGCACCGCGCGCCCCGAGACCGAGGCGACGGTCAGCAAGGCGATCGCGATCAGGATCGCCCCGCCCGCCAGCGCCATGCCGCCTGCCAGCGACGCGGCGATCCGGCCCGCCGCCGCCTCTGCCCTCGGTGCCAGTCCCATGCGCCCCCTCGCCAAACAGGACCGCATGTAATGCCCGCCCTGCCCTGCCTGCAAGCGCTTTGCCCGCTTGACCGCCGGCAATCGGCGTGATGCAAGCAGGGCACGGCAGGAGGACGGGATGATCCGCAGGCTTTATGACTGGACGATGTCGCTGGCCGACACTCCGCGCGCGCTGTGGGCGCTGTTCGCCATTGCCTTCGTGGAAAGCTCGGTCTTCCCGATCCCACCCGATGTTGTGATGATCCCGATGATCCTGGCCCGCCCTTCGCGCGCCTGGTTGATCGCGGGCGTGGCGCTGGCAGGGTCGGTGTTGGGCGGGCTTTTAGGCTATTACATCGGCCATGGCCTGTTCGATACAATCGGCCGTCCCGTTCTGGAATTCTACGGCAAGGAGACCTATTTCGAGGCATTCGGGAACCGCTATAACGATTATGGCGCCTGGGCTGTGCTGATCGCGGGGATCACGCCATTTCCCTACAAGGTGATCACGATCCTTTCGGGCAGCACGGGGCTGAACCTTGGCGTGTTCATGCTGGCCAGCGTGATTGCGCGCGGCCTGCGATTTTTCGTGGTCGCCGCGCTCTTGTGGAAATTCGGTACACCCATCCGTATCTTTATCGAACGTTATCTCGGCTTGCTGTTCACGGCCTTCATGGTCTTGCTGATCGGGGGACTTTACGCGGTGAAATTCCTATGATTCCGTCACGTGACAGGTTGATCGGACTGGCCGGGTTTGGATCGGCCGCGATCCTGCTGGCCGCCTTTGGCTATCAGTATCTCGGCGGCCTTGCCCCGTGCGAACTGTGCCTGTGGCAACGCTGGCCCCATGCGGGCGCAATCCTGCTGATGGTGGGGGCGCTGGCAATAGGCGGACGGATGCTGCCGGTCGCGGGGGGCATGGCTATGCTGATCTCGGCGGGACTGGGTCTCTATCACACCGGGGTAGAACGGCACTGGTGGGCCGGGCCCGACTCATGCACCGGGGATGCCGGCAGGCTTTCGGGACTGTCGGGGGCAGATCTGCTGAACCCGGCGCTCGCCGAACCGGTCGTGATGTGCGACGTGGTCGCCTGGCAGTTTCTCGGCCTTTCAATGGCCAGCTATAACGCGCTGGCGTCTTTGGCGCTGGCCGCGCTATGGGCCGCCGCGCTGATGCGCGGCCCGGCCGATCGTTGGGCCTGGAACGGCTGAAAGCCAGTACAGGCTCAAGTGCCCCGAAAGGTGGCGCCACTTGCCCGGCGCGATCATCTTGCATCGTGTAAACCTGACCGAATGCAGCGCCCCCGATCCGCGCCTGCCAGAACGTGACGAAACCGAACAGACGGGAATGATCCGACACAAGGCCGTAATCCTGCCAAGTGAAACCGTTCAGGATATTTCGGCAATCGTGCATCCGACAAAAGAACTCGGCGGTGGGCAAAACCCTCGCCCGATAGCACAAGGTCGATTTCCGAATTGGCGATCTTGCATCTCGTCATTTTCCTCATTTGGAAAGGGCACCTTTTCTGAATTGCTTTTCAATAAAAACAATGGGTTGGAACTCAGATAGCGGGGCCGCCAACGTAGATGCCGATGCTCAGTTGCACCCCATATGAAGGTTCTGATAAGGTATGCGCAACAATATATTGCGTAGCCGCGAAAGGGCGCAGAAAAGTTGAGCGATACGCCGCAAACCCCTGACGACAAAGACGAAAACAGCGCAGAACGGGCGCCCTATGACGGCCCCACCATTGCCATCGAGCAGGAGATGCAGACCTCCTATCTCGATTACGCGATGAGCGTCATCGTCTCCCGTGCGATCCCCGATCTGCGCGATGGCCTGAAACCCGTTCATCGCCGTATTCTCTATGCGATGAACGAAACGGGCAATACCCACGACAAGCCCTACCGCAAATCGGCCCGTCCCGTTGGCGACGTGATGGGGAAATACCACCCCCATGGCGACAGCGCGATCTACGACGCGCTGGTGCGGATGGCGCAGGATTTCTCGATGTCGCTGCCGCTGCTGGATGGTCAGGGCAATTTCGGCTCGATGGATGGCGACAGCCCCGCGGCCATGCGCTATACAGAGGTGCGCATGGACAGACCCGCGCAGGCGCTCTTGGCCGATATCGACAAGGACACGGTCGATTTCCAGGACAATTACGATGGCAAGGACCTGGAACCCACGGTCCTGCCCGCCCGTTTTCCCAACATGCTGGTCAACGGGGCCGAGGGAATCGCCGTCGGCATGGCAACGCGCATCCCGCCGCACAACCTGGGCGAGGTTATCGACGCAACGCTGGCACTGATCGAAGACCCGGACCTGTCATCAGAACGGTTGATGGAGTATGTCCCTGCCCCGGACTTTCCAACCGGGGGGATGATCCTGGGCCGCTCGGGCGCGCGCAAGGCCTATCTGGAGGGGCGCGGATCGGTCATCATCCGCGCCAAGACCCGTATCGAAGAGATCCGCAAGGATCGTTTCGCCATCGTCGTGGACGAGATCCCCTACCAGGTGAACAAGGCCACGATGATCGAACGCATCGCCGAGGCC
This sequence comes from Rhodovulum bhavnagarense, assembly GCF_004343505.1. GTDB lineage: Bacteria > Pseudomonadota > Alphaproteobacteria > Rhodobacterales > Rhodobacteraceae > Rhodovulum > Rhodovulum bhavnagarense. The sequence continues at coordinate 6,859 of NZ_SLXU01000017.1, read as the reverse complement.
GCCCGCGACAAGCGGATCGAGGGCATCGCCCATGTCCAGGACGAATCCGACCGCGTGGGCGTGCGCGTGGTGGTGGAACTCAAACGCGACGCGACGCCTGACGTGGTGCTCAACCAGCTTTTCCGATTCACGCCGATGCAGACCTCGTTCGGCTGCAACATGCTGGCGCTGAATGGCGGGCGGCCCGAACAGTTGACCTTGCGTGGTTTTTTGACCGCCTTTGTCGATTTCCGCGAAGAGGTAGTGGCGAGGCGCACCGCGTTCGAATTGCGCAAGGCGCGCGAGCGCAGCCATATCCTGTGCGGCCTGGCCGTGGCCGTGTCCAACGTGGACGAGGTCGTGGCCACCATCCGCAGCTCTGCCGACGCGGCCGAGGCACGCGACAAACTGATGACTCGCCACTGGCCCGCCACGGAGATCGCAGATTACATCCGGCTGATCGACGATCCCACCCACAAGATGAACGAGGACGGCACCTATAACCTGTCAGAGGCACAGGCACGCGCCATCCTGGAGCTGCGCTTGCAACGCTTGACTCAACTGGGCGTCAAGGAGGTAACCGACGAATTGGAGGCCTTGGCCGCCAAGATCCAGGATTACCTCGACATCCTTGGCTCGCGCGCGCGGATAATGGAAATCATCTCGGACGAGTTGCGCGAGATACGCGACCAGTTCGCCGTGCCCCGTCGCACAGAGGTCGTCGACTGGTCCGGCGACATGGAAGACGAGGATCTGATCGAGCGCGAGGACATGGTCGTGACGATCACCCAGTCCGGCTATATCAAGCGCACGCCGCTGGCCGAGTACCGCGCACAGCGCCGCGGCGGCAAGGGCCTGTCGGGTATGCAAACCAAGGAAGAGGACGTTGTCACCACGCTTTTCGTGGCCAATACGCACACGCCGCTCCTGGTCTTCACGACCGAGGGCATGGTCTACAAGCTGAAATGCTGGCGCCTGCCACAGGGCGGGCGCACCTCGAAGGGCAAGGCGATCGTGAATATCCTGCCGATTCCGGCGGGCGTCTCGATCGCGGCGATCATGCCCGTCGACCGGGCCGAGACGGAATGGGACGACCTGCAAATCGTCTTTGCTACGACACAGGGCGATGTGCGGCGTAACCAGCTCAGCGATTTCACCAATGTGATGCGCAACGGCAAGATCGCCATGGACCTGCCCGAGGGCGTGGCGCTGGTAAATGCCCGGATCTGCACCGAGGACGACGATGTGATGCTGGTGACCGCGCAAGGTCGCGCGATCCGCTTTCCCACCACGGACGTTCGCGTCTTCAAGGGGCGCAAGTCTACCGGCGTGCGTGGCATCCGCCTGCTGGAGGATGACCGCGTCGTGTCGATGTCCGTGATCCGCCATTTCGATGCCAGTTCCGAGGAACGCACCGCCTATCTCAAACAGCGCCGCCTGATGGCCGGGCTGACCGAGGAGGAGGAGAGCGACGAGGACGAGGACACTGTCGCAGGCGGACAATTGTCCCAGGACCGCTATGCCGAAATGTCGGCAGCCGAAGATTTGATCCTGACCATTACCTCGCGGGGCACGGGCAAGCTGTCCTCAAGTCACGATTACCCGGTGCGTGGGCGCGGCGGCCAGGGCGTACAGGCCATAGACAAGGGATTGCGCGGGGGGCCGCTGGTGGCCTGTTTCCCGGTAGAGATCGATGACCAGATCATGCTGGCCACCTCGACTGGCCAGTCGATCCGCTGTCCGGTCGAGGATATTTCCTTCCGTTCGCGCAGCGCGGGCGGCGTGCGGGTGTTCAATACCGGGGCGGGCGAAGAGGTCGTGTCGGTTGCCTGGATCGCCGACCAGGGAGAGGACGACGACGCCGAATAGCGAGGGAATCGGCACCTCCATCTTCGGGCGCATCCGGGGGCCGGCCCAGCCGGCCCGCCCCTCTCTGCCAGACGCTGCCATCGGATCGCGGAGACAGCAAGAGCCCAGCCTGCGGGGTTTCGCCCGCCTGCCCCTTTCCTCCGGCATCGATCCGGCCTAAGTCGCGAGCATGAGAGATAACACGCTTCATATCGTTGGCGGTGGGCTGGCCGGATCAGAGGCCGCGTGGCAGGCCGCAACAGCCGGTATCGACGTGGTGATCCACGAGATGCGTCCCCTTGTCGGCACCTTCGCTCACCAGACCGGTAACCTGGCGGAAATGGTTTGTTCCAACTCCTTTCGCTCGGATGACAGCGAACAAAACGCTGTCGGCCTGCTGCACTGGGAGATGCGGCAGGCGAATGGCCTGATCATGGAAATGGCTGATGCGCATCGCCTGCCTGCGGGTGGCGCCTTGGCCGTGGATCGCGAGGCATTTTCGAACGCCGTCACCGAGAGACTGAAACACCACCCAAAGATCACGGTGGAAGTATCTGAAATAACTTCGCTTCCTGAGAATGGTCATTGGATTTTCGCAACGGGTCCGCTGACATCCGATGCCTTGGGGGCGGAGATCCTGGCCGCAACCGGAACCCAGGCGCTGGCCTTTTTCGATGCGATCGCGCCCATCGTCCATGCCGACAGCGTGGACATGTCACGCGCCTGGTTCCAGTCGCGCTATGACAAGGGCGAGACAGAAGAAGAGCGCACCGCCTATCTGAACTGTCCCATGGACCGCGACCAGTACGAGGCGTTTATCGACGCGCTGCTGGCCGCCGAAAAGACCGAGTTCCGCGAGGGCGAAACGGCGGGTTACTTTGACGGATGCCTGCCGATCGAGGTCATGGCCGAAAGGGGACGCGAAACCCTGCGCCACGGCCCGATGAAGCCCGTCGGCCTGACCAATCCCCATGCGCCCGACATCAAGCCCCATGCCGTGGTGCAATTGCGCAGGGATAACAAGCTGGGCACGCTCTATAACATCGTGGGCTTTCAGACCAAGATGAAATACGGCGCGCAAAAATCTGTTTTTACGATGATTCCGGGCCTGGAAAATGCACGCTTTGCCCGTCTTGGCGGCATACATCGCAACACTTTCCTGAATTCGCCGACGCTTCTGGATCGGGAACTGCGCCTGCATTCGCATCCTCATATCCGTTTTGCAGGTCAGGTCACCGGCGTCGAGGGCTATGTCGAAAGTGCCGCGATGGGCCTTTTGGCAGGGCGCCTTGCCGCGGCCGACCTACAGGGCCGCGCCCTGCCCCCGGTGCCCGAGACCACCGCCACCGGCGCGCTTTTGACCCATATTACCGGGGGAGCCGAGGCAAGAACGTTTCAGCCCATGAATGTCAATTTCGGGCTGTTCCCGCCCGTCACCGGCCTCAAGGGCGGGCGGCGGGGACGGCGCGACCGTTACAAGGCGTATACCGACCGGGCCAAGGCCGATTGGGGCCACTGGCTGAGCCATGGCTGAGACCGGGGTCTACCGCACAAGGTTCGCCCCCTCGCCGACCGGGCCGTTACACCTTGGCCATGCCTTCTCCGCACTGACGGGATTTGATCGCGCTCAGGCTTGCGGCGGCGAGTTCCTTCTGCGGATCGAGGATATCGACACAGCCCGTTCGCGCCCCGAATGGGAGACCCAGATCGAAACGGACCTGACCTGGCTTGGCCTTGCCTGGCCTCGGCCCGCGTTGCGTCAATCCTTGCGCCGACAGCTTTATGCCGCCGTGCTGGCCAAGTTATCGGGCATGGGCCTGACCTATCCCTGCCGTTGTCGCAGGGGCGATATCCGTGCGGCCTTGTCGGCCCCACAGACAAGCACGCCGGTCGCAGGCCCCGATGGTCTGGTCTATCCGGGCACCTGCCGTGGACGATCCCTGGCCGAGACCGGGCCGGAGGATGCGATCCGGCTGGATATGAGGCGCGCGCTGGACCGGCTGGGCGCCCTGCCCGGCTTCCGGGAAACGGGACCGGCCCATGCGGGGGACCATGCGCTGGATGCCTCAACCCTGGTCGAGAGCGTGGGCGACGTCATCCTTGCCCGCCGCGATATCGGCACCTCCTACCACGTTGCGGTGGTGGTGGACGATGCGCACCAGGGCATTACCGAGGTCGTGCGCGGCAACGACCTGTTCGAGGCCACCCAGATCCATGTTCTGCTACAGGCGCTTTTGGGCTTTCCGATACCGCGCTATCATCACCACCGGCTTATCCTCGACGAAAATGGTAAACGCCTGGCGAAACGCGATGCAGCCCGCGCCGTGGCGGCCTATCGCGCCGACGGCGCAACACCGGCGGATATCCGCACCCTGGTTGGCCTGTAGGCACCCGGTTTCGATACAGACCCGTTCAGGCCATGGGGGCCATGATGACGACCTCTTCCCTGTCACGGATCGCGGTGTAAAAGCAGCTGCGCCGGTTTGTGTGACAGGCCGGACCCTGTTGATCAACCACCATCAAGAGACAATCGCGGTCGCAATCGACGCGCATTTCGACCAAGGTCTGCACATGACCGCTGGTCTCGCCCTTGATCCAGAATTCTTGCCGTGATCGCGACCAATATGTGACGCGCCCGGTTTCCAGCGTGCGCGCCACGGCCTCGGCATTCATCCAGGCCATCATCAACACCGCGCCGGTGCGGTCCTGGGCGATCGCGGGGATCAGGCCAGCCTCGTTGTATCGCAGGGTGGACGGATCGAATGGCATCGCTCTCTCCTTTGAAAACCGGCGCACAGCGCCTATCTAGACCGGATGCCGAAGGAAGGAAACGCCATGAGCGCCGAGACCGATCTCATCAAGCTCTATTCGCAACGGATTCTCGCCCTGGCCGCCGATATCCCGCACCATGGCCGGCTAGACAATCCGATGGCCAGCGTGCGCAAGCGCGCGCCGCTATGCGGGTCCACCGTTACGGTTGACCTGGATGTGATCGGGGGCCAGGTCAGCCGGTTCGGACAGGACGTCAAGGCCTGTGCCCTGGGTCAGGCGGCCGCCTCGGTGGTGGGGGCGCATATCGTCGGGCGGACCCGGAACGAGGTTGCCGCCGCGCGCGACCAGTTGCGGGCGATGCTGACAGAGGCCGGGCCGACTCCAGAGCCCCCCTTCGAGGCGCTTGAGGTGCTGACGCCCGCGCGTGCCTACAAGAACCGGCACGGCTCGATCCTGCTTTGCCTTGACGCGGCACTCGAAGCCATCGAAGCGGCCGCGGCCGCCACCTGAAAAAAACCGCCGCGCACCGGAAACCGGAGGCGGCGGCAAGTCAGGCGCCCTGGACAGCGCCCGGCAAGGCAGGAGCCGGGTGAAACCGCCGGGGAAGCGGCGCGGACAATGCCAGGGCAACGGGCAGTAAACCGATCAGATGAGCGCGGGCAGGTGCAGCCCCGCAAACAGCAAAACCATCAGGCAGGCCGCGCCAAGCGCATCCTGCCACAGCGTCGCCTGGCATCTCGTCAAGGTGGCCATGAGGTCGTGCAGCATGTCGAAAGCTCCCTGTCTGCATCTTTGTTCTATTTTTGTTCTCATTTTTGGCAACGCGTGTAAAGAACTTTTTAAGAACTTCTGACGATGGCCGCGGATGCGTCGAGACAGCCGTTCGTCCCGGTCTTTTGCTCATCATGCAAAAACTATCGGCCGTCCTCGTCGCCGCGGCAAGCGCAGTGGTGCGATGCGCGCCTGACATCTGGCCTTTCCGTGCCGCGGCATCGAGCTGCCGATCAGGCTCGACCAGGCGCGACGCGCCAAATACAATGTCGCCAGGCATCACGGCATGGGACGAAACCTGCCAACGGAGGCATGATGACAGAGTATTCACCGGAGTACGAAACCCACGCCGAGGCGATCGCGACGCTTTTCGCCGCGACCTTCACCACAGCCGAGGGGGCGGAGGAAGGCGCGCTGATAGGTGCTCTCGCGCGCCGCCTGATCGCCGAGACACCCGCCGGGGATCTGCGCGTGTTCACCGCCTGGCAGGACGGCGCGCTCGTCGGCGGCATCTTCTTCACGCGCCTCACCTATGCGGGCGATCCGCGCACGGTCTTCCTGATGGCCCCCGTTGCGGTCGCCACAGAACGCCAAGGCAAGGGCGTCGGGCAGCGGCTGATCGCGCACGGCCTCGACGCGCTCAGGCAGGAGGGCGTAGACATCGCGGTGACCTATGGCGATCCGGCCTTCTATGGCCGCGTCGGGTTCGAGCCGGTCACGGAGGCCGACCTGCCCGCGCCGCAACCGCTAAACCAGCCGCAGGGCTGGATCGCCCAGTCCCTGACCGACGCGCCGCTGACGCCGCTGCGCGGGCCTGCGGCTTGCGTCGCCGCCTTCGACGACCCCGCGCTCTGGTAGGCCGATGATCCGCGACTACTCCACCTTCCTGCCGGGTGCTGCGCCGGCGCGGCGCGAACCGACAGCGCTGGAACGCCTCGGCTGAGGCCAGGCCTTCGCGCGGCAGATCGACGTCGAACTGAGGAATGCTCAGCGATGGGGATCGGAGTTTTTTTTCATTTGTCCGACTTGTGAACACGAAGTACGCCTAGAAGTTGACGTGCCTGAGCCGAACTACGCTGGTGAAAAGTCCAGCGAGATGGTCTCGGAAGGTGAAGTGGAATTTTCCTGCGACAACTGCGGCCAATATTTCGATGGCGATGTGTGGGCGGGCCCTGCGCATTGCGACATTACTTTAAGGGAATACCCCGAAACCGTAGTTTCCTGTGACCCACCTGGATATGACCGTCCCCCAGAAGATTGGGATGAAGATTGGGACGTCCCCGATGATCCAGCAGTTGTCTTCAAAGCAAACGTCGCGGAACTTAGGGAGCTAATTGAGAATCAGGCGCAAAACGACGGTTCCAGCCTCATGAACCGAATGATTTTGCGCAAATTCGTAAGCGTCGTCTGACGGTCACCCGGCTTTCAGCTTGACGGCCGGAAATTCCACGGGAGCAGTTCGTCGAGCCGGCTTTGGGGATGGCCGTTC
>NZ_SLXU01000016.1 GCF_004343505.1 Rhodovulum bhavnagarense | reverse complement strand
CTTGAACTCGTCGCTGTGTATCGCTGCCATATCCGGTCTCCTCGATGGCGAGTATCGCTCTCAAAAGATCGGAACGAAACCGATGCAGGTCCATTCTGTGCTCCGCGCCAGGACAAGGCTATCGAAGTGATAAAGGCGCTTACTGCGCAGGTTTCCCTTCGCGTGTTCAGTTTAATTGACCACGCATTCTGGTGGCTTGTCGGTCGAACCGTGGGAACGCCGAACTTCAGACAACAAGTTGAAGAAGCAAAGAAATCTCAACTTATCCGTCCGGTTGCTAATCCTCCTGCCTTACGCTTTCGAGCAACAGAAAGGATCAGGCTCTTAGGCTCATGCTTCCCGAATTGAGGTGTAAGACTACGCACCCGACCTGGTCGAAACCCGGATGCGTCGATCCACGCAGTGTTTGCTGTACTTATTCTGTACTCGAAAAGAAAAAAGGACTTAGCGTGTGAGAGCTAAGTCCTTGAAATCTTTGGCTCCGGCGGTAGGGATCGAACCTACGACCAATTGATTAACAGGAGAGCGCGGTCACCACCGCTTTCACCGTAATCACCCAAAAAACATAGGTAAAACAGTGCTCTACAACAAATCTTAAGTGGGCATTCCGCAATGTATGCCGTAGTATACCGTATCAGAATGTTGTAGAGGATGTTGTAGAGACCATGCCCCATCACGAACTCGCAAAGCGCCCGGATGTCGCCAAGATCAAGCCGGTACCGGGCAAGACCACCAGCTACTCAGACCCATCGCTGAAGAACGATCCCGACGCTCGTGGCATCCGCCTTATGGTCGGTGCGACGACCAAGACGTGGGTGATCACGCGGCGCATCGACGACAAGGTGCGGACGATCACACTCGGGTCGTTCCCAGACCTTCCGACGATCTTCGATGCCCGCGACGCGGCCAAGGCGAAGATGGCCGCCGTCACCACAGGGACGGACGCGCAATCGACCGGCATCAACACGCTGCGCGATGCGATGGAGAACCACATTGCGAACTCGACGGCATCTGCGGACACCCATGACTATTACCGCACGCAGATCGACCGGCACCTGCGCGATCTGTTCGCGAAGGATGTCGAGAAGGTCACGCTTGCCGACATCGAGAACGCCCTGCGCCCGCACCTTCGCATCGGTGACGACGGCAAGCGCCGTGCGACGGCGACCTACGGGCACCTTCGCCAGATCGTCTCGACCGCCTTCAAGCAGGCATCCGCTCACCGCCGCATCCCGAACGTCGCGGACGGCCTCGGGCGGGTGAAACCTGTACCACCCAAGAACCGGGTCCAGTTCGATGTGGACGAGCGCTGGCCGATCCTCGACATGATCGCGGCGAAGAAGGAGCGCAATCTGCTCGTCGGTGCGGGCTGGGAACTGATGCTGTTCACGGCCTTGCGCTCCATCAACGCGAAGTCGATCCGCTGGTCGGACGTCGATCTCGAGCGCAAGCGTCTGCGGGTTGTGAGCCTCAAGAACGATCAAGACGTGTCGTTCCCCATATGCGACCGTCTCGTCGATCTGCTGGGCGCTCTGCCGAGGACATCCGAATGGGTGTTCCCGCACCGCAATGACCCGTCGCGGCACGTCGCATCCTTCGGGCGCGAACTCGTGGCGGATGGTGTCCGCGTCGCACCTCACGACATGCGCCGCCTGTTCACGACCGCCGCCCGCCGTCTTCGCCTATCGCCCTATGTGATCGACCAATTCCGTGGGGACACCGAGAAAGGCGTGCAGGGCGTCTACGATCAAGGTTCGATGGACCACGCGACGGCGAACTTGATCGCGCAACAGATTGAGGTGGAATGCGGATTGCTACCTGACTCGACCGTTGTCCGCCTCGCAGAAATGCGCTAACGTCCACCTGCGGCGGGCGCACAGAGCGCCCGTCGTGACCATATCCTCGTCCATCAGTACCGGTGCGGACGAGGTGAGGGCGCCCACCGGACCATCAACTGACGCCTGTGTCTTTGCAGCAATGTGAGGCGATAGGAGTCGATGATGGACACACTCACGCAAGAAATCCGCGCTCTGCGCGACAAGATCGAGGCCCTGCAACTCAAGCAGGATCTTCCCCAGCTTATGACCCCGGCGCAGTGTGCCGAGTTCCTGCAACGGTCGGAGGAGGTGCTCTACCTCTGGCGCAAGGAACGCACGGGACCGCCGTATCTGCACATCACGAGCCGGACTGTGCTCTATGACCGCGACGACGTGCTCGAATGGGCGCGGTCGCACCGGGTGCAATAGGAAAGGCGAGACGCAAGCGCCTCGCCCATCCGAAAATCCGCCCACGAGAAGCGACCTTTGACAACTCGCTTATAGCAAATTTCGTGGGCCGACACGACCGGATATTGAGGTGCTGACGTCTCGGTAGAACGAGATGCAGTTCACAATTCTGACGAAACCCGACCACGACAAGACGGAGGTCCGCAAGCGGTTCGTCGATGGTGTCGAAGACAAGGACCACTTCAAGTTCTCGTCCGAGTGGTGGCCGTCGAAACTCACGCTCGACCTAAGCGAGTTATACCACATCTACCGCCGCCCCGGCGAAGTGATCCCGGGCCTGATCGACAACCCGCGCGCCATCCTCGCCTTCGGGCACCCGGAGAAGAGCGGCGTCTGCTCACACAAGGCCGAGGGCTGGTCCTGCGCGCCTGCGGACATCCTCGTCCTCGACGGCGACGGGATCGACTACCCAGACGGCTACTCCGACGCGACGCTGATCGCAGACCCGCACTCGACCATCGAGGCGGTGCTCGCCTCAATCGGCCTCGCCGGTATCCGGTGCATGGTCGTGCTGTCGTCGAAGGCGGGCATGGCGGGCAAGTTCCGCGCCCACATCTTCGTCGAACTCGCGAAGCACTACCGCCTCGAGGACCTGAACGCCCTCCTGAAGGAGTGGTCGAAGGAATTGCCGTGGGTCGATCCGATCATGTCCGCGGCTCACACCCTCACATCCTGCCGCCCGTGGCTCGAACATGAGCACCTCCCCGAACGTGTCTTCCTGTTCGATGGAATGTGCCCGACACTCGACACGCCCGAGGCGCGCGGAATGGTCGAACTGCTCAAGATGCCGTCGCGCGGCAAGCCCGGACAAGTCTACCGGCTGAACGAGGACCGCATCCGCAACGACGAGTGGGTGACCCGCGAGTGCTGGAACTTCGTGCTGAACTGCAAGCGCCGCCACATGACCGAAGACGAAACCATCGAGGCCCTGCGCGCCGAGTTCGCGCGCATCCCAGCCCCACGATCCGCGTGGAAGAAGATGAGGAAGCCGATGAAGGATGCCGTCACAGGCGAACGCCTGGACGAGGAACTCGGTGACGCCCGCCGTATGTACCGCGACATGCACGGTGGCAAGGCGAAGACCTACGGCGAACCCGCCTACCAAGAACCAACGACGACACTGGACGACGCCACCCGCGAAATGCGCAAGGCGGTCCTCAGTCAAGTCGACCGCGAAGGCGTCTTCCTCAACAAAGTCTCGCTCGGCGTCGGTAAGACCCACGAGATCGTTGACTACGCGACGCGGGACGACCGCAAGGTGTTGATCCTCGCCCCGAACCATGAGCGGTGCGTCGAGATCGTCGAGCGGCTCGAGGCTGCACGGCATAAGCGCATGGATGAACTGATGGACGCCTACGGGGCAATGTCCGTGATCGAGAACGACGGATGGGTGTTCCGCCCGTGGGAGACGTGGAAGGGCCGCTCGGCTGACGGCATGTGCGACCGGCTCGATGTGGTCAACGAGGCGCTCCGCGCGGGCGTGTCGCTGTTCAAGGACGTCTGCGGGTTTCCCATCGGCGACAACGACGCAGGTCCGCGCTGCCCGCATTTCTCGAGGTGTGCTTACGCGCGGCAGGTCATGGAGTTCTGGCGCAACAACTGGGTCGTCCCTGTCCAGATGATCTCGCACCTCAGCCGCCTCGCAGGAGAGGCAGATCTGATCATCATCGACGAGGGTTGCGTGGACGAATTGGCGCGGCAGAAGTCAGTCAACCTCGAGGAACTGATGGCCCCGCGCTCCGACCGCTTGAATGAGCTGTCTCGCCGCGCCTACCGCGACCTGATGGACGGCGAGCGCCGCATGACGCGGGAGGAGATTGAAGAGGCGCTGTCCCTCGACCTCGAACTGCGCCATGTGCCCGAGGTCACGCCCGACATGCCAGACGACGAGATCGTGGAACGATGTGCGCCCGGCGACTTCCGCCCCGGCTGCGTGTCGATCTGGAAAGGCCTGCTCGCTGAGATGGACGGCGGGTGCAACTACATCCACGTCTTCTACTTCGAGGAGGAAGTTGACCGGAAGAAGGTGGGTCGCTGGGTGGCCGAGGTGTCGTGGCGCGTCGAACCCAAGCTGCTGTCACAGGTGGAAACCGTGCTCTTGTTCGACGCCACGCCCAACATCACGGCCCTGCGCGCGCACTTCCCGGAGCTTGAGGTGGCTGAGTTCGAGGCACCCGCGCAGAACACCCATGTTGTCCAGTGCTATGACACGAGCGGTTCTCGGGCGTCGATTCTCAACCCGTTCGACAAGTCGAAGGACCTGAAAAAGTGGACGCAGGCCGAGGCTGGCTACAAGAAGAAGCGCGAACAGGTAGCGGCTCTTCTGCGGGCGCAACCTGGCTACACCGTGGCCGTCGTGCCGAAGGACTACCGGGAGGCGATGGAGGCGGAGCACACGTTCGAGCGCGTGGTGTTCGCGCACTATGGCAAGGTGCAGGGACAGGACCGCTGGGAGTTCCCGGACGGCACGAAGTTGCACGGTGCCGAGATCGACAACCTCTTTCTGATCGGGCGGTATGCGCCCATGCCGTATGTCATGGAGAGCGAGGCGCGGAAGCATCACTGCGACGAGGATGCCGTGACGAAGATGGGCGGGTGGTATCGGGAGGTGCCTGTCGAGTTGGCCGATGGTGTCGCGGGTGTGATGCCCGTCCATGACGATCCGCGCGTGGACGCCGTGTTCAAAGCGGTGTGGCGGGATACTCAGATGCAGGCGTTCGGTCGTGGACGGTCGGTGCGGAGGGAGTCGCGGCTGCGCGTGTTCATCCTGCACAACATGCCGCTCGAAGTGTCGGTCGCGGAGGTGGTTCCGGCGTCCGTGATGATGCGACGCGTGGGCGATGTCACGCTGCTGTCGGAGGTGGAGGTGGATCGGGTGTTCGGGTTCGGTGGGCGGAACACGCGGGAAGTGAAGAAGCGGTGCGTGGTCACGCATAAGTACTGGCGGGAGGAGGGTCAGAAGCGCCCGTATGAGTGCGCGGTGGCGGATGGGGCGGATGTGGATCGCGCGATGCGGGATGTGGGCGCGGTGCGCTGGGAGGCGGTGCGGTGAGGGAAGAAGCGACAGGTTCTATAATAGAGATACTTATAAAGAACCTGTCGGTTCTTCCTCCGCGCATGGCGCTACCGCGTAGACGGGACCCTGACTCCCCGCGTCTGCACGTCGCTCTTTGCGAATGAGTCGCAACTAGGCTCATCTGACCGATTGATACAACATCAATCGACACGTCCAAACTGACTGCGCCATCAAGCGGTTAGCAACGCTCTACAACATCGCTACAACATCCCGAACGGACTTGTCCGCCGCGACGAAAAGGTGACGACCACCAGTTGCGACTCGTTCGCAACTGCGACGGAGCGTCGATCTGGTCGACGGCTTGCACCGAAATAAGGTCTCTCCTGCTTCCGTGCTCGCACGCCGCACCGCAGCAATGCGATGATGCCCACGAGCACACCAAATCGAAGGAGAGACTGATGACTGGTCCTATCGCAAGTGCGCAGGGCGACGCTCAATCCCAAGCGTTCGAGAAGACCGCAAACGCGCTCGCCCGCCTGTCCGCCGCGTATGCGACGTGGCACGCCTGCGTGATCAACGACCAACCGGTCGAAGACGCGGCAGACGAACTCGGCGAGGCGCAATGGGTCTACTACCTCGCCTACACTGACGAGATGAACCTGCACGCCGCAGCGCACCCCGACCCGGATGCTTGACGTGGTATCCATCGACCCGCAAGGCAACGTCCTGCCCCCGACACCGGACCTGCCCGACCGCAACACGGCGCGCAGGGCCGGACACCCGAAGTACCGCGACGACGCCCACCCATGCCGCGACTGTGGCGACCCCATGCCCGTCCGCTACACCGCAGGCGACCGCTGCATGACCTGCACCAACACCCGACCGAGAGGGCACTGACCCATGAGGGTCTGCGCCGCCGACTGGGACTTCGAGGAGACCGAGTATCGCACTGGCGAGAACGGTCAGGATTACCCGGTGACCATTCCCTACAAGACCGTCACCTGCGCCCGCTGCGGCAATGCGATCACCGTCTTCGGGCACAGTCAGGAGTCCTTCGAGGCCGCGTGCGTGCAACTGCGCCTGACGTGCCCGAAAGGCGAAAACAACTTCTACCTCGCACCGTAGTAACTACCTGATTCTGTTGCTCTATTACCTTATTCCCCGCGTGACCCAGCACCATCTTGGGTTGTAACGTCGCAACTGACCACGCTCCCGGGCAGGCGGGTGGTCGCCATCGTGGATACCGTCTGCCCACCCACAACATCGGGCACTGCACCAATGGCACACTACACCTTGCAAGACGGCGAACTGCGCACCTATCGCTTCCCGTCCGACACCCAACCGATCCTCGTCTTTCCGATCCCGTGCGACGCGGAGACCTTCAAGTCGCTCCTGCGCGACCTGCTTGCGTCCGACCACGGGTCCATCTCCCACGCCGAGTTCGTCCTCGCCCAGACCGAGATGGCGGTGTCCGTCATGTCGCGGCAGGGCGAGTTCCTGCTGCCGTGGAAAGACGCGGCCCGCATCGCGCTCGCGGGCTGACATGCAGAACACCGCACCGAAGACGCCCCAACCCGCTGACTGCGAGACGGCAGCAACATGGGCAGATCGTGCGGCACAGCGGCAGGTGGGTCGGTTTGCCCGACCCGGCCCGCCTGTCGCGTCCTATCCAACCGGAGACTGAGAAATGACCAAACTGCACCATCGGACTTATGCGCACTATGCGCAGGACTACGAGAAAATCCGGCTGGTCCTCGAAGGTCAGCGGGCAATGCGGGCGCACGCGGAAGTGTATCTGCGGATGCCAGACGGGTTGTCGCAGACCGAGAAGGCGAACTTCATCAAGGGCGCGCACTTCTACAACGTGACCTCGAACACCTTGGAGTCGATGGTCGGCCTGATCCATCGAAAGCAGGTGCGGTTCACGCTGCCGCCGCGCCTCCAACCGATGCTCGACCGCGCGACCGTCAACGGCCACTCCCTGCACACCTTCTGCGAGGAACTGACGCGCGAGGTGCTCGCGATGGGGCGCGCCTGCGCCGTGCTGACCTATCCCGAGTTCGGCGCGACCGTCACGACGCCGCCTGACATCGCCTTCTTCGCCGCCTCGGAAATCCTCGACTGGAAAGAGGAACTGATCAACGGGCGGACCCAGCTCACCTACCTGCGCCTGCGCGAAGACGACGACGAACTCGACAACGGCGTCGAACTGCACCTGACCTACCACCTCGAACCGGAACTCGTGATGCGGCGATGGCACGTTCGCAACGTCTCGAACGGGATGGAGTCGAAGGCCGAGGCGATCCAAGTCGGTGAGGACATCCACCCGACCGTGCGCGGGCAGTACCAGTTCTTCATCCCCGCGGTGATCTTCGGCTCGCGCAACCTGTCGCCAGACGTCGAACGCCCGCCGCTCCTCGATCTCGCGGACGCCAACATCGGGCACTTCGCCCTGTCGGCTGACTACAATCACAGCCTGCACATGAGCGCGCTCCCGACGCTCGTGGTGAAAGGTGCGCTGAACGAGGAACAGAAGCCCAAGGCAGTCGGCCCCGGCACGGCGATCTATCTGCCAGAGAACGGCGACGCATACTGGCTGAACGCCGGCACAGACGCCCACGAAAGCCTGCGCCTCGCGTTGCAGGACATGGAGGCGCGCATGTCGGCCCTCGGCGCGCAAATGATCCTGTCCGGGCAGCAGCGTCGTCAGGAAACCGCAGAACATGCCTCGATGCGCTATTCGCACGAGACGGCGATGCTGCTGTCCGTCGTGAACCAGTTGGAAGCCGGTGTGCGGACGCTCCTGTCGTGGGCGCGCGATTACGTTCACAACCCGTCCGAGGTCGTCCTCGTCGAGTTCAACCGCGATCTCGTAAGCCAAGTCATCACGCCACAGCTTGTCACCAGTCTGCTTGCCGCCGTGAACGCAGGCGCGATCTCGCGGGAGTCCTTCATCGACGCACTGCGCAAGGGCGAGGTGATCGAGCGCACGGTGGAAGAAGAACTCGACAAGATCGAGGAAGAAGGCGCGGACGGCATTCTGCCGTTCCCGGTCGCACGATAGGGAGACGCCATGCTTCCAGCCACGGTAGACCCGACCCGCGGCAACATCGTCACCTCCTACGAAGGCGCACCACCCGAACAGGCACTAGCCGCTGCCGTTGTGCTTCGCGCCCTCGAAGACCTCGGATCGTCGGACGAGACGGAACGCTTCGAGGCGCACGAATGGTTCTTGCAGCGTCGCGGCCCTTGGGCTGCGTCCCGCCGTTTCTGGCTCACACTCGCGGGCCTCGACGAGGAGCAGGTTCACGACTTTCTCACGCGTCATCTCGACCCGCCCGAGCGTCCCGAGAAGTCTTGGACCTATATGGAGATCTTCGACATCCTGCCGACCGACCGCCCGTTCACCTATCAGAGCGAGGTGCACCGGACGACGCTGCACGTCTCGCAGTTCCAAACCCGCATCGCGAACTTGATCAAGGTCGGTGCTGTCGTGCGGTTGGAGCCGGGAGTGTTCTGCGTCGCGGGATCGGAACAGGTGTGCCGAGAGCACCTTGCGCGCGTGAAGAAAGACGCCCTCGAAGACCTGTTCGACGACGCCTGACCTCCTCCTTTTTCTTTCCATTCTGCACCTTTATCTCCGCTTTTGGACGCCTTTCCAATGACTTAACGTCATCTGTGCCAGGTGACGCCTCGCTCCTATCTGATGATGAAACGGGAGGCGGGCGCACCGGTGACGGCGCGCCCGTCTTTCGTTCATCAGATAAGGAGGCCCCAATGGCTGACTCCAACGACGACCACGCGGCCAAACTGGTCGAAGCACTGCTCCCCGCCGTCACGAAGGCGGTCGAGGATTCCATCGCGAAGCGGATCGAGGACATGGACAAGCAGGTGTCCGAACGTCTCGACGGCATCGCTTCGAAGAACGACCAACTTCTGACGCGCCTCCACCGTGAGCGCGAAGGCAAGACGTCGCTTGAGGAACAACTCGCCACGCTGACCGCGCAACTCAGCGGCGACACGCGCCCGAAAGAGGTCGTGCTGTCGAAGATCGACGCCCGCGATCCTCGCAAGTATCAGGCCGCGAAGAAGCAGGCGGCGGAACTCGGCGTGGGTCTGCGGATCGACCGCGAGGCGACCGCATGAACTGGCACGAGGAGGAACAATACCGCCGTCGTCTGTCCGCGGCGGCGCAGGCGGCGGTTGAGGAGTTTCTTCCGACCGTCATGCGCAATCCCACCACGATGCAGAAATGCGTCGCGCGGATCGTCGCCCTCGCGGCGTTCACTTCGGGCGTGACCGACGACGACGCCATCCAGCGCCTGTTCCATCGGAGGTCTGGCGTGCTGTCGGACGCTCGCAAGGTGCGTGATGCGCTGCGCCCTGTGATGGGTGACTTCCTCATGGTCGCACGCGACCGGATGGCCGCTGCCTGATGGCACCGCGTCACAAGATATCCGAGCTGACCGAGTGGAAGCAGGAGCAGTTGATCAAGGACCGTCTGAAAGGGCGGTCCTATGACTCCATCGGTGAAGAACTCGGGATCGCCGGGAACAGCGTGAAGCGATGGTGGCTGCAAGCTGTCCCCGAGGACAAGAAGCTGGTGATCGCCGCGAAGATGAAAAAGGAGGAGGTCCAAGAGGCCGCCGACATCATCGCGTCCGATGGCGACGACATCGACATGGACCTGCGCTGGCTGCTGCGGCGACTCCGAAAGGTGATCGAGGAGGCAGACGAGTCGGGCGAACCCGACCGCATCCTCGAACTCGCCCAGATGCGTGAGATGCGGCAGACGCTGATGGACCTGGCTAAGGTGCGTGGCATGTTCTCGTCCAAGATCGACGTGACCGTGGACCTTGGCACGTCGCCGCAGTTCATCATGCTGCGGAAGATCATCCTGCGCGTCCTCGAACAGTTCCCAGACGCCAAGGCGGCGTTCCTCGACGAGATGCAGGCGCTCAAGGTGATCGAGCATCAGCCATGACCGCCCTCGATCCCGCCCTTCATCGCTACCTCGGCGGTCTGACGACCTCGCTCGATCCCATCGCACGGTTCAAGGCGGCGATGCGCGTCACACCGCGAAAGTTTCAACGAGACCTGCTCCTGTCTACCTCATCCCACGTCGTCCTGATGGCGTCGCGGCAGTTGGGCAAGTCAACGGCGGTCGCCTGCGTCGCATGGGATGCCTTCCTGCGCGGTCTCGTTGTCGTCGTGATCACGCCGACCGAAAAGCAGGCGAAGGAGTTCCTGCTGCGCGTCAAAGAGTTCCGCGATGCCGATCCATTCGCGCCGCCCGACATCCAGTTCCTCAAGACGGAGGTGTCAGCGGCGTCCCACAAAGGCCGCATCCTTGCGATGCCCGCGACGGACAGCGCGCGGGGCTTCACAGCCGATCTGCTCGCCCTCGACGAGTGCGCGCTGATCTCGGACGACGACATCGCGGCGGTGCTGCCGATGCGGAAGAAGGTGACGGGCAGGCTCCTCGTCACGTCCACGCCGATGTGGAAGGAAGGCGATTTCTATCGCTGGTGGACCGAACCCAACGACTTTCTGAAGATCCTCGGCCACTACCGCAACTGCGGCGATCCCGAGTTGATCGAAGCGATTGAGAAGGAGCGCGATGTGATCTCGGCCGCGCGCTTCGCCCGTGAGTACGACTGTATCTTCGCTGGTGGCGGCGATCCGCTGCTGTCGGCTGCTGTCCTCGCGCGTGCCACCAACAACACGGAGAGCGCCCTTGTCCTCTGAACTTGAACTGATCGAACGCGACGACGGGACGCTTGCCCTTCCGACAAACGCAGACCCTGCGATGGCAGGCGCTCAGGTGCTCGGCTTCCGCCGCTATGCTGTCGCGCTCGATGTGGGCGGGCGCGGTGAAGACCCGTCTGCCATGTGCATCATCAAGGCGGAACGCCGACCGTTCCTGACGGGGCGCGGCTTCGAGCAGGCGCTGACGCCGCTCCGGCTAACGACCGTCTGGACGGACACCGCGAAACTCGCCGAGGCGGTGGACGTCGTTGACTGGTCCGTGTCCGTTCTGCGCAAGTTGAAGAACTGGCGTTTCTGCTTCGATGCGACAGGCATGGGCGCGCCGCTTGAGGGCCTGTATCAGCAGGCGAAGGTTCCTGCGACGCCGATGGTGATGACTGCGGGTGCCACATTCACGCGCGACGGATCACGCGTCCGCGTGTCGAAGAACCTGCTGTTCGAGAATGCAGCGACCTGTCTTGAGAATGGCACGTCGCTTATCGCTCACGATCTGCCCGAGAAGGATGAACTGATCCGCGAAGCGCGGAGCGTCGAGTTCAAGGAGACGTCCGCTGGGAACCTGACATTGCAGGGCGGTGGCCGTGGTCATCACGCTGACCGTTGGGTCGCGCATTGTCTCGCGACGTTCCTTGAGACCCACATCGCGCCGCAGCGCATGTCGGTCGGGAAGTTGCACGGGTATTTCTAGGTGGCGGCTATCGAGAATGCCCTGCTGCTCGTCGCTCTCGCTGTCTGCGCATATGCGCTATGGCAGGTGCTGCGGTGAGCGACGCAGCGTCTTAGGCGAGCGCTGCGAGGATGCGACGCTCGCCTGTCGTGACATCACTCAGCAGCGATCCCCAAGCGCTCGCGCGCTCTCTGAGGCACGCGGCGCATCGCGACCGATACGACCCATGCGCCCGGGCCTGCGCGGTCCGCAAGCTGGCCGATGGTCGGCGGTTGGTCGAAGATGTGCTCGCGCGTCTCGATGCCGTCGTCCGTTGTGACGATGCAGCACTTCGAGATCGCGGCAAGCGCGCGGCGTCGCCCGTCGCGCACCTTGTCTGCCAAGCGGCGCGCGGCCTCGTTGCTCAGTCGGTCGATAAGGTAGGTGGAAGTCATGTGTTCAGCCCCGTTGATGTAGAGGCATGAACACTTGGACGCCTTTCCGGTGCTGCCGCAACCGGTAGCGTGAAGCGCGAAACATTGGAATTGCGCTGTTCCGTTAAAGAGCAATTCGGCGGAGAAAAGGACTTAACTGCCGCAACCTGTTGTGGTATGCAAGTGGCTCGCGCGCAAATGTGGAATTGGAGGCCCGTATGGCCAAGAAGCCGTCCAAAGGAACTGGAACGTCGAAAGTCCGCTTCATCATGCTTGAAGCGGAAATGCCTGAGGGTGATCTTGCTCAGATCACGACCGCTATTCAGAACGCTTTGCGTCCTGCGCAGACCAATGGGCCTCGCATAGCGAGGAGCACGACCCAAGTCATCGGCCAATCTGATTTGGAAGACGAGGACGTGATTGATGCCGCCGACTATGCCGACGATGCGGCAGAAGAGGCTGCGGCTGCGCCAACCACACCACCGAAGCCGCGAAAACCGGCGAAGCGTAAGATTGTGCAGATCGACCTCGACGCCGACGTTTCGCTCGCCACCTATGCGGAAAAGTATCCACCAAAGAACGAGCAGGACCGTTTCCTGATGACCGTTGCGTATCTTTGCGAGGAGAGGCCGGACGTCGAGGGCGTGACGGCGGATCATGTCTATACCTGCTTTCGCAAGCTGAACTGGTCCACGGGATCGAAGGACTTCGCGCAACCGCTGCGGAACCTGAAAGCGAACCAGTTGCTCGACCAAGGCCCGTCGCGCGGCACCTATGCTGTGAACCACATCGGCCTCGACCGGGTGCATAAGTTCGCTGAGGGATGAATTGGACGGATTGAGCGGTTTCGCGGATTCGGTTTCCGGCTTCTACTCGAAGTCGGCTGTTGACCAATTGCTCCTGCTTGGCTGGTACTTGGAGGCTGTCGAAGGGAAGGCGTCATTCAACTCAACGACCATGCGCACGGCTTTCGAGCAGGTCGGTGTTGATCCGCCGAACGTCACGCAGTATCTAGATCGGCTAGCGAAGAAGAAGCCGCCGCAGCTAGTGAAAGCAGGTGGCGGTTACAAACTTGCAGGCTCTGTCAGGCGGTCCTACGACACGAAAATCGGCGGCAACCCTTCCGTCGTCGCGGTGTCTAAGCTGCTTTCAGACCTGCCGAGTAAAGTACCGTCCTTGGCAGAGCGGGATTTTCTTGTTGAGGCTCTGAACTGCTACAAGGTGAAGGCGTATCGGGCGGCAATCGTCATGGTTTGGAACCTCGCCTACGACCACCTCATGGAATGGCTGCTCGCGGATCAGGCGCGTCTGGACAAGTTCAACGCGGCGGTGCCCAAGCGCTTCCCAAAGAAGAATGACACGATCTCCACGCGGGACGACTTTGAGGAGTTCAAGGAGAGTGAGGTTATTGCCGTTTGCAGGACAGCGCGCTTGTTGGGCAAGAACGTGGTCGAGATTCTGGAATCGAAATTGAAGCGGCGGAACACCGTAGCGCATCCTTCGACTATCGTGGTGACACAGGCGCAAGCGGACGACGCTATCACTGACCTCGTCAACAACGTAGTTCTGGCCCTCAGCCCTTGATGACTTCCTGCATGAAGGCGATCTCGTTTTGGGCGATGCGCAGGCCGCGATAGTAGGCCGTCTTGAGGGTTTCTTCTTCACCACGCCCGTTTAAACATTCGTTGATGAAGCGCTCAAAGCACGCTTGCAGTGTCGGCTTCTTGCCTTCGACCTGCCGCCACTGTGTGACCGTCGAGAAGATTTCCACCGGATCATAGTAAGCCTTCGACGGGCGCTCGTCGGGTTCTGGCGGCAGCGGTGGATCATCGGCAAGGCGTCGCAGATAGCGCAGCACCCACGCGGGGAAGGTGCGCTCCTCGTCGATGCAGCGGGCAATGACTTCCCACGCCTTCGCGACATCACCCGCGTCGTCAAACCACGCGTCGGCAATTTCGTTGAGTTCGTCTGAATTCTGCTCAACAGGAATCGGTCTTCTCCTTTGGCAGAAAGGTAGCACGCCAATGAGGCGGAACCCAAATCAGTAAGGAGTGAATACCAATGATTGACACCTCAATCTCCATCGCGGCGAGCCGCTTCGGCGCAGCCCTCGACATCGCACGCCTCGGCGTCAACAACGCGGCAAAGTGCCAATACATGGACGAGTTCGCGCTCACCGGTGAAGGCAAGCTGCTGTTCCACGGCCTCGAAATCACGGGCGACGT
Organism: Rhodovulum bhavnagarense; assembly: GCF_004343505.1. Lineage (GTDB taxonomy): Bacteria > Pseudomonadota > Alphaproteobacteria > Rhodobacterales > Rhodobacteraceae > Rhodovulum > Rhodovulum bhavnagarense. Next base: position 52,729 of record NZ_SLXU01000016.1, on the reverse strand, counting down.
CCTCTGGACTATCCCCGAGGAAGACAAGCGCGCAGTGCTCGAGAGTATCATGGACGCGGCACAAATGTGGATCGACGACCTCAACTGCGAAGACGAAGGCGAGGAGGCCGCCTAATCCACTGACACTCTCTTAGCGGCCTCGGGTTTCCTTGTTTACCGAGGCCGTGAAGCCCTCGCTTGTGTTGGGCGGGGCCGCTGCCGCAGACAGTGACACTTGGCCCGGGCGTCTGCGCGTCCGGGTCTTTTTGTTGTAGAGTTGTTGTAGAGGGTGCCAAAAACGACAAAAGCCGCCCTGTCGGACTGCCTTTATCGTCTTGATCTCATTGAGAGAATTTGGCTCCGGCGGTAGGGATCGAACCTACGACCAATTGATTAACAGTCAACTGCTCTACCGCTGAGCTACGCCGGAACGTGGAGGGGCGTATAGCAAGGGAGTTTACCCGCGTCCAGAGGGTTTTGAGAAAATTACGCGTCTTTGTTCATATCCTTTGCCAAGGCGTCGTGACGGTCATCTCGCCAAGCGGGGCGGCCAGTTTTTCATCTGTTAATTCAACGAGGTGGGCCAGGACGTTGCGCAGTGCCGCGCCCAGCAGGCCGGGGGGGGCATCGGTATAGATGGCTCGGGTCAGGGCCTCGGGGGTGGCCGGGCCGCGAGCCAGCGCCTCGAGGATCTGCGCCCTGCGCGCGCGCCGGTGGGTGGCCAGGGCGGCGATGCGGGCAGGTCCGTCTTGCACCGGGGCGCCATGTCCGGGATAGAGGATGTGCTCGGGGCGCGCGCGCAGGCGGTCGAGCGATGCCATGAACGCCGCGAGATCGCCATCGGGGGGAGAGACCATGGAACTTGCCCATCCCATCACGTGATCGCCGGTAAAGAGCGCCCCCTGCCAGGCAAAGCACATGTGGTTTCCCATGTGCCCCGGGGTATGCAGCGCGGTGATCTGCCAGTCCGCACCGATGATCGTTTCGCCGTCGGCGAGCCTGTGATCGGGTGCGAATCCCGGATCGATCCCTTCGCCGCCACCGAGGCCGGACAGTTGTGCCAGATCTGCGCGCCGTCCCGCCGTGCTGTCGCCATGGGCCAGCACAGGCGCGCCGGTTGCCCGCGACAAGGGGCGGGCCAGCGGGGAATGATCGACATGGGAATGCGTGACAAGAATATGCGTGATCCGTTCGTTCGGGGCCAGCGCGTCGAAAATCGCCTTGAAATGGGCGCGATCGTCCGGCCCGGGATCGATCACCGCGACCGCGCCCCGGCCCAGGATATAGGTATTGGTTCCCCTGTAGGTCATCGGTGAGGGGTTGGGGGCCAGGACGCGGCGCAGGCCGGGGGCCAGCGTTTCGGCCTGGCCGGGCGTGGGATCAAACGACATCTCGCGGGTTCCTTTGGCGCGATTGCAGGGCTAAGCCTTTAGCATGGCGAAACGCTGGATCAAACGCATGCTGCCGCGGGGGCTTTACGGCCGGGCCGCGTTGATTCTGCTGGTTCCGGTGATCGCGCTTCAGCTTGTCGTTTCGGTGGTGTTCATCCAGCGGCATTTCGAGGATGTCACCCGCCAGATGATCCTCAGCATGTCGCCCGGGCTGAATCATCTGCACGCCACGGCCCAGGCCGCTCCCGATACGGTGCGGGCGCGCGCCGCGCTGGAGGCGCTGGGCAGGGCGCTTGCCATCGAGACCGAGTTGCCGGGGCAGCCGCAGCCGTCCGGGGGAAAGCGACTGTTCTACGATCTCTCGGGCCGGGTGGTGGTTGAGGCGCTGTACGATCTGGTGCCCGCGATGACGGGCGTCGACCTGGCGACGAACGACCGCTTCGTTCGGCTCAGCATGGCGACGCGTCACGGGGTTCTCGAGGTCGTTTTCGACCGCAAGCGCGTTTCGGCGGCCAAACCCCATCAATTGCTGGTGCTGATGGTCCTGACAGGGCTGTTGATGACGCTGATCGCCTATCTGTTCCTGCGCAACCAGTTGAAACCGATCAAGCGGCTTGCCGCGGCGGCCGAGGCGTTTGGCAAGGGGCGTATCGTGCCCTATCGACCTTCGGGGGCGACCGAGGTGCGGGCGGCGGGCCGGGCCTTTGTCGATATGCGTGATCGCATCGAACGGCAGATCGAACAGCGCACGATGATGCTTTCGGGTGTCAGCCATGACCTGCGCACGCCCTTGACCCGGCTGCGGCTGGAACTGGCCATGACAGAGGATTGTGCCGAGGCAGAGGCCATGTTGAGCGACCTTTCCCAGATGGAACGGATGATCGACACGTTCCTGGATTTCGCGCGGGCCGAGGCTCTGGACGATCCCGCGCCCTGCGATCCCGCCGATCTTGTTCGTGACGCGGCGGCGCGGGCGCGGGCACAGGGCGGGCGGATCATCATTGGCCCGCTATCCGGGGGGGAGGTCACGACGCTACGCCCGCTGGCGTTGGAACGTGCGTTGCAAAACCTGGTCGGCAACGCGATGCGCCACGGCACCCAGGTCAGGCTGGGGCTGGAATGGCGCCCGCGCCACCTTGTTTTCACCGTCGAGGATGACGGCCCCGGCATTCCCGAGGCCCGGCGCGAAGAGGCGATGCAGCCCTTTCACCGGCTGGATGCGGCGCGCAACCAGGACCTTGGCACCGGGGTCGGGTTGGGCCTGGCCATCGCAGCCGATATAGCGCGCGGACATGGCGGCGAGCTGCGCCTTGGGCAGAGCCCGACCCTGGGCGGTTTGCGCGCCGAGCTTGCCGTTGCGCGCTAGCCAGCTTTTCCCTGTCCGTACTGACCCGTTTGCGGGGCGGCCCGGTGGCGGCTTATCCCGATTTGGCGCCTTTCAACAGCGGACGAAGCTCGGGCCGCTTATGCGGCTTCTTTTCGAGGCCTAGAAGGAGGGCGGCGAGGTCGGGTTCATCCACCCGCTTGGCCGCCTGACGCGGACTGAACCAATGCCGCCTGCGTTGGTGGCGTTCCTTCCAGTTGCGTTTCAACCGGTCGACCATCATCGGAAAGACGTCTACTCGGCAGGGCAGGATTTCACCGTCGTCCAGGACCTTGTCATAGTGATACTGGCCGATGGCCGTCGTGCCGACATGGCCGAGCGCGCCCGCCTCTTCCAACGCCTCGATCTCGGCGGCTTTCCAGGGTTTGCGTCCGTCCATCTGCCAGCCCTTGGGCATCACCCAGCGTCCGGTTCCGCGCGAGGTAACCATCAGAACCTGCAATTCCCCCCGCGCATTGCGACGCAGCGGAAGCGCCGCGATCTGGCGGCCGGGGGCAGAAAGAACGCGGGTGTCCATGGCGCGCGCAAACAAATCCTGAGATCGTGAATAACTTGTCCTTCCTAGATGGCATCCCGGTGCAATCTGTAAAGAGCGGCTGGCGTTTTCCCATACCATGTGGCCGGGATGCCCAAGGCGCTGGCAGGGCGTCGGCCTTCGTGCTAGCCCTTTGGGCGCTGGAGCGACACTGTACGCGGGGAGGGCTCGATGAGTGGCTGCATCTTTATCCTGAACGGGCCGAACCTGAACCTTCTGGGCCAGCGAGAGCCGGCGATCTACGGGCATGAAACGCTGACCGATGTGGAACGTGCCTGCGCGGCCGTGGCTGGCCAGGCGGGGGCAGAGGTTCGGCTTTTCCAGTCCAACCACGAAGGCGAGATCGTCGAGCAGATCCATCTCGCCCGCGAGCAAGCCGCCGGGATCGTGATCAATCCCGCGGCATTCACCCATACCTCGGTTGCGATCCTCGACGCGCTCAATGCCTATGACGGCCCGGTTATCGAGGTCCACATTTCCAACGTCCACAAGCGCGAAAGCTTCCGCCACCATTCCTACGTATCCCTGCGCGCCGATGCCGTGATCGCGGGTTGCGGCGTGCAGGGATACGAACTTGCCGTTGCGCGGCTGTTGCGGCTGATCGATTAGCCTGCGCGCTCGGGGAACATCGCGGCCAGACCTTTGGTACTGGCCGGAGCAACGCCGCGTTCCGTGATAAGGCCGGTAACCAGCCGCGCCGGCGTCACGTCGAAGGCGGGGTTGCGGGCGGGCGTGCCCTCGGGCGAGATCAGAACCTGCCCCACTACGCCGCCCGGCATCTTGCCCTGAACGTGGGTGACTTCGGCCTGGGCGCGTTCCTCGATCGGGATTTCGGCCACGCCATCGCGCACCGTCCAGTCGATGGTGGGCGAGGGCAGGGCGACATAAAACGGCACGCCGTTATCCTGGGCGGCCAGTGCCTTGAGATAGGTGCCGATCTTGTTGCACACGTCGCCCTGCGCAGTGGTGCGGTCGGTGCCCACGATACACAGGTCAATCTCGCCATGCTGCATCAGGTGGCCGCCGGCATTGTCCACGATCAGGTCGTGGCTGACCCCGTGGTTCAGCATTTCCCACGCGGTCAGTTGCGCGCCCTGGTTGCGCGGGCGGGTTTCATCCACGAAGACATGGATGTCGATGCCCGCCTCGACCGCGTGATAGATGGGCGAGGTCGCGGTGCCCCAGTCCACGGTGGCAAGCCAGCCCGCGTTGCAATGGGTCAGCACGTTGACGCGCCCGCCGCCCTTGGCCTCGGCGATCTTGCGGATGATTTCCAGCCCGTTGACCCCGATCCGGTGGTTGATCTCGACATCCTCGTCGCAGATTTCGGCCGCGCGCTGGAACGCCGCCGCGGCGCGGTCGGCAGGGGCCAACGGTTTCAGCACGCGCGTCATCTCGTCCAGCGCCCAGCGCAGGTTGATCGCGGTGGGGCGGGTTTCGTGCAGAACCTGCCATGTCTCGGCCAGCGATGCATCCGAGGGGTCGGCCGCCATCTGCACGGCCACCCCATAGGCCGCCGTCGCCCCGATCAGCGGCGCGCCGCGCACCCACATGTCGCGGATCGCGGCGGCGAATTCCTTGCGGTTGGTAAGGGCAACGATGCGCAATTCATGCGGCAGCCAGCGTTGGTCAATGATCTGTACCGTGCCGTCCGCCTCGCGCCAGATAGAGCGGTAATGGGTGCCGTCGATTTTCATGGTCTGGTGTTCCTTCACATATCGGTGCCAGTTTGCCGTGACGTGGCTGGGGATCAAAGGCGGTCGGACGTCTCAGGCGGGCCGCGCCAGATAGCCCGCACAGCCGCTTAGTGCGGCGTAATCGTCGACAACCGTGCGGATCGCGAATTCTCTCATCAGTGGCGAGAACCGCCCCTTGGCGCGGAAATGAGCGGCCAAGCCGAGCCGGGCAAGGTGCGGTGTCATCGCACGGGCGACGCCCCCGACCAGGAAGATGCCGCCGAAAGGCAGGTGATGCAGTGCGAGATCCCCCGCGATCCGCCCCAGAAGCCGGGTGTAGATCCGCAAGGTTTCGGTAACCGCCGGATCATCTGCGTCATCATTCCCGGCGGCAAGGATATCGCCCGCCGTCATCTGCCGTGGCATGCCCGCCCGCCCTGTGACCCAGGCATGAATCTTTTCGATTCCCCGGCCCGACAGCAGGTCCTCGATCGAGGCAAAGCCGTCTGCCCCTGCGGCGAACCGGGCCAGGGACAGGTCGTCTTCGTCGGATGCGGGCAGGCTGGCATGGCCCGCCTCGGCCGCGGTAACCAAAAGGCCCCTGCCATGGCGATGCACGACGCTGGTATTGACCCCGGTACCCAGCCCGATCACCAGCCGTGTTGCCCTGGGTAATTCGGGGCCATCCAGAACCTCGATCAGCCCTGCCCGCGCGAGGTGGTCCAGCGCATGACCCTGGGCCTGCAAATCGTTCAAGAGCTTTACCTGGGTGGCGCCGGTGACCTTGGCGATGCCCTGCTCGTTTATGATCCAGCCGCGATTGGTCAGCCGCCCCGAACCGTCGCGTACCGGCCCGGCCAGGGCCACGCAGGCTTGCGTGATCCGGGGGGCGCCATGCCGGGCAAGATAGGCGGCCAGGATGTCGGAGGGGCCGTCATGATCGGCATTGTGAAACCGCATCATGCTGTCTGCGGCCACGCGTGGCCCCTCGGCCAGCGCGACGCGCGTATTGGTTCCCCCGATATCCGCCACAAGCCCGGTCACGGTGTGTTTCCTTGCAGGGTCGCGTTGACCCGGTGGTAAGATGCAGTGGGCGGTACGCGCAAGGGATCTGTCCGCGCCTGGGCGGACGGCATCATGTGTCTCGGCAAACCGTTGCGCCGGCGGGCGGTGCCGGTGCCGGCCCCCTCAGTTCAAGCGGGATGCGGTGGCTTTCGTTCGTGGCCTCCGGGGCGGCGATGCGGCGCAGCAGCATTTCGGCCGCTGTGCGCCCGGCCGCGCGCAGCGGTGCACGGGTGCCGATGAACAAAGGCGCGGCCTCGGCGCCGCCCATCATCTGCAAGACATCGTCATGTGCGGCCAGCGCGATGTCCTGCCCCGGAGCCATGCCCCGGTCGCGACAGGCCCTTGCCGCGCCCAGCGCCTGGGGCAGGGTCGCGGCAAGGATCGCGGTGGGTGGCGCCTTGCCATCCAGAAGTGCGGCGGCGGCGGCGTATCCCGCGGCCTCTGAGGGCGCGCTGTGCCGGATCAGGTCGGGATCATCGTCCAGCGAGCGCCGTTGCACCACCATGCGGTAGCCACGTAACCGCTCGGCCGAAAAGGCCAGCCCGTCCGGGCCGTTGATCAGTGCGATCCGACGGTGCCCCCGGCGCAGGATGATCCGGGTGGCCTGTCGGGCAGCTTCGACCCCGCTGATACCCACCCAGCAATGATCGGCATCCACGGTCAGCGGGTGGCCTTGCACGACAAAGGGCAACCGGGTGGTTTTCAGCGCGTCGATATGCGGTTCGCACACGCGTGGCAGATGGAACAAAACCCCGTCCACCGCGCCCCGCGCCGCAAGATCGCGATAGGCGGTTTCAACGGCCTTATCGGGCATCGGGCTGAGCGTGGTTTCATAGCCTGCCTCGGCCAGGACCTCGGTTGCCCCGGCCAGTGTTTCGGACAGGATCGGATTGGCCAGCAGGCCCAGGCAATCGGCGGGGATGACCTGTGCCACCGCCATGGCCCGCCCGGTCGCAAGGCCCCGGGCCCTGATATTGGGCCGATAGCCATGTTCGCGCGCGGCGGCCTCGACCCGTGCGCGGGTGGTTTCGGCCACCTCTGGATAGCCGTTCAGCGCCCGGCTGACCGTTGTTTGCGACAGTCCCAGAAGCTGGGCGAGTTCCTTGAGATTCATGTTTTAGACCTTGAGCCAAAGCGCTTTGACATGTTGCTTGTCAGGTTAACCACCCGCCACGATGGCGTCAAAGGGGGTCGTCCTTGGCGGTAGTTGGTGTAAAAAATACCACCCAAGGTTGACAAATGATGGATGATCGGCAAGCCTCGGGCAACGTTTCCGCCCGACGATCAGGGGCTGGGCAAAGTGCGGGCAACCGGCGTCAAGTCGCGCACCGATCGGAGGGGTCAATGAAATTCAAAGGGATGGCCTTTGTTGCCGCGGTGGTCATGTGTGCGGCGCCGGCGCTGTCGCGTGACCTCGTCTTTCCGCCGGGCGTGGATGACCGCTTTGACTGGGAGGGTTATGAAAGCTTTTCCCGAACGGACCTGTCGGACGAAGTTTTGACCATTAGCGGCCCATGGACCGGTCCCGACAAGGTCCTCGTCGAGAACGTTCTGGCCTATTTCGAGGCGGCCACCGGCGCGCGCGTCAGCTATGCGGGCTCTGACAGTTTCGAACAGGATATCGTGATCGCGGCGCGGGCGGGATCGGCCCCGAACATCGCGGTATTTCCCCAGCCGGGACTGGCCGCCGACATGGCACGACGCGGCTATTTGGCTCCGCTGGGAGAGGAAACCGCCGACTGGGTGCGGGCCAACTATGCCGCGGGTGAAAGCTGGGTCAGGCTGGGCAGCTATGCCGACCGGGACGGCGACACCGCGCTTTTCGGATTCTTTTACAAGGTCGAGCTGAAATCGCTGGTCTGGTATGTGCCGGACAATTTCACCGAGGCGGGCTATGATGTCCCGCGCTCGATGGAAGAGCTGAAGGCGCTCACCGAAATGATCGCCGCCGACGGCGCGACGCCGTGGTGTATCGGGCTTGGCTCGGGTGCGGCGACGGGCTGGCCCGCGACCGACTGGGTCGAGGACCTGTTGTTGCGTCGCCAGCCGCCAGGGGTCTACGATGCATGGGTCGAAAACGCGATACCCTTTGACGATGCGCGTGTGGTCGATGCAATCGAGGATTACGGCTGGTTCGTCCGAAATGGTGCATTCGTCGCAAACGGGACGGCCAGTGTCGCCACCACCGATTTCCGCGACAGCCCCAAGGGTCTGTTCACCTTTCCGCCCAAGTGCTACATGCACCGGCAGGCCAGTTTCATCCCGACCTTTTTCCCGTCGGGAACCGAGATCGGCCGGGATGTCGATTTCTTTTACTTTCCCGCCTATGCCGGCATGGACCTCGGCGCGCCCGTGCTGGGGTCCGGCACGCTTTGGACGATTACCCGCGACAGTCCCGCGGCGCGTGCCCTGATCGCGTTTCTCAAGACCCCTATCGCCCACGAGCTCTGGATGGCGCAGGCGGGTTTCCTGACGCCGTTCAAGGCCGCCAACCGCGATGCCTACGCCAGCGAGCTTCAGCGTGCCCAGGGCGATATCCTGATTGGCGCCACGACCTTTCGTTTCGACGGGTCCGACCTGATGCCCGGCGAAATCGGGGCGGATGCCTTCTGGAAAGGCATGGTGGCCTATACCACCGGCCAGGGCGCAGCACGGGTCGCGCGCGATATCCAGGCCCGCTGGGACTCAATCAGGTAGGCTGTGCGATGCCGCCGCTGGTCATGGCGCTGATGTCGATCCTGATCGGGGTCACGGGGTGTGTGGGCTATGTCTATTTCTCCAATCTCGTCCTCGACCGGGTTATCTTTCCGGCAAGCGGCCAGACTTGCGCACGCAATATCGGTCGGGCCAACCTGGTGCGGCCATGGCTGTTCCTGTTCCCGGCACTGGCCGGTTCGATGCTCTACCTCGTCTTCCCGTTCGCGGGTGCCTTCTGGCGTTCGCTTTTCGACCGCGAGGGAGATGCGTTTATCGGATTTGCCAATTACCGCGCCCTGGGTGCCGATCACGTCTTCCAGGGGGCGCTGGCCAATAGCTTGCTCTGGGTGTTGGTCGTGCCGGCCGCAGCGACCTGCCTTGGCCTGATCGCGGCGCGGCTGACCGACCGGCTGCGCTGGGCCAACCTGGCGCGAGCCGCGATCTTCATGCCTGTAACGATGTCCTTGGTCGGGGCTGCGCTGATCTGGAAATTCGTTTATGCCAACGATGCCGATATCGGGTTGCTCAACGCGATCCGCGCGACCCTGGGGGCGGCTGGCCCGCTGGATGTGCTGCAAATCCCGGTCTGGAACAGCTTTTTCCTGATGGCGGTTCTGATCTGGACCCAGACAGGTTTCGCCATGGTGATCCTGTCCGCGGCGCTGCGCGCCATCCCCCGGGAGATCATCGAGGCCGCGATCATGGACGGGGCCGACGCGACCCAGATCTTCCTGCGGATCGAGGTTCCACAGATCAAGGGCACGATCACGGTTGTCTGGACCCTGGTCACGATTCTCGTGCTCAAGGTTTTCGATCTCGTTTACGCCATGACAGGAGGTAATTTCGGCACCCAGGTTCTGCCGGGCTTCATGATGGGGGTCATGTTCCGCGATGACGGGCGGGCCAGCGCCGTGGCCATGGTGTTGATGATCCTTGTCTTGCCGATACTGGCCTGGAATATCGGCCAGGCGCGCAAGGGGGGCGATTGATGCGCGTGCGCGCCCGTCATCCCCTGCGCGCGTGCCGGGCGGCAAACATCGCGGTGCTGGTCCTCGCCCTGGTTTGGTTCATCCCGACCCTGGGGCTTTTGGTGTCGTCCTTCCGCGAGCGCGACCAGATCTTGGCCAGCGGCTGGTGGCAGGCCCCCCTCGCTGCCGAGCGCACCTTTCGTGTCCGTGCCGATGCAGGGGCGGCGGTCACCGAGGGCGGGCGCCATGTCATCGCGGGCAATGTCTTTGCCAACGATGCCGACGCGGCCATGCCAGGCCGGGTAAAGGCATTTGGCGTGAGCAGCCGCGCCCCGGCAGCCTTCGGCACCGGGCTGCGTGCCGATCTCGTCGGCGGAGGCAGCCTGAGCGTGGGCGCAGATGGCCATTACCGCCTCGAGTCCCCGCGAGCGTTCGGCGAAAGCGCGCCCACCATCTATGTCCGCGCCACCATGCCGCCGCGGTTCTCGCTGGACAACTACCGGCGTGTCCTGGCGGACGATGTCATGGTGCGGCCCTTTGTCAACACGCTCGCGGTGACGATCCCGGCCACGGTCCTGCCCACGGTGATCGCGGCCTTTGCCGCCTATGCGCTGGCCTGGATGGAGTTTCGGGGCCGCGGATTTCTGATCGCGGCATCGGCGGGTCTGCTGGTGGTGCCGCTTCAGCTTGCCTTCGTCCCGCTTTTGAAACTGCACCAGGGGCTTGGTATCGGGCAGGGCCTTGTCGGAATCTGGCTGGCCCATACCGGGTTCGGCCTGCCGCTGGCGGTCTATCTCCTGCATCGCGCCATGGCTGGGGTGCCGCGCGACATCATCGATTGTGCCCGGATGGACGGGGCCAGCGAGGTGCAGATCTTTTCGCGTATCGTTCTGCCTCTCACGTATCCGGCGCTGGCCGGTTGCGCGACCTTGCAATTCGTATGGGTCTGGAACGACCTGCTGGTCGCAAAGGTCTTTCTGCCCCCTGCCGATGGGGTCCGGGTGATGACGGTTGCGATCACCGATGACCTGCTGGGCTCGCATGGGGGTGACTGGGGCATGCTCGCGGCGGCGGCCTTCATCTCGATGGCGTTGCCGTTGCTGGTTTTCTTCATCCTGCAACGATGTCTCTTGCGGGGGCTGCTATCGAAAGCCCCCGAATGGCGATGACCATGACGCCCGTATCGCCCGCGGATGCGCGCGGGCCAAAGCAACACAAGGAACGAGCCCGATGGCGGACCTGAGGTTGGCGGGGATCGGCAAGAGTTTCGGGGCGGTCGAGATCCTGAAGAATATCAACCTGCATATCGAGGCCGGGGAACTGTTCGTCCTCGTCGGCCCCTCGGGCTGTGGCAAGTCCACGCTCCTGCGGATGATTGCGGGCCTGGAACAGATCACCGCCGGCACGCTTGAGATCGACGGGGTGCGGATGAACGAGGTGCCTCCCGCACGGCGCGGCATCGCGATGGTCTTTCAGTCCTACGCGCTTTACCCGCATATGAGCGTGCGCCAGAATATGGGCTTTGCGCTCAGGATGGCGGGGCAAGGCCGGGCCGAGATCGACGCCGCGGTCACGCGCACCGCGCACGCCCTGCAACTTGGCTCCTGTCTCGACCGGTTGCCTGCTGCATTGTCGGGCGGTCAGCGCCAGCGCGTTGCCATCGGCCGCGCGATCCTGCGCGATCCCTGGGTCTACCTTTTCGACGAACCCTTATCGAACCTCGACGCGGCGCTGCGCGTCGCTACCCGGATCGAGATCGCGAAACTGAAACAGGCGATGCCCGACAGGACGATGATCTACGTCACCCATGACCAGGTCGAGGCGATGACCCTGGCCGACCGTATCGCGGTGCTGGGCTGCAAGGGGATCGCGCAGGTCGGCGCGCCGCTTACCCTCTATCGAAAACCGCGTTCCGAATTCGTGGCACGGTTCATCGGGTCGCCCGCGATGAACCTTCTCGCCGGAGAAATCGTCCAAACTGGCGAGGTGACGATGCTTCGGCTCGCCCGTGGCGGCGGCAGCATCGCGGCGCTTGTCCCCACCTGTCCCGGTGACAAGGGCCGGCGCGTGACCGTCGGCATCCGGCCCGAACACATGTACCCCACCGAGTCTGCGACCCATGCCCTCGCGGCCCGCGTGGAACTGGTCGAGGTGCTGGGCGAGGTCACGCAACTCCATTTCGCCCCGTGTCGACCGGGTGGCCAAACCGTCATTGCCCGGCTGCCGGGCATCCATGCGGGATTACACGGCCGAACCCTCCGCATCGCCGCCGCGCCCGAAAATCTTCACCTCTTTGCCGAGGGGCGCTCATTGCTCTATCGCTGATCTTCTTCTTGGTCCAAATACCCCCGCCGGAGGCACGATTTTTCACAGAAAAATCGTCCTTGTCACGCAAGGCCCGGTAGCCACAGCACGATACCCGGCACCGCCACGAGCACCGCGATGGTGACTGCATCGGCGACGAAGAACGGCGTGACCCCCCGGAACACGTCCTGCACGCTGATATCGTCGCGCACCCCGGCCACCACGAAACAGTTCAGCCCGATAGGTGGCGTGATCAGGCAGAACTCGGCCATCTTGACCACCAGGATGCCGAACCAGATCGCGCACATCGGTCCCGACATGCCAAAGGTGCTGTCGGCTGCCGATACGAACTCGCCCCCGTTCAGCGCCATCACCGCCGGGTAGACCACCGGCAGCGTCAAGAGCAGCATCCCGATCGCGTCCATGAACATGCCCAGCACCGCATAGGCCAGCAGGATCATGACCAGCGTCAGCATCGGCGACTGCTCAAGCGAGGTGATCCAGTCCGAGAACGCACCGGGCAGGTCGGCAAAGCCGAGGAAGCGCACATAGATCAGTACCCCCCAGATGATCGTAAAGATCATCACCGACAGCTTCGCCGTTTCCAGCAGCGCGTCCTTGAACTGGTTCCAGCGCATGCCATGCCACAGCGCCATCAGGAACACCACGAAGGCCCCGATCGCACCGCCCTCGGTCGGCGTGCCCCAGGCATCTCCGCCAAACGGGTTGTAAACGAACAGGACGATGGTCATCACCACGAATACGATCGGCAGCGCCGGCCGCAGCGCGTGCAGCCGCTGGCCCCAGGTGAACCCGCGCACTGGTGGACCAAAGCCCCTGATCGTCAGGGCCAGCCCCATGATCAGCGCGGCATAGATCAGCGCCGACACCACGCCGGGGATGAACCCCGCCAGCAGCAGCTTGCCCACGTCCTGTTCCACGATGATGGCGTAGATCACCAGGATTGCCGAGGGCGGGATCAGGCTGGCCAGCGTGCCGCCCGCGGCCACCACGCCGGCGGCGAAACGCTTGTCATAGCCGGCCTTCAGCATCTCTGGAATGGCGATGCGGGCAAAGACGGCGGCGGTGGCGACCGAGGCGCCCGAGACCGCGGCAAAACCCGCGGTGGCAAAGACGGTGGACACCGCCATACCTCCCGGCACCCAGCCCAACCAACGCTTTGCCGCCTCGAACAGGGCCCGCGTGAGACCCGCGTAATAGGCCAGATAGCCGATCAGGATGAAGGTGGGGATCAGGCTCAGCGCCTGGCTGGCGACCTTGGAATGGGGCACTTGCCCCGCGGTCTTGACCGCGACGCTCAGCGCCCAGCCGAAATCTGCCGGATCATAGCCCTTTTTCGACCAGAAGATCCAGACCAGCCCGATCAGCCCCGCAAGCGCCGCGGCAAAGGCCACGCGCATGCCCAGAACGACCATGACCAGGAGGCCCAGGCTGACCGCGATGCCGATATCAACAGGTTCCATGCATTTCCCCTAGCTGTCCGCGCCCGAAACATGCTCGGCCTCGGCCGCGGCCATCTCGGCTGCCGATCGCACCAGCGGCACGGCGACCGGCTCGGCCAGGTTCAGAACGAATGCCCGCCCATATCCCCAAAGTTGCAGCGCCAGCCGAAGGCACAGCACGCAAAAGGCCACTGGCGCCAACAGCTTGGCCGGCCAGAGCGGCAGGTTGATGTCAAAACTCGAATCCCGGCTCCACATCGGCGCGGTAAAATCGAAACTGCGCTGGAAATGCGCCCAGCTTCCCCAGACCAGAAGGACCATGAGACCCAGGATCGCGAATGTGGTGACGAACTCGGCCGCCCATAACAGTCGCCCCCTGAGCGCACCGATCAGGATATCCATGCGGATATGCCCGCCGTCGCGCTGGGTATAGGCGATGCCCATGAACGCGATCAACGGCATCGCCTGCTGGATCCAGTCGACATAGCCCGGCAGCGGCGCGTTGAACAGGTGGCGCCCGCCGACCGATCCCACCGCCAGGACCATCAGGCCGAACACTGCCAGTCCCGATAAAAGGGCCAGCACACGCTCAAGCCGGTAAAGCGAACGATCGAGGCGGGACAAGAGGCTTGTATCCTCCAGCACCGGGGCGAGGGCGGCCATGGGGCTCTCCGATCTGCTGTGCGTCACCGTCCTGCGCGCCCCGGACCATCGCCGGGGCGCACGCCTGTCGGACTGTCGGCGGGGGCTACTGCCCGATCATGCCGATGACGAAATCGTAAAGTTCCTGCGCGGGCAGGCCGCGGTCATTCATTTCCCCGATCCAGGCGGTGGCGGCGGGGCCTGCCGCAGCTTGCTGGAAAGTGGCGAGCGCCTCGGCGGAATAGGTGATCTGCTCGATCGCGCGTTCTTCCAGGGCGGGGCCCCATTTGGCCATCGTCTCGTTGTTGTAATAGTCGATGTAGTGATCCAGCGCCTCGTCGACCGACCCCAGCAAGGCCTCGCGGTGTTCGTCCGACAGTGCATCCAGCGCATCGGTGTTCACCACGACGGGACAATTCACCGTGCCGGGATTGAGGTTGGTGGTCCACCACGCCCCGGTCTCGATCGTGCCAAAGGACATGTGTGCATGCGGGGCAAAGGATACCGCCTTGACCACGCCCGAATCCAGCGCTTGCCGTACCTCGGTGGCCGACATCGAGGTGGGCACCGCGCCGATCATTTCCATAGCCGCGCCAATGCCGCCGGTGGCGCGCACGGTCATGCCCTTGTAATCGTCAAGCGTGCGGGGCGCCTCGCCCACGCCGACGAAATTGTACTGCGGCAGCGGCGAAGGCATCAAAAGAGTCGCATTCCAGCGCGCCAGGTCGTTCCGTACCGCCGGGTGGTCATACAGCGCCATGCTGATCTCGCGCTCCTGGTCCAGCGAGGAAATCCCGAGGAAGGGCAGTTCCAGCACCGTGATCGAGGGGTTCTTGTCGCGGTGATAGCCCGCGCAGAACTGCGCCATTTCGAAGGCGCCGATCGAAATCCCGTCGAGGTTCTCGGTATTCTGTGACAGCCCGCCATAAGAAATGTTCAGGGTGAACGCGCCCCCGGTCTTTTCCGAAACCAACTCGGCCAGCTTTTCGACATGCTCCGTAAAGGCGCGGCGCTTGCCCCAAAGCGAGACATTCCATTCCTCGGCCATGGCCTCGGTGGCAAGCCCCAGCGAAAATGCGGCAACCGTCACGGCGCCCAGCAACGTCTTCATGGATGATCCTCCCGTAGTTTTATTGGCGATGCAGAGTAACGGCACGACCGGACGGGTAAAGGATAAATTTGCCCTTCCGGCGCTGGCCGGCCGCATCTTCGCGGCGATCCTCCGCCTGCCGGTGCATTGGGCAATATTATGAAAAATCGCCGATTTTTCATACTTTTTTGATCTGCACCAAGGTCGGGACATGCCCGGTGCAGACGCGCCCGGCCGCGCCGCGCTATGCGCGGGCAGGGCAGAAGACAAGGAGTACAGGATGACCGACCACAGCCCCGATCGCTATGTCAGTTTTTCCGGTATCGATTGCGACGGGCGGGCCGCGCGGCTGATGCAAATGCTGGATGCGCAGATCGCCGCGACCGACTCCCGCTGGGTTGCCTATTTCGAGATGAAACTGGTTCAGCGCCAGCGCATGGGAAATGACGACCTGCATTTCATCGGCTCGCAGGTCAACACGCTGCGCGCCTTTTTCGAAGAGATCGATGACCAGGCCGCGCTTGGATTGCTGGATGATCTCGAACAGACCTGTTGCTGAGCCTGCCTTCTTCTTGGTGCAAATACCCCGGCCGGAGGCCAGCGGCCGCAAGGCCGTTTCCCGGCATTCCCCCTTTCCTTTTCGCTCATGCCGTGAAATAGGGAAGCGCCAGACGAAACCTCCCTAGGAGACCGCCCATGGAGATTCGCGAGGCGCTTACCTTCGACGATGTGCTTCTGGTTCCCGCCGCCAGCTCGGTCCTGCCCAACCAGGCCGATACCCGGACCCGCGTGACCCGCGACATCCGGCTGAACATCCCGCTGGTCAGCTCCGCCATGGACACCGTGACCGAGCATCGCATGGCCATCGCCATGGCGCAGGCGGGCGGTATCGGGGTGATCCACCGCAACCTTGATGTCGAGGAACAGGCGCGTGAGGTGCGGCGGGTGAAACGGTTTGAATCGGGGGTTGTCTACAGCCCGATCACCCTGCGTCCCGACCAGACGCTGGGCGATGCCAAGGCTCTGATCGAGCGCTACAATTTCACAGGTTTCCCGGTGGTGGACGAGGCGGGCCACGTGGTCGGTATCGTCACCAACCGCGACATGCGGTTTGCCACCAGCGACGCGACCCCGGTTCGGGCAATGATGACCGCGGACAAGCTGGCCCTGCTGCGTGAACCCGTCGACCGTGCCGAGGCGCTGAGCCTGATGAAGGAACGGCGGATCGAAAAGCTGTTGATCACCGATGGCGAGGGAAAGCTGACCGGGCTGTTGACGTTGAAAGATACCGAACAGGCGGTGATGAATCCGCAGGCTTGCAAGGACGACCTCGGGCGGCTGCGCGTGGCTGCGGCCTCGACCGTGGGCGATGCCGGATTCGAGCGGTCGCAGGCGCTTATCGAGGCTGGCGTCGACATGGTGGTGATCGACACCGCGCATGGCCATTCGGAGGGTGTGGCCCGCGCCGTCGAACGGATAAAGGCGGCCGCCGGTTCGGTGCAGGTGGTCGCGGGCAATGTCGCCACGGCAGAGGCAACCCGCGCGCTGATTGACGCGGGTGCGGATGCAGTCAAGGTTGGCATCGGTCCCGGCTCCATCTGCACGACACGGATGGTGGCGGGCGTGGGCGTTCCGCAACTGACAGCGATCCTGGATTGCGCGCAGGCGGCCGGCGACGTGCCGGTGATCGCCGATGGCGGTATCAAGTTCTCGGGCGATTTCGCCAAGGCGATCGCGGCGGGCGCCTCTTGCGCGATGGTGGGCTCGATGCTGGCTGGCACCGACGAATCGCCTGGCGAGGTGATCCTTTACCAGGGCCGTTCGTTCAAATCCTATCGTGGCATGGGCAGCCTCGGCGCGATGGCGCGCGGTTCTGCCGACCGCTATTTCCAGAAGGATGCCGCAAGCGACAAGCTGGTGCCCGAGGGAATCGAGGGGCAGGTGCCCTACAAGGGGGCCGCGGGCGCAGTGATCCACCAACTGGTGGGGGGGCTGCGGGCCGCGATGGGCTATACCGGCTGTGCCACGGTCGACGAGATGCGCGCCAACTGCAGCTTCGTGCGCATCACCGGGGCGGGCCTGAAGGAAAGCCACGTCCACGACGTGCAGATCACGAGAGAGTCGCCCAACTACCGGATCATGTAAGACTCTGGCTTCGTTGTTAAAATATTTAACATTGACCAGTGTTTCGTGCCGGGTTTCCTTGGCGCACTTGCCGTGACCAGATTGGAGCATGCCAAAACAGCACACTGCATCGGTTCAGAAGCTGATGCAAAAAAGGACAGTTCAAATGACCCGCCCAAAGCCGAAAAAGCCAGCCACGTCCGAGATACCCGGGGTCTCGATGCTGGATCGTGCGCGCGAGACGCTGCGCGCCGCTTGCGACCGGCTCAGCATCCACCCCGATGTCTACGAGGAACTGAAATGGCCGCGCGAAACGCTGGCCGCGACGCTGCTGATCCGGATGGATGACGGCAGCCGCCGGGCCTTCAAGGCGTGGCGCTGCCGCTATAACGACCGACGCGGGCCGACCAAGGGGGGCGTTCGGTTTCATCCCAATGTCTCGCTTGACGAGGTCGAGACGCTGGCCTTCTGGATGACGTTCAAATGCGCGGTGGCCAACTTGCCCTTTGGTGGCGGCAAGGGCGGTGTCTGCGTCGATACCAAGGAATTGTCGCCGAACGAGCTGGAACGTCTGAGCCGTGCCTATGTCGAGGCCTTCGCGGCCTTCATCGGGCCTGATCGCGATATTCTGGCCCCGGACATGTATACCAATGGCATCGTTCTTGCGTGGATGGCGGACGAATACAGCGCGATCACCGGCCAGCCCTCGCCGACGGCGCTGACCGGCAAGCCGCT
The DNA here is from genome assembly GCF_004343505.1 of Rhodovulum bhavnagarense. GTDB lineage: Bacteria > Pseudomonadota > Alphaproteobacteria > Rhodobacterales > Rhodobacteraceae > Rhodovulum > Rhodovulum bhavnagarense. The sequence goes on along the minus strand of NZ_SLXU01000016.1, from coordinate 34,676 downwards.
GGCCTTTGGCGGAACAAGGGGCCGGATCGATGCGACCGCGCGGGGCGGCTATGTCGCCTTGCGCGAGTTGCATGGGCCGCTTGGCCTGTCTCCCGACAAGGCGACGGTGGCGATCCAGGGCTTTGGCAATGTCGGCTATCACGCGGCCAAGCTGTTGCATGCCGATGGCTACCGGATCGTGGCGCTGAGTGATTCCCGCGGTGCGATTCACGATCCCGACGGGTTCGACCCCCTCGCGGTGATGGAGCACAAGTCAAGGACAGGCGCCATTCTCGGCGCGCCGGGTCATGGTGAAACGCGCGAGATTTCCAATGCCGAGTTGTTGGAACTGGATGTCGACGTTCTGGTTCCGGCCGCGCTGGAACGCCAGATCACGGCGGATAACCAGGCCCGGATCAAGGCCCGGGTCATTCTGGAGATGGCCAATGGGCCGGTCTCGCCCGCCGCGGATGCATGGCTGGCTGAAAAGGGTACGATCATCATTCCCGATATCCTTGCCAATTCCGGCGGTGTGACCGTGTCGCATCTGGAATGGGTGCAGAACCGGTCGGGATTCTATTGGGATGCGTCGCGGGTGCGCGACCATCTGCGCGACGTGATGGAAACCGAAACCCAGGCGGTTTGGGCGCTGCATTCCGAGATGGGTCTGTCCTTGCGCGAGGCGGCCTATGTACACGGTCTGCGCCGCATCGCCGGGTCGGTAGAGGCGCGGGGCACCCCGGCCTATTTCGAGGAGGCCTGACAGGGGCCAGGCGCGTCCCGTCAGCGGCTCAGAAAGGCAGGATGACGGGCACCATCGCAATCACCACCGCCAGCGTGATGGCCGAAAACGGCAGACCGATGCGCACGAAATCCACGAAGCGATACCCCCCCGGCCCGAGGACCAGCGTGTTCACCGGACTGCTGACCGGTGTCATGAACGCCGCCGAGGCCGCAAGCGCGACGGTCATCGCGAACGGGTAGGGCGAAATGCCCAGGCTATCGGCCACCGCCATCGCGACCGGCGCCATCAGAACCGCCGTGGCGGTGTTGGATATGAACAGGCTGAACAGCGAGGTCGTCAGAAAGATCGCCGCCAGCAATACCCGCGGGCTGGCCTCGCCGGCCAGCGCGATCAGCCCGGCAGCGGCCATGTCCACGCCACCGGTGCGTTCCAGGGCCAAGGCAAAGGGCAGCATGCCCACGATCAGGACCAAGCTTTTCATGTGCATGGCTCCATAGGCCCCGGTCATGGTGACACAGCCGAACAACCCAAGCGCGAGGCAGGCCAGCAACACCAGGTGCACGTTGGGCGCCACGCCTATCACCATGCCGAGGATCATCAGGCCCACGACCAGCAATGCCTGCGGCGCGCGCCGGGCCCGGGGGGCGACATCGTCGGCCTCGCCGGGCAGATCCAGCATCACCACCTCTCCGCGCCGATCGCGCAGACGGTGGATATCCGGCCATGTCCCCATCAGCAGCAGCGTATCGCCTGGGCGCAGCAGTTCGTCCCGCAACGCGCCGGGCACCGGCCGGGCACCGTGGCGCAACCCGATCACCGACAGGTCATGGCGTGCCGGAAAACGCGCGCCGGCCACGCTCTGGCCTGCCAGCGGCGAGTTCGGCGGCACCATGGCCTGTGCCAGCCCCATCTCGCGGGCGCGCTCGGTGAACCAGCCCCCCGACAGGCCCAGGGGTACAAGCCCCCAGCAGTTGAGGGATGCATCCGGGGTGCCCTCTTGCCCCGCCACGTCGATCATCAGCACGTCGCCCGCGCGCAGGACGGTATCCGGGTGGGGTTGGATGATATCGGCGTTGCGGCTGCCATTGCGCTCGATTGCCAACACGGCCGGGCGGTCGGGCGCATCAAGTTCAAGCGCCGATAACGGCTGGCCGGTCGCCCGCGCGCCCGGCGCCACCCTTAGCCGGGCGACGCGATGGGCGAGGTCGAATTCATCGACCCAGTCGCCCAGGCTGCGCCGGGCCGGATCGGGCGGGATCACCGCGGCGCCCCCGATGAACCGACGCAGCGCGATCATGTAAAGGATCGCCAGCACCAGGATCGGTAGCCCGAAGGGCGTGAAATCGAAAAACCCGAAGCCTTCTTCGCCGCGGCGGACCAGTTCACCATGCACGATCAGGTTGGGCGGCGTTCCGATCAGCGTCAGCATCCCCGAGATCAGCGCCGCCATCGATAGCGGCATCATCAACCGGCCCGGCGCGATCTGCGCGCTGCGCGCGATCCGCAGCACCATCGGGATGAAGATCGCCACCACCCCGGTCGAGGACATGATCGAACTCAGCGCTGCCGCCCCGACCATCAGTAAAAAGATCAGCCGTGCCTCTGAGCGGCCCGCCCGCGCGGCCACCCAATCGCCGATGCGCTGGGTCACGCCGGTCTGCACCAATGCCTCGCCGACGACGAACAGCGCGGCGATCAGGATGACGTTGCTGTCGGAAAACCCCGCCAGCGCCTCGGAGATGGAGATCACCCCGGTCAGCGGCAGTGCAACTATCACCATCACCGCCACCACGTCCATCCGCGGGCGGTTGACCGCGAACATCGTCACCGCGGCGATCAGGATCGCCACCACCAGCGCCAGATCGGTGGGTAGGGGTAACAGGCTGTCGGGCAGCATCGCGCGGGTACCATGTTTGCAACCGGAAAGTCCCGACCGACTATGCCGCAGTGCGGCGAGGATGAAAAGGAACCGCGTGGGCAATGTCGGCAAGCGTATTGGCAGTCACCGCGAGGCAATCCACGACGCGGGTGGCCCGTCGCGGCAGATGCCTGCCGTATCCGGCCAGACCGAAAGATAAAAGGGAGCTGTCGGTGCTGTCGTCCGGCCCGTCCGGTTCGACGCCCTCAAGACCGTCGAACATGCCGGGATCGGCGTGATCATCGGCTATGACGGCCATATGATCGGGTTGCAGGGCGTGTCGGTCGATCAGCTCAGCGTCGAAGACTTCATCTTCGTCTGATGCGCCGGGCGGGGGCGGCCATGATGTTGCCCCCACCCATTACGAAGGCCGGTCAGGACGCGTGCCGGTTCGAAGGCGGATGGTGGTTTCAGTCACTTTCCGTTTTCCAAAAAGCGCTCGAAAAGCGTCAACGAGTCGTCAGGGCTTTCTATACGCTCAATTGGAGCTTTCGATCCCGCTTCATCTGCTCAACCCGCCATGCAATGTCGGCATGTCCAGCGCGCTGAACCCGTAATGCCGCAGCCAGCGCAGGTCGCTGTCGAAGAACGCCCGCAAATCGGGGATGCCGTATTTCAGCATTGCCAGCCGGTCGATGCCCATGCCGAAGGCAAAGCCCTGCCACTCATCCGGGTCGATCCCGCCGGCTTTCAGCACATTGGGGTGGACCATCCCGCTCCCCAAAATTTCCATCCAGTCGTTGCCTTCGCCGATCTTCAGCGTGCCGCCCTCCCACGAACAGCGGATGTCGACCTCGGCCGACGGCTCTGTGAAGGGGAAGTGTGACGCGCGAAAGCGCAGTTCGACGCCCTCCACCTCGAAAAACGCGCGGCAGAATTCCTCCAGCACCCATTTCAGGTTGGCCATGGAAATGTCGCGGTCGATGGCCAGCCCCTCGACCTGGTGGAACATCGGCGTATGCGTCTGGTCGTAGTCGCAGCGATAGACGCGGCCCGGCGCGATCACCCGGATCGGTGCGCCCTGGGCCTGCATCGCGCGGATCTGCACCGGGCTGGTATGAGTGCGCAGAACGTGGGGCGGGCGGTCACAGCCGTCCGCGCGTGACATGAAAAAGGTGTCATGTTCCTGCCGGGCGGGGTGTTCGGGCGGGATGTTCAGCGCGTCGAAATTGAACCAGTCGCTTTCGATCTGCGGGCCTTCGGCCACGGCAAAGCCCATATCGGCAAAGATCGCTGTGACCTCTTCGGTGACCTGGGAAACCGGGTGGATACTGCCCTCGGGGCGCGGGCGGCCGGGCAGGGTGACATCCAGCCATTCGGCACGCAGACGTTCGTTCAGGGCGGCATCTGCCAACGCGGCCTTTTTCGCGGCCAGCGCCGAATTTATCTCGTCTTTCAGCGCGTTCAGCCCCGGCCCCATGACCTGGCGTTCCTCGGGCGTCATCTTGCCCAGCTCGCGCATTCTCAGGCTGATCTCGCCCTTCTTGCCAAGGGCCGCGATACGCAACTCTTCCAGTCCCGCCTCGTCGCCCGCGCCCGCAATCGCGTCGAGATATTTCTGCCTCAGCTCTTCCATCGCCGGCCCTCCGATCACGCTGTCCGCGCGGTCGATAGCACAGGGGCGGGGGAATGCAAATGCGATGGAGCGGGGCAAGGGAAACCGGACGGGCTGGCCCGCAAGGACAGCGGGGCGTCGGCGCCGGCACGGGCCCGATCAGGCCCTCAGCTGCCGTCGCGTCCCGAAAAGGCGGACCGGCGGCCGCGCACCTGCAGCGCGCGGCGCGACAGCTTTACCTGGCCGTCGCGGGCGGTCAGGGTCGCGGGCGGTTCCTTCTTGTTGTGCTTTTCGACCACGACAATCGAGTCGTAGAAGCGGACCCCCAGGATTTCCTTCGCGATCGGATCGAAGGGGAACAGCGCGTCCTGGTCGGTGTACCAGCTGTGCATCCGGTCCACGAGCCGTTTGGAATACTCGATGAAGCTTGCTTCGTTCCGATAGCCGCCGCCGAAGCCGGGCCAATAGGAGGTATGGCAATCCTCCACGATATAGACACCATGATCGAGGACATGCGGCCAAAGCCCTTCGAAACTGGCGACCTGGTGGGGGCAGATATGGCTGCCGTCGTCGATGACGACGTCGAAGGGGCCGTGCTTTTGGGCCAGCTCCCGCAGGAAGGCGGGGTCGGCCTGGTTGCCGATCTCGACGGTGGTGCCGTCCTCGGCAAGGCAGGTGCATTCGGGGTCGATATCGACGAAGGTCAGGCGCGAGCCTTCGGCGAAGTAGCCCTTCCACATCGGGATGGAGCCGCCCTTGAAGACACCGATTTCCAGGAACGACACCGGGCGGTCGCGAAAGCGCGTCAGTTCACGCTCGTAGACCTCGAAATAGTGCAGCCACTTCGTCAGCAGCCGGTCATCGGTCTGCTGAAGGAAGCTTGAAAAGTAACCCATATCGCGCCCAAGAAAAAACCCCGTCGGAGCTTTGCCCGGCGGGGTTTCGAAGTCAAGGTCCTGCGATAGGATCAGAGCGCGGCCTTGGCCTTTGCGACGATCGCACCGAAGGCATCGGGCTCGTTCACGGCCAGATCGGCCAGCACCTTGCGATCGACCTCGATCCCGGCATTGTTCAGGCCGTTGATGAAGCGCGAATAGGTCAGCGCCTCGTCATGGGCGCGCACGGCGGCGTTGATCCGCTGAATCCACAGCGCACGGAAATTGCGCTTGCGCTGTTTGCGGTCGCGCGTCGCGTACTGGTTGGCCTTGTCGACGGCCTGGGTTGCGGTGCGGAAGGTATTCTTGCGGCGACCGTAATAGCCTTTGGCTGCCTTGATGACCTTCTTGTGGCGGGCGTGCGTGGTGGTACCACCTTTGACTCGGGACATGTGTCAGGCTCCTCAGCGGTCGTAGGGCATATAGGACTTTGCGATCTTCTCGTCCGGGGCCGACAGGGTGGTCGTGCCGCGGGCGGTGCGGATGAACTTGGTCGTCCGCTTGATCATGCCGTGCCGCTTGCCGGCCTGGCCGCACTTGATGCGGCCATTCGCCGTCACCTTGAAGCGCTTCTTGGCGCTCGACTTCGTCTTCATCTTGGGCATTTCCGTCTCCTCTTGCGGGCGGTTGACGCACGACTCGGCATGCCACATGGGCCGGTCGCGCGGACGAAGGCGTCGTATAGGGGCGCCGGCGCCCCGTTGCAAGAGGCAATCGCGGATCAGTTCAGGATCAGGCTCGCCACGCGGGTAAAGGCCTCGGGGATATCCGCGATCCGGTAGCCCCCCGGTTTTTTCATCGTGGCCACAAGGATCGTGCCGGCGGCAATCAACACAAGGACTGCCGCGGCCCGTGGGGCGCGGTCCTCGGAAAAGGCCGAAAGCAGTGAGGGAATCGCCAGAACCCCGGCGATCACACCGACAACAAGATAGATATCGGCTTCCATGCGCCGCTCCCGGACAGGTCCGCGGGGGCAGTATTTCCGCAAACCCGCCCTGGATCAATTCAATCCGTCCGCAGCAGGCGAATGCGCGTCGGCCGCCCCCACCCTTCCGGGGCGCCGGTCTCATCCACCGAAACCGGGGCGTCGCCCTGCCGTCATTCCGGCTCGACGTTGAAAATCAGCCGCTCCTCGCAGGGCGCAACGCGCAGGATATTGGTAGAGCCGGGAATATTGAACGGCAGGCCGGCGATCACGATGATCTGGTCCTCGCCATTGCCATAGCCGCCCTCGCGCGCGGCGCGCGCCGCGCTGACCACGGCCATCTTGAAACGCTCTACCTTGTCGTTGAAAAAGCAGTTGATCCCCCAGGACAGGCTCAGTCGCCGTCCGGTCTTGGCATAGGGGGTCAGCGCCAGGATCGGGACGCGGGGCCGCTCGCGTGCGGTCTTCAGTGCGGTCGTGCCCGATTCGGTGAAACAGCAGATCGCCTTGATGTCGGCGGTCTCGGCAATCTCGCGCGCGGCGGCCACGATGCCATCGGCCACGGTCGAACGATTGGCCTGGCGGCTGGCCTCGATGATGTCGCGATAGGTGGGGTCGCTTTCGACCTCGATGGCCACCTTGTCCATCGTCTTGACGGCCTCGATCGGGTAGTGTCCTGCCGCCGACTCCGCCGACAACATCACGGCGTCAGCGCCCTCGTAGATCGCCGTCGCCACGTCGGACACCTCGGCGCGGGTGGGCACCGGGCTTTCGATCATGCTTTCCAGCATCTGCGTGGCCACGATCACCGGCTTGGCCGCCGCGCGGCAGGCGCGCACAAGGCGCTTCTGGATCGGCGGCACGTTCTGAACCGGGATTTCAACACCCAGATCGCCACGCGCCACCATGATGCCATCCGAGACCGCGAGGATCTCGTCGAAACATTTGACCGCCGAAGGCTTTTCGATCTTGGACAGGATCGCCGCCCGATCACCCACGATCGCGCGCGCCTCGGTCACGTCCTCGGGGCGCTGCACGAAGGAAAGTGCAACCCAGTCAACCCCAAGATCCAGAACGGCATCCAGGTCGCGGCGGTCCTTTTCGGACAGGGCCGCCACCGGCAACACCACGTCGGGCACGTTCACGCCCTTGCGGTCGGAAATCGTACCGCCCACCGCGACCTCGCAATCGGCGTGATCGGGGCCGCAGGATTTGACCGTCAGCCGCAGCTTGCCGTCGTTGACCAACAGTGTCGCGCCCGGTTCCAGGGCGGCGAATATCTCTTTGTGGGGCAGTTGCACCCGTGTCGAATCGCCGGGTTCGGACGACAGGTCAAAGCGAAAGTTCTGCCCCTCCTCGATTTCTTCGGCCTTGTTGGCAAAGATCCCGCAGCGCAGTTTCGGGCCTTGCAGGTCGGCCAGGATCGCGATGGGGCGCCCGGTATCGGTCTCGATCTGCCGGATGATGGCATGACGGCGCGCGATTTCCTCGTGCGACCCGTGGCTCATGTTCAGCCGGAACACATCGGCCCCGGCCTCGAACAAGGCCCTTATCATGTTGTAATCGTCGGAAGACGGCCCCAGCGTGGCCACCACTTTCAGGTTGCGTAGACGTCTCATCCTGCCCCATCTCTTGTTCGGATCGCGGCGCGGTATGCCCCGGTATGCATCTCTCTAGGCCGAAATCATCCCCGGAGACAACTGGTGCTTGCGTCGCGCCTGCCGTAAGGGGATGTGACGGTCAAAGATGACATGGGCATGACTTACCATCCTTTCGAGATATGCGATCCCGGGGCAGCGTCGCGCTGGCTGGTGACCTGCGACCACGCCGCGAACACCGTGCCGCCCTCGGTGAACGGGGGCGATCTGGGCCTTGCGCCTGAAGATATGGAACGCCACATCGCCTGGGATCCCGGCGCGGCGGGCGTGGCGCGGCGCCTGGCGGAACGGCTGGGCGCGCCGCTGGTGATGTCGAATTTCTCGCGCCTGGTGATCGACCCCAACCGTGGCGAGGACGATCCCACGCTGGTGATGCGGCTCTATGACGGGACGGTGATCCCGGCCAACCGCGATGTCGACGAGACCGAACTGGAACGTCGGCTTGACGCCTTCTGGCGCCCCTATCACCGCGCGATCGCTCAGATGGCCGCGCGTCGGCCCGATACGGTCTACCTGGCGATCCACAGCTTCGCGCCCCGCCTGCGCGGCCGGGGCGAGCGGCCCTGGCAGATCGGCGTGCTGCACGCCGCCGACGACCGCCTGGCCCGCCCGCTGATCGACCGGCTGAACCGCGAACCCGATCTCTGCGTGGGCGAGAACGAACCCTATGGCGGGCATCTGCCCGGCGATGCGGTGGACCGCCATGCCATGGATCACGGGCGGCTGAACGTGCTGATCGAGCTACGTAACGACGTGATCGCGACGCCGCAGGACCAGATCGCCTGGGCCGACAGGCTGGCGCCGATCCTCGAGGAGGCGCTGGCCGCCACCGGATTGTGACCGGACCGAAAAGGGAGGAAACCATGGACGACGCGACCCGCACCGAAATCGAGGCCGCTGCCTTCCGCCGCCTGCAACAGCACCTGATGCAGGACCGGCCCGATGTGCAGAACATCGACCTGATGAACCTGGCCGGGTTCTGCCGCAACTGCCTGTCGCGCTGGTTGCAGGAGGCCGCCGCCGAACGGGGCATCGCGATGTCCAAGGACGCGGCGCGGGCGGCGTTTTACGGGATGCCCTACGAGGACTGGAAAGCACGCCACCAGACCGAGGCCAGCCCCGAGAAACAGGCTGCCTTCGAAAAGGCCTTCGCCGAGAACGTGGGCAAGGACGGGGCCTGAGCCAGGCCCGTGTAACCATGTGCCGTGATGGGCAGGCCCCTTGATCCGGCCGCTTCTTCTTGGGGCAAATACCCCGGGGGTCCGGGGGCAGCGCCCCCGGCGGGTCGTCCCGCGATAGCGGGGCGAAACCGCACGCGGGAATCGTCCACTCGGCCCCGGGGCGACAGGATGCGTCAGGGACAACCGGGCGTCGGCCCTGTATCCGGCAACCAGTCGCGCCAGGGGAGGGAAGGCGCAAGTCTCAGAGACAGCCATGCACGAACCTGCCCCCCTGATCCAGCAATTCACCCCCAAGATCTTCTCGGTCCTGACCGAGGGCTATGGCTTGCGCGGTCTGCGCGCCGACCTGGTCGCGGGCCTGACCGTCGCGGTGGTGGCGCTGCCGCTGTCCCTGGCCATTGCGATCGCCTCGGGCGTACCGCCGGACCGGGGGCTGATCACTGCCATCGTGGGGGGGGTCCTTGTCTCGCTGCTGGGTGGCAGCCGGTTCCAGATCGGCGGGCCGGCGGGGGCCTTCATCGTGCTCGTCATGGCCACGGTTCAGCGCCATGGGCTGGACGGGTTGATGCTGGCGACCTTCCTGTCAGGCCTGTTCCTGGCGCTGGCCGGGGGGCTCAGGCTGGGCGGTTTCGTCAAGTTCATCCCCTATCCCGTTACGGTTGGGTTCACGGCGGGGATCGGCGTGATCATCCTGGCCAGCCAGATGCGCCCGTTTCTGGGGTTGAACCTGGAGGGACCAGAGCCCGGGCCTTTTCTCGAAAAGCTGCCGGTCCTCTGGGCGGCGTTGCCTACGTTCGGCCCGTTGAACCTCGCGTTGGGCCTCGGCGCCTTTGGCCTGATCGCTGTGCAAAGGCGTATCGCCCCGCAGGTGCCGGGGATGCTGCTGGCCATCGTGCTGGCGGGGCTGACCGTGTGGCTGCTTAATTTGCCTGTGCCCACCATCGGCAGCGCCTATGGCGGCATTGCTGCCGGCCTGCCCGCGCCGCATCTGCCTGATTTCACGCTGGCCAAGGTGCAGGCCGTGCTGCCCGACGCGCTGGCCTTCACGCTGCTGGGGGCCATCGAATCCCTGCTTTCTGCCGTGGTTGCCGATTCCATGACCGGGCGGCGGCACCGGTCCAATGCCGAACTGATCGGGCAGGGGGTGGCGAACATGGGCTCGGCCTGTTTCGGCGGGTTTTGCGTGACCGGCACGATTGCGCGCACCGCGACCAACGTGCGGGCCGGTGCGCACGGGCCGGTGGCCGGCATGATTCATGCGCTGGCGCTTTTGCTGGTGATGCTGCTGTTTGCCCCGTTGGCCGCGGCGATTCCGCTTGCCGCGCTGGCGGGTGTCCTGGTTTCGGTCGCGTTGCACATGATCGACCTGCGGGCGATGCGCAGTCTTGCGCGCACCGCGCGGGCGGAACTGGCCGTTTTGCTGGCAACCCTCGTGCTTACCGTGCTGCGCGATCTGACCGAGGCGATTGTGGTCGGGCTTGCGCTGGGGGCGCTGGTCTTCATGCATCGCATGGCGCAGATGAGCGGCGTGGACGCGATGATGGACGAGGCCAATACCGAGGCCCGCCCCGAGGATCGCGGCGATGGGCGGCAAACCGTCGTTCTGCGTCTGACGGGGGCCTATTTCTTCGGTTCCGCGCCGGTGATCGAGAACGTGCTTGACCGCATCGCTGCGCGGCCCCGTCACCTCGTTCTCGACCTGGCCGATGTCCCGCTTCTGGACATGACCGGGGCGCATAGCCTGGCGGGCTTTGTTCGCAAGGCCCGCGATAGCGGCATGTCGGTGACCCTTGCGGGGGCGCGGTCACAGCATATGGACATGCTGCGCTGTGCCGGGCTGCCCGAGGGGGTCGCCACCGCGCCCGATGCCAGGGCGGCGCGTTCATCGGGCTGACGGGCGGAGGTTAATCTATGCCGGCGGCCAGCGAGAGCGCGATGAAAACCGCCAGCATGACCGACAGCGCCCCCGCCAGCAGCCCCAGCATGGCGATGATCCCGTCTCGTTCGATCAGCCCGACACCGAACACGAACAGCGAAATCGCCGGGAACCAGCCACTGAACGGGATGGGCAGGAACAGGGTGAACGCGATGATGAACAGGAAAAGGCCCAGCAGGCGTTCATGCCGGGGGGCGAAAAGCGCCTGAAAGCGCGGTTCGAGATTGCGTTCCAGCCGACGCGTGACCGGGCGCAGCCGCACCAGCGTGCGTCGCAGCTTTTGATGGTCGATGCCGATCCGCGCCAGCCGGCCCGGTAGCCGGACATGGGGAAAGCCCAGGATCATCTGTCCCGTCGTCACCAGAACCGGCAAGGCGGTGATCAATGACGATCCGGGCGGCAATGGCAGGATCGTAACCAGCGAGAACACCACGATCGCCCAACCGAAAGAGCGCTCGCCAAGCCCTACCAGCAGGTTGCCCAGCGTCAGCGTGCCCTCTGCGTGATGCGTGCGCGACTGCCGCAGGATCGGCATGGAAAGCGACGGCCTGCGTTTGCTGCCGTCGTTCTGTCGATGCGTCATCACGCCCCCGGGATCATTGCGCGGCCTGTCTGCGTGCGACGGCGCCCGGATATGGGCGCCGATCGCGCGGCCATGGACATCTGCCGTTATAGCGGGATGCGCGACGGGCGCCACCACGCCGCGGTGCATCGTGTCAGATCGCGGCCTTGCGGCTTTGCTCGATGTAGATTTCGCGCAGGCGCCGTGCGACCGGGCCGGGCGTGCCATCCCCCAGGCTGACCCCGTCGATGGCCACTACCGGCATCACGAAGGTCGAAGCCGAGGTGATGAATGCCTCGTCGGCCTCTTTCGCCTCGTCGATGCTAAAGGGGCGTTCCTCTACCTCCATCTGCGCCTCGCGCGCGAACTGGAGCACGGCGGCACGGGTGATGCCGTGCAGGATCTCGTTGCCGAGGTTGCGCGTGACGATCCTGTTGCCGCTGACGATATAGGCGTTGTTGCTGGTTCCCTCGGTCACGAAACCGTTCTCGACCATCCACGCGTCGTCCGCGCCCGCGGCCTTGGCCATCATCTTGCCCATGGAGGGATATAGAAGTTGCACCGTCTTGATGTCGCGCCGACCCCAGCGGATATCGTCGATGGAAATCACCTTGAGCCCGGTTCGCGCGGCGGGGCTGTCGATCAGCCCCTTGGCCTGGGTGAAAAGCACCAGCGTAGGCTGGGTCGTTTCAGGATCTGGAAAGACGAAATCGCGATCAGAGGGCGCACCGCGCGTGATCTGGAGATAGATCATCCCTTCGGACAGGTCGTTCTTGGCGATCAGGTCGCGGTGGATCGTCAACAAGACGTCCATACCCACCGGGCTGCTCATGCCAAGTTCGTCCAGCGAGCGTTGCAAGCGCCGGGCATGGCCGGGGAAATCGATCAGCTTGCCGTCCAGCACGCTGGTCACCTCGTAGACGCCATCGGCGAAAAGGAAACCGCGGTCAAAGACCGAGACCTTGGCCTCTTCCTCGGGCAGGTAGGTCCCGTTCACATAGACTGTCCGGCTCATCGGCTTTCCTTTCGTTACGGCGTTCAGCCCCACAGGAACGCCTCGGGCGGGTGTACGCCCTTGGCGCTATAGCGCAGCGGGTGAGGCCGGTCTTCGGCCAGAAGCAGCGGCGCGTCAAGATCCGTCACCGCCGCCCCCTGCGCCACGACCACCGCGGGCGCCATCGCCAGGCTGGAGCCGATCATGCAGCCCACCATGATGCCGTAGCCCTCGGCCTTGGCCTGCTTTTCCAGCGCCATTGCCTCGGTCAGGCCACCGGTCTTGTCCAGCTTGATGTTGACCATGTCGTACTTGCCCTTCAGCGCAGGCAGCGAGGCGCGGTCGTGACAGGATTCATCGGCGCAGACGGGCAGGGGGCGCTCGATCTCGGCCAGCATGTCGTCGGCATCCGCCGGCAGGGGCTGTTCGACCATTTCCACCCCCAGCCGCACAAGGTGCGGGGCCAGGTCGGCGTAAACCTCGGCGGTCCAGCCCTCGTTGGCATCCACGATCAACCGGGCATCGGGCGCGCCCTGGCGCACGGCCTCCAGGCGGGGCATGTCCTCGGGCGTGCCCAGCTTGATCTTCAAAAGTGGGCGATGGGCATTTTTCGCGGCCGCCTCGCGCATGTCCTCGGGCGTGCCCAGCGACAGGGTATAGGCGGTGATCTGCGGTTTCGGCGTGGGCAGGCCCAGCAGTTGCCACACCCTCTTGTCCGCGCGTTTCGCGGCCAGATCCCACAGCGCGCAATCAACAGCGTTGCGCGCAGCGCCCGGCGGCAGCAAGTCCTGTAGCTGGGCCCGGTCGAAGCGTTCGGGCAAGCCTTCGATCTGGGCGGTCACGCTGTCCAACGATTCGCCGTAGCGGGCGTAGGGCACGCATTCGCCGCGCGCGATGGCGCCGTTGGCCTTGATGTGTACGGTCAGCACCTCGGCGGCGGTGCGTGCGCCGCGCGAGATGGTGAAAGCCTGCGCCAGGCGGAAGCTTTCGGGGATCACGGTCATATCCATGGGTGCAGCCTACATCGCGGCCAGCGCGTCCACCAGCCGTCCTGCGCCCTGGCGGAAGGGATCGACCGTCGGCAGGCCCATCCGTGCCTCGATCCCGGACAGACACTCCAGCGCCTCGTCTTCGGACAGCGCGGCGGTGTTGACCGAGATGCCGACGACCTGGCAGGCGGGGTTGGCCACGCGGGCCAGCGCCAGGGACGTATCGCGCAGCACCTCTAGCGTAGGCAATTGGTAATCGGGCAGGCCGCGCATGTGGGGACGCGTCGGTTCGTGGCTCAGGATCAGTGCATCGGGTTGCCCGCCATGGATCAGCGCCATCGTCACCCCGGAATAGGACACGTGGAACAGGCTGCCCTGCCCCTCGATCAAATCCCAGTGGTCGGGGTCGTTGTCCGGGGTCAGCCATTCCACCGCACCGGCCATGAAATCGGCAACCACCGCATCCAGCGGCACGCCGTCGCCGGTGATCAGGATGCCGGTCTGCCCGGTGGCGCGGAAGGTGGATTTCAGGCCGCGTGCCTGCATCTCGCGATCCATTGCCAGCGCGGTATACATCTTGCCGACCGAACAATCCGTTCCTACCGCAAGGCAGCGTTTGCCGCTGCGGCGCTTGCCATCGGCGATCGGGTATTTGACCTCGGGCACGCGCACGTCATGCAGCGCCCGGCCGGTGGCCTGGGCCACGCCGGCCAGGTCGGGTTCGTCACGCAGAAGATTGTGCAAGCCGCTGGCAAGGTCAAAGCCCTCTTCCAGGGCGGCCACGAGAATTTTCTTCCATGCCGGGCTGATGACGCCGCCACGATTGGCCACCCCGATCACCAGCGTTTTCGCACCGGCAGCCTTTGCCGCGGCGAGATCGAGGTCGGGAAGACCCAGGTCGGCCTCGCAGCCCTGCATCCGGTATTGACCCACGGCATTCTCGGGGCGCCAGTCACGGATGCCCTGCGCGACCTTGGCGGCCAGCCGGTCGGGGGCATCGCCCAGGAACAGAAGATACGGTGTTTCGATCATCGGGGCTTCCTCTTGTGTGTCGCGAGGCAGGGTAACAGCGGCTTGGGGAATGTCTTGTCGATTGCGCGCGCATACACCCTGATTGATCGAAGGATATTCCGAATGTTAACGGCTTTTCCGAATAAATATTCGACTTTTCATCTTTGCACACAATTTATGCGGCCAGGGATTGAACTTGCCCGGAAATCCGGGCGCGCCGCACTGCGGCGAAATGCCTTGCGGAGTGGGGCGCAACATCCTACCAAACGCAGCGACCCAGACGACACATCCTTACCAAGAGGACTGACATGAGTTTTCGCATCCAGCCCACGCCCGTCGCCCGCCCCAACCGTTGCCAGCTGTTCGGCCCGGGCTCGCGCCCCGCGATCTTTGAAAAGATGGCCACCAGTGCGGCTGACGTCATCAACCTGGACCTGGAGGATTCGGTCGCCCCCGACGACAAGGCCGAGGCGCGCAAGAACGTCATCCAGGCGATCGGCGATATCGACTGGGGCAACAAGCATCTCAGCGTGCGGATCAACGGGCTGGACACGCCCTATTGGTACAAGGACGTGGTTGAGCTGCTGGAAAACGCATCCGACCGGCTGGACCAGATCATGATCCCCAAGGCCGGCTGCGCCTCTGACATCTATGCGGTCGATGCGCTGGTCACCGCCGTGGAACGCGCCAAGGGCCGGACCAAGCAGATCGGCTTCGAGGTCATTATCGAATCGGCCGCCGGCATCGCCCATGTCGAGGAGATCGCCGCCGCCAGCCCGCGCATGCAGGCGATGAGCCTGGGCGCCGCGGATTTCGCGGCCTCCATGGGGATGGCGACCACCGGCATCGGCGGGACGCAGGAAAACTACTACATGCACCGCGAGGGGCAGAAATACTGGTCGGACCCGTGGCACTGGGCGCAGGCCGCCATCGTCGCCGCCTGCCGCACCCATGGTGTGCTGCCGGTCGATGGCCCGTTCGGCGATTTCTCGGACGATGAAGGCTTCCGCGCGCAGGCGCGCCGCTCGGCCACGCTGGGCATGGTCGGTAAGTGGGCGATCCACCCCAAGCAGGTGGCGCTGGCCAACGAGGTCTTCACCCCCTCGGAAGAGGCCGTGGGCGAGGCCAAGGAAATCTTGGCGGCGATGGAAAAGGCCAAGGCCGAAGGCGCGGGCGCGACCGTCTACAAGGGCCGGCTGGTCGATATCGCCTCGATCAAGCAGGCCGAGGTGATCGTGAAACAGGCCGAGATGATCGCGGGCCTGTAAGAACACGCAAACGCCATCGGCAGGAACGGGGCCCGCGCGGCCCCGTTTTTCTTTCGGACCCTGCGTGCGGGGAACACCTGTTTCGCGGCAGGCGACGTCCTGGCAATCTCGTCCTTAATTGCGCGCCCCCCGCTGCGCACAGCGGCAGGGATGTTATCTTTGCGCCAACAATCGGAGTCATCGGACCCGGCAGTGCCGGGCCTTGGAAAGGGTGTGGTGTCATGGCAGAGGACGGAAATATCCAGGCGATCAGGTCGACCGAGGGGCGCGGACGCCTGTTCGACAGTGTGCTGGACACGATCGGGGATACCCCCGCGATCCGCATCAACAATCTCGGCCCCGAACAAGTGACGCTCTACGTCAAGGCCGAGGCGTTCAATCCCGCCGCGTCGGTCAAGGACCGGTTGGCCGTCAACATCATCGAGGCGGCCGAGCGGTCCGGCGCGTTGAAACCCGGCCAGACCGTGGTCGAGGCCACCAGTGGCAATACCGGCATCGGGCTTGCGATGGTCTGCGCGCAGAAAGGCTATCCGCTGGTCATCACCATGTCCGAGGCGTTTTCCGTCGAGCGGCGCAAGCTGATGCGCATGATGGGCGCCAAGGTGGTGCTGACCCCCAAGGCCGACAAGGCGATGGGGATGTACCGCAAGGCGCAGGAGCTGGCCGAGGCGAATGGCTGGTTCCTGGCGCACCAGTTCGAAACCTCTGCCAACGCCGATATTCACGCCGCCACCACCGCGCGCGAAATCCTGGCCGATTTCGAGGGGCAGCGGCTGGATTATTTCGTGTCGGGCTATGGCACGGGCGGCACCGTGACGGGCGTTGCGCGCGTTCTGCGTGCCGAGCGGCCCAAGACCCGTATCGTGCTGAGCGAACCGGCCGATGCGCAATTGATCGCCAGCGGGCAAGAACAGGGACGCAACGCGCAAGGCGAGGCGAGTGAGAGCCACCCGGCCTTTTCCCCGCATCCGATCCAGGGCTGGACCCCGGATTTCATCCCTCTGGTGCTGCAAGAGACAATCGACAATGGCTTTTATGACGAGTTGTTGCCGGTCACGGGCGCGGATGGTGTGAAATGGGCACGCGAACTGGCCGCGAAAGAGGGAATCCTGACCGGCATTTCCGGCGGTGCCAGTTTCGCAGTGGCGATGCAAGTGGCCGAACGCGCCGAACCGGGCGCGGTGATCCTGGCCATGCTGCCCGACACGGGCGAGCGGTATCTCTCGACGCCGCTATTCGAGGGCGTGGCCGAGGAGATGGACGACGAAGAGCGCGCGATTTCAGCCTCGACGCCGGGATTCCGCGTCGGCTGAGCGATCATGAAACCGCAAGGCCGTGCCATCGCGCGGCCTTGTGTCCCGTGGCCGTCTTGTTGCAAATGCCATCTGGCGCCATCATATACGCGCCGATGCAAGCGGGAGCCTGGCCATGAACTACCTCGAATTCGAAAAGCCGCTGGCTGAAATCGAAGGCAAGGCCGAGGAATTGCGGGCGCTTGCGCGCGCCAACGCGGAAATGGATGTCGAACAGGAGGCCGTCGCGCTGGACCGCAAGGCGGCCGAGATGCTGAGGGATCTTTACAAGAATCTCACGCCCTGGCGGAAATGCCAGGTCGCGCGTCACCCCGACCGGCCCCATTGCAAGGATTACATCGAATCGCTGTTCACCGAGTACACGCCGCTGGCCGGCGACCGGAATTTTGCCGAGGACAATGCGGTGATGGGTGGCCTTGCCCGGTTCGAGGATCGCCCGGTGGTGGTGATCGGCCACGAGAAAGGCTTTGACACCAAGACCCGGCTCGACCGGAATTTCGGCATGGCTCGGCCCGAGGGCTATCGCAAGGCGGTGCGCTTGATGGACATGGCCGACCGCTTTGGCTTGCCGGTGATCACGCTGGTGGATACGCCCGGCGCCTATCCCGGCAAGGGCGCAGAGCAACGCGGGCAATCCGAGGCGATCGCGCGGTCGACCGAGAAATGCCTTCAGATTGGTGTGCCGCTGGTCAGCGTCATCATCGGCGAGGGCGGATCGGGCGGCGCGGTGGCCTTTGCCACCGCCAACCGCCTGGCGATGCTGGAACATTCGGTTTACTCGGTGATCTCGCCCGAGGGGTGTGCCTCGATCCTGTGGAAGGATGCCGAGAAGATGCGCGAGGCAGCCGAAGCGTTGCGCCTGACCGCGCAGGACTTGCTGAAGCTGGGCGTGATCGACCGCATCATTGCCGAGCCCCTGGGCGGTGCGCAGCGCGGCCGCGAGGATACGATTGCCGCGGTGGGGCGCAATCTGTCGGGTATGCTGCGCGACTTGCAAGCCAGGGATCGAACGGCGCTGATCGATGAACGGCGCCAGAAATTCCTGGCCATGGGGTCGCGCGGGCTGGCCGCATAGGCGGGGGAAGGATTTTCCGCCCTGACGCGGTTGGTGGTTGCATTCGAGGGAAAAACTTCCAACCTCGGGCGGTTCTCAAGGAGAATCGTAATGGTCGACCATCCCGAATTGCCCGATCTGGACGCACTGGACCGTCGTATTCTCAGGGCGCTTCAGGTCGATGCCAGCCAGTCGCTGGACGAGATCGCCCGGCAGGTGGGTTCGTCCAAGACACCCGTGTGGAACCGCATCCGCAAACTGCGTGAGGCAGGTGTCATCCGGCGGCAGACAGTGATCCTGGATCCCCAGGCGCTGGGGCTGGGCACCTGTTTCTTTGTTCTTGTGCGCACCTCGGAACACGAGGCTGGCTGGCAGCAACGGTTCCTGGCGGCGTTGCGGGAACGCCCCGAGGTACTGGAGGCGCACCGGCTGGCAGGCGAGGTGGACTATATCCTCAAGGTGCGTGTCCCCGATGCAAAAGGCTATGACGCCTTTTACCAGGCGTTGATCCGCGATGTGCGGATCTTTGACGTGACAGCCTTGTTGTCGATGGAGGAAATCAAGGAGACGACGGCGCTGCCGCTGTGAGGTCACGCGGGCGTTGCCGTGGCGCCGTGGGTATTTTCCCCAAGAAGAAGGCCCGGTCGCGCGAACCGGGCCTCGTTTTTCATCTTGTGCGGCCGGGTGGTCAGCCGATCGCGGCCTCTTTCACGTCGTCGTCGATGAAGGGCAGGTACTGGGCGAAGTTCTCGGCGAACATGCCGACGAGCTTGGCGGCCTGCGCGTCATAGGCGGCCGGGTCGGCCCAGGTGCGGCGCGGGTCCAGCAGGACCTCGGCCACGCCCTCGACGGCCAGCGGCACCTCGAAGCCGAAATTGGGGTCCTTGCGGAACTCTGCATCGTTCAGGGAGCCGTCCAGCGCTGCGGCCAGCAGGGCGCGGGTGGCCTTTATCGGCATGCGCGAACCGGTGCCGTAGGCCCCCCCGGTCCAGCCGGTATTGACCAGCCAGCAGGTCGCGCCGTGCTTGGCGATCTTGCCGCGCAGGAGGTTGCCGTAAACCTCGGGGCGGCGCGGCATGAAGGGGGCGCCGAAGCAGGTCGAGAAGGTGGGCTCGGGTTCGGTCACGCCCTTTTCGGTGCCCGCTACCTTGGAGGTGAAGCCCGACAGGAAGTGATACATTGCCTGCGCGGGCGTCAGCCGTGCGATCGGCGGCAGCACGCCGAAGGCGTCGCAGGTCAGCATGATGATGTTCTTGGGATGCCCGCCAAGTGCCGTGTCCGACGCGTTGGAGATGTAGTGCAGCGGGTAGGCGCAGCGCGTGTTCGCGGTCAGCGAGTCGTCTTCGAAGTCGAGCTCGAAGGTCTGTTCGTCATGGACCATGTTCTCGATCACGGTGCCGAACTTGGAGGTCGTGGCGTAGATTTCCGGCTCGGCCTCGGCGGAGAGGTTGATCGTCTTGGCGTAGCAGCCGCCCTCGAAGTTGAAGGTGCCGGTGTCTGACCAGCCGTGTTCATCATCGCCGATCAGCGTGCGGGCGGGGTCAGCCGACAGCGTGGTCTTTCCGGTGCCCGACAGGCCGAAGAAGATGGCAGTATCCACCGGGTTGCCCGGCGCATGGTTGGCCGAGCAGTGCATCGGCATGATACCCTTTTCCGGCAGGAGGTAGTTCATAAGGGTAAAGACCGATTTCTTGATCTCGCCCGCATATTCGGTATCGCCGATCAGGATCAGTTTCTTTTCGAAATTCATCGCCACCACGGTTTGCGTGCGGCAGCCGTGGCGTTCGGGATCGGCCTTGAACGAGGGGCAGTTGATCACCGTGAAGCCGGGCACGAAACTGTCGAGCTCCGTGGCCTCGGGCCGGCGCAGCAGGTGGCGCGAGAACAGGCCGTGCCAAGCCATTTCTGTGATGACACGCACGTCAAGCCGGTTTGCGGCATCTGCCCCGACGTAGAGATCCTCGACGAAGACCTCGCGCCCCTTGAGGTGGTCAAGCATGTCCGCATGCAGGCGATCGAAAGCCTCGGGCGCCAGGGGGCGATTGTTTTCCCACCAGATACTGTCCTCTACATCGGGGGTGCGTACCACGTGCTTGTCCTTGGGGGACCGCCCGGTGTGTTCGCCGGTGGTCACCAGGAAGGTGCCGCCCTGGCCCAGATGCCCCTCGCCGCGGGTGATCGCCGCCTCTATCAGGGCGGGTTCGATGAGGTTGTAATGGACCTTGGCAAGGCCCGTGATGCCCTGATCTTCAAGGCGTTGATTGGGGTTCACCCGACCGGTTTGCATGGTTGCGCGCTCCTTGCCGCCGCTTGACGATGGCCCGGCTATAACATGACGGTTTGATGAAACAACCGGCCATGGGGCACCGTTAGCGCAATCATCTGAGGTTTGCGCTAACGTTAGCGCAATCATCATGCGCGAGGTTAAGGGGCGCGGGTGGTGCAAATTAGCAATGTCTCAGGATTTTTCGTCTCTGCTGGGGCAGTAAGACGGGACGATTCGAAATCAGAAGTTGAATTGTAAAAGAAAAAGGGGGAATTTGTGGAAAAAATGAGGCATTGAGCAGCACAAGGATTTAGCCATGTCACGGATCGCGCTTGTCGATGACGACAGGAATATCCTGACCTCCGTTTCCATGACGCTGGAGGCGGAGGGTTTCGAGGTCGAGACCTATAATGACGGCCAGTCTGCACTGGACGCGTTCAACAAGCGTTTGCCGGACATGGCCGTTCTGGACATAAAGATGCCCCGGATGGACGGCATGGACCTGTTGCAGCGCGTTCGCCAGAAAACCAACATGCCGGTTATTTTCCTGACCTCCAAGGATGACGAGATCGACGAGGTTCTCGGATTGCGGATGGGGGCTGACGATTACGTGAAAAAGCCGTTCTCGCAGCGCCTGCTGGTCGAACGTATCCGCGCATTGCTGCGCCGTCAGGAAGTCGTGGCCCGTGACGATGGGCCCGCGGCGGAGGAAAGCAAGGTCATGGTGCGTGGTCAGTTGAGCATGGATCCCCTGCGCCATGCGGTGACCTGGAAGGGCAAGGCGGTGTCTTTGACCGTGACCGAATTCCTGTTGTTGCAGGCGCTGGCCCAGCGGCCCGGTTTCGTCAAGAGCCGCGACCAGTTGATGGATGTCGCCTATGACGACCAGGTCTATGTCGACGACCGGACCATCGACAGCCATATCAAGCGGCTGCGCAAGAAGATGCGGCAGGCCGACCCCGATTTCGCCGCGATTGAAACGCTTTATGGCATCGGCTACCGCTATAACGAAGAGTAGTGCCGGGTAGAGGGGGCGCGCGCGTGCGCGATGCGGGTCAACACGACAAGGGCAATGTCGTTCTGGGAGAGGATTGGGTCGCACCCGCCGGCGGGCTGGATGGCGAC
Organism: Rhodovulum bhavnagarense; assembly: GCF_004343505.1. GTDB lineage: Bacteria > Pseudomonadota > Alphaproteobacteria > Rhodobacterales > Rhodobacteraceae > Rhodovulum > Rhodovulum bhavnagarense. Next base: position 13,262 of record NZ_SLXU01000016.1, on the reverse strand, counting down.
TTGCGTGTCAGCCGTGAAAAGCGGGGCGTCATTTCCCTGAACCGTTCTCCTCTTGCGCGCAAGATCATCACCTTCAACCTGATTGCCCAGATCCTGTTGATCTCGGGCGTGCTGTATCTCAATCCGGCGCGCGACGGTCTTGTGAGCCAGCGTGAAACCGGCCTTGTATCCGAGGCCGAGCTTGTCGCCGACGTGTTCGAGGCGCTGTTGCCTGCCGATATGCCGGTGGATCTTGCCGCCGGCGACGGTGTGGACGTGGGGGCAATCGTTGCGGGGCTCGACCTTGCGCCGGGGCTCGAACTGTTGATCTTTGACCCTGCGGGCAAGCTTGTATCCCGTGCCACGGGCGATGTGCGCGCCCCGGTCAGCGGGACCCGCGCCGAGATGGAACAGCGCGTTACCGTGATCACCGATTTCCTGAACGCTGTCTGGGGCGGGTTTGCCGCGCTTTTCGGTGCCGGGTCCGATCCGGCCGTCACACCGCCACTCGAACAGCGTCTTCAGGGCCAGGTGGCCGAAACCCTCATCGATGGCGCCCGGCTTCGGACCGGGGTGGACGGTTCCGGTAACACCGCCTTTGCGGTGACCACGCCGATCCTGCAAGGCACGCAGGTGGTAGGCGTGGTGGCACTGGCCTCGGCCAATGGTGAAATCGACTGGCTGGTTCGGACCGAACGCGAACAGGTTCTCCAGATATTCGTGATCGCGATCCTCGTATCGATCGGCTTGAGCCTTGTTCTGGCATCGACCATCGCCAACCCGCTGGCCGATCTTGCCGCCGCGGCCGAGATCGGGCGCGAGCGCAATGCCCGCAAGATGAGCCCCGCACGCGTGCGCATCCCCGACCTGACTGCGCGGCCCGACGAGATCGGGCGCCTGTCCGGTGCGTTGCGCGGGATGGTGACCGCTCTCTATGACCGGATCGATTCGAATGAACAGTTCGCGGCGGATGTCGCGCATGAAATCAAGAACCCGCTGGCCAGCCTGCGTTCGGCCACCGGTACCCTGCGTATGACGCAGCGTGCGGATCAGCGTGAAAAGCTGCTGGACGTAATCGAACATGATGTGCGTCGGCTGGACCGGCTGGTCAGCGATATCTCGAACGCCTCGCGGCTGGACAGCGAACTGGTCAAGGAAGAGGAGGAGGCCTTTGACCTTGTTCGTCTGCTGGCAAGCCTGACGGAACACCTGGGCGGCGAGGCCCGCGCAAAGGGGATAGATTTCATCTCGGACCTGCCGGAGAGCGCAATCGTCGTGAACGGCCTGGAGGCCCGGTTGGCGCAGGTTTTTGTCAACCTGATCACCAACGCGATGTCGTTCTGCGACGAGGGCGACGCGGTGCGCGTCTGGTTGCGCACCCGTGACAACCGCGTGCTCGTGGTGGTCGAGGATACAGGCCCCGGCATTCCCGAACAGGCCCTGACCAAGATCTTCAACCGCTTCTACTCTGAACGTCCCGCTGGCCAGTTCGGCGATCATTCCGGCCTGGGGCTTGCGATTTCCAAGCAGATTGTCGAAGCTCATGGCGGCGTGATCTGGGCCGAGAACATCCGCCCGACAGAGGCCGATGTGACCTCTGAACCGCTGGGCGCGCGTTTTGTCGTAGGCTTGCCGCTCTGATGCGAGGAGGCGAGGATGCCGCAAACTGCTGTAACGCTGCATTCAAGCTGTGTTGCGCTTGCGGGGCGGGCTGTTCTGATCCTGGGCGCTTCGGGTAGTGGCAAGTCGGGGCTTGCGCTGCAACTGATGGCGCTGGGTGCAATGCTCGTGGCCGACGACCGAACGGTGGTGTCGGTCGATCCTGCGACCGGCGGGCTGGTTGCCTGTGCCCACGACACGATTGCCGGCCGGATAGAGGCGCGGTTCATCGGCATCCTGAATGCGCCGCGCCTGCCGCGTGCGCCTGTTGCGCTGGCCGTGGATCTTGACAGCCTCGAGGACCAGCGCCTGCCGCCCCGGCGCGAGGCGCGGTTTCTTGATCGGCCCGTGCCCTTGCTTCGGCGGGTGGATCAGCCATATTTCGCCTCAGCGATCCTGCACCAACTGACCTTTGGCCGAAGCGACTGATGTCCGACCCCGCCCAGACCGTCCCGCCCCCCGCCGCTCGCCGCGTCGTCCTGGTGACTGGCGCCTCGGGTGCGGGCAGGTCCACGGCGCTGAACGTTCTTGAGGATCTGGGTTTCGAGGCGATTGACAACCTGCCTCTGTCGATGATCCCCCGCCTGATGGATGGCCCGGATGCCGCGCCGCCGCTGGCCCTGGGCGTCGACACGCGCACGCGCGACTTCTCGGCCGCGGCGCTGGCCGAACTGATCCGGCAACTCGCTGGCGATCCGGCCACTGAGGCGGATGTGCTCTATCTCGACTGCCGCCCCGAGGTTCTGCTACGCCGCTTTTCCGAAACCCGCCGCCGCCATCCCATGGCGCCCGCCGAAAGCCCGGAGATCGGCGTCGCACGTGAACTGGACCTGCTCGAGCCGATCCGCGAACTCGCCACCATCCTGATCGACAGTTCGGACCTGACGATCCATGACTTCCGCGCCAAGATGACGGCGCGCTTTGCCGCGGGCGGTCACGCCCCGCTTGCGGTCTCGCTCAATTCCTTTTCCTACAAGCGCGGGATGCCGCACGGGCTGGACATGGCCTTTGACTGCCGGTTCCTGCGCAACCCCTACTGGCAGCCGGATCTGCGCGCTCTTGATGGGCGCGATGCGGCGGTGCTTGATCATATCGCCGGGGACGCCCGGTATTGCGGATTTGTGGATCGCCTTTCGGACCTGGCCGCGTTCGTTCTGCCCGGACATCGCGACGAGGGGCGCAGCCATATCGCCATCGGGTTCGGCTGCACGGGCGGGCAACACCGCTCGGTCGCGGTGGCAGAGGCCCTTGGAAAGACGCTTGCAGAGGCCGGTTGGCAGGTGTCAATAAGGCATCGAGAACTGGAACGGCGGACGCAAGCCGCGCCCGCCCTGGCATCGGGGAAAGGTGCGTGATCGGTATCGTGATCGTCGCACATGGGGGTTTGGCGCGCGAGTATCTCGCGGCGGTCGAGCACGTGGTTGGCCACCAGCCCGGTATTCGTGCCATTTCCATCGGCCCCGATGACGACCGCCTCGCCAAGCAGGCCGAGATCTGCGCTGCCGCGGACGCGGTGGACGAAGGCGACGGCGTGGTGGTGGTGGTCGACATGTTCGGCGGCTCGCCCTCCAACCTGTCGATCCGGGCCTGCGTGCCCTCGGACCGGCGTATCCTTTACGGGGCAAACCTGCCGATGCTGATCAAGCTGGCCAAGTCGCGCCGCTTGAACGTCACCGAGGCCACCGCCAATGCCCTGCTGGCCGGCCGGAAATATATCGACAGCTTTGATGCGGGCGGAAGGTAGGGCCCATAAATGAATGACCGCGTGATCCGCCGCCTGGAAATCGTGAACGAGAAGGGCCTGCATGCCCGCGCTTCGGCCAAATTCGTCGAATGTGTCGAGGCCCATGACGCCCGCGCCGAGGTAAGCCGGGACGGCGAGACCGCCTCGGGCGATTCGATCATGGGGCTTTTGATGTTGGCAGCCTTCAAGGGAACCACTATTCAGGTCGAAACGGCGGGTCCGCAGGCATTGGAACTCGCGGATGCGCTGGAACGGCTGGTTGCGGGCCGTTTCGGCGAAAGCATGTAACGAAACCGTCCCGAGGAGACGGCGCGCGTGGTCGACAGTTCCGAAGCTCAGCCCGTCTTGTTGCATCGTACATCCCCAGCGGTCGGGCAGGGTGATGGGACGCGTCTGGCCGATACCGGCTATGATCGGCGCCGGCTCTCCTACGCGCACAGCTTTTCCAACCCGATCCAGATGCGCACCATCCAGGCCATGGAACTGCTGACAGGCAAGCTGCATCTTCTGCGCCTGATCCGCCGGTTCGAGGCGATGGGTGTCCCCGATGGACAGGCCTTCTGGCAGCAGGCGCTTGGGGTGATGGGAATCGACCTTGTCACCCCGCAAGAGCAGATCGCCCGCATCCCCGCCCGTGGTCCGCTGGTCATCGTGGCCAACCATCCGCACGGGCTGGTTGACGGCATGGTTCTGGCCGAACTGATCGGGCGGGTGCGAACAGATTACAAGATCCTGACACGGTCGCTTCTGACCGGTGTGGGCGAAATCGAACGCTTCATGATCCCCGTGCCCTTCCCGCACGAACAGGGCGCGCTGGAACAAAATCTCGAAATGCGCCGCCGCGCGATGGCGCATCTCGAGGATGGCGGCGTGATCGCATTGTTCCCCTCGGGGGTGGTGGCGGCCTCGGAAACCATGTTCGGCCCTGCGATCGAGCGCGAGTGGAACCCCTTCACCGCCAAGATGATCCTGCGCTCGGGCGCCGAGGTGGTGCCGGTCCGGTTTCCCGGCGCGAACTCGAGATGGTACCAGATGGCCAACCGCCTGTCGCCGACATTGCGGCAGGGCTTGCTGCTCTACGAAGTGCGTCACGCGCTGAACCGTCCGCAGGCCCCTATCATTGGGGAGCGGATCTCGCGTGACGTGATCAAGGGCTGGACAAGCAATCCGCGCGGGTTCGTGGCGTGGCTGCGCGAGCTTACCCTGACGCTGTCATGAAAACGGCAAGCCAACCGCGTGCCTGGCCGACCACGTCTTTTGCGCCCTTCGGGCGAATTGGGTATTTTAACCAAGAAGAAGAGACCGTCGCGCCCTTCTTCTTGGCTGAAATACCCATGGTCCGGCGGTGCCGTCCTCCCGCCGGTGCAGGTCAGCGCGTGGGGACAGGCGTTTCACCGCGGTAGTCGTAAAATCCGCGGCTGGTCTTTCGGCCGAGCCAACCGGCCTCGACGTATTTCGTGAGCAGCGGGCAAGGGCGGTACTTGGTGTCGGCCAGGCCGTCATGCAGCACGTTCATGATTGCGAGGCAGGTGTCGAGCCCGATGAAATCGGCCAGTTCCAGCGGTCCCATCGGGTGGTTGGCCCCCAGTTTCATCGATTCGTCGATGGATCGCACGTTTCCCACGCCCTCGTAGAGCGTGTATACAGCCTCATTTATCATCGGCATCAGAATACGGTTGACGATGAAAGCGGGAAAATCCTCTGCCGAGGCGGCGGTCTTGCCCAGCGATTCGACCACGCCGAGCATGGTCTTGTAGGTAGGTTCGTCCGTGGCGATGCCTCGGATCAGTTCGACCAGTTGCATCACCGGCACCGGGTTCATGAAATGAAGTCCCATGAATTTCTCGGGCCGGTCGGTCCGGCTGGCCAGCCGGGTGATCGAGATCGAAGAAGTATTCGAAGTCAGGATCGTATCGGGCTTGAGATGCGGCTGGAGATCCTCGAAAATCGCGGTCTTGACGGTTTCGCGTTCGGTTGCGGCCTCTATGACAAGGTCCGAGGCACCGAGATCGGTCAGCGTCGTCGTGGTCGAGATGCGTCCGATCGCATTCGCCTTTTCTGCCTCGGTGATCTTTTCGCGCACCACCTGGCGACCGAGATTGCGATCGATGAGCGCGAGGGCCCTTGTCAGTGCATCTTGCGATATGTCGTTGAGCAGTACATCGTAACCTGCCAGTGCGAAGACGTGGGCGATGCCGTTGCCCATCTGGCCTGCGCCGATCACTCCGACCTTATGGATTTGCATGCAGATTCCCCCGCGCTGTTGGCGCGACCTTAAGGCCCGCGCGCGTCACCGCGCAAGGGGCAAGGGATCGGTAAAATGCGCCTGTTAGTGTCCTGGAAACCCGCATACCCGACGCTGGTGGCCGGGTAAGGTGTCACTGAGGGTGGAAAAGATGGGATATGCCGATACGGGTCTTGGTGCCCTGGATTACGGAACTTGCCGCTACGGCGCGTCGCGGTTGGCGTTTCGCGGGCCGAGGCGGGCGTTGGACAGCCCTTATTGCGCCGTGGTCGGCGGTAACGAAACCTATGGAAAATATGTGGAAAATCCCTTTGCCGCCCGTCTTGAGGCGCGTATTGGCTGGCCGGTTGTCAATCTTGGATGTGTGAATGCGGGGGTTGATGTCTTTGTCAACGAGGCCGCGGTTCTGGAGGTGGCGGCGGGTGCGCGGCTGAGCGTGATCCAGGCGATGGGGGCACAGAACCTGTCGAACCGGTTCTACGTGGTACATCCGCGACGCAACGACCGGTTCCTGCGTGCCTCGGCCATGCTCAAGGCACTGTTTCCACAAGTGGATTTTACTGCCTTCAGCTTTACCGGTCACATGCTGGGGGTGCTCAAGGCCGAGGCGCCCGCGCTTTTCCCGCTGATCGAGGGGGAATTGCGGATCGCGTGGCAGTCCCGGATGCGGACGCTTGCATCGCGTATTCCGGGCCCCAAGGTACTGTTGGTGGTGCGTGGCGCGGTGGCCGACGATCCGGTGCTGGGTCCGTCGCCGGTTTTCGTGACAGAAGAGGTGATCGCTGGGGTGGCGCCCGTTTTTGACCGGGTATTGCGGGTCACGGTCAGCGCGGCCGCGCGGAGGCAGGGCACGGTGGGGATGGTGTTCCCGGAGTCGGAGGCGCAGGTCGCCGCGGCCATGCCTGGCCCGGCCGCGCATGAAGAGATCGCACGGGCGCTGGCCTCGCTGGTGAACGATCTGGCTGTAGCAACGCGAAAACAGAAGGGCCCGCACGATGCGGGCCCCCAGGCTGGTGGAGGATGGAACAATCAGAGCTTTTCGATCAGTTCCGGCACGGCGTCGAAGAGGTCGGCGACCAGCCCGTAATCGGCCACTTGGAAGATCGGGGCCTCTTCGTCCTTGTTAATGGCGACGATGACCTTGGAATCCTTCATCCCCGCAAGGTGCTGGATCGCGCCCGAGATGCCGACGGCGATGTACAGTTCCGGTGCCACGACCTTGCCGGTCTGGCCCACCTGCCAGTCGTTCGGCGCAAAGCCCGAATCGACCGCGGCGCGCGAGGCGCCGACCGCGGCGCCCAGCTTGTCGGCCAGTTTCTCGATCATGGCGAAGTCTTCCTCGGACCCCACGCCGCGCCCGCCCGACACGATGACCCCGGCCGAGGTCAGCTCGGGGCGGTCGCTTTCGGCGGCGCTGTCCTCGATCCATTCGCTGAGGCCCGGGTTGCCGGCGGCGGCCAGGTCCTCGACCGGGGCGGCATCGCCTTCGCCGGCGGCCTCGAAGGTCGAGGTGCGGATCGTCAGCACTTTCTTGCCATCGGACGATTTCACCGTCTGGATCGCGTTGCCCGCGTAGATCGGGCGTTCGAACGTGTCGGCATCGACCACGCCCACCAGGTCGGAGATCACCATGACATCCAGCAGCGCGGCGACGCGCGGCATGATGTTCTTGGCGTCCGTGGTGGCGGGGGCGGCGATGTGGTCGTAGTCGCCCGCCAGCGACACGATCAGGTCGGCGGTGGGTTCGGCCAGGCGGTGGCCATAGATCGCATCCTCGGCGACCAGCACTTTCGCCACGCCGTCGATCTTGGCGGCGGCGTCGCCCGCGGCCTTGGCCGAACTGCCAACGCACAGCGCGGTGACATCGCCCAGCCCCTTGACGGCCGTCACGGCCTTGGCGGTGGCATCGAGTTGCAGTTCACCATTGGTGACTTCGGCAAGCAGCAGAACAGCCATCTCAGATCACCCCCGCTTCGTCTTTCAGTTTCGCGATCAGCTCGTCGACCGAGCCCACCTTGACGCCGGCCTGGCGTTCGCGCGGTTCGGCGGTCTTCAGCACGGTCAGCCGCGGGGTGGTGTCGACGCCGTAATCGGCGGCGGTCTTTTCCTCCAGCGGCTTTTTCTTGGCCTTCATGATGTTGGGCAGCGAGGCATAGCGCGGTTCGTTCAGGCGCAGGTCCACGGTGACGATGGCGGGCATCTTGACCTTGATGGTTTGCAGGCCGCCGTCGACCTCGCGCGTCACCACGGCGGCATCACCGTCGATGTCCAGACCCGAGGCGAAGGTGCCCTGGCTCCAGCCCAGAAGGGCGGCCAGCATCTGGCCGGTGGCGTTCATGTCGTTGTCGATCGCCTGCTTGCCAGCCAGAACCAGGCCGGGCTGTTCGGCGTCGATCACACCTTTGAGGATCTTGGCGACCGCCAGAGGCTCGATATCGTCGTGGATGTCCTCGGCGGCGATCACCAGGATCGCGCGATCCGCGCCCATGGCCAGCGCCGTGCGCAGGGTTTCCTGCGCCTGTTTCACGCCGATCGACACGGCGACGATCTCGTCGGCCTTGCCGGCCTCTTTCAGGCGGATCGCCTCTTCGACGGCGATTTCGTCGAAGGGGTTCATCGACATCTTGACGTTGGCGAGATCGACCCCCGTGCCATCCGCCTTGACGCGGACCTTCACGTTGTAGTCGATCACGCGTTTTACAGGCACAAGAACCTTCATCGGCGTGTCTCCTCAGGCTAGCGCGCCCCGGCGAGGCCGGGGCAGGTCAGTCGTTTGCGACGTGTTAGCGGGTCTCGAAACCGGACAACAGACCAAAATCGACACGACAGGATATTTCGACGCCACGTTTTGCCGCTTTGCGATTGTTGCGCGGTTTGTTCCGGGTGCCTTGGCGCCCCTGTTGTCCTACCGGTTGGCTCCGGGTACCCAAAGTACATCGGCGGTGCCATTTTCATTGGCGACGCGGGCCGCGACGAAGAACCAGTCGGACAGGCGGTTGAGGTATTTCACGGCTTGCGGGTTTACCGATTCCATCGTGGCCAGTTCCACCGTTTCACGTTCGGCCCGGCGCGACACGGTGCGGCACAGGTGCAGATGCGCGGCCAGCGCGGAGCCGCCGGGCAGGATGAAACTGCGCAGCGGTTCCAGGCCGGCATTCATCGCGTCGATTTCTGTTTCCAACCTTTTGACCTGCGTTTCGATCATCCTGAGCGGGGGGTATTCCGCCTCTGCATCCTTGTGCAGATCAGGGCGGCACAGATCGGCGCCGAGATCGAATAGGTCGTTCTGGATCGCGGCAAGGCGGGCGTCCATCTCGTCGGATGCATGCAGCCTTGCCAGCCCGACGGTCGCGTTGACCTCGTCTACCGAGCCATAAGAGGTCACGCGCATCCCGTGCTTGGCCACGCGAGAACCATCGCCAAGCGTGGTTTCTCCGTGGTCGCCGGTCTTGGTGTATATCTTGTTCAACACGACCATGATGTCTCCCTTTCGGTCTTGGTCATCGTCTTTGCGCGAGACATAGCGGGAACGGATGACAAGGCGACCCCCGGCCGGGATCTCACGCCTTGCCTGTCGCCCGGTCCAGTAGCCGGGTTGGTAGAATCCGTTTCAGCGCGGCGGCGACATGGGTTGGTGTCGTCACGAAATAGCGCGGCCTCGGGCGTGGCGATTCGAGGGCGTGAACGAGCTTGGCGCTGACCGCCGAGGGCGGCAACTCGAACCGGTCGGGCGCGCGATCGTGGTAAAGCCGCCTGCGCAGGGATGTGCGGTATTGCTCGGCGCGGGGCGAGCTTTCCCAGTCGATCCATTTCTCGAAATGCGGGATCGAGTTGATCCGTATGCGCGAGGTGATCGGGCCAGGTTCGATCAGGATGATCCGCAGCGGCGTGTCCGCCATTTCCAGCCGCAACGTGTCGGTCAGCCCTTCGAGGGCGTATTTGGTCGCCACATAGGCGCCGCGCCATTTCGCGGGCACGAAGCCCAGCACAGAGGAACAATTGACGATGCGCCCATGTCCTTGTGCGCGCATCACCGGGATTACGCGCGTTGTCAGGTCGTGAACGCCAAAGAGGTTGGTTTCGAAAATCTCGCGAAGCGCACCGCGCGGCAGGTCCTCGACCGCGCCGGGGCTGGCAAAGGCGCCGTTGTTGTACAGCGCGTCAAGCCTGCCTCCGGTGCGCGACAGCACCTCGTCTAATGCTGCCGCGATGCTGGCCTCGTCGGCATAATCCAGGCGGACGCTTTCCAATCCCTCGGCGCGAAGCCTGTCGCAGTCCTTTTCCTGTCGGCAGGTGGCGAAGACCCGCCAGCCGCGCCCGGCCAACCTGCGCGCCGCGTCATGGCCGATGCCCGACGAACACCCGGTGATCAGGATCGATCTTTGCGCCATGTCCCACATTCGCCTCTGGACCGTGATTTGCCCCCGCTTTACACAATATCCATGACAGACGCTACCGACAGCCCCAAGATGCACGCCCCCCTGGCCGAACCGTTGCGCCGCGCGATCGGTGAGCGATACCTGACCTATGCGCTGTCCACGATCATGGACCGGGCCTTGCCCGACGCGCGCGATGGGCTGAAGCCGGTGCATCGGCGGATTCTGTTCGCCATGCGGGAACTCAGGCTTGCCTCGTCGGGCGGTTTCCGCAAGTCGGCCAAGATCTCGGGCGACGTGATGGGCAACTATCACCCGCACGGGGATGCGGCGATCTATGACGCGATGGCGCGGCTGGCGCAGGATTTCAACGTCCGGTACCCGCTGGTGGACGGGCAGGGCAATTTCGGCAATATCGACGGCGACAACCCCGCGGCCAGCCGCTATACCGAGGCGCGCCTGACTGCCGCCGCCGAGGCGCTGATGGAGGGGCTGGCCGAGAACGCGGTCGATTTCCGTCCCAACTACGACGGCACGCTGGAAGAGCCCGTGGTGCTGCCCGCGGCGTTCCCGAACCTGCTGGCCAACGGGTCGAGTGGCATCGCGGTCGGGATGGCGACCAACATCCCGCCGCACAATATCGACGAACTGGTGGGCGCCTGCCTGCACCTGATCAAGACGCCGGATGCGCGCGACGACACGCTGTTGCAATACGTTCCCGGCCCCGATTTCCCGACCGGCGGCGTGATCGTCGAGCCGCCCGAGAGCATCGCGCAGGCCTATCGCACCGGGCGTGGCAGTTTCCGGCTGAGGGCAAAGTACGATATCGAGGATCTGGGCCGTGGCCAGTGGCAGATCGTTGTCACCGAGATTCCCTACCAGGTGCAGAAGTCCAAGCTGATCGAGCGTATCGCCGACCTGATCCAGACCAAGAAGATCCCGATCCTCGGCGATGTCCGCGACGAAAGTGCGGATGACGTTCGCATGGTGCTGGAACCGCGTTCGCGTAACGTCGACCCGGACGTCCTGATGAACATGTTGTTCCGCAATTCCGACCTGGAAATCCGGTTCAGCCTGAACATGAACGTGCTGATCGACGGGCGCACGCCCAGGGTGTGCAGCCTCAAGGAGGTGTTGTGCGCCTTCCTCGACCACCGTCGCGAGGTGCTGCTGCGCCGCTCGCGCCACCGGATGGACAAGATCGACCACCGGCTGGAGGTGCTGGAAGGGCTCCTGATCGCCTTTCTCAACCTCGACCGGGTGATCGACATCATCCGTTACGACGATGATCCCAAGGCCGCGCTGATGGCCGAGGACTGGGGCCGTGACCATGTCAGGGCGATGTCCGAAAAGGACTATGTCTCGCCGCTTCCTGCCTCGGGCGAGGGTCAACTGACCGAGGTTCAGGCCGAGGCGATCCTGAACATGCGCCTGCGCTCCTTGCGGCGGCTGGAAGAGATGGAACTGACCGCCGAGCGTGACCGGTTGATGGCAGAACGTGCCGGGCTTGAGGACCTTCTGGCCAATGATCGAGTCCAGTGGGACAAGATCGCCGAAGAACTGAAAGAGGTGCGCGAGACATTCGGCCGCAAGGCACCGGGTGGCGCGCGCCGCACCCGCTTTGCCGAGGCGGCCGAGGTGGAAGAGGTGCCGATCGAGGCGATGATCGAGCGCGAACCGGTCACCGTGGTCTGTTCGAAAATGGGCTGGATCCGCGCGATGAAGGGCCACGTGGCCGATGCTGCGGCGCTTAAATTCAAGGATGGCGACGAGGGCCGGTTCCTGATCCATGCCGAGACCACCGACAGGCTGATCCTGTTCGGCGCGAACGGACGGTTCTATACCCTTTCCGTGGCGCAACTGCCCGGCGGGCGTGGCATGGGGGAACCCGTGCGCCTGATGGTCGATCTGCCGAACGAATCCGAGATCGTGGCGCTGATGATCCACCGCCCCGGCGCGCGCTTGCTGGTAGCCTCCAGCGCGGGTGACGGGTTCGTGGTGCTCGCCGACGAGGTTCTGGCCCAGACCCGCGCCGGCAAGCAGGTGCTGAACGTGCGCGGCGAAACCGTGGCGCGGCTGTGCAAGCCTGTATCGGGCGATCACGTCGCCTGCGTGGGCGAGAACCGCAAGGTGCTGGTCTTTGCGCTGGAGGAACTGCCCGAAATGTCGCGTGGCAAGGGGGTGCGGTTGCAGAAATACAAGGATGGCGGACTGTCCGATGCGACCACCTTTACCTTGTCGGAAGGGCTGAGCTGGCGCGACCCGGCCGGGCGAACCCGCACCGAGACCGATCTTGCCGAATGGTTGGGCAAGCGTGCCGGCGCGGGCCGCATGGCCCCGCGCGGCTTTCCCCGCGACAACCACTTTACCTGAGCCGGGCGTTGCGCTGCATTCGGGGCTGCGCTATCCCGGTGCGGAACCTGACGGGGGGATCATGGTGAATTTCCGATCCGCCGCCCGCATCACGGGCGTCATGGCCGCGGTTGCGGTTCTTGCCGGTTGCGGCGCGGGGGCACGCGATCTGGACGAGGCGCCCAAGCCCTTGGGCGATTTTCGTCTTGGTTATGCGATCGTCGTCGACAAGAACGCCCAGATGGTGCCCCCCAGCCGCAAGGCCGAGGTCGGCGAGTGGCAGATTGCGTTGGAAACCGCGCTTCGGGATCGGTTCGGGCGCTACGAGGGCGAAAAGCTTTATCATATCGCCCTTAACGTGGACGGTTATGCGCTTGCCGTGCCGGGTATCCCGGTCGTTCTTGCGCCGAAATCCATCCTCGTGGTCTCGGCAAACCTGTGGGATGACGCGGCGGGCGGCAAGCTGAACCAGGAAGCCGAACAGCTTGCCGTGTTCGAGGAATTGACTGGCGATACCGTTGTCGGCTCTGGCCTGACCCGCACCCGCGAAGAGCAGATGAAAAGCCTGGCCGAGAACATGGCCAAGCGGGTCGAGACCTGGCTGGCGAAAAACCGCGAGGACTGGTTTGCCCACGATCCTGAAACGGCGATTGCACCACCCGCCCGGCCCTCGGTCGGGGCTGACGTTCAGACGGGCGCCGCCGAAGCCGGGGCCGCGCCAACAGACGCTTGATTTCTCCCCCAGCGCGGCTTAGAGAGCGCGCGATGTTGAATCGGGCCCGTGGGGCCCCCTAATCCATGAGGCGCCCGGACATGGCGAAGGCAAAGTTTGAACGCAACAAACCGCATGTTAACATCGGCACGATTGGTCACGTTGACCACGGCAAGACGACGCTGACTGCGGCGA
>NZ_SLXU01000015.1 GCF_004343505.1 Rhodovulum bhavnagarense | reverse complement strand
TCGCCATCCGCGAAGGCGGCCGCACCGTCGGCGCCGGCGTCGTCTCCAAGATCATCGAGTAATCGCAAAAGGCCGGGCGGGCCATGCGCCCGCCCATCAGCCTGAAGGGCTAGAAACATGCAAAGTCAGAATATCCGCATTCGGCTGAAGGCCTTCGACTACCGCGTTCTGGATGCCAGCACGCAGGAGATCGTGAACACGGCCAAACGGACCGGCGCCCAGGTGCGTGGGCCCATTCCGCTGCCGAACAAGATCGAGAAGTTTACCGTTCTTCGGGGTCCCCATGTCGACAAGAAGTCGCGTGACCAGTGGGAAATCCGGACGCACAAGCGTCTTCTCGACATCGTCGACCCGACGCCGCAGACCGTGGACGCGCTGATGAAGCTCGACCTCGCTGCCGGTGTCGACGTCGAGATCAAGGTTTAAGGGGGCACGGACAGATGCGCTCTGGAGTGATCGCAAAGAAGCTGGGCATGACCCGGCTGTTCATGGAGGATGGCCGCCAGGTGCCCGTGACCGTTCTGCAGCTTGACGGCTGCCAGGTCGTGGCCCAGCGGACCGTTGAGAAAGACGGCTATACCGCCGTGCAACTTGGGGCGGGTGCTGCCAAGGCCAAGCGGGTGACGGCGCCGATGCGCGGGCACTTCGCGAAGTCGAGCGTCGCACCCAAGCGCAAGCTGGCCGAGTTCCGCGTTGCGCCCGAGAACATGATCGAGATCGGTGCTGAAATCACCGCCGATCATTATCTCGAGGGCCAGTTCGTGGACATCTCGGGCACCTCGATCGGTAAAGGCTTTGCCGGTGCGATGAAGCGGCACAACTTTGGCGGCCTGCGTGCCAGCCACGGTGTTTCGATCAGCCACCGCTCGCACGGCTCGACCGGTCAGTGCCAGGATCCGGGCCGCGTGTTCAAGGGCAAGAAAATGGCCGGTCACATGGGTGCTGCCCGCGTGACCACGCAGAACCTGCAGGTCGTCAAGACCGATGCCGATCGCGGACTGATCATGGTCAAGGGCGCCGTGCCCGGGGCCAAGGGCGGCTGGGTGACGATCAAGGATGCGGTCAAGAAAGCCGCGCCCGACAACCTCGTCCTGCCTGCCGCGGTGAAGACCGCTGCAACCGAGGCCGCATCTGCCGAAGCGCCGGCAGAAGGGGGTGAAGAATGAAACTTGACGTGATCAAGCTGGATGGCGCCAAGGCAGGCACCGTCGATCTCGGCGACGAGATCTTCGGGCTGGAGCCGCGCGCCGACATCCTGCACCGCGTGGTCCGCTGGCAGCGCAACAAGGCGCAGGCCGGCACCCACAAGGTCAAGACCCGGTCCGAGACCAGCTACTCGACCAAGAAGATCTATCGCCAGAAGGGCACCGGGGGCGCACGCCACGGGGACCGGAACGCGCCGATCTTCCGCAAGGGTGGTGTTTACAAGGGCCCGACACCGCGCAGCCATGCCCACGACTTGCCGAAGAAATTCCGCAAGCTGGGGCTGCGGCACGCGCTGAGTGCCAAGGCACGCGCCGGTGAACTGGTGGTGCTGGAGGCAGCCGAGCTGGCCGAGGCCAAGACCGCGGCGCTTGCCAAGTCGGTCAAGAACCTGGGCTGGAAACGGGTGCTGATCATCGACGGGGCAGAGGTGAACGAAAACTTTGCCCGTGCTGCGCGCAACATCGAAGGGATCGATGTGCTGCCGTCGATGGGCGCCAATGTCTATGACATCCTAAAGCGCGATACGCTCGTGCTGACCAAGGCGGGTGTCGAAGCTCTGGAGGCTCGACTGAAATGAGCGCGAAGCCGGAACATTACGACGTGATCCGCAAGCCGGTTATCACCGAAAAGGCGACCATGGCTTCCGAGGCCAATGCCGTTGTCTTCGAGGTGGCGATGGCGGCCAACAAGCCACAGATCAAGGAGGCCGTCGAAAGCCTCTTTGGTGTCAAGGTCAAGGCGGTCAACACGACGATCACCAAGGGCAAGACCAAGCGTTTCCGCGGGATGCTGGGGCGGCGCAAGGACGTCAAGAAAGCCTACGTCACCCTCGAAGAGGGCAACACGATCGACGTGACTACAGGGCTCTGACGCGCTTGGGGCATGTGTGACGGAATTGGGCCCCCGCCCTGGCGGGGGCCTTTTGCGTTCGGGGCAGGCATCGGTGTGCGTTCGTCGCTTTGGGTGTGGACCGCGCACACCTATTCTGTTACGAGGCGCCACACGTTCAGGGCCCCGGATTCGTTCGGGGCCTTGAGGTCTTTATCCGGGGACCTTCGGGGCCCTTTCACGAACAGACGGGCAGGCAACCGCCCGCAAAGCTACGGAAGACAGAAAGCATGGCACTCAAGTCGTACAAGCCGACGACGCCGGGCCAGCGCGGGCTGGTGCTGATCGACCGTTCGGAGCTTTGGAAAGGTCGCCCTGTCAAATCCCTTACCGAGGGTTTGACCAAGAAGGGCGGTCGGAACAATACCGGACGTATCACGGCGCGTCGCCGTGGGGGTGGGGCAAAGCGGCTCTATCGCATCGTCGATTTCAAGCGGAACAAGTTCGATATCGCGGCGACCGTTGTTCGCATCGAATACGACCCCAACCGCACGGCCTTTATCGCGCTGATCCAGTACGAGGATGGCGAGCAGGCCTATATCCTCGCGCCCCAGCGCCTGGGCGTTGGCGATAAGGTGATCTCCTCGGCCAAGGCCGACGTGAAGCCGGGCAACGCGATGGCCTTCACCGGAATGCCGATCGGGACGATCGTCCACAACATCGAGCTCAAGCCTGGCAAGGGCGGCCAGCTCGCGCGCGCCGCGGGCACCTATGCCCAGTTCGTTGGCCGCGACGGTGGTTATGCGCAGATTCGCCTGTCGTCGGGCGAATTGCGGATGGTGCGCCAGGAGTGCATGGCGACCGTTGGTGCCGTGTCGAACCCCGACAACAGCAACCAGAACCTCGGCAAGGCCGGACGCGTGCGTCACATGGGCAAGCGGCCCAGTGTCCGCGGCGTCGTGATGAACCCGATCGACCACCCGCATGGCGGGGGCGAGGGCCGGACTTCGGGTGGCCGCCACCCCGTCACGCCCTGGGGCAAGCCCACCAAGGGCGCCCGCACCCGCAAGAACAAGGCGACGGACAAGTTCATCATCCGCTCCCGTCACGCGCGCAAGAAGGGTCGCTAAACCATGGCACGTTCTGTTTGGAAGGGCCCTTTTGTCGACTCTTACGTCCTCAAGAAGGCCGAAAAGTCCCGCGAGTCGGGCCGCAACGAGGTCATCAAGATCTGGTCGCGCCGCTCCACCATCCTGCCCCAGTTCGTGGGCCTCACCTTTGGCGTCTATAACGGGCACAAGCATATCCCCGTGAACGTCACCGAGGACATGATCGGCCAGAAGTTCGGCGAATACTCGCCGACGCGGACCTATTACGGTCACGCGGCCGATAAAAAAGCGAAGAAGAGGTAAGCGTCATGGGCAAGGAAAAGAACCCCCGCCGCGTGGCCGAGAACGAAGCGATGGCAAAGGCCCGCATGCTTCGCACTTCGCCTCAGAAGCTGAACCTGGTGGCTGCGATGATCCGCGGCAAGAAGGTCGATCGTGCGCTGGCCGATCTGACGTTCTCGAAAAAGCGGATCGCCGAGGATGTAAAGAAATGTCTTCAATCCGCGATCGCCAATGCCGAGAACAACCATAACCTGGACGTGGATGAGTTGATCGTCGCCGAGGCCTATGTCGGCAAGAACATGACGCTCAAACGCGGCAAGCCGCGGGCCCGTGGCCGGTTCGGCAAGATCGTCAAGCCGTTCTCGGAACTCACCATCAAGGTCCGCCAGGTCGAGGAGCAAGCCTAATGGGTCACAAGGTCAATCCGATTGGCATGCGCCTTCAGGTGAACCGCACCTGGGACAGCCGCTGGTATGCCAATACCAAGGAATACGGCGATCTTTTGCTGGAAGATCTTCGTATGCGCGCGTTCATCAAGGACGAGTGCAAGCAGGCCGGCGTAAGCCGCGTCATCATCGAGCGCCCGCACAAGAAGTGCCGGGTCACGGTACACACGGCGCGTCCGGGCGTGATCATCGGTAAGAAAGGCGCCGATATCGAGGTGCTGCGCAAGAAACTGGCCGCGATGACGGACAGCGAGCTGCACCTCAACATCGTCGAGGTCCGCAAGCCCGAACTGGATGCGCAACTGGTGGCCGAATCGATCGCCCAGCAGCTTGAGCGCCGGGTTAGTTTCCGTCGCGCGATGAAGCGGTCGGTGCAGAACGCCATGCGGATGGGTGCCCTCGGCATCCGGGTCAACGTCGCGGGCCGCCTTGGCGGTGCCGAGATCGCCCGGACCGAATGGTACCGCGAAGGCCGGGTGCCGCTGCACACGTTGCGTGCCGATATCGACTATGCCCATGCCGAGGCGTCCACGCCCTACGGCATCATCGGGATCAAGGTCTGGATCTTCAAAGGCGAAATCATGGAGCACGATCCGGGTGCGCGTGACCGCCGCCAGGCTGAGCTCCAGGAAGGTGGCGGCGGGCCGTCCCGTCCGCGCCGCGACCGCTGAGGAGTTTGAGAGATGCTGCAACCAAAGCGCACGAAATTCCGCAAGATGCACAAGGGCCGTATTCACGGCCAGGCAAAGGGCGGGTTCGACCTCAACTTCGGGACCTATGGCCTGAAGGCCACGCAACCCGAACGGATCACCGCTCGCCAGATCGAGGCGGCGCGCCGTGCCATGACGCGTCACATGAAACGCCAGGGCCGGGTCTGGATTCGTATCTTCCCCGATACCCCGGTGTCGTCCAAGCCGACCGAGGTGCGGATGGGTAAAGGTAAGGGCTCTGTCGATTTCTGGGCGGCGAAGGTCAAACCTGGCCGCGTCATGTTCGAGATCGACGGCGTGTCCGATGCCGTTGCGACCGAGGCCCTGCGCCTTGCCGCGATGAAGTTGCCGATCAAGACCCGCATCGTGAAGCGCGAGGACTGGTAACGGTCGGCGGGTAGAGACCCGCCCGCAAGATCGGCCCCCGCCGCAGCCGTGGCGGGGGCCTTTACGTTAAGGGTGGGCCCCGGACAGATGAGGGGTTGCTTTACGGGGGCGGTCGGCGTATTGGGACCGCTCATCCATGACCTCCACCGGAATCAGGGTGACCCCCGCTTCGGCCAAGGGGCCCTCCGGTGATGTTGAAAGGAAGGAAAAGGCGATGAACGCCCAGGAACTGCGTGACAAGACGCCCGACGAGCTGCGCGAGCAGCTTGCGAGCCTCAAGAAAGAGTCGTTCAACCTGCGTTTCCAGCAGGCGACCGGCGCATTGGAAAGCACGGCGCGGATGCGCAAGATTCGCCGCGACACCGCGCGCGTGCTGACCATCATGAATGAAAAAGCCCGCGCGGCGGCGGAATAAGGGAGCCTGAGACAGATGCCCAAACGTATCCTGCAAGGCACCGTGACTTCGAACCAGAACGCCCAGACCGTGACGGTTCAGGTCGAGCGCCGCTTCAAGCACCCTGTGCTGCAAAAGACAATTCGTAAGTCCAAGAAATACCGGGCTCACGACGAGAACAACCAGTATCAGGTTGGGGACATAGTGCGCATTCAGGAATGCGCGCCGAAGTCCAAGACGAAACGCTGGGAGGTGATCGCTCAGGGCTGAGCGACACCTTTCGGTTTGAGCGAAACCCTGGGACATAGTTCCCAAAGGTCGGGAGAAACCACATGATCCAGATGCAGACCAATCTGGATGTCGCTGACAACTCCGGCGCGCGCCGGGTTCAGTGCATCAAGGTCCTGGGTGGTTCCAAGCGTAAATACGCCTCCGTCGGCGACATCATCGTCGTCTCGGTGAAGGAAGCCATCCCGCGCGGCCGCGTGAAGAAAGGCGACGTGCGCAAGGCCGTCGTCGTGCGCACCGCCAAGGAAGTGCGCCGCGAGGACGGCACCGCGATCCGTTTCGATCGCAACGCCGCCGTGATTCTCAACAACAACAACGAGCCCGTCGGCACCCGTATTTTCGGCCCGGTGGTCCGCGAGTTGCGCGCGAAAAACTTCATGAAGATCATCTCGCTCGCCCCGGAGGTGCTGTAAGATGGCCGCTAAACTCAAAACCGGTGACAAGGTTGTCGTGCTGGCCGGCAAGGACAAGGGCCGCGAAGGCGTGATCCAGTCCGTCGATCCCAAGGCCGGCAAGGCCGTGGTGGAAGGCATCAATATTTCCATCCGTCACACCAAGCAGTCCCAGAACAGCCAAGGTGGCCGTCTGCCCAAGGCGATGCCGATGGATCTCAGCAATCTTGCCATCGTCGACCCCAAAGAGGGCGGACCGACCCGCGTCGGGTTCCGTGTCGAGGATGGCAAGAAGGTACGCTACGCCAAGAAATCGGGGGAAGTGATCGATGCTTGATACGGCCAACTACACCCCGCGTCTCAAGACGCTGTTCCGCGAGACCATCAAGCCGGCGCTCAAGGAAGAGTTCGCATACACCAACGACATGCAGATCCCGCGCCTGGACAAGATCGTCCTGAATATCGGCTGCGGTGCCGAGGCGGTGCGCGACTCGAAAAAGGCCAAGTCGGCGCAGGGCGACCTGACGCTGATCGCGGGTCAGCAAGCCGTGATCACCAAGGCCAAGAAATCCATCGCCGGTTTCCGCGTTCGCGAGGAAATGCCGCTGGGGGCCAAGGTGACCCTGCGTGGCGACCGCATGTATGAATTCCTTGACCGGCTGATCACCATCGCGATGCCCCGTATCCGCGACTTCCGTGGCGTGCCGGGCAAGTCCTTTGATGGTCGGGGCAACTATGCCCTGGGTATCAAGGAACACATTGTCTTCCCGGAAATCGAGTACGACAAGGTCGACGAGGTCTGGGGCATGGATATCGTCATTGCCACCACCGCGAAAACCGACGCGGAAGCGAAGGCGCTGTTGAAGCATTTCAACATGCCGTTCAACAGCTGATCGCGGGAGGAGAAAGATTTATGGCTAAGAAATCGATGGTCGAACGCGAAAAGAAGCGTCAGCGCCTGGTCGAGAAATACGCCGCAAAGCGTGCCGCGCTGAAAGTGATCGCGAATAACGAGGATCTTCCGATGGAAGAGCGGTTCAAGGCCCGGCTCAAGCTGGCCAAGCTGCCGCGCAATTCCTCGGCTACCCGGCTGCATAACCGCTGCCAGCTCACCGGGCGTCCGCACGCCTATTACCGTAAACTCAAGGTTTCGCGGATCATGCTGCGCGATCTGGCCTCGGATGGCCAGATGCCCGGCATGGTCAAGTCGAGCTGGTAAGGAGGGGAAAACATGTCTGTGAACGATCCTCTCGGCGATCTGCTGACGCGCATCCGCAACGCGCAGATGCGCCGCAAGTCGACCGTGCGTACCCCCGCCTCCAAGCTGCGGGCCTGGGTTCTGGATGTGCTGGCCGACGAAGGCTACATCCGCGGTTATGAAAAGGTCGATGGTCCGAATGGCCTGCCCGAACTTGAGGTAAGCCTCAAGTATTACGAGGGCCAGCCGGTGATCCGCGAACTCAAGCGCGTATCCAAACCCGGCCGCCGCGTCTACATGAGCGTCAAGGACATCCCGCAGGTTCGCCAGGGCCTGGGCGTGTCCATCGTGTCGACGTCGCGTGGCGTGATGTCGGATGCCGCTGCGCGGTCGGCGAATGTCGGCGGCGAAGTGCTCTGCACCGTGTTCTAAGGAGGAAGGCAATGTCTCGTATTGGCAAACGACCGGTCGAGCTGCCGTCGGGTGTTTCGGCATCCGTCTCCGGCCAGACCGTCGAAGTAAAGGGCCCCAAGGGCGCCCGTTGCTTCACCGCAACCGATGACGTCACCCTCGCGGTCGAGGATAACGCCGTCACCATCACCCCCCGCGGCAGTTCCAAGCGGGCCCGCCAGCAATGGGGCATGTCGCGCACCATGGTCGCCAACCTCGTGCAGGGTGTGACCGAGGGTTTCAAGAAAGAGCTTGAAATCCAGGGTGTCGGCTATCGTGCCCAGATCCAGGGCAACACGCTGAAACTCAACCTCGGCTATAGCCACGAGGTGAATTTCGACGTGCCGCAGGGCGTCACCGTCACCTGCCCCAAGCAGACCGAGATCGTGGTGGAAGGCATCGACCAGCAACAGGTCGGCCAGGTTGCCGCGAATATCCGCGAGTGGCGCGGCCCCGAGCCCTACAAGGGCAAGGGCATCCGCTACAAGGGCGAGTTCATCTTCCGTAAGGAAGGCAAGAAGAAGTAAGGGCGCGACAGATGGCAAACAGCAAAAGACAACTGTTCCTCAAGCGCCGCCTGCGCGTTCGGAACAAGCTTCGCAAGATGAATGCAGGGCGCGTGCGCCTGAGCGTGCATCGCAGCAACAAGAACATCAGCGTGCAGCTGATCGACGATGTTCAGGGCAAGACGCTCGCCGCCGCCTCTTCGCTGGAAAAGGCGCTGGGTGTGGTCGGCAAGAACAATGTCGAGGCCGCCGCCAAGGTGGGCGCGGCGATCGCCGAGCGCGCCAAACAGGCGGGCGTGGAGGAATGCTACTTCGATCGTGGCGGTTTCCTCTATCATGGCAAGGTCAAGGCGCTTGCCGATGCTGCCCGTGAGGGCGGCCTGAAGTTCTGAGGAGACGAGAGATGGCAAGAGAAGACAATCGCCGGGACCGCCGCGATCGCGACGAAACCCCGGAATTCGCCGATCGTCTCGTGGCGATCAACCGCGTGTCCAAGACGGTGAAGGGCGGTAAACGCTTCGGCTTTGCGGCGCTTGTGGTCGTGGGCGATCAGAAAGGCCGCGTCGGCTTTGGCAAGGGCAAGGCGAAAGAGGTGCCCGAGGCGATCCGCAAGGCCACCGAGCAGGCCAAGCGCAATCTGATGCGCGTTCCGCTGCGCGAGGGTCGCACCCTGCACCATGATATCGAGGGCCGTCATGGTGCGGGCCGCGTGGTGATGCGCACCGCCCCGCAGGGTACCGGCATCATCGCGGGTGGCCCGATGCGCGCCGTGTTCGAGATGCTGGGCATCCAGGACGTTGTGGCAAAATCCATCGGGTCGCAGAACCCCTATAACATGATCCGTGCCACGCTCGACGGTCTTGCCCGCGAAAGCTCGCCCCGCCAGGTGGCGCAGCGCCGCGGCAAGAAGGTTGCCGATATCCTGAAAAAGGATGAAGCGCCCGCCGTCGAAGCGGTAGAAGCGTGAGGAAGGGAACCATGGCCAAAACCATCGTCGTCAAGCAGATCGGTTCTCCGATCCGCCGCCCCGCCGTTCAGCGCCAGACGCTGATCGGCCTGGGTCTGAACAAGATGCACAAGACGCGCGAACTGGAAGATACCCCCAGCGTGCGCGGCATGGTCGCCAAGATCCCGCATCTCGTCGAGATCGTCGAAGAGCGCGGCTGAGCGCGCGGTGGGCCCGTCCCGCCCGACAGGCATCGCATGAGCGCCCCGGTCGCACGGCCGGGGCGTTTCCATTTGCGCTCTGGCTTAGCGGCCGCGCCGCTGTCCGGCGCAAGGGGCAGTCGGATTGCAAGGGACAGGATCAACCCGGCGTCGGGCCCGCCGGGCGCATGGCGCGCACCACTGACGAAAGACGCGCCAAGGAAAAAGATGCGCCAAAGAAACCGCCGCAATCTCGAATCGGGTGTATACAAGCCGGTTGGGATGGTGCCGCAGGGGAGGATTGAACTCCCGACCTCACCCTTACCAAGGGTGCGCTCTACCACTGAGCTACTGCGGCTTGCGGAGCGCTGATTAGACCTTATCGGGGAGGGACGCAAGCGCTATCTGGACGGTTTTTTCGCACTGCGCTAGAGAAGGTCCATGACAATGAAATCCCCCAGCAAAGGCACCGGCAAGGCGCAGGAGGCGCGCGAAGAGCGGCTGAAGAAGGCGCTCAAGGCGAATCTCGCGCGGCGCAAGGCACAGGCGCGTGCGCGCAAGGGGCAGGATGAACGGAACGGGCAGGGGTGATGGACCAGATCAGGATCACGGGCGGGCGGCCGCTGCACGGCGAGATACCCATCGCGGGGGCCAAGAATGCCTGCTTGGCGCTGATGCCCGCGACATTGTTGACCGATCAGCCGCTGACACTGACCAACGCGCCGCGCCTGTCGGATATCCGCACGATGACGGCGCTGTTGCAATCGCTGGGGGCCGAGGTTTCGGGGCTGCACCGGGGCAAGGTTCTGGCCTTGTCGTCGCATGACCTGGGCGGTCATCGGGCCGATTACGAGATCGTGCGCAAGATGCGAGCATCGATCCTGGTGCTCGGCCCGCTTCTGGCGCGTCACGGCATGGCCGAGGTGTCCCTGCCCGGCGGATGCGCGATTGGTGCGCGCCCGGTCGATCTGCATCTCAGGGCGCTCGAGGCGATGGGGGCTGAACTTGACCTGCGCGATGGCTATGTGCATGCCCGCGCGCCCGGCGGTCTGAAAGGGGCGGTGGTCGACTTTCCGCTGGTCTCGGTCGGTGCGACCGAGAACGCGTTGATGGCGGCCACGCTGGCCAAGGGCACGACCGTTCTCAAAAACGCCGCGCGCGAACCCGAGATCGTCGATCTTGCGCGCTGTCTGCGGGCCATGGGGGCCCAGATCGAGGGCGAGGGAACCGACACGATCACCATAGAGGGGGTGACGGCCTTGGGCGGGGCGACGCACCGCGTTGTGCCCGACCGGATCGAACTGGGGACCTACATGCTGGCGCCCGCGATCACCGGGGGCGAGGTGACCTGCCTTGGCGGTTCGCTGGATCTGGTCGCAGCCTTTGCCGAAAAGCTGGACGCGGCCGGCATTTCCGTTGAGGAAACCGAAAAGGGGCTCAAGGTCGCGCGCCGCAATGGCCGGGTGAACGCGGTGGATGTCGCCACCGCCCCCTTTCCAGGCTTTCCCACCGATTTGCAGGCACAGGTCATGGCGCTGTTATGCACGGCCGACGGGGTCAGTGTTCTGGAAGAGACGATTTTCGAAAACCGGTTCATGCACGCGCCGGAACTGGTGCGGATGGGGGCCCGGATAGATGTGTCGGGCGGCACGGCCAAGGTGACCGGGGTTTCGCGATTGAAAGGGGCACCGGTCATGGCGACCGATCTGCGCGCCTCGGTTTCTCTGATTCTGGCGGCGCTGGCCGCCGAGGGCGAGACGATCGTCAGCCGCGTCTATCACCTTGACCGGGGTTACGAGAAGGTCGAACAGAAACTCGGCGCCTGCGGGGCCGATATCGAACGGGTCAGCGGACTATGAGCGACGCACGGTTCGAGGATGGGGCAGAGCGGCCGCTGCGCCTGATGGCGGTCACCCAGGAGGATTTGCAGGTTCTGTCGGCGCTGGTGCAAGATGCTGTTCTGTCGGCATCCGACATGCGCTGGGACAGGGGACGGCGACGCTTTGCCCTCCTGCTGAACCGTTTCCGCTGGGAAGACTGCCCTGCGGCCGAGAGATTGGGCCGCCCTTATGAGCGCGTGCGTTCGGTGCTGACGGTTGAGGATGTGCAAAAGGTGGCAAGCCAGGGCTTTGACCGCGACGATGCCGACCAGGTCCTGTCAGTGTTGTCGGTTGCGTTCGAACCGGGCGCCGAGGGCAGCGGCCGGGTCGTTGTGACCCTTGCCGGCGACGGTGCGCTGGCCTTTGATGTCGAATGCCTTGAGATCGGCCTGCACGACGTCACCCGCCCTTATGCCGCCCCCTCGGGCAAGGTGCCTCGCCACCCCTGAGGGGTCGTTGCTTTGGGGTGTTCACCCGGCGCCATATTGCCGTTAGACAAGGCGCGGAAAGCCTCTGAGGAGCAAATATGCCGGTATTCCTGGACAGCACCGCCGCCGATTTCGAGGCCGCGTTCGACGCGCTTTTGACTGCAAAGCGCGAAGATAGCCCCGACGTGGACGACACCGTGGCCGCGATCATCGCAGATGTGCGCGCGCGCGGCGATGCGGCCGTGATCGAGTTGACCGAGAAATTCGATCGCCTGTCGCTGACGCCCGAAACGCTGGCATTCAGCCCCGACGAGATCGAGGCCGAATGTGCCAGGGTTCCGGCGGCTGAACGTGATGCACTGGAACAGGCCGCCGAACGTATCCGTGCCTACCATGTCCGCCAGCGCCCAGAGGATGCGCGCTGGACCGATCCCGATGGCGTGACGCTGGGCTGGCGCTGGACGCCGGTTTCGGCGGCGGGGCTTTACGTGCCCGGTGGCCTTGCCTCTTATCCTTCTTCGGTTCTGATGAACGCGATCCCCGCCCAGGTGGCCGGGGTCGAGCGCCTTGTGATCTGCGCGCCCACCCCGGAGGGCAAGTCGAACCCGTTGGTTCTGCTGGCGGCGAAACTGTCGGGGGTGGACACCGTTTACCGCATTGGCGGGGCACAGGCGATCGCGGCGCTGGCCCATGGCACCGAAACGATCCGGCCGGTGGACAAGATCACCGGCCCCGGAAATGCCTTTGTGGCGGCCGCCAAGCGGCGGGTCTTTGGCAAGGTGGGTATCGACATGATCGCCGGCCCCTCAGAGATCCTGGTGATCGCGGACCGCGATAACGATCCCGACTGGGTGGCGGTGGACCTGCTGTCCCAGGCAGAAC
Source organism: Rhodovulum bhavnagarense (assembly GCF_004343505.1). Classification (GTDB taxonomy): domain Bacteria; phylum Pseudomonadota; class Alphaproteobacteria; order Rhodobacterales; family Rhodobacteraceae; genus Rhodovulum; species Rhodovulum bhavnagarense. Next base: position 59,721 of record NZ_SLXU01000015.1, on the reverse strand, counting down.
ATGACGAAAGCGCCCAGTCGATCCTGATCACCGACGATGCCGCCTTTGGGCAATCCGTCGCGGCAGCGGTGGAAAAGCGGCTGCAAACGCTGGAACGCCGCGTCATCGCGGGGGCAAGTTGGCGCGATTTCGGGGCGATCATCACGGTGCGCGACCTCGACGAGGCGGCAGAACTGTCGAACCGCATCGCCCCCGAACACCTTGAACTTTGCGTGGCCGATGCCGATGCTCTGGCTGCGCGGATCACCCATGCCGGTGCAATCTTTCTGGGTCAATGGACGCCAGAGGCGATCGGCGATTATGTCGGCGGGCCGAACCACGTTCTGCCTACGGCACGCTCTGCGCGCTTTTCGTCCGGGCTTAGCGTGCTCGATTTTCTCAAGCGCACGACACTGGCGCGCATGACCCCCGGCGCGTTGCGCGCCATCGGCCCGGCGGCTGAAACGTTGGCCAGGTCCGAAAGCCTGGAGGCCCACGGCCTGTCCGTGCGCCTGAGGCTCGACAAGCTGAACGAGGGCTGAACGATGAGCACCGCACGCCTGTGCCATGTGGAACTGGACGATTCCAACCTGCCCCCACCGACCCCCGAGATCGAGCAAGAGCGCAAGGTCGCGCTTTTCGACCTTATGGAAGACAATTCCTTTGCCCTGCCGGGGCGCGTTGACAGGCCGGTTCCGGCGGGTCCGTATCGCCTGACGCTATCGATCCGCGAGCGCCGGCTGGTCTTTGACGTGCGCACCGAGTCGGGCGAGGCGGCGGCAGAGTTCCACCTGTCGCTGTCGCCCTTCCGCCAGGCGGTCAAGGATTACTGGCAGATCTGCGAAAGCTATTTCGACGCCGTCAAACGCCTGCCGCCCAGCCAGATCGAGGCCATCGACATGGCGCGGCGCGGTATTCATAACGAGGGCGCGCGGTTGTTGCAGGAACGCCTGGAAGGAAAGGCCGAGCTTGACATCGACACTGCGCGTCGGCTGTTCACCCTGGTTTGCGTCCTGCATTTCGGGGGCTGAATTGGCCGGGCCGCTCCCTTCGTCGGTTCTGTTCTGCTGCGATCACAACTCGGTGCGTTCTCCGATGGCCGAGGGCATCATGAAAAAGTTCTATGGCCAGGATATTTTCGTGCAATCTGTCGGGGTTCATGGCGACCGAGAGATTGACGGATTTTCCATCGCCGTCTGTGGCGAGATCGGGGTAGAGATCGAACGTCACCGCGCGCGATCCTTTGACGAGATGGAGGAATGGGGGGACGACCTGTCGGGGTTCGATCTGATCATCGCCATGTCCCCCGCCAGCCTGCGTCGCGCGCAAGAGTTGACACGCTATTACCACCTCGACGTGGAATACTGGCCCGTTCTGGACCCGACCGGTCTGGGCGAGACGCGCGCGGACAAGCTGTCCGCCTATCGCCAGACCCGTGATCAGATCGTCGGGCGGCTGGTCGAACGGTTCGGTCCGCCGCATCTGGTCGGCGATGTCAAGTGACTGTCAGCCCGTGACACGGGGCATGGGCGCGCTTGTTTTCGACGGGCTTTGCCGGCCTGGCCATCGCACCGATAACGGTCGCGACAGGCGGGCCCTTCCACTCAGCCCCTGAGCATTCGGAATACCGTGGACGCGCCCCAGCCCGCCCCGACCGCGATGGCCAGTGCCAATAGCCCGTAGGCCACGGGGTTGTCATGGGCAAGGTTGAACACCCATCGTTCCAGGCCGACCTTGCGCACGCCTATGGTGGTCTCGTAAGCGTCGATCACCGCGCCTTCGCGGGTCAGGAAGATACGGGTTCGGTAATCGCCCTCTGTCAGATTTGCCGGCAGCGCGATAGAGGTGCGAAAGAGTGTCTGCTCGGTCAAAGACACCGCGCCGGGCAGAATCTGGTACAGACCTTGCTTTTGCCGGATGCGAACCAGCGCCTCGGTAAAGGTCTCTGCCTCGGGGGCCTCGTCGGCCGTGCCCACCGCGCGGATCGCGCGAGGTATGGACACCTTGTGGCGCAGATCCTCGGTATCGGACAGTGCCTGCGTCAGTGGCGCGGTGGTGGCCACCGCGTAAAAGCTGGGGGCGGCATCGATGGTTACCGCCTCGGAATTCACCCAGATGCCCAGCCGTCGCGCCTTGCGCCAGACGGTCACCGGGACAGACGGGCCCGCCACCGTGACAACCACGTTCAGTCCGCCCTCGGCAGGAAGTGGCGCTGTCCGTTTGACTGCACCGAAGATAAGGATCTCGGAGCCCGCGAAATTCGTCGTGATCGAGACGCGGGCCTGGCTGAGCCCGGCAACGACTTGCTCTGCCCGCGCGGGCATGGCGAGGGCAAGGCACAACAGGAGCGCGCGCCACAGCATCATCGCCCTCCGCCCAAGGTGAACAGTTCGCGCGGTTGCAGCAACAGGTCGAGCGCCAGCTTGCCACAGACCAGCAGCACGAGGATCGCGAGAAGGATGCGCAACTGCTCTGCCTTCATCCGATGCCCCAGCCCGGTGCCGATCTGCGCGCCCAGAACGCCCCCGATCAGCAGTACCAGCGCCAGAACCATGTCGACCGTCTGGTTGGTGACGGCATGCAGAAGGGTGGTAAAGGCCGTGACGAAGGTGATCTGGAAAAGGGATGTGCCCACAACCACCTTGGTCGGCATCCCCAGGATATAGATCATCGCGGGCAGCATGATGAACCCGCCCCCCACACCCATGATCGCCGCCAGCACACCCACGGCCGCACCCACAAGCAGGGGCGGGATCACCGAGAGGTAAAGGCCCGAGGCGCGGAACTTCATCTTCAAGGGTAGTGCGTCGATCCAGCCCCTTTGCCGCCGCTTGGGGACAGTGCTGCCGCCGCGATGCGCGCGGTGGATGGCGCGCAGGCTTTCGACGAACATCAGCGCGCCGATGATGCCAAGGAACACGACGTAGCACAGGGTAACCATCAGGTCGACCTGCCCGATCTCGCGCAGGGCGTTGAATACCGCCACACCGCCTACCGAACCTGCCAGCCCTCCGGCCAACAGCACGCCGCCCATCTTGAAATCGACAGTCTTGCGTCTGAGATGGGCCAAAACGCCCGAGACTGACGAGGCCACGATCTGGTTGGCCTGCGTGGCCACCGCCACCGCTGGCGGAATGCCGATGAAGAACAGTAGCGGCGTCAGCAGGAACCCGCCCCCCACGCCGAACATCCCCGAAAGGATACCGACCAGCCCACCCAGCCCCAGCAGCAGGAAGGCATTCACGGAAACCTCGGCGATGGGCAGGTAGATGTGCATGTCCGGTCCCTAGGCGAGCTGCCCCCCTTCTGGCAAGCATCCCGGTGATCTATCTTTCCTTGACATAGGGCTCGCCGCCCGCACGGGGAGGGATGGCGCGTCCGACGAATCCCGCCAGGATCACCACGGTCAGGATATAGGGTAGGGCGTCCATTGCCTGAACCGGAACCGTCACGCGGCCCAATTCGAGGCTCTGATAGCGCAGCGCCACCGCCTGCAAGAGCCCGAACAGCATGGTCGCCATCAACGCATGCCACGGCCGCCACTTGGCAAAGATCAGCGCGGCCAGCGCGATATAGCCGCGCCCCGCCGTCATGTCCTTGGAAAAGCCCGCCTGCAGCGCCGTGGCCAGATACGCCCCGGCGATCCCGCACAAGACCCCGCAGATCAGAACGGCCGCATAGCGGGTGCGGATCACCGAAACACCCGCGGTATCCAGCGCCTCGGGGCTTTCGCCGACTGCGCGCAGGCGCAGGCCGAAACGGGTGCGGAACAGAACCCACCAGGTCACCGGCACCATCGCGAAGGCGAAATAGACCGGGATCGTGTGGCCCGAGATCAGGTCGTGATAGATCGGCCCGAAAACCGGCACCGCGCGCAGGGTCTCGGCCAGGGGCAGGGTGATCGCCTCGAACCGCGCACCGCCCATCAGCGAGGGGGTGCGCCCGCCCTGCTGGAACCAGTCCTGCGCGATGACCACGGTCAGGCCGGCGGCCAGGAAGTTGATCGCCACGCCGGAAATCAGCTGGTTGCCCCGGAAGGTGATCGAGGCCAGCCCGTGGATCAGCGCCATCAGCAGCGCAGCAAGGATGCCTGCCCCCAGCCCCAGCCAGACCGATCCGGTGACCGCCGCCACCGCCGCAGACAGGAAGGCCGCGGCCAGCATCTTGCCCTCCAGCCCGATATCGAAGATGCCCGCGCGTTCGGAATAAAGCCCGGCCAGACAGGCCAGCAGCAGCGGCGTGGCCAGCCGCACGGTGGAGTCGAGCACTTGCAGAAGCGTCGCCAGATCCATCACCCGCGCCCCCTGCCAATTGCCATGAAGGCCCGTTCCAGCGGCGCGCGCACCATGTTGTCCAGCGCGCCGGTGAACAGGATCACCAGGGCCTGGATAACCACGATCATCTCGCGCGGGATCGAGGTCCACAGCGCCAGTTCGGCGCCGCCCTGGTAGAGGAACCCGAACAAGAGCGCCGCCAGCAGCACCCCGAACGGGTGGTTGCGCCCCATCAGCGCCACCGCGATCCCGATAAATCCCGCCCCCTCGACCGCGTTCAGCACCAGCCGCTCGGCCTCGCCCATCACGTTGTTGACTGCCATCATGCCCGCCAGCGCGCCAGAGACCAGCATCGCCAGCATCACGATCCGTACCGGCCGGATGCCGGCATAGACCGCGGCCGGTGCGGACTGGCCCAGCGCCCGGATCTCATAGCCCAGCCGCGTGCGCCAGATCAGCAGCCAGACCAGCACGCAGGCGGCCAGCGCGATCAGCAGGGTGACATTGGCCGGCGCCGCCTTGGAAAAATTGATGCCGATGGGCGCCAGCACTTCATGCAGCGTGGGCAGGTTGGTGCCCTCGGGAAACTTCGCCGTCGCCGGGTCCATCGAGCCCATGGGCCGCATCACGTTGACCAGCATGTAATTCAGCAGCGCGCCGGCGATGAAGTTGAACATGATCGTGGTGATCACGATATGGCTGCCCCGTGTGGCCTGCAGCCAGGCCGGGATCGCCGCCCAGGCCGCCCCGAACAGCGCCGAGGCGATCACCGCCGCAGGCAGGGCCAGCCCCCAGTGCGGCCAGGGCAGCGCCAGGCAGATCAGCGCCACGCCCAGCCCGCCCAGCGTGGCCTGCCCCTCGCCGCCGATATTGAACAGCCGCGCGTGAAAGGCCACGGCCACGGCCAGCCCGGTGAAGATGAAATTGGTGGCATAATAGAGCGTGTAGCCCCAGCCATAGGTCGACCCCAGCGCGCCCGTCACCATCAGCCTGACCGCGTTCACCGGATCCTCGCCGATGGCCACGATCACCAGCGCCGACAGCGCGAAGGCAAGGATCAGGCTGATCAGCGGGATCAGCAGCACATCGGCCCATTTCGGCATTCGCTCCATCGCCTACGCCGCCTCCGTCCGCATGCCGGCCATCATCAGGCCCAGTTCCTTTTCATCCGTCTGGTCCGCCGGGCGTTCGCCCATGATGCGCCCGTCGAACATCACCGCGATTCGGTCTGACAGCGACAGGATTTCTTCCAACTCGACGCTGACCAGGATGACCGCGGCGCCCGCATCGCGCAGGTCCAGGATGCGCTGGTGGATGAATTCGATCGCGCCGATATCCACCCCGCGCGTGGGCTGGCCGACCAGCAGCAGGTCGGGGGTGCGCTCGATCTCGCGCGCGAGGACGATCTTTTGCTGGTTGCCGCCGGAAAAGCTGCGCGCCGCCAGGTCGGGATTGGGCGGGCGCACGTCGAACCGCGCCATCTTGGCGGCGGCCTCGGCCCGGATGGCCGCATTGTCCATCAGCAGGGCGTTTGCCTGCCAGGCCGGGTCGTGGTGATAGCCGAAGATCGTGTTTTCCCAGGCGTGGAATTCCATGATCAGCCCTTCGCGCTGGCGGTCCTCGGGCACATGGGCGATGCCCGCCGCGCGCCGCGCCTGCCCGTCGGCGGCCCGCCCGGTCAGGGCGATGTCCTGCCCGTTCATCCGCAGCCTGCCGGTCGCGGCGCGCATGCCCCCCAGAACCTCCAGCAGATGCGACTGCCCGTTCCCGGCCACGCCCGCGATGCCGAGGATCTCACCGGCCCGCACCGTAAGCGAGACGTTCTTCAGCCGCTCCACCCCGTCCGCGTCGGTGAGGCAGATATTGTCGGCCTCCAGCACGGTGCGCCCCGGCTTGGCCGGGGATTTGTCCAGCCGCAACAGAACCTTGCGGCCCACCATCATCTCTGCCAGCGCCTCGGGCGTGGTGTCCGCGGTTCTGACTGTCGCGGTCATCTCGCCCCGACGCATGACGCTGACCGTGTCGGTCGCGGCCATGATCTCGCGCAGCTTGTGGGTGATCAGGAGGATCGTCTTGCCCTCGGATTTCAGGTTTTCGAGGATGCGGAACAGGTGGTCGGCCTCGGCGGGCGTCAGCACGCCGGTGGGTTCGTCCAGGATCAGGATACCGGCCTGCCGATACAGCGCCTTCAGGATCTCGACCCGCTGCTTCATCCCGACGCCCAGATCCTCGATCCTGGCGTCCGGGTCGACGTTCAGTTCGTATTCCTCGGCCAGCTTCCTGAGGATGCCGCGCGCCTTGGCCAGCGAGGGTTTCAGCAGCCGACCCTCCTCGACACCCAGGATGACGTTTTCCAGAACCGTGAAATTCTCCACCAGTTTGAAATGCTGGAACACCATGCCGATGCCCGCGCGGATCGCGTCGTGGCTGTCGTGGATTTCCGTCCGCTGGCCGGAGATGAAGATCTCGCCCGCATCGGCCTTGTAGAACCCGTAAAGGATCGACATCAGCGTGGATTTGCCCGCGCCGTTCTCGCCGATGATGCCGTGGATCGTGCCGGGCATCACGCGCAGCGAAATGTCCCGGTTCGCCTGAACCGGGCCGAACGCCTTGGAAATGCCCCGCAACTCGATGACGGGGGCGGCCGCGTCGGACCGCCCCTTGCCCCTGTCAGGCCCGGCCATGGCCGCCTACTGTACGGGGCAGGTGTTGTCGGACATGTAGTCGTGAACCACCAGCGCGCCCGAGATGATCTGCGCCTTGGCCGCATCGACCGCGGCGATCATCTCTTCGGTGACGAGGTCTTCGTTATACGCGTCCAGCGCATAGTCGATCCCGTTCTCGGCCAGCCCCAGAACCTGCACGCCGGGCGCCAGATCCGCGCCTTCTGTGAAGGCGTCATAGACCGCCACATCCACCCGTTTCAGCATGGAGGTCAGCATGTGCCCCGGATGCAGGTAGTTCTGGTTGCTGTCCACGCCGATGCCCAGGATTCCCTCATCCGCGGCGGCCTGCAGAACGCCCAGGCCGGTGGACCCGGCCGCGGCATAGATCACGTCCGCCCCCTGGCCGATCTGCGCGCGGGCCAGCTCGCTGCCCTTCACCGGGTCGGCCCAGGCCGCCGGCGTGGTGCCGGTCATGTTCTGGATCACGGTGGCGTCCGCGTTCACCGCCTTGACGCCCTGCGCATATCCGCAGGCGAACTTGCGGATCAGCGGGATGTCCATGCCGCCGACGAACCCGACCGTGCCGGTATCCGAGGCCATGGCCGCCATCATGCCGACCAGGTAGCTGCCCTCGTGTTCGGAAAACACGACCGAGCGCACATTGGGCTGATCGACCACCGCGTCGATGATGACGAAGCGGGTGTCGGGGTAATCGGGTGCGACCTCTTCCAGCACCGAGCCGAAGGCAAAGCCTGTCATCGCGATCGGGTTCATCCCGGCCTCGGCAAAGCGGCGCAGGGCCTGTTCGCGCTGGGCCTCGGACTGCATCTCGATCTCGCGATAGTCTTCGCCGGTCTCGTTGGCCCAGCGTTGCCCGCCATTATGAGCCGCCTCGTTGAAGGACTTGTCGAACTTGCCGCCAAGATCAAAAACCAACGCCGGCTCTGCGGTCGCGCCAATCGTGCCGAGCGCCAGCGCCGATACGGCGCCCGTAAGCGTTTTCACCAAGGTCATCAGGCTCTTCTCCCCGTGGGTGCTGCGGGTTTCGGGGGCATCGCGCCAATTGACTGTCTTCGCCCCCCTAATCCTTGGATTAAGGCCGCGCCCCCTTCCGAGCGTCAACAGGTTTCTCAGCCCCCGAGTTCAAGGCGCAAGACGCTTGTGGAGCACCAGCGCATCACTTCGGACACCGTCGGCAGAGCCATAATATCCTGGACGCCGACCGGCCTCGCGATAGCCTGCGCCGGCATATAGGGCGCGTGCCGCAATGTTGTCGGCGGCAACCTCCAGAAAGGCGGTCCCGGCCGAGCGGGCGCGCGCCTCCGCCTCGAATGCGGCAAGCCGCGCACGGCCCAGCCCCCGGCGCCGGGCCGCGGGTGCGACGGCGAGGGTCAACAGCTCTGCCTCGTCCGCGACTGCGCGGCCCAGTGCAAAGGCCGTGGAATCGCCGCAAAGATAGACGCCGGGCAGGCCCATCAGCGCGGCGAATTCCGCTGCCCCCCAGGGCCGTGGCGTAACAAAACACGCCGCGTGCAGCGCGGCCAGCGCATCGGGCGTCACGGCAGGATCACCGGCGGCGGATCAGAAGGCGGCGCGGCATCAGCCGGCCGCAGGTAAAGTGGCGCCGGACGCGGCTGCGCTTCGCCCAGGCGTGCGGCGGCCACGCGCGCGATGCGTGGCGCGATGTCGTCGATGCCGCGCGGCAGCGCCGGCAGGCCCAGACCCGCCCCCAGTATGCCGGCCTGCGCGCCGATCACCCGCGTGCCGGGCGCCAGCGTGAGTTCCGCGACGGCCTCGGGCGCAATCTGTATCGGCGCCGATACGTCCCGGCCATGCACCATCGCCTGAAGGTAAACGCTGCCGCGCGGTGCCGACAGGCTGACAAGGACCGGACCTTCCTCGCCCTCCGCCAGCGCCTCGAAGCTCGAAACCCCGATTGCGGGCACGCCAAGCCCCAGCGCCAGCCCGCGCGCCAGGGCCACCGAAATCCGGATGCCTGTGAAATTGCCAGGACCCACGCCGACACCCACCGCGTCCAGCCCCCGCCAGTCGGTTCCGCCCTCTTCCAGCAAATCCTCCAGCAGCGGCACGATCTGCTCTGCCTGGCCGCGCCCCATCTCGACGCGCCGGCTGACCAGGATACGGCCGCCCCGCAACAGGGCGGCCGCGCAATGCGCGGCCGATGTGTCAAAGGCCAGCAGGGTCGGGTTGCCCATGGATCACTCGGCCACGGGGCGAACCTCGATCACCTCGGGAATGTAGTGGCGCAGCAAGTTCTCGATCCCCATCTTCAGCGTCAGTGTCGAGGACGGACAGCCTGCGCAGGCGCCTTGCATGTGCAGGTAAACCACGCCGCGGTCAAAGCCGTGAAACGTGATGTCACCGCCATCCTGGGCTACCGCAGGGCGCACCCTGGTATCGAGCAACTGCTTGATCTGAGTAACGATCTCGGCGTCTGGACCATCATGTTCGGCATGTCCCGCCTGGGCCTCCGCGCCGGTGATAGCGGGTTGGCCGGACTGGAAATGTTCCATGATCGCCCCCAGGATCGCGGGCTTGATATGGTCCCATTCGACGGCGTCGATCTTGGTCACGGTCACGAAATCGGTCCCGAAAAAGACACCTCGCACCCCGTCTACCGCGAAGATGCGCCGGGCCAGGGGCGATGACCCGGCCGTGTCGGGCGCGGGGAAATCGGCAGTGCCCGCCTCCAGAACGGCCTGGCCGGGCAGGAATTTTAGCGTGGCAGGATTCGGCGTGGATTCGGTTTGGATAAACATGGATTTATTCCTTAGCTTTCCTGTCGGATATGCGCCCGCAAGCCGTGAATGTCAACCTTTGGAACGATTCCAACCTAGCAGACGGCCTCCAGCCCTTCCTTTGACAGGCTGCCCGGCACGACGGTCAGGGGCACCGGCAGGCTACCGGCTGTTTTCGACAATTGCGTCACCAGCGGCCCCGGCCCTTTCTTGTCAGCCCCCGCGCCAAGGACCAGGACACCGATATCGGGGTCATGGCGAATCTGGTCCAGGATCTCGGCAACCGCCTCGCCCTCGCGGATCACCAGTTCGGGGTCGATCCCCTGCCGGTCGCGCATCCACTTGGCAAAGACCTCGTAATGCGCCTCGATCCGCTCGCGCGCCTCTTCGCGCATCAGGTCGCCCACCCCGATCCAGTGGTTGAAATCCTCGGGTGGAATCACCGCGAGGATCTGCACGCCGCCACCGGTCTTGGCCGCGCGCATGGCGGCAAAGCGCATCGCGTTCAGGCATTCGCGGCTATCATCGAGAACGACAAGGAACTTGCGCATGGCTTTCTCCCTGGCTTGTCGGCAACCATGACCCAGCCGCTGCCCCGTGGCAACCACCCCCGCGCACCTGCCCGGTGCCATCGCGTCGCGGGGCTGTCGGACCACGGGTATTTTTACCAAGAAGAAGCAGCCCTGTCTTCTTCTTGGCCCAAATACCCATGTCCTTGCGCGGCCAGGCGTGCGCGGCCAGGCAGGGCATCAGGCGTTCGAATGGGCCCAGTCCCAGTAAAGTTCGCGTACCCGCGCGGTCATTTGACCGGGATGGTATTGCACCTCGTCGAAGGCCTTGACCGGGGTGACCTTCATCATGTTGCCCGAGAGGAAGACCTCGTCGGCGACGCGGAAATCATCGAAACTCAGAACCGTTTCGTGTACGGTTACGCCATCTGCGCGCAGGTTCTCGATGTGGCGCGCGCGTGTGATACCGGCCAGGAACGTGCCGTTGGCGATCGGGGTGAACACTTCGCCATCGCGCACCATGAAGACATTGGCCGTGGCGGTTTCGGCCACGTTGCCCATCATGTCGGCGACCAATGCATTGCCATAGCCCTTGGCCCGCGCCTCGGCCAGCATGCGGGCGTTATTGGGATAAAGGCAGCCCGCCTTGGCATTGACCACCGCGCAATCCAGAGTCGGGCGTCGGAAGCGGGTGGTGGTCAGAGTCGTGGCGCTGCCCGGTGCCGGCATCGGGATTTCTTCCAGCGAGATTGCAAAGCCGGTGGCGTCCGGCTTGGGCACGATGCCCAGGAAATCGCCTTCCAGGGCCCAGTACATCGGCCTTATGTAAACTGCGGCATCGGGGGCGTGGCGTTTCAGCCCGTCCAGGATGATGGAATACATATCCTCCGCCGGGACGGTGGGGGTGATCATCAATGCCTCGGCAGATCGGTTGACCCGTTCGCAATGGGCCATGAGATCGGGTGCGATGCCCTCGAAATAGCGCGCACCGTCAAAGACGGTGGTGCCCAGCCAACTGCCGTGATCGGCGGCGCGCATCACGGGGATATCCCCCCTGTGCCAGGCGCCGTCGAAATATGTCTGGATATTGATACCTGTGGCCATGGGTCAGTCTCCTCGCGGTCGGGCGCAGCCTAGTGGGGTGGCCGGGGGGCGTCCAGCCGGGAAAGCGGACGCCCCCGGCGGGGCCGCCGGGGGCGCTGTCGGGCTGGGCTGCCCGGCAATGGCCCCGGTGGCGGAACGGATGGGCGGATCGCGCCGGGCTTGGGGATGGGGCGCGCGCCTCCGGGGGCGCGTGCCGCGGCTCGGCGGCACGGGAACTAGGGTGCCTGGGGACGGATTCAGGCCCGTGGCGATTTCGAATCCGTTTTGTGAAAACTGCACCTTTCGTCGTGCGCGCTCAGCCCGCTCCCGTGCCGACCATTCCCACGATCTCGCAGGTGCGTTTCAGGATCGGCGCGGCGATCTCGCTGGCCCGCTCTGCGCCGCCGGCGAGAATGCGATCGATCTCGGCGGGGTCTTTCATCAAGCGGTCCATCTCGGCGGTGATGGGCGACAACCGCGCCACCGCCAGATCGGCGAGCGAGGGCTTGAAGGTGCCGAATTGCTGGCCGCCATGCTCGGCGATCACCTGCTCCGGGGTCATCTCGGCCAGGGCGGCGTAGATGTTGACGAGGTTGCGCGCCTCGGGCCGACCGTCGAGACCCTGCAGGGTTTCGGGCAGGGGCTCGGGATCGGTCTTGGCCTTGCGGATCTTTTTCGCGATGGTGTCGGCATCGTCGGTCAGGTTGATCCGGCTCATGTCCGAGGGGTCGGATTTCGACATCTTCTTGGTGCCGTCGCGCAGGCTCATCACCCGTGTTGCCGCGCCCTCGATCACCGGCTCGGGCGAGGGGAAGAACTCTATGCCGTAATCGTTGTTGAACTTGGCCGCGATGTCGCGGGTCAGTTCGACATGCTGTTTCTGGTCCTCGCCCACCGGCACGTGGGTGGCATGATAGGCCAGGATGTCGGCGGCCATCAGCGCGGGATAGGCGAACAGCCCCAGCGATACGTTTTCGGAATTCTTGCCGGCCTTGTCCTTGAATTGGGTCATCCGCTGCATCCAGCCCAGCCGGGCGACGCAGTTGAAGATCCAGCCGAGCTGGGCATGCGCGGGCACCTGAGATTGGTTGAACAGGATGGATATCGCCGGGTCGATGCCGCTGGCGATAAAGCCCGCCGCAAGCTCGCGCGTGGCGTGGGTCAGTTTCGCGGGGTCCTGCCAGACGGTGATCGCATGCAGGTCGACGATGCAATAGACGGTTTCGATCCCGCCCTTGTCTTGCGTTTCGACAAAGCGCTTGAGCGCGCCCAGGTAATTGCCCAGCGTCAGCCCGCCCGAGGGCTGGATGCCGGAAAAGACGCGCGGTGTGTGGACCACCTCGGCCATGATGCACTCTCCGTCTGGAATTCACTGCCCTGCTCGCTTACCCATGGGGGCGAGATGCGTCAACCGAAGGCTTTCCTGCCATGATACCCGATCCCGATGCGCCGCCGATCAATCCGCTGCCGGTGGTGGTATGGATGCTCGCGCTGCCGGTGATCGCGATCGAGGCTGTGTTTTCGCTGGGTGCGCGGGGGATCGTCGGAGGGCCGGGTGCTGTTGGCTGGCGCATGGCGGCGTTCCAGGATTATGCCGTCTCGGGCCAGGTTCTCGAGTGGATGTTGTCAAACGGGCGCTATCCGCCCGAGCATCTGTTGCGATTTGTCATCTACCCGTTCGTGCATGTCAGTTTCACCCATGCGCTGTTCGTGATCGTGTTCATACTGGCGCTGGGCAAGATGGTGGGCGAGGTGTTCCGCGCCTGGGCGGTGCTGGCGGTTTTTTTCGGATCGGCCATCGTGGGTGGCTTGGTTTACGGGGGGGTGTTGAACGACCCCGCGCCGCTGGTGGGCGGGTATCCGGCGGTCTATGGCCTGATCGGGGCGTTCACCTTCCTGTTGTGGATGCGTCTGGGGGCCACGGGAGACAACCAGTATCGCGCCTTCACGCTGATCGGGTTCCTTCTGGGTATCCAGTTGCTGTTCGGTCTCTTGTTCGGGGCCAGCAATGACTGGGTTGCCGACCTTGCGGGATTCGTAACGGGGTTTTTGCTGTCCTTCGTGGTCAGCCCGGGCGGCTGGGGCAATGTGCGGAGGCGGCTGCGTCACCGCTGACGGCGCAGCGCATGGCGGAATTCCGAAAGGCGGAACGCGCCCAGCAGGTGGCCCAGGCCGAAATAGGTCACGATGCCCAGCCCGATCAGAAGGGCAAGCGCGGGATAACGCACCGTATCGGCGACCAGCCAAGGCGCCATGGTCCGCGCCGCGCCCCACAGAACCGCCCCCATCAGCGCTGCGCTCAGCACGATGCGCGGCAGGCGGCGGACAAGGCGCGCATCGAGTTCTGCGGCCAAACCGAAACGGCGCGAGCCGCGCCACAGCAAGCCCACCATCGCCCAACCCGCGAGAGTCGTGCCCCAGGCAGCGGCGATATATCCGATGAAGGGCGCCAATCCGATGGCCAGGGCGGCATTCACCGCCAGCGCCCACAGCGCGTAATAAAAAGGGCGGCGCGTATCCTCGCGGGCAAAGAACAGCGGTTGCAGAACCTTTTGCATCACGAAAGCGGGCAGGCCCGCACCGTAAACTGCCACGGCCAGCGCGGTGGCCGCGCTATCGGCAGCATCGAAGGCGCCACGCTGGAACAGGACAGATACCAGGGGTAGTGGAATTGCCATCAGCGCCACGGCGGCGGGCACGGTCAGGGCCAGTGCGAATTCCGCCGCGCGGTTCATCGACTGTCGGCTGCCCGCGGGGTCGTCTGATTTCAGCCGCCGTGACAGGTCGGGCAAGAGCACCACGCCGATGGCGATCGCAACCACGCCCAGCGGGAGTTGATACAGCCTGTCGGCATTGTAGAGCCACGATACGGCCGAGTCGAAATAGCTGGCCACCTGTCGCCCAACCAGCAGGTTGACCTGAACAACGCCGCCGGCCAGCGCCGCGGGGGCGGCGATGATGGCCAGCCGTTTCAGTTCGGGCGTCAGGCGCGGGAGGTGCGGGATGATGCGAAACCCGGCCTCGCGCGCGGCCCACCAGACCAGGGCCATCTGTGCGATGCCCGCCACCGGAACTGCCCAGACAAGGGCCAGCGCCACGTCGGCCCCCGTTGCCGCGGCCCCGGCGATTGCCCCGATGAACAGGATGTTCAGCAAGACCGGCGCTGCCGCCGCGGCGGCGAAACGGCCCGTCGCATTCAGCACGCCCGACAACAGCGCCGCCAGCGAGATGAACAGGATATAGGGAAAAGCGATCCGCCCGTATATCACCGCAAGCTCGAATTGTTCCTGCCCATGGAACCCGCTGGCCATTGCCAGCACCAACCATGGCATGGCTGCCTGGGCGGCCAGCGTGAACAGGATCAGCCCCCCCCCCAGCGCCGAGAACGCGTCGCGGGCAAATCCCTGCGCATCCTCACCCGCCTCGAACCGCTTGGAAAACATCGGCACGAAGGCCATGTTGAATGCGCCTTCGGCAAAAAAGCGGCGAAACAGGTTGGGAAGCGAAAAGGCCACGACGAAGGCCTGGTGCGCGGGGCCGGTGCCCAGCCAGGCCGCGATCATGATGTCGCGCACGAATCCAAGAATCCGGCTGGCCATGGTCCAGCCGCCAACCGTCACAAAGCCCGCGACCAGACGGATCGGTTTCATCGCTGCCCGGCCCGTTCGGCACCCTGTGCGATCGCCGCGCGCAGCTTGCGTTCCAGCGACTCGCGGCGTGATTGCGCGTGCAGCTTCAACCCGAACATGTCCTTGACGTAGAAGCTGTCCACCACTTGCGCCCCGTAAGTCGCGATCACGGCCGAGGCGATATAGATGTTGCTGTCGGCCAGAACGCGGGTCAGGTCATACAAAAGTCCGGGCCGGTCGCGGGTGTCCACTTCGATGATCGTGTAAATCTCGGACCCTTCGTTGTCGAAGGTGATCGAAGTCGGGAAACGAAAGCCCTTCTCGCGCTTTTTCAGCTTGTCGCGGTCAGCCAGTTTCTCGCGCGGGCGGATTTCGCCCATCAGGGTCTTGTCGATCATCTGGCGCAAGCGCGTCAGGCGGGCGGTTTCATAGGGGCTGCCCTCCGAATCCTGGATCCAGAACACCGCCGTCGCGTAACCGTCCTTGGTGGTGTAGGTGCGGGCGTCCACGACGTTGGCGCCGACCAGCGCCAGCGCGCCCGCGAGGCGGGAAAAAATGCCCGGATGGTCGGACAGCGCGAAACAGGCGCGGGTGGCGTCGTGATCGTCGTCCTCGGCCAGGTCGATGCGGATCTCGTCATCGCGGATATCGCGCAGAAGCCGGGCAAAGACCACGTGGCTGGACCGGGGCAGACCCTGCCAATAGGGGCCGTAATGGCGCGCGATTTCCGTGCGCAGGTCTTTCTTGTCCCAGTCGGACAGGTCCTCGCGCAGGGCGCGTTTCGCCTCTGTCTCGCGTTGCTCGGTATTGACCGCCTCCAGGCCGGTTTCCAGCGCGTTCGCGGTTTCGCGATAGAGGCTTCGGATCAACTGGGCCTTCCAGTTGTTCCATGTACCCGGCCCCACCCCGATGATGTCGCAGACCGTTAGCACCGTCAGCAGGTCGAGCCGCTTTTTCGTTTTTACCGCCTTGGCGAAATCTCGTACCGTGCGCGGGTCAGACAGGTCGCGTTTCTGCGCCATGTCCGACATCAGCAGGTGATAGCGCACCAGCCACTCGACCGTTTCGCATTCGTCGGGCTTCAGCCCCAGCCGCGGCGCGACCTTGCGCGCGATCTGCGCGCCCAGGACGGAATGATCCTCGGGCCGCCCCTTGCCGATATCGTGCAACAGCAGCGCCACGTAAAGAACCCGCCGGTTCACGCCCTCGTCGAGGATGCGGCTGGCCACCGGCAATTCCTCGACCATCTCGCCCCTCTCGATCCGCGCCAGGGTCGAGATGCACTGGATCGTGTGCTCGTCCACCGTAAAGCTGTGATAGACGTTGAACTGCATCATCGCCACGATCGGCTCGAATTCCGGAATGAAGGCGGCCAGCACCCCCAACTCGTTCATCCGCCTGAGCGAACGTTCGGGATTGCCGTGTTTCAGCAGCAGGTCGAGAAAGATGCGCTGTGCCTCGGGGTCGTTGCGCACGCTGTCATCGATCAGGTGCAGGTTACCCGCGATCAGCCGCATCGCGTCGGGATGCAACAGGGTCCCCGTCCGCAGCGCTTCCTCGAACAGGCGCAGAAGGTTCAGCTTGTCCCTCAGAAAGGTGTCCGGGTCGGCGACCGTCATCCGGTTCTGCACGATCTCGTAGCCTTCGCGCGCCTTGCGCTTGCGCCGGAAAAGCCGCAGCAGCATCGGCTCTGTCTTGACATGCGCGGCCTCAAGCCCCGTCAGGAAGATGCGGGTCAGGTCGCCAACAGAGGTGGCGTGCAGGAAATAATCCTGCATGAACACCTCGACCGCCCGGCGCCCGGCGCGGTCTCGATATCCCATCCTCGCGGCAACCTCGATCTGCATGTCGAATGTCAACTGGTCCATGGCCCGGTCCGTGATCAGGTGCAGATGACAGCGCACCGCCCAAAGGAACCTTTCGGCCTGCAAGAAGCCGCTGAATTCCTCTTCCGTGAAAAGGCCCAGCTTGACCAGTTGCGAGGCCCGATCGACCCGGTAGATGTATTTCGCGATCCAGTAGAGCGATTGCAGGTCGCGCAACCCGCCCTTGCCCTCTTTCACGTTTGGTTCCAGCACATAGCGCTGGCCACCCTGTTTTCGGTGACGTTCCGAGCGCTCTGCCAGCTTGGCCTCTATGAACTCGGCCTCGGTGCCCTCGAACAAGTCGTTCCACAGCGCGTCGTTCAGTTCCTTTTGCAGGGGGGCGTGCCCGGCAAGAAAGCGGTTTTCCAAAAGCGCGGTGCGGATCGTGATGTCCTCTCGCCCCAGCCGCACACAATCTCTTACCGTGCGCGAGGAATGCCCCACCTTCAGCCGCAGATCCCACAGCATGTAGAGCATGGATTCGATCACGCTCTCGGCCCAGGGAGTGATTTTCCACGGCGTCAGGAACAGAAGATCCACGTCCGAATGCGGCGCCATTTCGCCCCTGCCATATCCGCCCACGGCAAAGACCGCCAGCCGCTCGCCCTCGGTGGGGTTTGGCAAGGGGTGCAGGTAATGGCTGGCGACGGTCAGCGTGGCGCAGACCAGCCGATCGGTCAGCCAGGTATAAGCGCGTATGGTGGGGCCGGCCTCGAATGGCTGCTCGGCGAAGGCGCGCGCGATCTCGGCGCGACCCGCACGGGCGGCGGCACCCAGATAACTGACAGCGCCCTTGCGCAGCGCGGCCATGTCACCCCCGGCCGAAAGTCGGGCCAGTTCGACGGCAAAGCCAGCGTCGTCAAAGATGCGGTCCGCCGGGCAAATCAGGTTGTCCGGTAGCGGGTGTCTGGGGCGGGAGGGCACCGGCCTAGAAGCCGGGGCCGCTGAAACGTCTTGGGGCAGGGTCAATCACGCTTACCTGGTTGTTCTCGATTTGCGCCACGGCCAGAGCACGTTCATTGGTGCCGTCAGGCAGCAGGCGGAAGGTTCCGTTAACACCGGCAAAACCCGCCTCCTGGGTCAATGCCCGCACGCTCAGCGTGTCGAATTTGCCCTTGCCCACCAGTGCCCCGATCGCGGCAATCCCGTCATAGGCGAGGGCAGCCGTGGGATGCGGTGGTGCGCCGTAGGCGGCTTCGAACCGGGTGTTGAATTGTTGTGTCATGCCGGGATCGGGCAACGCGAACCACCCACCCTGCAACCCCGGCAATGCCATCGTGGCCGGAGGGATATCCCACCGCGTCAGGCCGACGAAGCGGGTATTGTCGGGCCGGACGCCGTTATCGGGCAAAAGCTGGGCAAGCAGCGGTAGTGCGCCCGCGGTATTGGCGGTGAAAAAGATCGCGTCGGGCGCGGTTGCCTTGACGCTGTCGGCGATGCCGGGGGCCGCCTGGACCACGCCGTTCTGTGACAGTTCGTAACTGCCGGTGGCCACGATCCGCGTTCCGTTGCGCGCCGCCGCCTCGGCGATGGCGCTGCGGCCGACCTGGCCTGCGACATCGGGGTCGTGGACGATCATCAGGTCGTCCATCCCGCGCGAGGCCGCGTAGGACACAAGGCGCCGGGCCGTGTTTTCGAAAGTCGGCCCCAGCACGAAGACATTTCCACCCGCGATCTGCGAGTTGTTGGAAAAGCTCAGGACGTTGAGACCTCGCGAGGCCACGGCCAGGCCGGCGGCATTGGCAGACTGGGCATAGAGCGGCCCCAGGATGATCTTGGCCCCGTCGGCGGCGGCTTGTCGCGCAGCAAGCGCCGCTTGGTCGGGCTGTCCGGCAGTGGCATAGACCCGCAAATCGATCCGGACATCTTGCAAATCCGCCATCGCCAGCCGCGCGGCGTTTTCTAGGCTACGCGCGATTGCCGCGTCGCCCGGCGCGGGCGAGCCGCCCGGCACCAGGAGCGCAACGGGCACTGGGGCGCGGGCATTGATGCCGGGCCCGCCGCCGGTACCGACGGTCTGACAGGCGGCAAGCAGCACAAGTGCTGCCAGTGCCAGAACGAGCCGCTTGCGGGTGGTCGGGAAAACGGCGATCATGTCGGTCTCCGCTCTTTGGGGTCGGCGCGAGACTATGCGGATCGGTCGGCCAAGTAAACTCAGACATCCCTGACCGAGGCCCCCATGGAGATAATCCGCTCGCCCTTGTCCCCAGGCATCTATTTCGTGGCCACGCCCATCGGGGCGGCGCGCGACATCACGCTGAGGGCGCTCGATATCCTCGCCTCGGCCGATGTGATCGCTGCCGAGGATACGCGCACCGCGCGCCACCTGATGCAGATCCACGGGATCGCGGCGGGAGAGCGGCCGTTCATTGCCTATCACGACCACTCCGCCCCCGGCGTGCGCGCGAAACTGGTGCAGATGGCGCAGGCGGGTCAATCGGTGGCCTGCGTCAGCGAGGCGGGTACGCCGATGGTGTCCGATCCGGGCTACCCGTTGGCCCGCGACGCGATCGCGGCGGGCGTTGCCGTTCATGCCGCGCCGGGCCCCTCGGCGATGCTTGCCGCTCTCAGCGTGGCGGGGCTGCCCAGCGACCGGGTGATGTTTCTGGGGTTTGCCCCGGCGCAGGCGGGGCCGCGCAAGCGGATGCTGGAAGAAGTGGCCGGCCAGCAGGCGACGCTGGTCTTCTATGAATCTCCCAGGCGCGTTAGCCGATTGTTAGGGGAATTGGCAGAAATTCTGGGACATGATCGGCAGGCCGCGCTATGCCGGGAATTGACCAAGCGGTTCGAGGAAGTCGTGCGCGGCACGCTGGGCGAATTGGCGGAAGAATTCGCCGGGCGCGAGGTGAAAGGCGAAATTGTGGTGTTGGTCGGGCGTGGGAGCGACGTCGTCGCCGCGCAAGAGGACATGCAGGCCGCGCTTGTGGCGGCGATGGCGCGCGGTTCAACGAAGGATGCGGTTGCCGAGGTGGCCGCGGCGCTGAAGCTTCCCCGGCGCGAGGTTTACCAGGCAGCGCTGAAACTGGAGGGCAAGACATGAGCGGAACGGTTTCCTACCATGCGGGTCTGGCCGCCGAGGATAGCGTCGCGCGCGGATACGAGGCGCGCGGGCTGCCGATTGCCGCGCGCCGCTGGCGCGGTCGGTCGGGCGAGATCGACCTCGTGGCACGGGACGGGGATGGCCTTGTCTTCGTTGAAGTCAAGAAGGCGCGCGATTTTGTCCGCGCCGCCGAGCGCGTCGGGCGCCGCCAGATGGAGCGCGTGATGGGGGCCGCGCTGGAATTCCTGGCGGGGGAGCCGCGCGGACAGTTGACCGAGATCCGGTTCGACGTGGCGCTGGTCAACGCCATGGGCGAGATCGATATCGTCGAGAACGCGTTCTGTGCCTGAGACGTTGCAAAGCCTCGCCCGCTCGGCCATGTAAGGCGGGCCGGAACGGGGAGAGGACCATGCCGCTCAAGGTTGCCATTCAGATGGACCCGATCGGGGCCATAGACATTACGGCCGACACCACCTTTCGCATCGCCGAAGAGGCACAGGCGCGGGGGCACCGTTTGTTCTACTATACGCCCGACCGGCTGTATTGGGATCAGGGCCGCGTGATGGCCCGCGGCTGGCCGCTCGAGGTGCGTCGCGTGATCGGGGATCACCACACTCTGGGGCCGGAAGTGGCGGTCGATCTGGGCGAGTGGGACGTGGTCTGGCTGCGGCAGGATCCGCCCTTTGACATGGGGTATATCACCACCACTCATCTGCTTGAGCATCTTTCGCCCGGAACCCTGGTGGTCAACGATCCGTTCTGGGTACGCAATTTCCCCGAGAAGCTGCTGGTGCTGAAGTTTCCCGGGCTGATCCCGCCCACGGTGATCGCGCGGGATCTCGACACGTTGCGCGCCTTCAAGTCCGCGCATGGCGACATCATCCTCAAACCGCTTTATGGCAATGGCGGCGCGGGGGTGTTCCGCCTGGGCCATGCCGATCGCAACCTTGCCTCGTTGCACGAACTTTTCACCGGCATGAGCCGCGAACCGCTGATTGCCCAGAAATTCCTGCCTGCGGTCGAAAATGGTGACAAGCGGGTGATCCTGATCGATGGCGAACCGGTGGGCGCGATCAACCGCGTCCCCGCCGAGGGTGAAACGCGGTCGAACCTGCATGTCGGGGGGCGGGCCGAACGCGCCGCGCTAAGCGCGCGCGACCTGGAAATCTGCAAGGCCATCGGGCCGACCTTGCAGGCGCATAACCAGGTATTGGTCGGTATCGACGTGATCGGCGATTACCTGACAGAGATCAACGTGACATCGCCCACCGGCATCCAGGAGCTGGAGCGTTTCGACCAGGCCAATATCGCCGCGCGGATCTGGGATGTGATCGAGGCAAAACGCGCCTAGCGATCCCCGCCGCCCACCGCCAGGCGAAAGCTGACCGCCTCTGCCACATGCGTGCATGCGACCTGCGATGCGCCCTCGAGGTCGGCGATGGTGCGTGCCACGCGCAGCACCCGGTGATAGCCGCGTGCCGATAGCCCGAAGCGTTCGGCGACCCGCACCAGAAGCGCGCGACCCTCGTCGTCGGGGGTGGCGACCTGTTCCAGCAATGCGCCCTCGGCCTCGGCATTCACGCGCACCGCGCCGTGCTCGGCGAAGCGCGCCTGTTGCAGGTCGCGCGCCGCAGCCACACGGTCGGCTACGCGGGCAGAGGACTCTGCCGTCGTGGGCAGGTCGAGATCGGCATAGCTGACGGGGGGCACCTCGACCCGCAGATCGAACCGGTCCATCAGCGGCCCCGATATCCGGCCAAGGTAATCCTCGCCGCATTGGGGGGCGCGGGCGCATGCGCGGGCCGGGTCGGCGAGATAGCCGCATTTGCAGGGATTGGCGGCCGCGACCAGCAGGAACCGGCAGGGATAGCGGGTATGGGCATTGGCCCGTGCCACCACGATCTCGCCGGTCTCGATCGGCTGACGCAAGGTTTCCAGAACCGCGCGGGTGAACTCGGGGAACTCGTCCATGAACAGCACGCCGTTATGGGCCAGGCTGATCTCGCCCGGTTTGGCGTCGCGCCCGCCGCCGACGATGGCGGCCATGGATGCGGTGTGATGCGGTTCGCGGAAGGGACGGTGACGCGAGATTCCGCCCTCGTCCAGTAGCCCTGCGAGCGAATGGATCATCGAGGTTTCCAACGCCTCGACCGGAGAAAGCGGCGGCAGGATCGTGGGCATTCGCGCGGCGAGCATCGACTTGCCCGATCCGGGCGCGCCGACCATCAGCATGTGGTGCCGTCCCGCGGCGGCGATTTCCAGCGCGCGCTTGGCCCGTTCCTGTCCCTTTACATCGGCCAGGTCGCGGTGATCGCGCGGGGCGGTGACCTCGCCCGGTTCGGCGGGGGCAAGCGGGGCCTGCCCAGTGAAATGGCGCACCACCGCGGCCAGGTCGGGGGCGGCCAGAACCTGCGTGCCCCCAACCCATGCAGCCTCGGCCCCACATGCATGCGGACACAAGAGCGCGCGGTGGGCCGCGGCGGCGGCCATGGCCGCGGGCAGGGCGCCGATCACCGGGACCAGCCGACCGTCAAGCGAGAGTTCGCCCAATGCCACGGTGCCCTCGGCCGCATCGCGCGGCACGACGTCCAGCGCCGCCAGCAACGCCAGCGCGATCGGCAGGTCGAAATGCGACCCCTCCTTGGGCAGGTCAGCAGGTGAGAGGTTGATTGTGATCCGCCTGGAGGGCAGCGCCACCCCCATTGACACCAGCGCCGCGCGCAGCCGGTCGCGCGCCTCGCTGACCGCCTTGTCGGGCAGCCCGACGATGGAAAAGGCAGGCAACCCGGCCGAGACGGCGCATTGCACCTCGACGATCTGCGCCTCGACCCCGTCAAAGGTCACCGTGTAGGCCCGTGCCGTCATCCGCCGCTCCGTCGCTGTAACGTCCAAGGGCTACGCCGGCTTGGTTACCGAAGGGTAAATTTACTCGAAACTTCCGCGGAGCTTGCGGCGCGGATGGTCTGGCCCCGCGGTCGGGGGGGCGCGTCCTTTCCTGGCGGCAGATCGACCCACGGCGATAGCCGGGAATATTTGTGCGAATGCGCACAGCCGCGGCGCGTGAAATCAGGAGATGTCTCTCGGTTTTGTGTGATCCAGTGACCGGCTCGTTGCGTATCTTGGAGTAGTTGTAACGAGACGATCCAGCCAACACCCGGAGGGTTCCTATGGCATTCGATGGATACGAGAGCGGTTCCTTGTCGCGCCAGGCCATGAAGGCCGAGCTGCTGGATGCGGAAACCGAACTGAAGCTGGCTTATGCTTGGCGTGATGAACGTGACGAGGCTGCGCTGCACCGCCTGATCACCGCCTACATGCGGCTGGCGATTTCAATGGCCGCCAAGTTCAAACGATATGGCGCGCCGATGAACGACCTGATCCAGGAAGCGTCTCTCGGCCTGATGAAGGCCGCCGACAAGTTCGACCCGGATCGCGGCGTGCGTTTTTCCACCTATGCTGTCTGGTGGATCAAGGCCAGTATCCAGGATTACGTGATGCGCAACTGGTCCATGGTTCGCACCGGCTCCACCTCCTCGCAGAAATCGCTGTTCTTCAACATGCGCCGGGTTCAGGCCCGGCTCGAACGCGAGGCCAGCGCGCGGGGCGAGGTTCTGGACCGCCACCAGTTGCGCCAGATGATCGCGACCGAGGTCGGTGTGCCGCTCGCCGATGTCGAGATGATGGAGGGACGGCTGTCAGGGTCCGACTTTTCGCTCAACGCGACCCAGTCCACCGATGAGGATGGGCGCGAATGGATCGACACGCTTGAGGATGACAGCACGCAGGCCGCAGATCTGATCGAGGAGGGGCGCGACCGGGCGCAATTGCGTGACTGGCTGGTAGCGGCGCTGTCGCAATTGAACGAACGCGAGAGGTTTATCGTCCGCGAGCGCAAGCTGCGCGATGAGCCGCGCACGCTGGAAAGTCTCGGGCTGGAACTGGGCCTGTCCAAAGAGCGCGTGCGTCAGCTTGAGGCGGCGGCCTTTGGCAAAATGCGCAAAAGCCTTGAAACGCAGTCGCCCGAGGTCCAACACTTCCTCGCGTGAGACCGTTCATTTTCCTCTCTGCGGCCATCGCGTTGGCCGCCGGATCAGCCGGGGCCGAGCAGATCGCCCCGGCTGATCTGACGTCGTTACCCCCCGCCGATGTGATTGTGCTGGGGGAGCTGCACGACAATCCCCTGCATCACGTCAACCAGGCCAGCGCCGTGGCTGCCCTGCGTCCGGCAGCCCTGGTGTTCGAGATGCTGACGCCCGATCAGGCGGCCGGCGTGACGCCGGAGTTGCGCGACGATGCAGCCGCGCTGGGGGCGGCTTTGGAGTGGCAGGACTCGGGCTGGCCCGATTTCGCCATGTATCACCCGATTTTTACCGCTGCGCCGGATGCCGCGATCTTCGGGGCCGCGCTGCCGCGCGAGGAGGTGCGCCGCGCGGTGGGCGAGGGGGCGGCGGCCGTTCTCGGCTCCGACGCCGCCCTTTTCGGCCTGGATCGTCCCCTGCCCGAGGATCAGAAAGCCATCCGCGAGGCCGCCCAGATGGAGGCCCATTGCAACGCCCTGCCAGAGGCGATGCTGCCCGGCATGGTCGAGGCACAACGACTGCGCGACGCGGCCTTTGCGCGGGCCACGTTAAAGGCGCTGCGCGAAACCGGCGGTCCGGTCGTCGTGATCACCGGGAACGGGCACGCGCGCACCGACTGGGGTCTGCCCTATGCGCTGGGCCTTGCCGCGCCACACGTGTCCCTTTTGTCGGTCGGCCAGTTCGAGGCCGTGCCCGAGGGTGATCCCCCCTATCACCTGTGGCTGGTCACCGATCCGGCCGATCGTCCCGATCCCTGTGCTGTCTTTGACAAGGGCTGAGCTTGTCTCGTCTCCGTCCCCGGCCTAGACAGGGTCAAAGTGGCAACCGGGCGGGTCACATGCTGGCAGGAAAACGCATTCTCTTGATCGTCTCTGGCGGCATTGCCGCCGTCAAGGTTCCCGACCTGATCCGCCGCCTGCGTGACCGGGGCGCCGCCGTCACGCCGGTGATGACGCGCGCGGCAGAGGAATTCGTGACGCCGCTGGCCCTGTCTGCGCTGTCCGGTGAAAAGGTCTGTCGTGACCTGTTCGACCTGACCTCGGAGTCCGAGATGGGCCATATACAGCTATCGCGCGCGTCCGACCTGGTCGTGGTCGCGCCCGCCACGGCCAACCTGGTGGCGCGCATGGCAAACGGCATTGCCGACGACCTGGCCAGCACGCTTTTGCTGGCAACGGATAAGCCGGTTCTGATCGCCCCCGCGATGAACGTGCGGATGTGGCAGCACCCCGCGACCGCGCGCAACCTCGCGACGTTGCAGGGCGACGGCGTGCGGGTCGTCGGCCCGAATGCGGGCGACATGGCCTGCGGCGAACATGGACCGGGGCGTATGGCCGAGGTGGCCGAGATCCTGGCCGCCATCGAGGCGGCGCTGTCGGGCGGGCCGCTGACGGGGCGGCGTATCGTCGTGACATCGGGTCCGACGCATGAACCGATCGACCCCGTGCGCTATATCGCCAACCGGTCCTCGGGCGCGCAGGGCACGGCCATTGCGCGTGCCCTGGCGGGGCTGGGTGCCGAGGTGGTGTTCGTCACCGGCCCGGCGCGCGTGCCGCCACCTGCGGGCGTTCAGGTGGTGCGCGTCGAGACCGCGCGCGAGATGCTGGAGGCGGTACAGGCCGCGCTGCCCGCCGAGGCGGCGGTCTTCGCCGCCGCCGTCGCCGACTGGCGGGTGGCGAACGCGGCTGGGCAAAAGGTCAAGAAGGACGGGTCGGGCAAGGCGCCCGCGCTGGAATTTGCCGAGAATACCGACATCTTGGCCACTGTCGCGCAGATGGGCGAGGGCCGCCCGGTGCTGGTAATCGGTTTCGCGGCCGAAACCCACGATGTCGAGGCCCATGCCCGTGCCAAGCGTGCGCGCAAGGCCTGTGACTGGATCGTGGCCAACGATGTCTCGCCCGGTACGGGCATCATGGGCGGAGCCGAGAACGAGGTGACCCTGATCACCGGGGACGGGACGGAAACCTGGCCGCGCCTGACCAAGGACGAGGTTGCCGCCCGGCTGGCTGCGCGGATCGCACGAAAGCTGGAGGCGGGCGCATGAGCCCGGTCTTGCAGGTTCTGTGGGAGGACTGGGCCGACCGTGCGCTGGGCTTGCCCGGCTATGAGACATCCGGCGCCGCCGGGGCAGATATCCGTGCCAACCTGCCGCCGGCGGACCGGGCGGCGGGTCTGACACTGGCGCCTATGGCCCGTTTGGTGGTGCCCGCCGGGTTTCGGGTCGCGATCCCGGCGGGATTCGAGATGCAGGTGCGTCCGCGCTCGGGGCTGGCATTCAAACATGGTGTCACGCTGCCCAATACGCCGGGCACGATCGACAGCGACTATCGCGGCCCCGTGGGCGTATTGATGATCAATTTAGGTGAGACGCCCTACACGATCCATCATGGCGACCGGATCGCGCAGATGATCGTCGCCCCGGTGGTGCAGGTGGCTTTCGACGTGGTCGAGGCGCTGGACGACACCGCGCGCGGCGCGGGCGGGTTCGGTTCGACGGGGCGGCGCTGATGACGCTTGTGGTTGCGCTGGCGGCGGGGCTGTGGGGGCTGGGCGCACTGATGAGGGTGCCGCGACGAGCGCGTTGGGCGATGATCGCGGCGCTTTACCTCGGGGTTCTGGCGTTGCACCTGGTGCTGCCCGAGGGGCATGTCCTGCGCACGATGATCGGCGGCACGCCGGAGGGCTGGTTCGCGCTGGGGCTAGTCGTGGTGCTGGTGCTTGGCTACCGGGTTGTGCTGGGGGCGCTGCGCCGGCGCGTGCGCCCCCTTGCGCCGCCCGCCACGCCATCGGCGACGCTGAGCCCGGCGGAACTGGAACGTTATGCCCGCCATATCGTGCTGCGCGAAATTGGCGGTCCGGGCCAGCGCAAGCTGAAAGAGGCCCGCGTCCTGGTGATCGGCGCGGGCGGATTGGGTGCGCCGGTGCTGATGTATCTCGGTGCGGCAGGTGTGGGAACGCTGGGCGTGGTGGATGATGACGTGGTCTCCTCGTCGAACCTGCAAAGGCAGGTGATCCACACCGATTCCCGGATCGGACAGCCCAAGGTTTTCTCGGCCGCGGCGGCGGTCCGGGCGCAAAATCCGTTTGTCGAGCTGCGCCCCTATAACCGGCGGCTGGACGCGGTGACGGCCGGGGCGTTGTTTGCCGAGTACGACCTGGTGCTGGATTGCAGCGATACGTTCGAGACGCGCGCGCTGATCAACGCGGCGGCGGTGCATGCCGGCACGCCGCTGGTATCGGGCGCAATCGCGCAATGGGAGGGGCAGGTCAGCCTGTTCGATCCTGCCCATGGAACGCCCTGTCATGCCTGCGTCTTTCCGCAGGCCCCCGCACCGGGACTTGCGCCCGCCTGTGCCGAGGCGGGCGTGATCGGCGCGCTGCCGGGCATTGTCGGGTCGATGATGGCGATGGAGGCGATCAAGCATGTCACCGGGGCGGGCGAGACTTTGGCCGGACGCATGATGATCCATGATGCGTTGCATGCGCAGACGCGGGTGATCGCGTTGAACCGAAGGCCCGATTGTCCGGTGTGCGGCGACGGGGGCTGAGGGGGACGATTTTTCGGTGAAAAATCGTGCCTCCGGCGGGGGTATTTGCCCCAAGAAGAAGGGCTCGCCCTGTTCAGGTCAGGCAGGCGGGATCGAAATGGATGATGATGTCGGTGCCGGGATATTCGGCGAGGATGGCATGTTTCAGCGCCGCGCCGATTGCGTGGGCCTCGTGCAGGCTCTGGCGGCCATCGAGTTCGATATGCAGGTTGACGAAAAGCTGCGCGCCCGAGCGACGGGTCTTGAGGTCGTGAAAACCCAGCACGCCGGGTTGGGCGCGGGTGAGCGTTTCTATCCGGGCGATCACCTCTGAGGGGGCGGCGCGGTCCATCAGCGCGTCCCAGGCCTCGCGCCCGATGCCGACCGCGCCGACCGCGAGCATCGCCGCGGCGGCCAGCGCGATCGCCGCGTCGAGCCGGGCAAGTCCGAAGGCGGCCGAGGCCCAAAGGGCGAGGATTGCGCCAAGATTCGGCAGCAGGTCGCCCAGGTAGTGCAGCGAATCGGCGCGGATCACGCGGTTGCCGGTGCGTGCAGCCACCCGGCGTTGCCAGAGGACGAGAGCGAGGGTGATGACGCAGGAAAGGCCCATGGCGAGCATCCCCCGCCCTTCTGCGGTCAGCACGACCGGGTCGGTGGCGGTCAGGCGAGTCAGCGCGGCCATGCCGATCACGCCGGCCGATGCGAGGATAAAGAAAGCCTGGCCCAGGGCGGCGAGGTCTTCGGCGGCGGAATGGCCGAAGGCGTGATCATCGTCGGGCGGGCGGGCGGCATAGAGGATGGCGGCCAATCCGCCCAGCGACATCATCAGGTCGAGCGCGCTGTCGGCGAGCGAGGCGGCGACAGAGAGCGATTGCGTCGCCCCGAGCGCCCAGAGCTTGATCGCCACCAGCGTCAGCGCGACCGTGACCGATGCCAGGCCGGCGGAGAGGTTGAGGCGGTGTGCATCGGGCATTGGCGGTCTGCATCCGGGGCGTGGCGCCCGGCACGGGGCGTGGCGACCAGTCTAGTCGCGGATTTCGCCGGGGTCGACGCCCCAGAGCGCGGTTTTCGGCACCCAGCCCGATTGCCCCTCTGCCGAGATCCGGCACCAGTCGGGTTTGCACTCGCCCAGGCGCGCGATTACCCCCAGTTCCGCCCGGGCAAGCACCTGGCTGTCCGTGCTGGGGATACGGTGCAGTGCCAGCATGTCCTGTTCGACCAGCACGGTGCGCAGGCCCGAGAGCAGGGAATAGTGTATCCAGCCGCCCGCGCCGTCGCGATCCTGGACCCTGCGCCAATGGCCGTACTCTGCGGTGATCTGCAAGGGGACGCCACGGCGCTTGTAAACCCAGTCGATCCGGTGGCCGAGGCTGGGCCCGCGGCGGGCATTACCCTCGGCAGCCTTGAGTGAGACATAACGGGGCAGGGGCAGGTTGGTGACCGGTCCGCGGTCGGTTGCGCCCGCGGGCAGTGCCATGAGAAGCAGGAAGAGAGCCGCCGCGAGGGCGGCGCGTTGCGCCGATGCGGATGCGGTAATTGTCATGCGCTGGACTGCCTCTTGTTGCGGGGTCTTGTGCCGCGCCCCGATCTCGGACAGTTTGCCACTGATGCCACGGGGTGCAAGCAGGGAGGCCCACCGATGCCCGCTCAACGTCTGAGTGTTGTCGTGACGCGACGCTTGCCCGAGCCGGTCGAAACCCGGATGAAGGAGCTTTTCGATGTCGAGCTGAACGAGGCCGATGTCAAGATGACCCGCGACGAGCTGGTCGGGGCGATGCGGCGTGCCGATGTCCTGGTGCCCTGCGTCACCGACCAGATCGACCAGGCAATGCTGGCCGCGGCCGGCGACCGTTTGAAGCTGATCGCGAATTACGGGGCAGGGATCGATCACCTGGACGTGCAGACCGCGCGCCAGAGGGGTATCCTGGTCGCGAACACGCCCGGCGTGGTGACCGAGGACACTGCCGACATGACCATCGCGCTGATGCTGGCGGTGACTCGCCGCATTCCCGAGGGTTTGTCGGTGATGCAATCGGGTGCGTGGCAGGGCTGGGCGCCCACGGCCTTCATGGGGGGGCGCATCGGTGGGCGGCGGCTGGGGATTCTCGGCATGGGGCGGATCGGGCAGGCGGTGGCGCGCCGCGCGCGGGCCTTTGGAATGCAGATCCATTATCACAATCGCAAGCGGTTGCGTCCCGAGATAGAGGCAGAGCTCGAGGCGACGTGGTGGGACAGTCTGGACCAGATGGTCAGCCGGATCGACGTGCTGTCGATCAACTGTCCGCATACGCCGTCGACGTTTCACTTGATGAATGCCCGGCGGCTGAGGCTCATGAAGCCCGACGCGGTGATCGTGAACACCTCGCGCGGGGAGGTGATCGACGAGAACGCGCTGACCCGGATGTTGCGCGCGGGCGAGTTGGGCGGCGCGGGGTTGGACGTGTTCGAGCACGGCCACGAGATCAATCCCCGCCTGCGCGAATTGCCGAACGTGGTGCTGTTGCCGCATATGGGCTCGGCCACGGTCGAAGGGCGGGTGGAGATGGGTGAGAAGGTCATCATCAACATCAAGACCTTTGCCGACGGCCACCGGCCGCCGGACCTCGTGGTGCCATCGATGTTGTGAGAACTGGCAGGATGTGCCCAGAGTGCCGGGGCGGCACGCCGGGGGCGCCGCCCCCGGACCCCCGGGGTATTTCGACCAAGAAGAAGCCGGGTTTGCCGGAATGGGCGCCGCCACGGACGGGGCGGCAGGTCGCTTTCGCGCGCTGTTGGGTCGGATGGCCCTCGCCGCGGGAGGCCGAATTTGCGTAACTGGTTGGTAACTCGGACCGAGAGCGCGGAGTCGTGCCCATGAAGACCCATGTCAAAGCCCTTGTCGTCGGCGGCGGTGCCGTCGGCACCTCGATCGCCTATCACCTGGCCCGCGCCGGGTGGGACACGATGCTGCTGGAACGCGACGAGTTGACAAGCGGCTCGACCTGGCACGCGGCGGGGCTGCTGCCCTATTTCAACATGTCCTACGCGACGACCCATATCCACGATTATTCCATCAAGTTCTACAAGACGCTGGAGGAGGAAACCGGCCTCAACCCCGGCTTTTACGTGGTGGGCAACCTGCGGATGGCGCAGTCCAGGGCGCGGATGGACGAATACATGCTCTATGCCGCGACCGCGGAAACCGTGGGCGTGCCCTTTGAATGGCTGAGCCCCGATCAGATCAAGGAGCGCTGGCCGCTGGTGCGCACCGAGGATCTGGAGGGCGCGATCTACCACCCCACGGATGGCTACATCAATCCGGCCGATGTGACCCAGGCCATGGCAAAGGGCGCGCGCCAGTTCGGCGCGGTGATCGAGCGGAAATGGCAGGTGGACGGGTATGAATGGACCGGGTCCGAGTGGCGCGTCAGCGTTACCAGGATGGCCGAGAAGGGCGGCAACCTGATCCCGACCGAGGAAACCGCCGTCATCACCGCCGAACACGTGGTGACCGCCACCGGCAACCACTCGCAACGCACGGCGCGGATGCTGGGCATCAAGATGCCCGCAATCCCGGTGGAACATCAGTACATCGTGACCGAGCCCGACCCCGCGCTGGTGGACTGGCGCAAGGCCGGCAATCCCGAACATCCCGTGCTGCGCGATGCCGATGCCAAGTGGTACGTGCGCGAGGAGCGCGGCGGCTGGATCCTTGGCCCCTATGAACGCAATGCGCCCGCGCGCTTTGCTTATGGCTGCCCCGACAGCTTCCGCGCGGATCTGTTCCCGCTGGATCTGGAGCGGATCGAAGAGGAATACATGTCGATGATCCACCGGATTCCGTCCTCGGAAACCGTGGGTCTGAAGGACGACTATAACGGCCCGATCTGCTACACCCCCGATGGCAACCCGCTCTTGGGTCCCGCGCCGGGGCTGCGCAACATGTGGCTGGCCGAAGGCTTCAGTTTCGGCATCACGGCGGCCGGGGGCGCAGGGTACTACCTTGCGCAACTGATGACCGAGGGCGAGGCCGAGATCGACATGGGGAGCCTCGATCCCAAGCGCTACGGCGACTGGATGACCACCGAATATGCCTGCCGCAAGAACGAGGAAGCCTACGAACACGTCTACATCCTGCACCACCCGGACGAGGAGCGCCCGGCCTGCCGGCCCTTGCGCACCTCGCCCGCCTATGATCGGCAAAAGGCGCGCGGCGCCCAGTTCGGGCAGGTCAACGGGTGGGAGCGGCCCAATTACTACGGGCCCCTGGATGCGCCCGAAAGCTTCGACCATGACGCGCGGTCCTTCCGCCGGGGCGGCTGGTGGCAATACGCGGTGGACGAGGCACAAGCGATCCGCGAAACCGCCGGCCTGATCGACGCGACCGCGTTCACCAAGCACCGGGTGGCCGGGCCGGGCGCGACCGCGTTCCTGGACTGGTTCACCTGCAACCGACTGCCGAAAGTGGGCCGGGTGAACCTGACCTACGCGCTGTCGGTCAAGGGCACGGTGCGCACCGAATACACCATCGTCCGGCTGGCCGAGGACGAATACTATCTGGTCTCGGCCGGGGCCTGGCAGGCCTATGACCACGACTATCTGGTCAAGGCGGCCGAGGACAAACGCGCCGAATTCGGCTGGATCGAGGTGCAGGACATCACCACCCAATGGGGCGTCTTCGCGCTGGCCGGCCCCAATGCGCGCGCCATCCTGAACGAGGTGGTCAAGGATGCCGACCCCGCCACGGTCCTGTCCAATGCCCGCTTCCCCTGGCTGTCGGCCCGCGACATCGAACTGGGCATGTGCCCGGTCCGTGCCCTGCGCGTCGCCTATACCGGCGAACTGGGGTGGGAGCTGCATCACCCCGTAGAGATGCAGACCTACCTGTGGGACCTGCTGATTCAGGCGGGCAGCGGCCACGGGCTGAAACTGGTGGGGGCGCGCGCACAGAACTGGTTGCGGCAGGAGAAAAGCTATCGCGCCTTCGGCACCGAACTGGGCCGCGACGCCACCCCGCTGGAGGCCGGGCTGGACCGGTTCGTGGATCTCTCCAAGGACTTCCATGGCAAGGCGGCGATGGAGCAGACCGGCCTCCGCAGCAAATGCGTCACGCTGCTGGTCGACGGGCCCGAGGATGCCGACCCCTGGGGTCGCGAGGCGCTGTATGACGGCGAGACGCGGGTGGGGCGGCTGACCTCGGGCGGCTATTCGGTGGCGTTCGGCAAATCCATCGGCATGGGCTATGTGCGGCCCGATCTGGCGGTGCCGGGGCAGAAGCTGCAGGTGAAGATGCAGGACCGGCTCTGGGATGTCGAGGTGACCGAGGACTGCCCCTACGATCCGAAAAACGCCCGTATTCGGGCCGATGGCTGAGGGCCGGCGCAGGGTAGATTGTTCCGATCCGCTGCGCGCGAGAACCCGGGGCCTCGCGCTTGGGCGGGGGCCCCGGATAAGCAGGGTTTGGTGGGCGCGGCCGTGGCTGCGCTCAGCCTTCCTTGGCCTCTTTCTCGGCGATCAACTGGTCATAAGCTTCCATTGCGCCGGCGGCATACATCATGGCGGGGCCACCGCCCATCTGGATCGCCATGGCCAGCACGTCGCCCACCTCTTCGCGGGTCGCGCCGACGCGCACCAGCGCCTCCATGTGTAGGACGATGCAAGCCTCGCAGTGGGTGACGACGGCGATGCCGAGGGCAACGAATTCCTTTTGTTTGAATTCCAGCGTCCCGCCATCCTTGACCGCCTTGCCCAGCGCGCCAAAGGCGCGGGCGGCATCGGGGATCGCCTTGTTCAGGTTGCGCAACTGGTCCTTGGTGCCGTCGCGTTTCTTGGTCCAGTCCATGCCGGTCTCCTGTAGATGACTTTTCGCCGCCCTATCACCACTCTGGGCGCTGCGCCACCTTGATCCGGGTCAAATCAGCGTGGCTTTCTGCCGATTTGTGTCAAGTTGTTGGCGGGCATGGGGATTTCATCTGCGCCCTGTAACCCTGCCTGGTGGAACCAGCCCTGCACCTGCCGCACGGACTTGTAGCCGATCTCGGGGTCCTGTGCGGTCAGGCTGGCGTGAAAGGCCGCGTCGCCGTCGCTGGCAAAGCCGTGGTCGCGCCGGAAGGGGCCGTAGACCATCAAGATGCCGCCGGGGGCGAGCGCTGCGGCTGCTTCGCGGATCAGGCACTCGGCCTCGGGCGCGCTGACCAGATGCAGGATATTGGAGCAGAAGATCAGGTCCTGCCCGCCATGCTGGACGCCCCAGCCGGGATGGGTTGCGTCGATCTCGATTGCCGGGGCCAGGTTGGTCAGGGCGGCCTCTGCCGCCCAGGCGTCGATGCTGGCGCGCCGGGCGGGGTCGATGTCGCTGGGCTGCCAGGCAAGGCCGGGACAGCGGGCGGCAATGCGTATCGCGTGTTCGCCGGTGCCGCTGGCCAGTTCCAGCGCGCGGCCTGTCGGTGGGCCATGGGTGGCGATCACCTCGCAGATCGCGGCGGCGTTGCGCAGGGCAGAGGGCGCGGTCAGCCGCCCGTTTTCCGCCGGATGCGCGGTCGAGGCCGTGCTGGGCACGGGACGCCGGGCCATCAGGCGAACCGTGCGGGCGAAAAGGCGCGGGCCAGGTCCGCGCCGATCTCGGGTGCGCGCCCGGCAACGATGTCGGCGGCCAGCTGGCTGGCCGCAGGCGCCGTCTGAAAGCCCACGCCGCCCTGGCCTGCATGCCAGAAAAACGAGGGCTCGGTCGGGTCGAACCCGATCACCAGCAGCCGGTCGGGCGAAAAGGTCCGAAGCCCGGCCCAAGAGGTTTCAACCCGTGTCACCGGTTCTGTCACCATTTCCTCGTAACGCGCCAGCCCCTCGGCCAGCACCATGTCGTCGGCAAAGGCATCATGTGGTGGAACTTGGTCTTCCTCGGCGGGCGAGACCAGCAACTTGCCCGCATCGGGTTTGCAATACCACCGCTCGCCCGCGCCGACGACCATCGGCCAGCGCGACACCTCCCGCCCGCCCGGCGCGGGTAGCCGCGCGATCGACCGGCGCATCGGGCAAAAACCCAGCGGGGCGACTCCTGCCATTCGTGCCACCTGGTCGACCCATGCGCCCGCGGCATTGACCAGGATACGCCCTTCGAACTCCGCCGTCGCGGTTCGAACCAGCCACCCCGTTCCGGTCCGTGTGATCGCTTCGACCGCCGCCCGGGTCATGACCTTGCCGCCATTGCCGCGGATCTCGCGGGCAAAGTTCTGGATCAACAGGTCGGTATCCAGGTCCCAGGCCCTCTCGTGCAGCCCGGCAAAGGCCACGGCGCCCGGGTCCAGCACGGGCATCAACGCGCAGGCCTCCGGCGTGGTCAGGCGCGACAGGCCCATATGCGCGCAATCGGCCTCGAACAAGACCGCATCCTCGGCGCGGCCCACAACCATCAGGCCACGCTCCGACAGAACGCCGCCATTGGTCCCGGCATGATAGGCATGGCTCGCCCGGTTAAGCGCGACCACCTCGCTGCGCCCGAGGCATTCGTCGAACAGCGCGGCGGACCGGCCCGAGGCATGATAGCCCAGCCCGGACTCGCTCTCCAGCAGTATGACGCGGCCCAGTTGCGACAGCCGCGCCCCGATCGACACGCCGGCAATCCCTCCGCCGATGACGATGAAGTCACTCTCCATGCCCGCCCCCCGCGCGTGGTCTTCTTCTTGGTGCAAGTACCCCGGGGGGGCCGCCGCGCAGGCGGCGGCGGGGGCAGCGCCCCCACCCCCGCCTTGTCTTATTGCGGGATCTCGCCGGACAGTCCCTCGACATAGAAATTCATGCCCAGCAGCGTACCGTCATCTGCGGTCTCCCCCTCGGCCAGCCAAGGCGTGCCGTCCTGCCGGTTCAGCGGGCCCGTGAAGGGGTGATACGCGCCGCTGGCGATCGCCTCTTGCAAGGCCAGCGCCTCGGCCTTGATCTCTGCCGGCACCGCGTCTGTAATCTCGCCGATCTTGACCATGCCGGCCCCGATCCCGTCCCAGGTATCGTCGCTTTCCCAGGTGCCGTCGATCACCGCCTGGACGCGGTCTATGTAATAGGGCGCCCAGTTGTCGATGATCGAGGACACCCGCGGCATCGGCGCATATTCCGCCATGTCAGAAGCCTGCCCGAAGGTATAGACGTTGCCAGCCTTCTCGGCCGCGGCCTGCGGTGCGGTGGAATCGGTGTGTTGCAGGATGACGTCGGCACCCTGTTCGATCAGCGCGGTCGCGGCATCTGCCTCCTTGGCGGGATCGAACCAGGTATAGGCCCAGATCACCTTGAACTGGATGTCGGGATTGACCTTGCTGGCATGGATGTAGGCCGCGTTGATGCCGCGGATGACCTCGGGGATGGGATAAGAGGCGATATAGCCAACGATGTTCGACTTCGTGAGTTTCCCGGCAATATGTCCCTGCACCGCGCGGCCCTCGTAGAAACGCGCGGAATAGGTACCCACGTTGTCGGCGCGCTTGTAGCCTGTGGCATGCTCGAACTTCACGTTCGGGAATTTCGCGGCCACGTTCAGCGTGGGGTCCATATAGCCGAAAGAGGTGGTAAAGATCAGGTCCGCGCCCGACAGCGCCATTTGCGTCAGCACACGCTCGGCATCCGCGCCCTCGGGCACGCTTTCCTGGTAGATCGTTTCGACCGCGTCGCCGAAATGTGCCTCAACGGCCAGGCGGCCCTCGTTATGCTCATATGTCCAGCCGCCATCGCCGATCGGCCCGACGAAGACAAAGCCGACCTTGGTCTTGTCCTGGGCGATCGCCGTGCCGGACATCCCAAGGCCAAAGGCCAGCGCAGCAGACGCAAGCAGTGTTCTACGGTTCATGGTTCTATCCCTTGTTGTGGGGGGGAACGCGCCCCCCGGTTGGCGGCGCCTCAGGACGAGGCATGGAAAACCCGGCCAAGCGAACCCGGCGCGGCCACCGCCGCGCGGCTCCGGTCGGCAGAGATGATGACCAGCACCAGGATGGTGACAAGATAGGGCGAGGCCGACAAGAGCTCGACCGGGACCGCGATGCCCGCGGCCTGGAGGTTGAGTTGCAAAACCGCGACCCCGCCGAAAAGATAGGCGCCCAGCAGGACACGGCCCGCCCGCCACGAGGCAAAAACCACGATGGCCAGCGCGATCCAGCCCGCCCCAGAGGTCATGCCCTCGGTCCATTGCGGCACCCGCACCAGGCTGAGATAGGCGCCGCCCAGCCCGGCCATGGCGCCGCCGAAGGCGATGGCCATCAGCCGGATGCGCACCACCTTGTAGCCCAGCGCGTGGGCGGCCTCGTGATTTTCGCCGACCGCGCGCAGGATCAGCCCTGCCCGGCTGTGGCGCAGGAACAGCCAGACGACGAGCACCAGCACGAGGCTGGCATAGATCACGATATCATGAGAAAACACCATCCGGCCCAGCACCGGGATATCCGAAAGCGGGCCAAGATCCAGCCGATCGGTGGCCGGCGGCTTGAGACCGACGTAACCCTGCCCGATAAGCGCCGACAGACCTAGCCCGAAAAGCGTCAGCGCCAGTCCCGTCGCCACCTGGTTCGACATCAGGAACTGCGTGAGCAAGCCAAAGATCATCGACAGGGCCGCCCCGCCGATCATCGCGGCCAGAAAGCCCAGCGCGGGGCTGCCGGTCTCTACCGCGGCGGCAAAACCGCATATCGCCCCGGTGATCATCATCCCCTCTACCCCGAGATTCAGCACGCCCGATTTCTCGACAACCAGTTCGCCGATGGCGGCCAGCAGTATCGGGGTCGCCGCCACCATCAGCGAGGCGATCAGGATGACGGGGTTGATCGCGGACAGGTCCATCAGGTCACCTTTCGCCGGCCCAGCCGGACACGGAAATTCGACAACACGTCCAACCCCAGCAGGAAGAACAGCAACATCCCCTGGAAAGCCTGGATCGCGGCGGCGGGCAGGCCCAGCATGAATTGCGCAAGTTCCCCGCCGATATAGGTCAGCGCCATCAACAGCCCCGCCAGCAGGATGCCCACCGGGTGCAGCCGCCCCAGGAAGGCAACGATGATCGCGGTAAAGCCATAGCCCACGTTGAAATCAATGCTGATCTGGCCCGCCGGGCCCGCGACCTCGAACATACCCGCCAGCCCCGCCAGCGCGCCCGAAATCCCGAGGCAGATCATAACCAGCCGATTCGGGTCGACCCCCGCGAACCGCGCGGCGCGCGGGCTTTGGCCGGCCAGCCGGATCTGGAACCCCAGCATGTGACGGTTCAGCAGGATATAGGCCGCGATCACCGCGACAAAGCCCGCGACCACGCCCCAGTGCATGCCGGTTCCCGCAACCAGTTCCGGATTGGCGGCGGCGGGGTATTGTTGCAGGTTGCGGCTGCCCGGAAACCCGCCGCCCTCGGGGTTGCGCATCAGGCCCAGCGACATCGAGGCGAGGATCTGTTCGGCGACGTAGACAAGCAGCAGTGAAACCAGGATCTCGTTCGTGCGGAAACGGGTTTTCAGGATCGCGGGGATCATCGCCCAGGCCCAGCCGCCCAGGGCGCCGGCCAAGACCATCGTCGGGAATACGAACCACGCGTCCATCGGGTAAAGCGCCAGCGCCACGCCCGCCCCGCAGATCGCGCCCATGATGTATTGCCCCTCTGCGCCGATATTCCAGACGCCCGCGCGAAATCCAAGGCTGAGCCCGATCGCGATCAGGATCAGCGGCCCGGCCTTGACCAGCAATTGCGGCCGCGAATAGCTGGCGAACTGTTCGTTGAACAGCGGGTCCCAGAAGATCGTGCGGATCGCGGCCAGCGGATCGGTGCCCAGGGCCGCGAACAGGGCCGCCCCGGCCACCATGGTCAGTGCCACCGCCAGGAGCGGGGCCGCCGCGCTCCAGGCGCGTGAGGGCGTGGGACGTTTTTCCAGCGCGATCAAGGCTTGGTCCCCCTCGAGGCCATTTTTCGCCTCCGGCGGGGATATTTTTCTCCAAAGCAGGAAGGGGCGCGCAGCGCTTGATCTGCTTTGGGCCAAATATCCCCGCCGGAGGCGAAACCGGAGAACCTAGACCGCTGCATGGGCAACCTCCATGTCATGGGCGCCGCCCATCATCAGGCCGATCTCTTCGAGGCTCAGCCCGCGGGTGGGGCGGGGCGGGGCGAGCCGGCCCTCGTTCAACGCCGCGAAGCGGTCGGAAATCTCGATCAACTCGTCTAGGTCCTGGCTGATGACGACGACTGCCGCGCCATCGGCGGCGAGGTTGAGCAAGGCCTGCCGGATCGCGGCGGCGGCGGCGGCGTCCACGCCCCAGGTGGGCTGGTTCACGACCAGCACTTCGGGACGTTGCAGAACTTCGCGGCCGATGACGAATTTTTGCAGGTTGCCGCCCGAAAGCGAGCGCGCCGCGTTGCCCGGGCCGGGTGTGCGCACGTCGAAGGTTTCGATCACCTTTTCGGCAAAGGCGCGAGCAGCCGGCCACCTCAGGAATCCGCGTGCGGCCAGGCCCTCGCGGATTGCCGCGGTCAGCAGGGCGTTTTCGGTCAGGCTCATATCCGGCGCGGCGGCGTGGCCCAGCCGTTCCTCGGGGGCGGCCAGTACAGCGATACGGCGGCGTGAACCGGGGCCCAGGTCGCCGATCGGCTGGCCCTTGAGGCGGACCGCCCCGGCGCTGGCCGCGCTTTCGCCCGACAGCGCGGCCAGCAATTCGTCCTGGCCGTTGCCCGCGACGCCGCCAATACCCAGCACCTCGCCCGATTTCACGCTGAACGAGATATCGCGCAAGCTGGTGCCGAAGGGATTGGGGGAAGGCAGGCTCAGGCCCCGCACCTCGAGCACGACATCGCCAGTTTCGCTGGCCGCGCGCTGCGGGGTTGCCAGTTTCGTGCCCACCATCATCTCGGCCAGTTCGGCGGCCGTCTTTTCGCGGGGGTTGCAACTGGCCACGACCTTGCCCAGCCGCAGGATCGTGGCCCGGTCGCAAAGCGCGCGGATTTCTTCCAGCTTGTGCGAGATGTAGAGAATGGCGGTTCCGTTGGCAGCGAGCTTGCGCAGGGTTGCAAACAGGATTTCCGCCTCTTGCGGGGTCAGGACGCTGGTCGGTTCGTCCATGATCAGCAGCCGCGGATCCTGAAGCAGGCAGCGGATGATTTCGACGCGCTGGCGTTCGCCCGCCGACAGATCGCCCACCAGCCGCTCGGGGGCCAGCGGCAGGCCGTAGGTTTCGCTGACGGCGCGAATTCGCCCGGCCAGTTGGCCCATTGGCGGCGGGTTTTCCATGCCCAGCGCGATGTTCTCTGCCACGCTGAGCGCGTCGAACAGGCTGAAATGCTGAAACACCATCGCGACGCCGGCGGCGCGGGCGGCACGCGGTTCGGCGGGCGCGTAAGGGACGCCGCGCAGGGTCATATGCCCTGAATCCGGCTTGACCAGGCCATAGATCATCTTGACCAGCGTCGATTTGCCCGCGCCGTTTTCGCCCAGCAGGGCATGAACCTCGCCCTCGGCGATGTCAAAGCTGACGCGGTCATTGGCGACCACGCCGGGATAGACCTTGCCAAGGCCGTCGACTTTCAGAAGAGGTGTCACCCGGCGCCGTTCCCCAAAGCCGCGTTTCGGATTCCCCGCTTACTATCCCGCGCTGCCCGCCCATCGCAATGGCAGATGGTCACGGCGCGGTTCGACTGGCCCGGTTTCGGGGCGGCTGCCTGTTTTGTGGGCAGTTCCATGCGCCGTTTCCATCGCCGCCCGGCTGGGCTAGCGTGGAGTCATGGCCGAACCTCGATTCATCCATCTGCGTGTGCATACTGAATACTCGTTGCTCGAAGGGGCGGTACGGGTGAAACAACTGCCCGATCTGTGCCGTGCGGCGGGTATGCCTGCCATAGCCGTCACCGATACCAACAACATGTTCTGCGCGCTGGAATTTTCGGTGTTGGCCAGCGGTGCCGGGATTCAGCCGATCATCGGTTGCCAACTCGACTTGGCCTTTGATCCGGTTGAGCCGGGAGAACGGCCACGCCCTCCCGCGCCGGTGGTGTTGCTGGCGCAGGACGAGACGGGCTATGGCAACTTGATGAAGCTGAATTCCTGTCTCTACCTTGGCAAGGCGGGGCACGTGCCACAGGTCACGCTTGAGCAGCTCGAGGCGCATGGCGCCGGACTGATCTGCCTGAGCGGCGGTCCCGAGGGCGCGGTCGGCCAGTTGTTGCAGGCAGCTCAGCACGCCCGCGCCGAGGCATTGTTGGCACGCCTGGCGCGGGCCTTTCCCGACCGGCTGTATGTCGAGCTTCAGCGTCATGCGGGCGAGGGGGGGCAAGTGACGGCGGCCGAGGCCGCGACAGAGCGGGCCCATGTGGAAATGGCCTATGCGATGGACCTGCCGCTGGTGGCCACCAATGACGTTTATTTCCCCAAATCCGCGATGTACGAGGCGCATGATGCGCTGATCTGCATTGCTGATGGCGCCTATGTGGACCAGGCCGAGCCGCGCCGCCGCCTGACGCCGCAGCATTATTTCAAGACGCCTGACGAGATGGCGGCGCTGTTCGCCGACCTGCCCGAGGCCATCGAGAACACCGTGGAAATCGCCCGACGCTGTGCGGTCAAGGCGGAAAAACGCAAGCCGATCCTGCCGGTATTCGCCGATGACGAGGTCGAGGAGTTGCGCCGCCAGGCGCAAGAGGGGCTGGCCGCGCGGCTGGCCGTGATCCCGCATGCCGCCCCCGTCGAGGACTATGAAAAGCGGCTGGAATTCGAGCTGGGCATCATCGAGGGCATGGGCTTTCCCGGCTATTTCCTGATCGTTGCCGATTTCATCAAGTGGGCCAAGGATCACGATATCCCGGTGGGGCCGGGGCGGGGGTCTGGCGCGGGGTCGCTGGTGGCCTATGCTCTGACCATCACCGATCTGGACCCCTTGCGCTATTCGCTGCTGTTCGAACGCTTCCTGAACCCCGAACGGGTCTCGATGCCCGACTTCGACATCGACTTCTGCATGGATCGCCGCGAAGAGGTGATCCACTACGTCCAGGAAAGGTATGGCCGCGACAAGGTGGCGCAGATCATCACCTTCGGCGCGCTGTTGTCCAAGGCCGCCGTGCGCGACGTGGGCCGCGTCTTGCAGATGCCCTATGGCCAGGTTGACAAGCTGTCCAAGCTGATCCCGGTCGAGGGGGTCAAGCCGGTGTCGATCGAAAAGGCCCTTGCCGACGAACCCCGCCTGCGCGAGGCAGCCCGTGCCGAGGAAGTCGTGGACCGGCTTTTGACCTATGGCCAGCAGGTCGAGGGACTGCTGAGAAACGCGTCCACCCATGCCGCAGGCGTGGTGATCGGCGACCGGCCGCTGGACGAGTTGGTGCCGCTTTACCAGGACCCGCGGTCCGACATGCCCGCGACCCAGTTCAACATGAAATGGGTGGAACAGGCGGGGCTGGTCAAATTCGACTTTCTCGGTCTGAAAACCCTGACGGTGATCCAGAATGCCATCGACCTGATCCGACGCGGCGGACGGCAGTTGCACGAGGCCCCGGACGGTAGCCGCATCTACGAGCCCGCCGAAGGAGCCGAGAACGATATCGGACAGATCCCGCTGGACGATGCAAAGACATATCACCTGTATGCCAGCGCCAAGACGGTCGCCGTGTTCCAGGTGGAAAGCTCGGGCATGATGGATGCGTTGCGCCGGATGAAGCCCACCTGCATCGAGGATATCGTTGCGCTGGTGGCCTTGTATCGCCCCGGCCCGATGGAGAACATCCCGACCTATTGCGAGGTGAAACACGGGCTCAAGCCTCTGGAATCGATTCACCCCACGATCGACCACATCCTGG
The DNA here is from genome assembly GCF_004343505.1 of Rhodovulum bhavnagarense. Classification (GTDB taxonomy): domain Bacteria; phylum Pseudomonadota; class Alphaproteobacteria; order Rhodobacterales; family Rhodobacteraceae; genus Rhodovulum; species Rhodovulum bhavnagarense. The sequence goes on along the minus strand of NZ_SLXU01000015.1, from coordinate 17,544 downwards.
CGGAAACCCAGGGCATCATCGTCTACCAGGAACAGGTCATGCAGATCGCGCAGGTCATGGCGGGCTATTCCCTGGGTGGCGCGGACCTGTTGCGCCGGGCCATGGGCAAGAAGATTGCCGAGGAAATGGCCAAGGAACGCCCCAAGTTTATCGAGGGCGCCAAGGCCACCCATGGCGTCGATGCGAAGAAGGCGGGCGAGGTCTTCGACCTGCTGGAAAAGTTCGCCAATTACGGTTTCAACAAGTCGCACGCGGCGGCCTATGCGGTGGTCAGTTACCAGACTGCCTGGCTCAAGGCCAATCACCCGGTCGAGTTCATGGCAGGTGTCATGAACTGCGACATCCACCTGACCGACAAGCTGTCGGTCTATGCCGAAGAGGTGCGCCGCGGGCTTGAGATCGAGATCGTGCCGCCCTGCGTCAACCGTTCGCAGGCGACGTTCGATGTCCGGGACGGGAAACTGGTCTATGCGCTGGGCGCGCTGAAAAACGTGGGCGTGGACGCGATGGGCCTGATCGTTGCGGGCCGCGGCGACAAACCCTTTGCCACGCTTTACGATGTTGCCCGGCGGGTCGATCTGAAACGGATCGGCAAGCGGCCGCTGGAAATGCTGGCCCGCGCGGGGGCCTTTGACCAACTGGACCCCAACCGCCGCCGGGTTCTCGAAAGTCTCGATGCGCTGGTGGCCTATTCGGCCGCGATCTTTGATCAACGCGCCTCGTCCCAGGTGTCGCTGTTCGGTGAGGCGGGCGACGATTTGCCAGAGCCGCGCCTGTCGCCCGTGGCCGACTGGCTGCCCAACGAGAGGCTGGCCGAGGAACAGAAGGCCATCGGTTTCTACCTCTCCGGGCATCCACTGGATGACTACATGGCCGCGCTCAGGCGGAAAAAGGTGATGACCAGGGCCGAGATCGAACAGGCTACCAAGTCCGGCCCCACCATTGCCAAGCTGGCCGGCGCGGTGGCCGGGCGGCAGGAACGCAAGTCGGCCAAGGGCAACCGCTTTGCATTTGCGCAGTTGTCCGACCCGACCGGGCTTTACGAGGTGACGCTGTTTTCCGACGTGCTGGAGGTCGCGCGCGATCACCTTGAGGCCGGGATGAACGTAGTGCTTACCGTCGAGGCGACCCAGGAAAACGACCAGTTGAAATTGCTGGCCCGCGCGGTGCAACCCATTGACAGCGTGGTGGCCGATGCGGGCAGTGCCGGATTGAAGATCTACGTCGAATCTGCCGAGGCGGTGCAATCGGTTGCCGGTGTGCTGGAGCGTGCCAGGGGCGAGAGCGGTATCCGCGGACGTGGCCCTGTCCAGTTTTGCCTGATGGCGCCCGACCTGCCCGGCGAGGTCGAGATTGCCCTGCCCGAAAGCTATCCGGTCACACCGCAGATCAAGGGCGCGATCAAGTCCTTGCAGGGTATCGCGCTGGTCGAGGATATCTGAGGCAACGCTGCGGGGTGGCGTGGCCGAGGCAGGCGGCGTATGAGGGCGGGGACGGCTGGCGCGCAAAGGGACGGCACGAGATGAAGGCGGTAATCCTTGCAGGGGGGCTGGGCACGCGGATCAGCGAGGAATCGCACCTGCGCCCCAAACCCATGATCGAGATCGGCGGGCGCCCGATCCTGTGGCACATCATGAAGACCTACGGCGCCCATGGCGTGATGGAATTCGTGATCTGCTGCGGCTACAAAGGCTACCAGATCAAGGAATATTTCGCCAATTACTTCCTGCACATGTCCGATGTGACCTTTCACATGGACGAGAACCGGATGGAGGTTCACCAGCGCAAGGCCGAGCCGTGGAAGGTCACGCTGGTGGATACCGGCGAGAGCACCCTGACCGGAGGGCGGCTGAAACGGGTGGCCGAGCATCTGGACGATACCTTTTGCCTGACCTATGGCGACGGGGTTTCGAACGTGGATATCGGCGCGCTGATCGGTTTTCACCGCGCGCAAGGTACCGAGGCGACGGTTACCGCGATCCAGCCCGACGGCCGGTTCGGCGCGCTGGAGATCAAGGGCGACCGGGTGACCAGCTTCGAAGAGAAACCACAGGGCGACGGGCGCTGGATAAATGGCGGCTTTTTCGTGTGCGAGCCATCGGTCCTGGATCGGATCGAAGGCGATCAGATCCCTTGGGAACGCGCGCCGCTGGAAAGTCTGGCCCGTGATGGGCAATTGTCGGTCTATCGCCATGACGGCTTCTGGGCGGCGATGGACACGATGCGCGACAAGAACCGGCTTGAGGCGCTATGGGCCGAGGGCAACGCGCCCTGGAAGGTCTGGGGCTAGGCGATGGGGCTTTGGGCGGGCAAGCAGGTTCTTTTGACCGGTCATACCGGCTTCAAGGGCGCGTGGCTGGCAGAGATGTTGCTGGCGCGCGGGGCAGGGGTATTCGGCCTTGCCCTGCCACCCGATCACGACCCGGCGCTGTTCGACCAGTTGGGGTTGGCCGATCGGTTGGACCATGCGATTGTTGACCTGCGCGACCGGGCGGGGGTGGCCGCGCGGGTGGCGGCGTTTGCGCCCGACATGGTGTTTCACCTGGCCGCCCAGCCCCTGGTGCAGCGATCCTACCGCGATCCGGTGGAAACCTGGGCCACCAACGTGATGGGCACCGTGCATCTGCTGGACGCCTTGCGGATCGCGGGGCGCGCGGTGCCGGTTGTCGTGGTCACCACCGACAAGGTCTATGAAAATCGCGAATGGGTGCATGGTTATCGTGAAACCGATCGGCTGGGCGGGCACGACCCCTATTCCGCCTCCAAGGCCGCTTGCGAACTGGTGGCCGAAAGCTGGCGCAAATCCTTTGGTGCCGCGGGCCTGAAAATCGCCACCGTGCGCGCCGGCAATGTGATCGGCGGTGGCGACTGGTCGGAAAACCGGCTGATCCCCGATCTGGCCCGCGCCTTTGCCGCCGGGCAGCCGCTGAGGGTGCGCAACCCCGCCGCCATCCGCCCCTGGCAGCATGTCCTGGAACCGCTGAGCGGCTACCTGTTGTTGGCCGAGCGCCTGATGACGTCCGACGATCCGCGCTGGCAGGACGCCTTCAACTTCGGCCCCGAACCCGGCGATCTGCGCGCCGTGCGCGACTTGGTCGAGGCCGCCACCACCCTCTGGCCAGGCAAGTGGATCGACGCCACCGACCCGGACGCCCCGCACGAGGCCGGGCGGCTGTCGCTGACCATCGACAAGGCGCGGACCGAACTGGGCTGGGCGCCGCGCTGGGACATTGCGCGGGGGCTGGCGGAAACCGTCACATGGTATCGCGACGTCACCGCGGGCGCGGATGCGGCCGCGCTGACCCGCGCCCAGATCGCGGCGCATGGGGGGGCAGCATGATCTTTACGCCGCTGCCGCTGGAGGGGGCCTGGAAGGTCACGCTGGACCAGCGCGAGGACAGCCGCGGTTTCTTTGCCCGCGTCTTTTGTGCCCGCGAATTCGGCGCCCACGACCTGAACACCGAGTGGGTACAGGTCAACGCCTCGTTCAGCCGGGCCGAGGGCACGCTGCGAGGGTTGCATTTCCAGCGCCCGCCGATGGCCGAGGTCAAGTTGGTGCGCTGCGTGTCCGGTGCCATCTACGACGTGATTGTCGACCTGCGCGCGGGCTCGCCCACCTACGGGCAATGGACCGGGCTGGAACTGTCGGCGCAAAACGGCGCGATGATCTATATTCCCCGAGGCTTTGCCCACGGGTTCCAGACGCTTCGGCCCGATACCGAGCTTTTGTACTTCCATTCGCAATATTACAGCCCCGCGCATGAGGGCGGCCTGCACCATGCGGATCCGGCGCTAGGTATCAACTGGCCTCGCCCGGTGGCCGACCTTTCGCCCCGCGATGCCGGTTTTGCTGGGCTTGAAACGCTGGACCCTATCCCATGACCCAGACCTGCCGACACTGCCATGCGCCGCTGACGCGTCCCTTCCTTGACCTGGGCTATGCGCCGCCCTCGAACGCCTATCTCGCGCCCGAGGCGCTGCACCGGGCCGAGGTGACCTATCCGCTGCGCTTGATGGTGTGCGATAGCTGTTTCCTGGTGCAGACCGAGGATTTTGCCGCGCCCGAGGCGTTGTTCGATGCGGACTATGCCTATTTCTCGTCCACCTCGCGGGGGTGGCTTGACCATGGCGCGCGCTATGCGGCGATGGTGCGCGACAGGTTCGCGCTGGACGCCGACAGCTTCGTGATCGAGGTGGCTTCGAACGATGGCTACCTGTTGCGCAACTTCGTGCAGGCTGGCGTGCCCTGCCTGGGGATCGAGCCCACGGCCTCTACCGCCGCCGCCGCCGAGGCGCAGGGTATCCCCGTGCTGAGAGAGTTTTTCGGGCAGGCGCTGGGTGCGCGGCTGGCGGGCGAAGGACGGCAGGCCGACCTGATCGCGGGCAATAATGTCTTTGCCCATGTGCCCGACATCAACGATTTCGCGCGGGGGCTGGCGGGCGCGCTGAAACCCGAGGGCGTGATCACGCTGGAGTTCCCGCACCTGATGCGGCTGGTGGAATTCTGTCAGTTCGACACGGTCTATCACGAACATTATTCCTATCTCTCGCTGGTCAGCGTCCAGCGCATCCTTGCCGCGGCGGGCCTGCGGGTTTTCGATGTCGAGCAATTGCCGACCCATGGCGGCAGCCTGCGGGTCTATGCCTGCCATGAAACGGCCAGCCATCCCGAGCATCTGGGCGTGGCGGCGCTCTTGGCCGAGGAACGCCGCCGGGGGATGGAAAACCACGCCTATTACGATTCATTCCAGCCGCGTGCCGATGCGCTGAAGGATGCGCTGTTGCGGTTCCTTCTGGATGCCAAGCGTGACGGAAGGACGGTCGCGGCCTATGGCGCGGCTGCCAAGGGCAACACGCTGTTGAATTATGCAGGCGTTAAACCGGACCTGGTGCCCTTCGTTTGCGATGCGGCCGAGGCCAAGCAGGGCAAGTTCCTGCCGGGCAGTCACATCCCGATCCATGCCCCCGACATGCTGGATCGGGTCCGGCCCGATTTCGTGCTGATCCTGCCATGGAACATAGTTGACGAGGTGCGCGCCCAGCTTGACCACCTGGCGCGGCGGGGTACCCGCCTCGTGATCGCGGTGCCCGAGCTGACGATCCTATGACACGGGTTCTGTTGACCGGGGCCACGGGGTTTGTCGGGCGGCAAGTTCTGCGCGCTTTACGCGCGCAGGGCGCCGAGGTGGTTGCGGTGCTGCGCGAGGGGCGCGATCTGTCCGCGGACCTGGCCGGCGTGGTGCGCAGCGCCGATCTTTTTGCCGAGGATGCCGCCGCCTGGCGGCGGGCCTGCGCGGGGATCGACGCGGTGGTGCATGTGGCATGGTATGCAGAGCCCGGCAAATATCAGCATTCTCCGCGCAACCTTGATTGCCTCGCCGGCAGTTTGCGGCTGGCGCAGGGGGCGGCGGCCGCCGGGGTAAGGCGGTTCGTGGGCATCGGAACCTGTTTCGAATACGACCTTGAGGGGATTTTCAAACCTCTTTCCCCCGACGCGCGGCTGGCCCCGCGGACCCCCTATGGCGCGGCCAAGGCTGCCACGTATCTCGCGCTGTCGCGCGCGCTGCCGGGGATGGGGGTTTCTTTTGCCTGGTGCCGGTTGTTTTATCTTTACGGCGCGGGCGAAGATCCCCGTCGCCTGGTCCCCCATATCCACGCCCGTCTTGCACGGGGGGAACCGGCTGAATTGACCTCGGGCCGACAGGTGCGCGATTTCATGGATGTAACCGAGGCGGGTAACCAGATCGCCGCCGTCACGCTGGGGGCGCAGGTCGATGCGTTGAACATCTGTTCCGGCCAGCCAGTCACCGTGGCCGATCTTGCGGCCCGGATCGCCGATGAGTATGGTCGCCCCGACCTGATCCGGCTGGGCGCGCGGGCCGATCCGCCGGACGACCCGCCCTATGTGGTGGGCGTTCCCAGCCTGGCCCGGACATGGAAAGGCCGATGACCTTGCGAGAGCTTTACGCCCAGCACGCGCTGCCCGTCTTTCAGAACCGCATGTATGACAGCGCGGCAGAGGCGCGCGATTGTCCCAAGGGCGACATGCGGCTGGTCGAGGATATGGAAACGGGTCTTGTCTACAACGCCGCGTTTCAGCCCGAACTGTTGGATTACGACGCCAACTACCAGAACGAGCAGGGCCTCAGCCCGGCCTTTCGGGCGCATCTGGATGGTGCCGCCGACCTGGTCGAGGCGCATATGGGGCGCGAGGCCCTGGTCGAGGTCGGTTGCGGCAAGGGCACCTTCCTGGACCTGCTCTTGGCGCGCGGGGTTGACGTGACCGGGTTCGATCCCACCTACGAGGGCAACAGCCCCCGCGTGAGAAAGGTCTATTTCAACGAAGATCTGGGGATCTCGGGCAACGGGCTGATATTGCGCCATGTGCTGGAACATATCCCCGATCCGGTCGGGTTCCTGCATCGGCTGGCGGCGGCGAACGGGCACAAGGGGCTGATCTACATAGAGGTGCCGTGCTTTGACTGGATTTGCCGCAACCGGGCCTGGTTCGACATTTTTTATGAACATGTGAACTACTTCCGTCTTGGCGATTTTGCCCGGATGTTCGGGCGCACCCTGCACCTGGCGCGCAGCTTTGGCGGGCAGTACCTTTCGGTGGTCGCCGATCTTTCCACCCTGTGCGTGCCCCGGCGCGACCCGGACGATGCCGCCGACCTGCCTGCGGATTTCATCGATCGTTTCCGGGCCGAGACCTCGGGCGCGCAAGGCGGCAACGTGGTCTGGGGCGGCGCCTCCAAGGGGGTGATCTACGCGCTGATGCGCGAACGCGCGGGCAATCCCGTGGCGCGCGTGATCGACATCAACCCGGCCAAGCAGGGCCGGTTCCTGGCAGCGACCGGGTTGCAGGTCTTGTCGCCTGAGGCCGGTCTTGCGGAGCTGCCCGACAATAGCGTGATCACCGTGATGAACCCCAACTACCTGGACGAGGTGCGCGCGATGGCGGGCCCGCGTTTCATTTGCAAGGGAATGAGCGATGACTGAATTCGAGAAAGAGGTCGCCGCGCGGCTGGAACAGGTGCCGGGGGATGCGATCCTGCTGGAAAGCGGCGCGGACTTTTTGCAAAGTTCGATCGCGGCACGCTATTCCTACAATTTTTTCTGGCTTGGGCGGCCGATCATCCAGTACCCGCAGGATATCGTGGCGTTCCAGGAACTTGTCTGGCAGGTCAAGCCTGATGTGATCGTCGAGACCGGGATTGCCCATGGCGGTTCGCTGATCCTGTCGGCCTCGCTATTGGCGATGCTGGAACTATGCGAGGCGACGCAGGCGGGCGAGGTCGTGGACCCGAACGCGCCGCGCCGCCGCGTGGTCGGCATCGATATCGACATCCGCGCCCATAACTGCGCCGCGATCGAGGCGCATCCGATGGCGCCGCGTATCACGATGATCGAAGGATCGTCCATCGCACCCGGCATCGTGGACCAGGTGCGCGATGCGGTCGGGGCGGCGCAGACGGTCATGGTCTGCCTCGACAGCAACCACACCCATGATCACGTCCTGGCCGAGCTGGAGGCCTATGCTCCCATGGTCACGCCTGGCAGTTATTGCATCGTCTATGATACGGTGGTCGAGGATTTGCCGAAAGAGCTGTCCTTTGACCGGCCCTGGGGGCCGGGGGACAACCCGAAAACGGCCGTTCATGCCTGGTTGCCCGATCACCCGGAATTCGAGATCGACAAGAGCATCGACCGCAAGCTGATCGTTTCGGTTGCCCCTGACGGGTTTCTCAAGCGCAAGGGCTAGGCCATGGCCCCCCGCGTTTCCATCGGTGTGCCGATCTATAACGGTGCCTCGCTTCTGTCCCAATCCCTTGATTGTCTTGCGCGGCAAAGCCTGCGCGATTTCGAGGTGATCCTGTCCGACAATGGCTCGACCGACGCGACGCCCGATATCTGCGCGCGTTTCGCCGCGAAAGACAGTCGCTTTCGCCATGTGCGGCATACCAAGACCCTGCCGGTGCTGGAAAATTTTTACTTTGCCCGCGATGCGGCCGATGCGCCCTATTTCCTGTGGCGCGCCTATGACGATTTGTCCGACGACACCTATCTCGAGGTTCTGGCCGATCTTCTGGATGCGCGCGCTGAAACCGTGCTGGCCGTGCCGATGGTCCGGCGCGACGCCTCGGCTGGAACAACGGCGCGAGAGTTTCCATATCCGGACATCGACAGCGCTCCGCGCCTGTCGCGGTTGCACGCCCAGATGTTCGAAAATTCCGCGTGCTGGTTTTACGGCATGTGGCGCCTGTCAGCCTGCCGAGAACTCACCGGCCGTATTCATGCGCTATACCCTGATCCGTGGGGCGCGGATCACCTTGCGATTCTTGCTGCGGCGCTTGGAGACGGAGTTCGTGGCACCAACGCGACGGCCTTTCGGCAACGGATAATCCACGAGACGCGTGATTACATGCCGCGCCCCAAACCCGGTTTCGCCGAGATGCGTGACCGCAATGCCCGGTTTGGTGCCACCTGCCGGGCGCTGGTCGCGGCCTCTGATCTTGCCGCGGCGGAAAAGCGAAAGGTCGAGGGCTGGCTGCCGCGCTATGTTCGCCGGCGTTGTCATCGGCGCGACCGCATCTGGAAGGCGTGGCTGCGCCAGACCCTGCGGCACTAGCGTCAGCCGCGCAGCGCCTGTTCGATCTTGTGCAGCGCATAAAGCCAGCCTCGCGCCTTGACATCCTTGTAGACGAAGGGCCGGACCACGCGGGGATCTTTCGGGGTCAGGAAATTCTCGGCCACCGGCCAGACCGACAGGTCGCGCGATATAAGTCGCGCGATTTCCCTCTGCCCCATGTCCTCAAACGCCTTCACATGCCGCCCCACGAAGCGGCCCGCGATACGCGAGGCCAGCGTTTTCTTGTCGCGATTGCGAAAGAACGGCACTTCGGGGCAGAAGAACACGAAAGGGTCGGCCATCATCGGCATAGGCCCGAACAGTTCGCGCGCATGGTTGCCGATGGTGCCCTCGCCCGCCGCGTCATAGCGCCAGCCCGCCGCGCGCAGCCGGTCCACGCGGGCCATGTGAACATCGAAATAGGCCAGGCAATGACGCTGGGTGCGGGGATGGTCGGGCGGCGAAACATAGGCGCGTGCCGCGGGATCGGGGCGCAACTCGCGCCGGAACCGTCGCATCCGGTCGGCCTTCATGAAGAGTGGTGAGACAAAGGCGCGGTTGGTATCGGCCTGAAACAGCCCTTCGATCCTGAAAAGATCGTCGGGGGTGAGGTCGCGCACCACCTGCGTGTCGTCCTGCAACATCAGGATGATGTCGTGCTCGGCCCGGTCCAGCGCCGCGTTCATGTTGGCATAAAGCCCGCCATGGCGGGCCGCGTCACTGGCCGGGCGCAGAACAGCACGTTCGCCCAGCGTGGCGAGATAGGCACGCATCTCGGGATCGGTCGAGGCATCGTCATGGACGCGCAGCCGCGCGCCGGGAATGTGGCGTTCGACGGACTCTACGCAGTTCTTGAGGTAATCCGGTCGGTTATAGGCAAAGATCGCGACGTCGATCATCGCCAGTCCCAGTTGATTACCGGCCTGTCCATTCTGGCTGCGCGCCGTTTGAGCGCACGCGTGCGCGCGGCCAGAGAGATCACCGCGCGTTCATGCGTTTCAACAAAGACATGGCCGATCCGTGCCGCGACGGGATCGCCCAGAAGGCGTTCGAGCAAGGCCACCTCGGAGCCCTCGATATCGATCTTGAGCAGCTTTACGGGACGGTTCAGAGCGTGCAGGTAAGCCACGAAATCCTTGACCTCGACCTCGACCGTCTCGCCGCCCTCCATCCGCCGCTTGCCCTGCACCAGGGTCGACGAGACCGTGCGCCGGTCTGGGTCGTTGGCGAAATCGCGGTGACGCATCAGCGGCAGGGTTCCCGCCTGTGCGGCGGCCGCCGCCTGGATCAGGGTGACGTTGGCGCGTCCGGCCAGCCGTGCGGATAACAACTCAAAAGCATGCGGATCGGGTTCGAACGCGATTACGTCGGCGCCGGTTTCGGCCAGTGTCTCGGTGATCAGTCCGATATTGGCACCCAGGTCGATGGCCAGGTCACCTGGGCGCAGATCGGCGCGCGCGGCCTCGAATGCCTCGATCGCCGCGCCGCGGCGGCGGGTCTTTTCGCCGGTCGCCTTGCGGGCCAGGTGGCCCAGTTCCATTCGCACCCGTTCCAGGATCAAGCCCATGCCGCCCGTGCCCCCTGTCATGTCAGGCCCCGTGATGCCGGATGCCCCCCCCTTTGGCAACAGCTTTGCTCGTTACCAGTGCGGCGGTTTCTGATCGGCCAGCGGAATGCTGCCGCCGGTGTCCAGTTCGCGTTCGGCCTCGCGTGCCATCAGCATGGCCACCCGCCGGCTCAGCCGGTCAAGCTCGGACTGCTGGCGGGCGACGACCTCGGACAGTTCGTCGACGTGGCGGGTCAGATGCGCGATCCGCTCTTCCAGTTGCGTTCTGTGGTCCATGTCATACTCCCGTTGCCCTGCGCCACCTTGCCCCGCGCCCCCCCATCCGCTAGACCCCGCACGAACCCGGCACCAGCGGCGAGACAGCGATGGCCAAGATCCAGAAACCCCGGCGCCCCAAGGCCGAGACCCCAAAGGGCTTTCGCGACTATTTCGGCGCGGACGTGACCGAGCGCAAGGCGATGCTGGACAAGATCGCCGAGGTGTACCACCGCTACGGCTTCGATCCGCTGGAAAGTTCCGCCGTGGAAACGCTGGACGCGCTGGGCAAATACCTGCCTGACGTGGATCGCCCCAATGCCGGTGTCTTCGCCTGGCAAGAGGAGGATGGCGACTGGCTCGCCCTGCGCTATGACCTGACCGCGCCGCTGGCCCGCGTTGCCGCCCAGTTCCGCAACGATCTGCCGACCCCCTATCGCCGCTACGCGATGGGGCCCGTGTGGCGCAATGAAAAACCGGGGCCGGGCCGGTTCCGCCAGTTCTATCAATGCGATGCGGATACGGTGGGCGCGGCCTCGGTCGCGGCGGATGCAGAGATCTGCGCGATGCTGTCGGATGCCCTGGAAACAGTGGGCATTCCTCGCGGCGACTACATCGTACGGGTCAACAACCGCAAGGTGCTGAACGGGGTGATGGAGGTTGCCGGCGTTCTGGACCCCGCCGACCCCGAAAAGTTCGCGCATGAGCGCGGCATCGTCCTGCGCGCCATCGACAAGCTTGACCGGCTGGGGCCGGAGGGTGTGCGGGCGCTGCTGGGCAAGGGTCGAAAGGACGAGTCTGGCGATTTCACCGAAGGGGCGGGGTTGTCGCAGGATCAGGCCGAGGTGGTCATGGGGTTCATGGCGGCCCGCCGTGACACCGGGGCCGACACCTGTTCCCGGCTGCGCGAACTGGTGGCCGGGTCGCGGATCGGCGAGGAAGGCGTAGCCGAACTGGAAACCATCGCAGATCTGCTCTCCGCACAGGGCTACGGCCCCGACCGCATCGTGCTGGACCCTTCGGTCGTCCGCGGCCTTGGCTATTATACCGGCCCGGTGTTCGAGGCGGAACTGACCTTCGAGATCCTCGACGAAAAGGGCCGTCCGCGCCAGTTCGGCTCGGTCGCCGGGGGCGGGCGTTACGACGATCTGGTGAAACGCTTCACCGGGCAGGCCGTGCCCGCAACGGGCGTGTCCATCGGGGTGGATCGTCTGCTGGCCGCGCTGCGGGCCAAGGGCCGGGCGGGCGACAGGTTGCAAGGCCCGGTGATCGTTACCGTGATGGATCGCGACCGCATGGCCGATTATCAGGCCATGGTGGGCGAGCTGCGCAGCGCCGGCATTCGCGCTGAGGTCTATCTGGGCAATCCGAAAAATTTCGGCAACCAGTTGAAATACGCCGACAAACGCAATTCGCCCATTGCCATCATCCAGGGCGCGGACGAGGCCGCGCGCGGCGTGGTTCAGATCAAGGATCTCGTGCTGGGCGCCAAGATCGCCGAACGCGCCAGCCTGGAAGAATGGAAATCCCAACCCGCCCAGTTCGAGGCCGCCCGCGCCGACATGGTGACAGAGGTCGGGCGTCTGCTGGCCCAGGACAAGGACACCGCCCCGTGACCGACAAGGCCGATGTCCTAGCCCAGGCCGAACGGCTTCATGCCTTTTGCCGCAATGCGGGCGCGCAGCCGGTTCAGACCTCGATCCTGCAACCGGCTGAAACGCTGCTCGACCTTTATGGCGAGGATATCCGCGCGCGCGCCTACGTGACTTCCGATCCATTGCGCGGCGAACAGATGTTGCGCCCCGATTTCACCGTGCCCGTGGTGCAGATGCACATGGACAAGGGCGGCGATCCCGCCCGTTATACCTATATGGGCGAGGTCTTTCGCCGACAGGAACGCGACCCCAACCGCGCTAACGAATACATCCAGGTCGGCTATGAACTTTTCGGCGGCGACGATCCTGCCGCCGCGGATGCCGAGGTTTTCGCGCTTTTCGCGGAAATGCTCTCGCCTTTCGGGCTGCGCGCGGCGACTGGCGATATCGGGGTGTTGCTGGCCGCGGTCGAGGGCTTGTCGACCACCGACAAGCGAAAGTCGGCGCTCAAGCGCCATATCTGGCGCCCACGCCGGTTCCGTGCGCTTCTGGAACGCTTCGGCGGGCGCATGCCCCTGCCCGAACCGCGCAAGCGCTTGCTGGCGAAGTTGGAAAAACACGGTGTCCAGGCGGTGCTGGACGATGCGGGGCCGGAAATCGGCCTGCGTTCGCGCGAAGACGTGGCCGCGCGGCTGGCGGTGCTGGCCGCCGATTCAGCTCAGCCTCCCATCGCTGAGGCCGAGGTCGAGTTGCTCGAGGATATCCTGTCCTTGCGCGAAACCAGTCCCCACGCCCTGGCACATCTGCGCGATATCGCGGTGGACCTGGTCACCATCACGCCCGCGCTCGACCGAATGCAGGCGCGGCTGGACGCGCTGGCCGGTCTGGGGGTCGATGTCGATCTGCTGGATTTCGAGGCCAGCTATGGCCGCACCACGATGGAATATTACGATGGCTTCGTCTTTGGTTTCTATGCCGAGGGGCGGCCGGACCTGCCGCCCGTGGCCTCGGGGGGGCGCTATGATGCGCTGACGCGCATCCTGGGCCGGGGGCGTGCGGTGCCGGCCGTGGGCGGCGTGGTGCGCCCCGAACTGGTGCTGACGCTGACCGAGGAGGCCGCCCGATGACCCTGAAACTTGGTGTGCCCTCCAAGGGCCGGCTGATGGACAAGACCTTCGAGTGGTTTGCCGAGCACGGCGTGCGTATCGCGCGTACCGGCTCGGAACGAGAATATGCGGGCTCGGTCGAGGGAATCGCGGGGATCGAACTTGTCCTGCTCTCGGCGGGAGAAATCCCACGCGAATTGGCCGCTGGCCGCATTCACCTCGGCGTCACCGGTTCGGATCTTGTGCAGGAACGGATCGCGGATTGGGAAAACCGCGTTCAGGCACTCGAACCCATGGGATTCGGCTTTGCCGACCTGATCATCGCGGTGCCCCGGTGCTGGGTCGATGTCGATACGCTGGACGATCTCGACGCGGCCGCAGCGGCCTTTCGCGCGTTCCATGGCCACCGGCTGCGGATTGCCACGAAATACCACCGTCTCGTGCGCGAATTCCTGCGCGAGGCAGGCGTGGCCGATTACCAGCTTGTCGATAGCCAGGGCGCGACCGAGGGGACGGTAAAGAACCTCACCGCCGAGGCGATCGCCGACATCACCTCGACCGGCGAAACCTTGCGGGCGAACCACCTCAAGGTCCTGTCCGACGGGTTGATCCACCGCAGCCAGGCGACGCTGTTCAAGTCACGTACAGCCCCTTGCGACGACGCGTGCCGGGCAATCTACCGCGCCCTTGCCGACCGCCTGGCCCTGGGTAACTAGGCGTCGTCTTCCTGCTTCTTCTTGGCCGAAATACCCTGGGGGTCCGGGGGTGAACCCCCCGGCCTGCCGGCTTGTGCGCGCAAGACGATTCCGCTCAGCGAACTCCGATTTCCGCCAGCGCCGCCATCAATCCCGGCGGCAAGGCTTCCTCTGCCGGCCTCGGCCTGTCGGGCAGGTCGCGCGGGGCATCCTGCGCCGGCAGGTAGCGCCAGCCCTGGAACGGGCGCCGCACAACGGCCTCGGTTCGGATGATCCGCGCCTCCAGCACGATCCCGCACCGTCTTGTCCCGTCGCCCCCGGTCACCTCGTCCAGCCGCATTATACGCTGGCGCGCCAGGATCACGCCCTTGAAAACCCAGTAAAGCGATCCGCCGTTCAACAGCTCCCCGGATCGCTTGGGCCACATCCGGGTGACATGACGGGGCAGCCCGTCCGGCCCCTTGGCGCGGGCCGTTTCCTGCCAGCGCGCCAGATCCTCCACCCGCTCGGCACCGACGCAGAGCTTTACCAGGTTGACATGGTCTTGCGCCATCCTGGCCCCCCAGATCCTGTTGATGTCCAGACTGTGTAGACTACTTGTTGCGGAGTTCAAGCCAAAGCCCTATTGTCGACAACCTCTTTCCGCGCATCCAAGGACTGTCAGATGAGCCGCTTTTCCGCCCCCATCGCCGAACAGATATGGGATATGAAATACCGCCTGAAACAGGCCGATGGCACGCCCGTCGACCAGACGGTCGAGGATAGCTGGCGCCGCATCGCCCGCGCCCTGGCCGCGCCCGAGGCCGACCCGGCGGCATGGGAGGAAAAGTTCTACGCGGCGCTGGAAGATTTCCGTTTCCTGCCCGCGGGCCGGATCACCGCGGGGGCAGGAACGGGGCGCAACGTGACGCTGTTCAACTGCTTCGTGATGGGTACGATTCCCGACAGCATGGCGGGCATCTTCGACATGCTGAAAGAGGCCGCGCTGACAATGCAGCAGGGCGGCGGGATCGGTTATGATTTCTCGACGATCCGTCCCAAGGGGGCCAGCGTTCTGGGCGTTGCGGCCGATGCGTCGGGGCCGCTCTCCTTCATGGATGTCTGGGACGCGATGTGCCGAACGATCATGTCGGCAGGCAGTCGCCGTGGCGCGATGATGGCCACCATGCGCTGTGACCACCCCGATATCGAGGCGTTCATCACCGCCAAGCAGGACGCCGCCCGGTTGCGAATGTTCAACCTTTCCGTCCTCGTCACCGATGCCTTCATGGAAGCGGTCAAGGCCGATGGCCCGTGGGAGTTGCAGTTCGACGGCAAGGTCTATCACACGGTGCAGGCGCGCGACCTGTGGAACAAGATCATGCGTGCGACTTACGATTATGCCGAACCGGGCGTGATCTTCATCGACCGCATCAACCAGATGAACAACCTGCGCTATTGCGAGGAAATCGCGGCGACCAATCCCTGCGGCGAACAGCCTCTGCCGCCCTATGGTGCCTGTCTTCTGGGCTCGATCAACCTCGCGCGCCTGGTCCGCGACCCGTTCGAGTCCATCGCCGACCTGGACGAGGCCGAGCTGGATGATCTGGTCGCCACTGCCGTGCGGATGATGGACAATGTCGTCGAGGCGTCCAGGTTCGCGCTGCCCCAGCAAGAGCAGGAGGCGACGGATAAGCGCCGGATTGGGCTGGGCGTGACCGGGCTGGCCGATGCCCTGCTGATGGTCGGGTTGCGCTACGGTTCCGACGAGGCGGCGCGCCAGACCGAGCGCTGGTTGCACCGGATCGCCCGCGCCGCCTATCTGGCGTCGGTGCAATTGGCGAAGGAGAAAGGCGCGTTCCCCCTGTTCGATGCCGAAAAATACCTCGCCAGCGGGGCGCTTGCCCATATGGACGAGGACGTGCGCGCGGCCATTGCGGATCACGGTATCCGCAACGCGCTGCTCACCTCGATCGCGCCCACGGGCACGATCAGCCTTTACGCCGGTAACGTGTCCAGCGGCATCGAGCCCGTCTTTGCCTATGCCTATACCCGCAAGGTGCTGCAAAAGGATGGCAGCCGCACCGAGGAAGAGGTGGTCGATTATGCCGTGCGTCTGTGGCGCGAAAAGTTCGGCGAGACGGAGTTGCCCGATTATTTCGTGAACGCCCAGACCCTTGCCCCCATGGATCATGTCAAGATGCAGGCCGCCGCGCAGAAATGGGTGGATTCGTCGATCTCCAAGACCATCAACTGTCCCGAGGATATTTCCTTCGACGCGTTCAAGGATGTCTACCTGCAAGCCTATGAAACCGGGTGCAAGGGCTGCACGACATACCGGCCCAACGATGTCACGGGTAGTGTGCTGAGCGTGGTTGAGGAGAAACCCGAACACGCCACGGCCGAGCATGTGCCGGTCGACGATGGCACCCACCCCGTGCCCCCCGCCGACGTGGTCTATATCGCCGATCCGCTGGACCGCCCGCAGGCGCTGGAGGGCAATACCTACAAGCTGAAATGGCCCGACAGCGAACATGCGATCTACATCACCATCAACGATATCGTCATCGGCGGCCGACGGCGGCCTTTCGAGGTATTCATCAATTCCAAGAACATGGAACATTTCGCCTGGACGGTGGCGCTGACGCGAATGATCTCGGCGGTGTTCCGGCGCGGCGGCGATGTCAGCTTCGTGGTCGAGGAACTCAAGGCGGTGTTCGACCCGCGTGGCGGGGCGTGGATGCAGGGCAAATACATCCCCTCGATCCTGGCGGCCATCGGCGGCGTGATCGAGCGCCACATGATCGCGATCGGCTTCATCGACGGCGAGGGGATGGGCCTTAAATCCGACCCGCACCTTGAGGCCATGACCGCTGGCGAACCCCGCCGAGGCCGCGCCTGCCCAAGCTGCGGCGCCTACGAGATGCGGATGGTCGAGGGGTGTATGACCTGTATGAGCTGCGGGTATTCGAAGTGCAGTTAGGCATTCGATCTCACAACTTGTCTGGTGTCTGGTGGGGCAATTAAAGCCCATTTTGGAGATTTCGGCGCCCATTTTCAGGGGCTTTCGCGCCCATAGGTCGCTAAGTGCCTGAAATGTAATCGGTTTGGGGGAAGCCCGCCTGAGGGGCCCGTGTTCGGGCCTCTCGGGGGCGTCCCTGTCTCCTTTTCCCGGGGCTTTTCTGCCGAAGCCCCCGGGAAAACAGGCGAGCTTGACCCTGTGCTGATACCCGCGTGCAAGGCTCTGACGGCGAAAGAGCAAGCGGCGCTGCGCGCTGATGATGAACCGATCAAGCAGGCCGAGATCAACAACGCAAACGCGGCGCTCAAGCTCGTTCAGTTCCTCGGTCATCCGTGGTCGGCCATAGCTGCCCAGGCTCAACCGGTGCTGATCGCGGATATGGGCGAGGAGCACCATGTCCCGCCGCTGGCGATGCGACGGGGGCCGGTGCTTCCAGGCATGGAGCCCGCGTTCTGAGACGCCCATCAGGCGGCACAGATGGCCGCGGGTCAGTGTACCGCGATACGCGGCAATATACTGAAACTTCACGGCTTTTGAGCCGCGAAGAACATCGCCGCCTTCCTAAGAAACAGCCTCTGTCTGGGGAATGGGCTCCAATGCAAAACCGAGGGTCTTGGCGCGCCGTTGAAGGTTGGAGAGCACGCGTTTCCGATGTCGTTCATCATAGGCTGCAGCCCCTTGATCCTGATATGT
>NZ_SLXU01000014.1 GCF_004343505.1 Rhodovulum bhavnagarense | reverse complement strand
ACGCGGTCATAGACCTGGAGCATGAACAAGGGCCCGGTCAGCATCAGGAGGTTGACAAAGATGCTGAACAGGAAAATCGCGCCAAACAACCGCCGAGACGCACCCCGCGCCACCCGCAATTCCCGAAATCCACCGTCAAGTTTCGATCGTCGCACATTCCCCTCCGGCCGCGGTGCCCTGCGGGCAACAGCTAACATGGTCGTGGGGCGCTGTCATGGCCCCACCCGGGTCAGGAAACCCGCGTCATGCGCTGTGATGGCAGGCCACCTGGGTTCCGTTTTCCAGCCCGCGCAATTCGGGCCTTTCGGCGTGGCAGCGGGCATCGGCCAGCGAACAGCGCGGCGCGAAGGGGCAGCCCGGCGGCGGGTTCACCGGATCGGGCAGTTCGCCCGGCGTGCGCGGCTTGTCGAAGGAGCCGCCGTCAAGCTTGGGGATCGCCTCAAGCAGGAGGCGGGTATAGGGGTGCTTGGGCTGGGCAAAGATCGTTTCGACCTGCGCCAGTTCCATCACGCGCCCGAGATACATCACCGCAACGCGGGTGCCGAAATGTTCGACCACGCTGAGATCATGGGTGATGAACAGGTAGGTCAGCCCCCGATCGGCCTGCAAATCGGTCAGCAGGTTCAGGATCTGCGCCTGGATCGACACGTCCAGCGCCGAGATCGGCTCGTCCGCAACGACGAAGGCGGGATTGGTGACCAGGGCGCGGGCAATGGCGATGCGCTGGCGCTGGCCGCCGGAAAACTCGTGCGGCAGCCTGCGTTGCCAACTGGGATCGCACCCCGTGGCGGCCAGAACCGATTCCACCTGTTCGCGGACTTCGGCGGCGGGGGTGTCGGGCAGCAGGTGACGGATCGGTTCGGCGAGCGTGTCGAACACGTTGCGCCGCGGGTTGAGCGAGGCATAGGGGTTCTGGAACACCATCTGCATCTCGGCGCGAATCGGCTTGCGCCGTTTTTCATCCATGGTGTCGATGCGTTGGCCGCGGAACAGGATTTCGCCCGCCGAAGGCGTCAAAAGCCCCATGATCGCGCGGCCAAGGGTGGTCTTGCCACAGCCCGATTCCCCCACAACGCAAAAAGTTTCACCGGGCTGGATCGCGACATCGACACCGTTCAATGCGTGCAGCACCGGCTTTTCCCGGCTCAGGAAATGGGTCGGCAGGGCAAACCGCATCTCAAGTCCGCGGGTCTCGATGATGGGTTGCGTCATGACGAGGCCCCCTTGAGAGGGTTGAAACAGGCCACGCCCCCCTGCAACGGCGGGATGCGCGTGCGGCAGCCATTGTCGGCGAACTCGCAGCGCGGGTGATAGGCGCACCCGCGCGGCAGCGCCGTGATCGGCGGCATCGAACCGGGGATCTGGTACAGCCGCTGGCCGCGCCCGGCATTCTGCGGCAGGGCCTTGAGCAGACCGCTGGTATAGGGGTGGCGCGGCGCGGTGATGATCTGTTTCGTCGGCCCCTCTTCGACGCAGAGACCGGCATACATGATCATGATCCGCTCGGTCACCTCGGCCACCACGCCCAGGTCGTGGGTGATCAGGATCAGCGCCACGTCGTTTTCGCGGCAGAGCTTGAGGATCAGCGACATGATTTCCGCCTGGATCGTGACGTCCAGCGCGGTGGTGGGTTCGTCCGCGATGATCAGTTCGGGGTCGGTCAGCAGGGCGATCGCGATCACCACACGCTGGCGCAGCCCGCCGGACAATTCGTGCGGGTAGGCATCCATGCGCGATTCGGCCGACGGGATGGCGACCTGCTTCAGCCGCTCGATACACAGCTTGCGCGCGTCGCGGTCGGAAATCCTGCGGTGCGCCTTGAGCGTTTCGATCATCTGCGTGCCGATGGTCAGCACCGGGTTCAGGGTGACCATCGGGTCCTGGAAGATCATCGAGATCCGGTTGCCCCGGATGCCGCGGATCTTGCGGTCCGACAGTTTCAGCAGGTCCTGGCCGTGGAACATCACCCGGCCCTGGCTGACGCGGCCCGGGGCCGCGATCAGATTCAGGATGGCGAAGGCCAGCATCGACTTGCCGGCGCCCGATTCGCCGACGACGCCAAGGCGTTCGCCCTTTTCCAGTTGCAGGTTCACGCCGCGCAGGGCCTCGACCTCGTCCCGCTTGCCGCGGGGGAAGGCGACATGCAGGTCTTGCACTTCGAGCATGGCCATCAGTCCTCTCCCCGCCGCAGTTTCGGGTTCAGCACGTCGCGCAGCCAGTCGCCCAAGAGGTTCAGCGACAAGACCAGCGCGATCAGCACCAGCGCGGGGTAGAGCGTGATCCACCACGAGCCGGAAAAGATGAACTCGAACCCCGAGCGGATCAGCGAGCCCAGCGAGGGCCGGTCGGTCGGCATGCCGAGGCCGAGGAAGGACAGCGAGGCCTCGATCATGATGGCCTCGGCCACCTGGATGGTGGAGATTACCAGCACCGGGGTCAGCGTGTTGGGCAGGATATGGCCCCACATGATGCGCCGGGCGGGCAGGCCGATGACGCGGGCCGCATCGACATATTCCTTCTTCTTCTCGCCCAGCACCGAGGACCGCACGGTCCGCGCGAATTTCGGCCATTCGGCGATGCCGATCACCATGATCAGCATGATGATCGCGTAATCGGCATAGGTGTTGGCATCGAACGCCGCCTGGAACAGCGCCAGCGCGATGATTGCCATCATCAGGGTGGACAGCGACAGCTGGATATCGGCCAGCCGCATCAGGAAACTGTCGATCCAGCCGCCCTTGTAGCCGGCGATCAGGCCAAGGGTGATGCCCAGCACCGCCTGCACGATCACCGCGCCCACGCCGATCAGCAGGGAAATCCCGGTGCCGTACATGATAGTGGACAGCACCCCGCGCCCCTGCGCATCGGTGCCCAGCAGGAAGCGGTCGTCGCCGCCGGGTTTCCAACTGGGCGGCATCTCGCTGTCCATGATGTCCAGTTGCAGCGGGTCATAGGGGTTCTGCGGCGCGATCAGCGGCGCCAAGACCGCCATCAGCACCAGCACCAGCAGCACGACGCCCGCCCCGATAGCCACGGGGTCGGAGAAGAAGCGTTTCACGAAGGCGGAAAAGGAGATCATGTCAGCCCTTGGCCCCCGGCAGTTTCACCATCGGATTGATGAGGGTGTAGATGAAATCGACGATGGTGTTCACCACCACGAAGATCAGGCCGACCACGATGATGTAGGCGATGATCAGCGGGGTATCGACGCGGTTCACGGCCTCAAGGAACAGGAAACCCATGCCGGGCCACTGGAACACCGTTTCGGTCAGGATGGTGTAGGCGATCAGCGTCCCGATCATCAGGCCCCCCACGGTCACCACCGGCAACAGCGTGTTGCGAAAGGCGTGGACATAGCGCACGCGCCAGGTGCTCAGCCCCTTGGCGCGGGCGAAACGGACGTAATCGGTGCCCATGGCCTCCAGCATCTCGGCGCGGATCAGCCGGATGAAAAGCGGCAGCATGATCGACGACAGGGTGATGGAGGGCAGGATCAGGTGGCTGATCCCGTCCCAGGTCAGAAACCCGGTATCCCAGCCCCAGGGCAGCGTGACCGTGTCGCCCCGGCCAAAGGCCGGCAGCCAGCCCAGTTCGACCCCGAACAGCCACACCATGAAGATCGCGGTCAGGAAGACCGGGATCGAGATGCCCACGATGGAGCCGGTCATGATGATCCGCGACAACCACGAGTCGCGGTGGATCGCGCAGTAGATGCCCGCGGGGATCGAGACAGAGACGAAGATGAACACCGCGCCCAGCACCAGTTCGAACGTGGCGGGGAACTTGTCGAGGATGACCTCGATCGCGGGGCGCTTGAAAAAATAGGACGTGCCCAGATCGCCCTGCACGGCGTTGCCCAGGAAGCGGGCGTACTGGACCAGGAAGGGGTCGTTCAGCCCCAGCTCGTCGCGCAGCGCCTCGCGCTCGGCCTCGGATACGGACTGTCCGACAAGTTCGCGCAGCGGGTCGCCCAGGTTGTCCTGGATGGAAAAGCCGATGATCGAGATAACGAACATCACGACCATGGCCTGCGCGGCGCGGCGGATCAGGAAGGCTAGGATATGCATGGGGCGTGCCCTTGGGTGTCAGGCGGACCACGGAATTCGCGGTCCGCCTGTTATCACATCATTCCTCGATAACAAGATCGCCGAGATAGGGGAAGTTCATGACGTTCAGAACGTCCTCGATCATCACGCCCTCACGGGCGCCCCAGGCCAGGTCCTGCCAGTGCAGCGGGATGAAGGCGGCCTCGTCATACAGGATCTTCTCGACCTCCTGCAGCATCGCGGCGCGCTTGGCCGGATCGGTTTCCGTCAGCGAGGCAAGGGTCAGCTCGTCCACCTTCGGGTTCGAGTAGTTGCCCGAGTTGTACTGCCCGCGGCCGGTGTCGGCATCCGGCGTCATGGTCAGGAACTCGTTGAAGTTGGCCGAATCCTCGGTATCCGAATGCCAGCCGATCATCATGATGTCGGCGGCGCGCTCGTCGAACTTGGGCCAGTATTGCGCCTTGGGCATGGTGGTCAGGTCGATGTCGATCTTGATCTTGGCCAGCATCGCCGCCGCCGCTTCGCAGATCTTGTAGTCGTTCACGTAGCGGTTGTTGGGGCACATCATCGTGGCCGAGAAACCGTCGGCATAGCCGGCTTCTTCCATCAGCGCCTGCGCCTTGGCGACGTCGAAACGCGGGGTCAGGTCGGGGTTGTAGCCGACATAGCCCGCGGGCGACTGCTGTGCCGCGACGGTGCCGAAACCCTTCATGATCTTGTCGACGATGCCCTCGTTGTTGATGGCATAGGCAATGGCCTGACGGACCCTGGGATCGGCAAAGGCTTCGTTGCGCTTCTGGTTCAGTTGCAGGGTGATGATCCGGGTGCCGGTCATTGTCACCAGCTTGGTGCCGTCATTGTCGCGGATGCGGTCCAGATCGGTCGGCGGCACCGGCGCGATGAAATCGACATCGCCGGCCAGCAGGGCGGCGACGCGGGTGGGCGCCTCCTTGATCGGGGTCAGGATGGCGGTCTGCACGTTGCCCGGGCTGGCGGTGTCCCAGTAGTTCGGGTTGCGCTGGAACACGGTCTTTACGCCCTGTTCGCGCGATTCCACGATGAACGGCCCGGTGCCGGACGCGTTCTGGCTGGCGAAGCTGTCGCCATGCTTGACGATCTCGGCGCCGCCTTCCTCGTAGAAGGCCTTGTCCATCGGAAAGACATAGGTCGCGGTATGCAGCACCAGCGGGCTGGGGCCGTCGGTCTTGATCTCGACGGTGGTGTCGTCCAGGGCGGTGGCCGAGACCCAGCCGGCGAAGATGCCCTTGAAGTCGGGCGATTCTTTCAGGCGCTCGATCGTCCAGACCACGTCTTCGGCGGTCATCGGGTTGCCGCTGTGGAAGGTCACGCCATCGCGCAGGGTAAAGCGCATGGTGGTGTCGTCGACACGCTCCCAGCTTTCCGCAAGGCGCGGGTCGAAGCCCAGATCCTTGTTCCAGCGGATCAGCGGGTCAAAGACCATATGCGCCATCTGTAGCGTGCCGCCCGACAACTGTTCGTGCGGGTCAAGCGATACCGGGTCCGCGTCATAGGCAAAGTTCAGGGTCTGGGCCGCGCCCAGGCCGGCCGCGCCAACGAAAAACGCGGCCGCGGTTGCGAGAGTCCTGAGTGTTTTCATGTGGTTCTCCTGGAATTGGGCGCCCTTCCGGCCCGTTCAGGGCGGCGGCGACGTGCCGTCGGAAGGGTGCTCATTGGGATATGCTGTTCCAATTCCGAGGGGAATGCAAACCCCCGGACACGGGTTTCTGTGCGGTGTTGACGCAACGGAAGGCGACGTCGGGAAAGCCCGGCGCAGGGTTTTCACGCTTTGCGTGTGCGGGTCTCGTCGTCGAATCGCCAGCCCTTGCGGCGCGGCACCTTGACCGCCAGCATCGGTTTCAGCCAGGGCGAGGCAAAGCGGTCCAGGTCCAGCGCCTCGTGGACCCCCACCGTTTCCTCGCCGAAGACCTGGGTGCGCACGGTAGAGCGGCAATAGAACGGTGCATCCAGCATGTCCGCGACCTGCCGGGGTTTGTAGCCGGGATCGGCCCGGGTTTCGCGCCGGACCAGCCATTTCGACCGGGCAAAGCGGGTGCGCGGCGGCGCGTCGATCACCCTGGCCGTGCCATCGGCGCCGAAATGCAGGCCCACCGCCAGTTCGCTGCCATCGCGAACACTTGCGTCGTAGAAACAATACGCCCCGTTGTCGGCGGTCGGAAAGCGGCCCCAGGTCCAATAGCTGAAATCATCCTCCAGTGCGTGGATGCCGAAATTCGCGTCGAAATAGGCGTGCCCCGTCCATTGCCAGCCGGGCTGGTTCAGGTCGACCTCGATCTCGGACGAGGGCGCGAAGGGGCGCCAGACATGGCTGCCATCGGCCTTGAGCGGCAGCTCGACACCGGTGATCGCGGACGGGGTCACGGTGATCCGGCCCTTCAGGCGGTGCATGTGCGGCCAGGCCAGTTCATCCACGTCGATATACAGCTTGCCGCCGTCCCAGGTCAGTTTCGACGGGCCGACCTCGAAGGTGTTGGGCGTCTGGCGCAGGGCCGCCTGCCCGCGGTCGGTCATCGTCCAGCGCCCGCCCTTGCCGTAGGTGGCGACGTTGATGCAGCAATGCGCCTCGGGGTTCTTGCGGCCCGACCAGCGGTACCAGGGCGAAAACACCGAGCCGATGAACGAGATGATCGAGATCGACTTTTCGCCGTCCTCGCTGATGCCGTCGACATACCACCAGGCATAGCCGTCCGGCGGGACCTCTAGGTTGAAGTTCGGTCCGTCAAGATCGCCGCGGCCGCGTGCCGTCCGGAGAGGGTTGCCATGGGGATGCCCGCCCCCGGATGCGCCCCGCCCCCCGCCAGGTACAGCCCCGGCAGTTTCGTCCGCGCCGTGGGTCTCTTCAATGAGGCTGTCAGGCCGTGCGGGCTCCGCCCGTAAAGGGAGCCTTCCGACGCCGGGAACAGTTTCGCGAAGTGGCGCGGTGTCGTCAGCCAGTCCGTTCCCGGCCGGGGATCGAAGGTCAGGCCGAAGCTGGCCAGCGTCTCGAAGGTGCGTGTCCGGCACGTCTCTTTCTCCTCGTCTGTCGCCTCGGCGCCGTCGGCGACGGGCGGGCCGTTCATGATGATCTCGAACCGTTCCTTGCCCTGCGGCGTCCGGCCGGTGCCGCGGTCCTGCGCGCAGACATAGAGCGTGCCGTCCTCGGGCATACGGCCCTGGGCGATCGGGTCGAATTCGGTATGCGGATCGTCGCAGAAAAAGACGTTATGATGCACCATCTCGGGGCCGTGGGGCACTGCGGCATAGGACCAGACATAGGCTGACAGGCTGCGCGGATGGGTTTTCGTGCGCGGCACGCTTGGCTGAACCGCCTCGCCCAGCAGTCCGGCGCCCAGTGCGGCCGGATCGCCGTTGAACACCGCGATATCGGCGGGCAGGCGGGTGCCGTCCTCCAGGTGCACGGCGGCCACAGCGCCGTTCTGAACCTCGATCCGCGTGGCGCGGGTGTCGAAGGTGAAGCGCACGCCCTTGTCCATGGCCAGCCGCATCAGCGATTGCGCCAGTTGGTGCATGCCGCCCTCGACCCGCCAGACGCCCTGTTCCTCGGCATGCCAGATCAGCCCCAGAAGCGCGGGCGAACGGAAGGGCGAGCCACCGACGTAAGTTGCATAGCGCCCGAACAGTTGCGCCAGCCGGCGGTCGCTGAATTGCCGGGTCAGGCTGCCCCAGAGTTTGCGGTGCGGCGCCATGTCGAGGATCAGCCAGGGATGGGTGGCGACATGTTTCGTCAACTCCGCCTGGCTGGGGGCGGCGGCCTGCATCATCGGCCCGTCAAAGGCCTTGAACAGCCGTTCCGCCCGGCGGCAGAAGGCGCGGAACTCGCGTTCCGCCTTGGCTCCGGCAAATTCGCCCACGGCCGCGGCGCTGTCCTCGCGGCTGGCGAACAGGTCCAGCGTGCCGCCATCGTGCCACCAGTGCCGCGCCAGCACGGTTTCGCGGTGCAGGGTAACGTAGTCGGAAAGCGATGCGCCGACGCTGTCGAACAGTTCCTCGAAGACCGGGCGCAGGGTCATCACGGTCGGCCCGGCATCAACCGGGCCCGCATCGGTTGCCATGGTGCGCATCTTGCCGCCGGGCACGGGGGCGCGGTCGATCACCTGCACGTCCATCCCCGCATGGGCTAGGCGGATAGCGCTGGAAAGCCCCCCCATTCCGGCCCCGATAACCACAACTTTTTCAGGGGATGCGGCCATCACGACTCCTCAAGAAATGTTGACTCCGCAGGATAGGGTGTCCATTCTGGTTTACAACTCAAAATGTCTCGCCAGCCTGACAGATGGAACGGGACGAAACAGCACATGAGGGCCCTGCATGGACATCTCGGCGCGAATCGAAGCGGCCATCGGCAAGGCGATCGCAGAAGGGCAGGGGGGCGTTGCGCCGCCACGTCTGGCCTCGGCGCTGGACTATGCCGTGACGCCGGGCGGTGCGCGCATCCGTCCCACGCTGTGCCTGCATGTGGCTCTGGCCTGTGGAGATGACAAGCCTGCGCTGTCGGACGCGGCCGCGATCTCGATCGAGTTGATCCATTGCGCGAGCCTGGTGCATGACGACATGCCCTGTTTCGACGATGCCGATATCCGCCGGGGCAAGCCGGCGCTGCACAAGGCCTATGGTGAGCCGCTGGCGCTGTTGACGGGCGACAGCCTGATCACTGCAGGTTTCGAAGTGCTGGCGCGGGTGGGCGATGCGGACCCGAAACGCGCGCTGGAACTGATCCGCATCCTGGGCATTCGCACCGGCATGCCCTACGGCATCTGCGCCGGCCAGGGCTGGGAAAGCGAGGAACAGATCGACCTCAGCGCCTATCACAAGGCCAAGACCGGCGCGCTGTTCATCGCCGCGACCCAGATGGGCGCCGTGGCCGCCGGACAAGAGGCCGCCCCGTGGGAAGAGCTGGGCGACCGCATCGGCGAGGCGTTCCAGGTGGCCGACGACCTGAAGGACGCGCTGTTGAGTGCTCAGGACATGGGCAAGCCCGCCGGCCAGGACGCGGCCAATCACCGTCCCAGCGCCGTGGCCGAACTGGGCGTTCAAGGCGCCATCGACCGGCTGAACGACATCATGTCGGGGGCCATCGACGCGATCCCGTCCTGTCCGGGGCGGGATGACTTGGCGCAGATGGTGCGCAAGACCGCCGAGCGCCTTGTGCCGGCCAAGGCGATACAGGCCGCAGAATGACCGATATCATTTCCGACACGGCCCCCGCGCCAGGCTTGCGCGGGTTCTCTTGGCGCCGCTGGCGCAACCGCAAGATCGCCTCGCCCGGCTTTCAGGCCTGGGCCAGCAGGTTTTTCCTGACCCGCGGCCATTCGCGCCGAGAGGGGCAGCGCCTGTTCGACCTCGTTTCGGGCTTTGTCTACAGCCAAGTTCTGACTGCCGTGGTCGAACTTGACTTGCTTGAAGCCATTTGCGACGCGCCCGAGACCGCGACAGACCTCGGCAACAGCCGCGGCATCGCCCCTGACCGGATGGAGGCTCTCTGCCAGGCAGCCACCGGCCTGGGCCTGTTCGAGCGGGTCGGCGGGGGATACCAGCTATCGCCGCTTGGTGCGGCGCTGGTTGGGGCGCCGGGCGTGACCGACATGATCCGCCACCATCACGTGTTCTATCGCGACCTCGAAGATCCGGTTGCCCTGCTGCGCGGGGAAAAGGATACCGAACTTGCGCATTTCTGGCCCTACGTCTTTGGGGCGGGCGCGGCGGAAAGCCCCGAGATCGCAGAACGCTATTCGAAACTGATGGCCGACAGCCAGACGATGGTGGCCGAGGAAACCCTGCGCAGCGTGTCGTTTGACGGGATCACGCATCTGCTGGACGTGGGCGGAGGGACTGGCGCATTCCTGGCCGCGGTGGGCGCGGCGCATTCCGGGATGAAGATGACGCTGTTCGACCTGCCCGCCGTCATTCCCGCCGCCGAGGCGCGGTTCCGCGATCTGGGCATGTCGGGGCGGACCACGGTGATCGGGGGCAGTTTCCGCGACGACCCCTTGCCGCAGGGCGCCGACGCGATCTCGCTGATACGGGTATGTTTCGATCACGCCGATGACACGGTGCGCGCGTTGATGGCCAGGATACATGACGCCTTGCCGCCGGGCGGGCGTTTCATCGTGTCGGAGCCGATGGGCGGCGGGGTGAAACCTGAACGTTCGGGCGATGCCTATTTCGCGTTCTATTGCATGGCGATGCAGACTGGTAAGGTCCGCAGCCAGGCGCGGATCGCGCAAATGATGCGCGAGGCCGGGTTCGAGGGGGTCGAGATGCCGACGACCCGGCGCCCCTATGTCACCTCTGTTGTGACGGCGCGCAAGCCCGGGGCGACATAATAGATCCTGTCAAGCTGTCTAAAAAAGTTGACACTTTGGCCTGTCAGAATAAACTGACATCATCGTGAATGCACGTGAGTCCCGACTCTGATCGGGCGCAGCCAATCGGGAGACGCAGAATGGAGACGACCGCCGTCATCCTTCGGGGGCCTAGGGATATCGGGCTTGGCCGCCTGTCCCTGACAGAACCCGGCCCGCGGGACCTGGTGGTCGAGATCACCCATTCCGGCATTTCCACTGGCACCGAGAAACTGTTCTATACCGGCGAGATGCCGCCCTTTCCCGGCATGGGCTATCCGCTGGTTCCGGGCTACGAGGCCGCTGGCGAGATCGTCGCCGCCGGGCCCGAGACGAATTTCAAGGTGGGCGAACGGGTCTTCGTGCCCGGCGCGAACTGTTATGACGGGGCGTTCGGCCTGTTCGGCGGGTCGACCCGGCGGCTGGTGACCGATGCCAGCCGCGTGACGACGATCGACCCCGGCCTGGGCGCCGAGGGCGCGCTGCTGGCGTTGGCCGCGACCGCGCGCCACGCGCTGGCTGGCGTCGACAAGAAAATGCCCGAACTGATCGTGGGCCACGGCGTGCTGGGCCGCCTGTTGGCGCGGCTGACCATCGCCGCCGGCGCCCCCGCCCCCTCCGTATGGGAGATCAACCCCGACCGCGCCACCGGTGCGGAAGGGTACGAGGTGATCCATCCCGACAACGATTCGCGGCACGATTACCGGACCATCTACGATGCCTCCGGCAACGGTGCCCTTCTGAATGATCTCATCACCCGTATCGCCAAGGGCGGCGAGGTGGTGCTGGCGGGGTTCTACACCGCGCCGTTGTCCTTTGCCTTTCCCCCGGCCTTCATGAAAGAGGCCCGGCTGCGCATCGCCGCGGAATGGGAACGCGAGGATCTGATCGCGACGCGAACGCTGGTGGAATCCGGCGCGCTTTCGCTGGGGGGGCTAATCACCCACAGCGAACCGGCGGAAAAGGCCGCAGAAGCCTATGAAACCGCCTTCAACGATCCTGCTTGTCTGAAAATGATCCTGAACTGGGGAACCGTAAATGACGCTTGATGCCCCGAACATCAAAGACATCGACCAGCGCCTGCGTGACGAAGCGAACGAACCGCTGGACGAGGTGCCCGTGACCGAGCCTACGAAAAAGACGCAGATCATCGCGATCTACGGCAAGGGCGGGATCGGCAAGTCCTTCACCCTGGCGAACCTGTCCAACATGATGGCCGAACAGGGCAAGCGCGTGCTGCTGATCGGCTGCGACCCGAAATCGGACACCACGTCGCTGTTGTTTGGCGGCAAGGCCTGCCCGACGATCATCGAAACCTCCACCGCCAAGAAGCTGGCGGGCGAAGAGGTGCAGATCGGCGATGTCTGCTTCAAGCGGAACGGCGTTTTCGCGATGGAACTGGGCGGCCCCGAGGTCGGGCGCGGTTGCGGCGGGCGCGGCATCATCCACGGTTTCGAGCTGCTGGAAAAGCTGGGCTTCCACGACTGGGATTTCGACTATGTCCTGCTCGACTTCCTGGGCGACGTGGTCTGCGGCGGCTTCGGCCTGCCGATCGCGCGCGACATGGCGCAAAAGGTGATCCTGGTCGGCTCCAACGACCTGCAATCGCTATACGTGGCCAACAACGTCTGCTCGGCGGTGGAATATTTCCGCAAGCTGGGCGGTAATGTCGGCGTCGCGGGCCTGGTCATCAACAAGGATGACGGCACCGGCGAGGCGCAGGCCTTTGCCAAAGCGGTGGATATCCCGGTTCTGGCCGCGATCCCGCAGGACGAGGAACTGCGCCGCAAATCGGCCAATTACCAGATCGTCGGCACGAAAGAGGGCCCCTGGGGCGATCTCTTTGCCGGGCTGGCCGATGCCGTCGCCGATGCCCCGCCGATCCGGCCCAAGCCGCTGACCAATGACGGTCTGCTGGGCCTGTTCGCCCCCGAGGATGTGGGTGCGGATTTCGAACTGACGCCGGCAACCGATGCCGATATGCGCGGCAAGAATGCCAAGCCGAAAAAATCCCTCGAAGTGGTTTATGACGATGTTTGACCTTGATGAGTTGTCCCGGTGGGACGATGCGCTCAAGCGTCTTGCCCATTCGGATTTCGACGAGGAACGCAACGCTCGCGCCGACGAGGCCACGGCCCCTCGCGAGGTGGAGGACGCATGACCGAAGAGGTCAAATATGATGAGGCCCACGCCGCAGAGGTGATCGCGGACGCTGCCCCGGCGTCCGAGGCCGCCACTTGCGGCGGTGCCGATCCGGCGCTGGGCGACGGCATGGGCTGCCATGCCGGGGCCGATGAGATGGAGGCCGCCGCGCGCATGGCCGGGGCGTCCGAAATCCTCGATCAGTATCGCAAGGATTATCCGCAAGGCCCCCATGACAAACCGCAAAGCATGTGCCCCGCTTTCGGGTCGCTGCGGGTGGGCCTGCGGATGCGCCGTGTGGCGACCGTGCTGTCTGGCTCTGCCTGCTGCGTTTACGGGCTGACCTTCGTGAGCCATTTCTACGGCGCGCGGCGCTCGGTGGGCTATGTGCCGTTCAGCTCGGAAACGCTGGTCACCGGCAAGCTGTTCGAGGATATACGCGACGCGGTTCACGAACTGGCCGATCCGGCCCGTTATGACGCCATCGTTGTGACCAACCTCTGTGTGCCGACCGCCTCGGGCGTGCCGCTACGGCTGTTGCCCGACGAGATCAACGGCGTGCGGATCGTGGGAATCGACGTGCCCGGTTTCGGCATTCCAACCCATGCCGAGGCCAAGGACGTTCTGGCCGGCGCCATGCTGAACTATGCCCGGCGCGAGGCCGAGGCAGGCCCCGTCGCCGCCCCCGAGGGCGGCGTGTCGGATCGTCCTACCGTGACGTTGCTGGGCGAGATGTTCCCGGCTGATCCCATCGTGATCGGGCAGATGCTGGACCCGCTGGGCCTGGCCTGTGGCCCGGTCGTGCCGGCGCGCGAGTGGCGTGAACTGTATGCTGCGCTGGATTGCGGTGCGGTGGCGGCGATCCACCCGTTCTATACCGCGGCGATGCGCGAATTTGACGCCGCCGGACGCCCGATCGTGGGTTCTGCCCCGGTGGGGCATGATGGCACAGCCGCCTGGCTGGCGAATATCGGCGATGCCTTTGGCCTGCCGGCGGAAAAGGTCGCGCAGGCGCAGAACACCTTCCTGCCCGCGATCAAGGGTGCGTTGGCCGGGGCCCCGATCAAGGGCACCGTGACGCTGTCGGGGTATGAGGGTTCGGAATTGCTGGTTGCCCGGCTGCTGATCGAATCGGGGGCCAATGTTCCGTATGTCGGCACGGCCTGCGCCAAGACCAAGCAGTCCGAGGCCGACCGCGACTGGCTGGAATCCAGGGGCGTCAAGGTCAAGTTCCGTGCCTCGCTGGAGGATGACAAGGCCGCGATGGAAGCAATCCGCCCCGATCTGGCCATCGGCACCACGCCGGTCGTTCAGGCCGCGAAAGAGCTGGGCGTGCCCGGTCTCTACTTCACCAACCTGATCTCGGCCCGTCCGCTGATGGGGCCCGCCGGTGCGGGCAGCCTGGCGCAAGTGGTAAATGCGGCGATTGCGAACAAGGGCCGCATGGAATCGATGCGCGAGTTCTTTGAAGGTGTGGGCGAAGGGGACACCGCCGGCGTCTGGGAGGGAGACCCGAATCTCCATCCCGAATTCCGGGCTCTCCAGCAAAAGAAACTTGAAAAGAAACGTCGCGCCGACAAGGCGCAGGAGATGATCTGATGCTGGTGCTGGATCACGACAGGGCAGGGGGTTATTGGGGCGCGGTTTATGCGTTCTGTGCCACCAAAGGTCTGCAAGTGGTGATCGATGGCCCGGTCGGCTGCGAGAACCTGCCGGTCACTTCCGTCCTTCACTATACCGACGCGCTGCCGCCGCATGAATTGCCCATCGTCGTCACCGGCCTCGGTGAGGAAGAGCTGGGTCGCGACGGCACCGAGGGCGCGATGAAACGCGCCTGGAAAACGCTTGATCCTGCCTTGCCCGCGGTGGTGGTGACCGGATCGATCGCCGAGATGATCGGCGGCGGCGTCACGCCGATGGGCACGAACATACAGCGTTTCCTGCCGCGCACCATCGACGAGGACCAGTGGGAAGCCGCCGACCGCGCGATGACATGGCTGTTCTCGGAATTCGGCATGACCAAGGGCCGGATGCCCCCCGAGAAAAAGCGCGAAGAAGGTGCCAAGCCGCGAGTGAACATCCTGGGTCCGATGTATGGCGTGTTCAACATGCCGTCGGACCTGGCCGAGATTCGCCGCCTGATCGAGGGAATCGGCGCCGAGGTCAACATGGTGATGCCGCTCGGCGCGCACCTGGCCGAGATGCGCAACCTGGTGAACGCGGACGTCAATATCGTCATGTATCGCGAATTCGGCCGCAACCTGGCCGAGGTTCTGGGCAAGCCATATCTCCAGGCGCCGATCGGAATCGATTCGACGACCAAGTTCCTGCGCAAGCTGGGTGAACTGCTGGGCCTGGACCCTGAACCGTTCATCGCGCGCGAAAAGCACTCGACGATCAAGCCGGTCTGGGACTTGTGGCGGTCAGTGACGCAGGATTTCTTTGCGACGGCCAGTTTCGCGGTCGTTGCAAACGAGACATATGCGCGCGGTCTGCGCCATTTCCTTGAGACCGACATGGGTCTGCCCTGTGCTTTTGCGGTCGCTCGCAAGGCCGGCGCCAAGACCGACAATGCCGAGGTGCGCGCCCTTATGGGACAGAAGCGACCGCTGGTCGTGTTCGGCTCGATCAACGAGAAAATCTATCTCGCCGAGCTTTCCTCGGGGCATGGTCCAAAGTCGACTTTCATTCCGGCAGGCTTTCCCGGTGCCGCGATTCGCCGCGCCACCGGAACGCCATTTATGGGTTACGCTGGAGCGACTTACGTCATTCAGGAGGTGTGCAACTCGTTGTTCGATGCGCTGTTCCACATCCTGCCGCTGGGGTCGGAAATGGATTCGGCCTCGGCAACGCCGACCCGGCTGCGCCGCGATTTTCCGTGGGACGACGACGCCCAGGCGCTGCTCGATCGAATCGTGGCCGAGCATCCGGTGCTGACCCGCATCTCCGCCGCCAAATCCCTGCGCGATGCTGCCGAAAAAGCCGCACTCGAACAGGGGGCAGAACGGGTGGTGGTCGAAACTGTCGCGGCGCTTTCGCCCGAAAGTTTCGGTAGTCTTTCAAAAGGAGAGAGCAAATGACCGATCAAACTTCCGACGTCCAGATCGCGCGTGCGCACCGGCCGCCGAAAGCGGAATTCACGGTCTATTTCGCGATCATCTTTCTTGCCGCCCTGCCGGTGGCCGCGATCACGTGGCTGCTGACCCTGGTGCGGCAGGGGAACCTGAAAACAAAGGGGCCGATCTCGCGGGCATGGAGCCAGGCGCGGATCATCACCCCCATGATCTTTTCTGCCTGAGCAATCAGGCAGGTCACCGATTTCGCCCATCCCCCCGGTTGGGCGAAGGCTGGCAGGGCATGGTGCCTTGCTGGAACCCGGCCGCCGGGGTGCGCGGCATCAGTCTGACGATCCGGAGGAAAGTTAATGGCTGAATCTGATCTGTCGTTCTCGGGTCTTACCGACGAGCAGGCGCAGGAAGTGCATGCTGTCTACATGAGCGGGCTTTGGCTGTTCTCGGCCGTCGCCGTCCTTGCTCACCTGGCAGTTTACATCTGGCGTCCGTGGCTCTGAGGAGGGTCTGAACTATGGCAAAATTCTACAAGATCTGGATGATCTTCGACCCCCGTCGCGTGCTTGTCGCGCAGGGTGTCTTTCTCTTCCTGCTGGCGGTGATGATTCACCTCTTCGTGCTCAGCAACCCCTACTTCAACTGGCTGACCGTGGCCGCCGAGAAGGCCGCTGGCGCATAAGTCGCCCGGTCTTTCAGGGGTTAGCACCTGGAAGTGACACAATCGCTGCGGGCGGAAGCCCCGATCTTCCGCCCGCAGCTATCGCGAAGAACAAGGACGGCTGAGGCCCACACGGACACGGCCGCCATTTGCGGAGACAGACGATGGCACTGCTCAGTTTTGAGAGAAAGTATCGCGTCCGTGGAGGGACGCTCATCGGTGGCGATCTGTTCGACTTTTGGGTGGGGCCTTTCTATGTAGGCTTCTTCGGAGTTACGACGATCTTCTTCGCCACCCTCGGGACAATCTTGATCCTTTACGGCGCGTCGATGCAGGGGACGTTCAACCCCTGGACGATCCATATCGCGCCGCCGGATCTCAGCTACGGTCTCGGCATTGCGCCGCTCGCAGAGGGCGGGCTCTGGCAATTCATCACCGTCTGCGCCATCGGCGCATTCATCAGTTGGGCACTGCGCGAGGTCGAGATCAGCCGAAAGCTGGGCATTGGCTATCACGTGCCGATCGCATTTGGCGTTGCGATCTTTGCCTACCTGACGCTCGAAGTTTTCCGCCCGCTCCTGATGGGTGCGTGGGGTCATGCCTTCCCGTACGGCATCTTTAGCCACCTCGATTGGGTGTCGAACACGGGTTATGCGTATCTGCACTTCCACTACAACCCGTTCCACATGCTGGGCGTGACACTGTTTTTCACCACCTGTCTGGCGCTTGCCATGCATGGTGGCCTGATCCTGTCGGCCTGTAACCCCGAAAAGGGCGAAGAGGCCAAGACGCCGGATCACGAAGACGCCTATTTCCGCGATTACATCGGCTATTCGATCGGGACGCTCGGCATCCACCGTCTTGGCTGGCTGCTGGCGATGAACGCCGTGTTCTTCTCGGCCGTTTGTATCATCATCTCCGGCCCGCTCTGGACTGAAGGTTGGCCCGAGTGGTGGACCTGGTGGAGCAACATGCCGATCTGGCCCGATATCGCGCCGGCCGGTGCTGGCCAAGGGGGAATGTAATCATGGCTGAGTATCAGAACATCTTCACTCAGGTTCAGGTCCGTGGTCCCGGCGACTGGGGCATGGACAATGAGAACAACCTGATGGAAGAGCGCGTCGGCGGGATCGGCAGCTTTTCGATCCTCGGCTGGCTGGGTAACGCACAGCTCGGGCCCATCTACCTGGGCTATTCGGGGGTTGCCTCGCTTTTCGCCGGTGCTGTTGCGTTTTTCATCATCGGGCTCAACATGCTGGCCCAGGTCGACTGGTCGATCGTGCAGTTCCTGCGCCAGGGTTTCTGGTTGGCGCTGGAGCCCCCGAGCCCGGAATACGGGCTTCAGTTCCCGCCGCTGCATGATGGCGGCTGGTACATGATCGCAAGCTTCTTCTTGCTGTTCTCGGTGCTGGCGATGTGGGTTCGGACCTACCGCCTGGCGGCAGAGCACAAGATGGGCAAACATATCGCCTGGGCCTTTGCGGCCGCGATCTGGCTGTTCCTGGTTCTGGGCCTTTTCCGCCCGATCCTGATGGGGAGCTGGTCGGAAATGGTGCCCTATGGCATCTTCCCGCATCTCGACTGGACCACGGCGTTCTCGATCCGCTACGGCAACCTCTACTACAACCCGTTCCACGCGCTTTCGATCGCGTTCCTCTACGGCTCTGCCCTGCTGTTCGCCATGCATGGTGGCACCATCCTCGCCGTGACCCGCTTTGGCGGTGACCGCGAGCTGGAACAGATCTATGACCGCGGCACCGCGGCCGAGCGCGGGGCGCTGTTCTGGCGCTGGACCATGGGCTTCAACGCCACCTTTGAGGGCATTCACCGCTGGGCATGGTGGTTCGCTGTTCTCACCCCGATCACGGGCGGGATCGGCATCCTGTTGACCGGCACGGTTGTCGACAACTGGTTCATCTGGGCCCAGGAGCATCACTTCGCGCCCTCGTACGACCAACCCTATGGCTTTGAAGCCTACATGGGGCAAGGAGGCTGAGGATCATGCTGAAACTACCCAAATGGTTCTTCCAATGGAGCGAGGAGAACCCCACTGACATCATCGGCCCCGCGGTTCTCGTGGGTACGGTGACGACGGGGGCGGCGGTTGCGGCGCTGATCGTGGCCTTCGACAATCCCTACCGTACTGAGGACGTCCAGACCGGCCCGCGCGGCATCGGCATGGCCATGTCCAAATTCGTGGAAGAGAACCCGCAATACGACGAGTACGAAGAGACCTATGTCGCCTTCGATCGCGTCGAAGCGGCGGAGGGCACGCCCACCGCGGCAGAGGCCTATGGCGATGTCATCGCCTTCGGCGACATGGACCAGGCCAATTTCGATCAGCTCACCAAGGCGATGAGCGCCTGGACCGGTACGGAAATCTCGCTGGTCAACAGCGAGGATGCCGACCAGACCAAGCTGGCCATCACCAAGAACTGCATCGAGGCCACGCAGTATCTCAACGACTCCTGGGATACGCATAACCTGGCGTCGGACGGGATTGGCGTGAACTGTTACACCTGCCACCGCGGTCAGCCGACGCCTCCGGGTTCGTGGCTGAAAGCGGGCGCGGTCAACAGCGCGGCCGAGGGTTGGAGCGCGGTACAAAACCGCCTGTTGACCTATGAGGGGTCGCATACGGCGACCGATTTCGTTCACAAGTACACGCAGAGCGAATACACCTCTCTGCCCGTGGACGCGGTCGAAAAGTTCCTGCTGGATGGCGAGTCGATCAAGGTTCACGACCTTGAAAGCCGCGTCGCCCAACAGCCGGGCGACCCGACCTGGCAGGATGCCGAGCGGACCTTCAGCCTGATGAACCACCAGTCGAACGCGCTGGATGTGAGCTGTGTCTACTGCCACAACACCCGCGCCTTCTACGACGCCACCCAGGTGACGCCGCAATGGTCCATCACGACACTGGCCCAGCAGATGGCGATCGACATCAACCAGGTCTTCTACGAGCCCCGCTCGGAGATTCTGGGTCGCGAATCTGCCAAGGTGAACTGCATGACCTGCCACATGGAAGTCATCAGCCCGCTGAATGGCCGCAACATGGTCGCGGAATGGCCCGAACTGGCCACCATGACCGATTGACCGAACATGGCCGGGGCGGCGCCTGCCGCCCGGCCAACCAGGATCGGGTTCCTGCGGGAGCCCGGTATTCGGGGCCTCCACACCCCGGTTCCCTTCCTGTCAGACACAGGACACTGGCGCCGTGTGGAGACGTTTCCACACGGCGCATTTTTGTTGTGAAACGCGCGCAGGAGACAACGAGATGACCAAGCCGTTGACCCCCACACTGGATCGGGTCGCGGGCCCGGCAGACCTCAGGGGCATGAGCCAGGGAGAGCTGGTGCAGCTTGCCCGCGACGTGCGCCACGAGGTGATTTCCAACGTATCGCAAACCGGCGGCCACCTCGGGTCGTCGCTGGGCGTTGTGGAACTGACGGTCGCGCTGCACGCGGTGTTCAACACGCCGTTTGACAAGCTGATCTGGGATGTCAGCCACCAATCCTATCCGCACAAGATCCTGACCGGGCGGCGTGACCGGATGCATACGCTGCGCCAGGGCGGTGGGCTGGCCGGGTTCTGCAAACGGACCGAGAGCGAATACGACGCCTTTGGCGCCGGGCACAGCTCGACCTCGATCTCGGCGGCGGTCGGGTTTGCCATAGGTCGCGACATGGGACAGCCCACGGGCGACGCCATCGCGGTGATCGGCGACGGGTCGATCAGTGCGGGCATGGCCTACGAGGCGCTCAATCATGCCGGCCATCTGGGCAAGCGGATGTTCGTTATCCTGAACGATAACGAGATGTCGATCGCGCCGCCGGTTGGCGCGATGTCGAAATATCTTTCGGGTCTTTACGCGGGCACCCCCCTGGGCAAACTCAAGGACGTGGCCGAGGGGTTCGAGGCCGCGCTGCCCGGCCCCATCCGCGAGGGTGCGCGCCGCGCCCGGCAATTGGTCACCGGGTTTCCCGGTGGTGGCACGCTGTTCGAGGAATTGGGCTTCGACTATATTGGGCCGATTGACGGGCACGACATGGGGCAGTTGCTGACCGTGCTGCGCGCGGCGCGGGCACGTGCCTCTGGGCCGGTGCTTATCCATGTCTGCACGGTCAAGGGAAAGGGCTACAAGCCCGCCGAGATCGCCGCCGACAAGTATCACGGCGTGTCGAAATTCGATGTCGATTCCGGCACCCAGAAGAAAAGCAAGAGCAACGCCCCCTCTTATACCTCGGTCTTCGGCAAGACGCTGACCGACGAGGCCGCCCGCGATTCGCGAATCGTGGCGATCACCGCGGCGATGCCGTCGGGGACCGGGCTGGATATCTTGCAAAATCGTTTCCCGCAGCGCGTGTTCGACGTCGGGATCGCCGAACAGCACGCCGTGACCTTTGCCGCGGGCATGGCGGCGGCGGGGTTGCGGCCGTTTTGCGCCATCTATTCGACCTTCCTGCAACGCGGGTATGACCAGATCGTGCATGACGTGGTGTTGCAAAATCTGCCGGTACGATTCGCCATCGACCGGGCCGGACTGGTGGGCGCGGACGGGTCGACCCATGCAGGGGCTTTTGACGTGGCGTTCCTGTCGAACCTGCCTGGCATGACCGTCATGGCGGCAAGCGACGAGGCCGAACTGGTCGATATGGTTGCCACCGCGGCGGCCTATGACGAGGGGCCGATCGCCTTTCGCTATCCCCGCGGCGAGGGTGTCGGGGCCGAGATGCCGGAACGCGGGCGCATCCTGGAAATCGGCAAGGGCCGCGTGGTGAAACAGGGTACGCAACTGGCCTTTCTGACCTTGGGCCCGGCATTGGCCGATGCGCTTAAGGCTGCCGAGGCGCTAGAGGCGCGGGGCATTTCCGTTACCGTGGCCGATGCCCGCTTTGCCAAGCCGATGGACACTGACCTGATCGCGCAACTTGTGGACAACCACGCTGCCGTGGTGACCGTCGAACATGGCGCAGAGGGTGGATTCGGCGCCATGGTGTTGCATTGGCTGGCCCGGACCGGGCGGCTGGACAACGGCTGTGCAATCCGGACCATGACACTGCCCGACATGTTCATCGAACAGGCCAGCCCTGACGCGATGTATGCCGAGGCCGGCCTGACCGTGGCCGACCTTGCCGATACCGCGTTGACCGCATTGGGCGTTGCGCCGGGGCATTTCGCGAAACCCGCCTGAACGGACAGTCATGAACCGACAGGGCCCGGTGCATCGGCACCGGGCCCTGTCCATGCAAACTACGCAGGCGCGCGCAAGATCAGGCCGGGGACAGGTCCCCGAAAATGCTCTCGGCGTGCTTGTCGAGGTAGATCCTTAGCCAGGGGGTGAACGCCTCGGGCCGGGCCTGCACCTCGCGGGCAAGATCGGGCAGGGAGACCCAGCGCACCTCCATCACCTCCTCCGGGTTCAGATCCCATGACAGGGAAGATGTCGCCGGCGCAACAAAGATATCGACGACCTCGTGTTCGATCAGCCCGCCGCCCACATCGGCGCGGTATTCCACCGTTTCGCGGAAATCGAGGTCCAGGCCGGAAATGCCCAGTTCCTCTTTCAGCCGCCGCCGCGCGCAATCCTCGGACGATTCCCCGAATGCCGGATGGGTGCAGCAGGTATTCGCCCAGAATCCGGGCGTGTGATACTTGCCCAGTGCCCGGCGTTGTATCAGCACCCGGTCGCCATCCATCACGAAAACGGAAATCGCCTTGTGCCGCAGGCCCTTTTGATGGGCCTCCAGCTTTTCCACGGGGGTCAGTTCGCCGTTCACCCAGGCCGGGATCATCTCGGTCATACGAATTCGGGCCGCACCAGGCCGGTCAGGTGGGCGACGTTCTTGATGCCGATCTTGAGATGTGCCAACGGCCGCTTTTTCGTCAGCTTCTTGTTCATGTAGGATTCAAAGGTCAGTTTCTGCACGTCGACATCGTGGCACAGTGACACGAAACGTTCGCGGCGCACGTCGCTGTGGTAATAGGCGTCCTGCATGCTTTGCAGCGCGCGGAAGGTCATCTTGTGATCCTTCATGAATTGCGCGCGGGCGAGTTTCAGGTCCGACGCCCGCCCCGAGGCCAGCGCCGCCGACACCGCCATCGCGCCGATCCGCCCGCCATACATTGCATAATAGATACCCTCGCCCGAGGACGGTGCCACGGTGCCCGCGGCATCGCCCACCACGACCACGTCGCGCCCGTTGTCCCAGCGGTCCATCGGCCGCAGCGGGATCGGCGCGCCCTCCTTGCGGATCGTTTCGGCCTGGTCAAGCCCCGACATCTTGCGCAGATCGGCGGTGGCCTGTTTCAGGTCGAACCCGTCGACGCCGGTGCCCATGCCCACTGAACAGGTATGCCCATGCGGGAACACCCAGCCATAGAAATCGGGGCTGATCCGGCCGTCATAGATCACGTCGCAGCGGTTGGGCTGGTAGTTACCGACCGCCATCGGCGCGTCGATGATCTCGTGATAGGCGATCACGTAAGGGATCTTGTCGCCGCCGGGCACCTCGGCGCGGGCGACATCCGACCGCGCCCCATCGGCCCCGATGATGAATTTCGTCTGCAACCGCACCTCATCGCGGCTTTGCTTGTCTCGGTAGACGAGAAAGGTCTTTTCCTCTTCCCGCTCGACCCGCAGGAAGGTGCCGGTGTGTCGGTGCGCGCCAGCCTTTTCCGCGCGGTCGCGCAGGAAAGGGTCGAAATCCTTGCGGTCTACCATGCCGACGAACCCGTTCTCGATCGGGATGTCGACATAGCGGCCCGAGGGCGAGATCATGCGGGCGGTATCCACCTTGGCGACAAGCTGCGCGTCCTGGATGTCGAAATCGCGCATCAGGCGCGGCGGGATCGCGCCGCCGCAGGGCTTGATTCGTCCCTCGCGGTCCAACAGGGCCACGTTCTTGCCCGACCGGGCCAGGTCCTCGGCCGCCGTGGCCCCGGCCGGGCCACCTCCGACAACGACAACGTCATAGATCATTTGCATCACTCCCCTGGCACAAGGCCCGCGTTTTCCGTTGAGGGTTTGTTCGAATCTATGATCCTCAGCGCCATCCATGCGGACAGCACGAAAAGGACCGCTTCGGTCATGAATACCAACCCGAAGGCGGGGGCATCTTCCATGATCTGGCGCAAGCCATCGACGGCGGCTGCGCCCAACAGCCCGCCGAACCCCGCGGCAATCGCCTGCGCCGCGCCCCACAGGCCCATGCGCGTGCCTTCGCGGGCGTCGCGCCCTTCGCCGGCCAGCGCCATCATCGTGCCGATCGCGGCGACCGCGAACATCCCGTTGAAAAAGCCCATCACGACAACCG
Organism: Rhodovulum bhavnagarense; assembly: GCF_004343505.1. Lineage (GTDB taxonomy): Bacteria > Pseudomonadota > Alphaproteobacteria > Rhodobacterales > Rhodobacteraceae > Rhodovulum > Rhodovulum bhavnagarense. Next base: position 50,826 of record NZ_SLXU01000014.1, on the reverse strand, counting down.
CCGGCATCAGCGGCAGGCCGGCATCCAGATTGCCCAGGCTCGCCACCAGCCCCAGCGCCGCGGCAGAGCCCAGGCATCCCGCGATCACCCAGTTGCGCAGCGAGCCGAAGCGCAGGACCGAGGTGCTGACGCCCACCAGCACCATGCCGAGGAACACGCCGCCGTTCTGCGCGCCCGAAAGCTGTGTCGATTGTCCCGGCGTATAGCCAAAGACGAGGCCCGAATAGGGTTCGAGGATGAGTTCCTGCATGAAATAGGCCGACATCGACAGGAACACGAACAGGGTAAAGATGCGCGCGCGCCGTTCGGCCCAGACCTCGCGAAAGCCGTCGAGAAAGGGCATCTCGTCGGGCTCGCGCTGCGCGACGACGCGCCGTTCGATCCCCCAGACGGCCAGCGCGGTCAGAACCACCGCGCCGCCGGTGACGATGGCCACGATCTTCATCAGCAGGGCAGGGGTATAGGGGTCAAGAAACGCGCCCACCGTACCTGCGGTGATCGCAATGCCCGCGATCATCATCAGCCAGGTGATCGTGGCCGCCGCGCCACGCCGTTCGGGCGCGGTCGCGGTCGCCAGCAGCGCCAAGAGCGAGGTGCCAGAGGCCGCGACACCCAACCCGATCAGCCCGTAGGCCAGGATCGACAGCGCCAGGCCCGCCCAGAAACTCGTCCCGAACAACAAAACGCCCGCTGCCGCGCCATAGCCCCCCAGCGCAAGGATGATCATGCCAGCGATGATGAAACGCGTGCGCTGGCCCTTGGTGTCGGACATGAAGCCCCAACTGGGCCGTGTAATCTGGATTCCGTAATGAAACGCCACCAGCAAGCCGGGCAGCACGGCGGGCAGGGCGTATTCCACCACCATCAGCCGGTTCAGCGTCGAGGTCGTCAGCACCACGATGGCGCCCAGGCACATCTGCACCAGACCCAGCCGGACGATCTGAAGCCAGCTTAGCGTCATGCGCCGACCCCCAGGCTGCGGATCGCAAAGGCCGAGATCATCATGCCCGACACGTAAAGGACGACGCCGACCCCGTTATACCAGGGCGCCTTGCCCTTGGGGTCTTTCATCATCACCGACATGGCCCAGAACTGCACCAGCAGCACGGCGGTTACGCCCGCGGCATGGAACGGACGATCCCAGAGCCACAGCAGCGCGATCACGACAACCTGCGGCACGGTCATCACGATACTGGCCACCCAGGCTGCCTTTTCGGGGCCGAGCGTCACGGGCAGCGAATTCACCCCTGTTGCGCGGTCGCCCTCCAGCGCCTTGAAATCGTTGAGCGTCATGATGCCGTGCGCGCCGATGCCATAGAGCAGCGCGATGATGACGACGTAGATCGAGGGCGCACCGGCACTCAGCACCGCCGCACCGGTAAACCAGGGCAGCGTTTCATAGGACAGGCCCACCAGGCCCGGCCCCCACCAGCCCGATTTCTTTAGCCGGACCGGTTCAGCCGAATAGGCCCAGGCCGCGGCGACGCCCAGGATCGTTGCGACGAATCCCCAGGGGCCCAGTTGCCAGCCGATCAACAGCGCCAGCACCGACATGAACAGCGCCTGGTAAAGCCCCCACCGCCCCGGGATGCGCCCCGAGGGGATCGGGCGGTCGGGTTCGTTGATCGCGTCGACATGGCGGTCGCACCAGTCATTGGCGGCCTGGCTCATCCCGCAGACCACCGGACCGGCCAGCACGATGCCCAGGATCACCAGCCCCGGCTTTTCCAGGGGCGAGACGCCCGAGGAAACGGTGCCGCACAGATAGGCCCACATCGGCGGGAACCACGTGACCGGGTGCAGAACCGTCAGCATCGCGGCCGGTTCGGGAAAACGTCGGGTCTGGGGTTGCGGGATGTCAGTCATGTCTTTCGCACGATCTCCATGCCCCTTGGGGGGCTTGATATCCTTGGGCCGGGTTCAATGGTCGGCACCGTCTCGGGCCAGAAGGCCGTATTTGCGCAGTTTCACGTAAAGGCTCTGGCGCGACAGCCCCAGCATCTCGGCGGCGGCGACGCGGTTGTTTCGCGTCAGTTCCACCGCCGTTTCGATGCACATCTTTTCCACCACGTCGGTGGTTTCGGCGACGATATCCTTCAGCGTGGCCGAACCGACCAGTTCCATCACCGACCGCATCGCATCGTCGGACACGGCAACGCCGGGCTTGCGCACGACCTCCATCCGGCTGGCATCACGGATGATAAAGACGATGGCGGGGCTGGCCTGGTCGGCGAGGTAGGTCGCCGATATTTCGACCGAGACCTGCGCGCCATATTCACCCGAGAGTTTCGTGGCGAACATCCGCATCTGCCCGGTGCGCGTGGCGTTTTCCACCAAGACCCGCAGATCGACGCTTCCCCGTACCAGGAAATCGCCCAGCGAGCGGCCCTTGACCGTTGAAAGCTGAGAGGAATCCGTCAGGCCCAGGAAACTTTCATTGGCCGACAGGATCACGCCGTCGCGGTCGGTGAACACGATCGCGTCCACGCCGTGATGATACATCGCCTTGAGACCGCCGGTCATCTCGTCATCCGTCTGCACGGCGGTTGCGACAGGATCCAGGCGGCACAGCACCAGCCGCTCGCCCGCGGCGCGAAAGGCAATGGCGGTCAGGCGAACGGCCTGCCCGGTGCGGCGGGTTTCCAGGTCAAGTGGCCGGGCTTCGTCATCCGTGGCGGCGCGGGTCAGGGCCTCCATGAATTCGGCGCGGCGGCGGCCCTCGAATTCCTGGACAAGAGAGCTGCCGATCAGGTCATTGCGCCCCAGGCCCAGTAACTCGCACGCCACCGGGTTGGCATCGACGACCCGGCCCGATTTCGCCCCGACAAAGAGAAAGGCATCGCGCGTGGCCTCGGTCAGAACGCGATAGCGGGTGTCGTATTCGCGCTGGGTTTCATAATCCCGTTCCAGCGCCATCTGCGCCTCGATCAGTTGCATCTGCATCTCGGCGATGGGGCGCAGGTCGCGGCCCAGCATCAGCAGAACGCTTTCGTCGGGGCCGATGCGATGGAAGGAATAGCGCACGGGGAAATCCCAGCCTTCGCCCTCGGCATGGTTCAACTCGACCAGCCGGTCGCTATCGCCGCCACCGGCCAGCAGTTCGAGCCGGGCCTCAAGCTTCGGGCGGCTGTCCTCGGTCAGGATGTCGCGGATATTCTGCCCTTCCCAGTGGTCAAGCTGACCAAAGGCACGGTGGGTGCGGTTGACGAGAGCCGAGAGGATCTTGCCCTCCCGGGTGATCACCAGCGACAGGTCGGCAGCCGTGGCAATGATCTCGCCCAGCATCTCGGGGGCGATCAGCGGTATGGCGCCGCTGCTCCAGTATTTCGTGCCCCGTGACGTCACCGTCTGCTCCCCGGCCTGGCCGGCCGCCCGTTCATGGTTCAACCTCGTACCGCGCCGTCGGGCGCAGTTTGCACGGGCGCTTGCAGGCCACACAGCCTGAGCGCCTCTTTCGGATCGGATGTCGCGTGATCCGCCCCTGTCAGGGCGCACAGATCTTGTGTGCCATCGACCACGCGCCCGCCGATGACGATTGGTACCGGGCCGGGCGCCACCTTGCGCATGTTGTCGATCAGGGCCCGTGCGCCGATGATCTTTTGCCGGCACGACAGCGACAGCGCAATCATGTCGAATTGCCGCGTTGCCACCTTTTGCAGGATTTCCTCTTCGGTCTGTCCCACACACAGGCAGACCGACAGGCCCAGGCGTCGCAACTGGCTGGCGGCGGTCATGCCGCCCAGGGTGTGAAATTCCTCGATCGGCACGATCAGCATGATGTTGGGTGTTTCGCGCCCCTGCATACAGTCGACGCCCCATGGCTCGCCCATCTCGCGCAGCATCGCCTGAAGCCGGGCGGTGCCGATGGTGACATCGGCAAAGCTGAGTTCGTCGCGCGACCAGCGCTCGCCTAGTTCGCGGGCGGCAGCGGGGATGTAACATTCCAGGATGGTGCCCGCGTTCAGGCCGCGCCGGCGCAGGTCCGAGACAGAGTCGGTGCGGATCGATTTGCCCCCGCGCAGCAGATCGGCGCAGAAATGCGACAGCACGTCCTCGTCCACCGTCTGCGCGCACAGGCCCGACCGATGGGCCAGCGCCGACAGAACCTGGCTTGCCAGCGACTCGACCTCGTCGTGATGCGCGGGGGCGTTCTCTGCGGCGAGGCGGCGGTGTTGATCAGCCATCGCGCACCCCGTTCCCACAGGCGGCCCCACAGGCGGCGCGGATTCGCGGCGCGCTTTGCCGCACCCGGTCGACACCCTGTTCCACGTTGTCAAAGCCGATTGACACTTGACCGCCCCCATGCCGCGAGGAATCAAGATTTAACGCCCCAAGTCCATTGAAATACGTGACTTTTCCAGGCATCTTGCCGCCAGGCCAATTCCTCGTTCCGCGTCAAGTGTAGACGCAAAGAGTGTAAATTACAATTGACACTTTCTGCCGCGCGGGGCTAACGTTCCCCCGCCACCGCCTGTCAGGGAGTCGGAGGATGTCGGACAAGACCGGGCACGCCAAGAAGGTGTACCAGCTCTATACGCCGGAGGAGCGCCGGCGCCGCGATGAAACCGTCTGGACCGTTGTCCAGGGCGTTCTGGCGCCGCTGCAATTCCTGGTGTTCCTCGTGTCTCTGGCGCTTGTCGTCCGCTATCTGCTGACCGATGCGGGATACACCGCCGCGACCATCTCTGTCGTGATCAAGACGCTGGTTCTGTATACGATCATGATCACCGGCGCGATCTGGGAAAAGGTCGTGTTCGGCAAGTACCTGTTCGCGCCCGCCTTCTTTTGGGAGGACGTGTTCTCGATGCTGGTGATCTTCTTGCACACGCTCTACATATGGGCGCTGTTCACCGGCAATGTTGGCCCGACCGGGCAGATGTTCATCGCGCTGGCAGCTTATGCCGCCTACGTCGTAAACGCCGCCCAGTTCATCTGGAAACTGCGCATGGCCCGCCTTCAGGGCCAGGCCGAGGCAATCGCATGACCGATTTCACCCCCCAGCCCCCGGCCGCGGGCTGCCGCAACGCGCCCGTGTTGAAAGAACGCGGTCAGCGCGAGGTTTTCTGCGGCCTGACCGGCATCATCTGGCTGCATCGCAAGATGCAGGATGCGTTCTTTCTGGTCGTGGGCTCGCGCACCTGTGCGCATCTGCTGCAATCGGCCGCAGGCGTGATGATCTTTGCCGAGCCGCGCTTCGGCACCGCGATCCTTGAGGAAAAGGATCTGGCGGGGCTGGCCGACGCGAATGCGGAACTCGACCGTGAGGTTGATCGCCTGCTGTCGCGCCGCCCTGATATCAAGCAGCTGTTCCTGGTCGGGTCCTGCCCGTCCGAGGTGATCAAGCTGGACCTGCACCGTGCCGCCGAACGGTTGACCGAACGGCACGCGCCGCATGTGCGGGTGATGAACTATTCCGGCAGCGGGATCGAGACGACCTTCACCGAGGGCGAGGATGCCTGCCTGGCCACGATGGTGCCGACCCTGCCCGACACGGAGGAGCGGCAGCTTCTGCTGGCCGGTGCGCTGCCCGATGTGGTCGAGGATCAGGCGGTGTCGCTGCTGAGCGCCATGGGGATCGAGCCGATCCGCTGCCTGCCCGCCCACCGCGCCGCGGAAACGCCGGGGGTGGGGGCGAACACCGTGGTTGCCCTGACCCAGCCCTTCCTGAACGAGACCGCCGCGCTGCTGGAACGGCGCGGGGCAAAGATCCTGTCCGCGCCCTTCCCGTTTGGCGAGGAGGGCACGACCGCCTGGCTGTGGACCATCGCGCAGGAATTCGGCGTCCCGGCCGAAACCTTTGCCAAGGTCACCGATGCGCCGCGCGCCCGCGCGCGCAAGGCGATTGCCGCGGCGAAGGAAACGCTGGACGGCAAGTCGATCTTCTTCTTCCCCGACAGCCAGCTGGAAATCCCGCTGGCGCGCTTTCTGACCCGCGAATGCGGGATGAAGGCGGTCGAGGTCGGCGCGCCCTTCATCAACAAGCAGATCGTCGGCCCCGACCTGGACCTGCTGGCCGAGGGGCCGGTGATCTCTGAAGGGCAGGACGTGGATCTGCAACTGGACCGCTGCCACGCCGCGCGGCCCGACCTGACCGTTTGCGGGCTTGGCCTGGCCAACCCGCTGGAGGCCGACGGCCTGTCGACGAAATGGGCGATCGAGTTGGTCTTTACCCCGGTTCATCTGTACGAACAGGCGGGCGATCTGGCGGGGCTGTTCGCCCGGCCGCTGCGCCGCCGGGACATCCTGTCCGATCTGGAGGGCGCGGCATGAAGCTGACCGTCTGGACCTACGAGGGCCCGCCGCATGTGGGCGCGATGCGCGTCGCCACGGGCATGAAGGGTCTGCACTACGTGCTGCACGCGCCGCAGGGCGACACCTATGCCGACCTGCTGTTCACCATGATCGAGCGGCGCAACCACCGCCCGCCGGTCAGCTACACCACCTTCCAGGCCCGCGACCTGGGCGCGGATACGGCGAACCTGTTCAAGACCGCGCTGCACGATGCGCATGAACGGTTCAAGCCGCAGGCGATGATCGTCGGTTCCTCCTGCACGGCCGAACTGATCCAGGACGACCCCGAGGGCATGGCCGCGACCATGGACCTGGGCATCCCGATCATCCCGCTGGAACTGCCCAGCTATCAGCGGAAAGAGAATTTCGGCACGGATGAAACCTTCTTCCAGATCGTCAAGCGTCTGGCGGGGCCGATGGACCGCACCGCCCATGTGTCGGCCAACCTGATCGGCCCCACCGGCCTGGGCTTCCGCCACCGCGACGACATCGTCGAGGTGACCGCCCTGCTGGAGGAAATGGGGATCAGCGTCAACGTGGTCGCGCCCATGGGGGCCACGCCGCAAGACATCACGCAGATGGGCCAGGCCCATTTCAACGTGCTGATGTATCCCGAACATGCCGAGGCCGCGGCGCGCTGGATGGAACGCAACCTGGGCCAGCCCTACACGAAAACGGTGCCGATCGGCGTCGGCGCGACCCGCGATTTCATCAAAGAAGTGGCGCAGATCGCAGGGGTGGAGCCCAAGGCCGACGATAGCCGCCTGCGGATGCCGTGGTATTCGAAATCGGTCGACTCCACCTACCTGACCGGCAAGCGCGTGTTCCTGTTCGGCGACGCGACCCATGTGAAATGCATGGCCCGCATGGCCCGCGACGAGATGGGTTTCGAGGTGGTCGGGCTTGGCTGCTACAACCGCGAATTTGCCCGCGATATCCGGGCCCTGGCCAAGGACTACGGCGTCGAGGCGCTGATCACCGATGATTACCTTGAGGTCGAGAAGACCATCGAGGATCTGGCGCCCGAGATGATCCTGGGCACCCAGATGGAGCGTCACATCGGCAAGCGTCTGGGCATCCCCTGCGCCGTGATCTCGGCGCCGGTCCATGTGCAGGACTTCCCCGCCCGCTACTCGCCCGTCATGGGCTGGGAGGGTGCCAACGTGATCTTCGACACGCTGGTGCACCCGCTGGTGATGGGGCTGGAGGAACACCTGCTGCACATGTTCCGCGAGGATTTCGAATTCCACGACGAGGCCGGCGCCTCGCACCATGGCGGCGCGGCCAAGCTGCGCGACATGGATGCCCCCGCGCCGGAACCCCAAACCGCCCAGCCCGTCGCCGCGCAGGCCCCGGCCGAGGGCGATATCGTCTGGCTGACCGATGCCGAGAAGGAATTGAAGAAGATCCCCTTCTTCGTTCGCGGCAAAGCCAAGCGGAACACCGAGAAATTCGCGCTCGAAAAGGGCGTGCACGAGATCAGCGTCGAAACCTTGTATGAGGCAAAGGCCCACTATGCGCGATAACCGTGATGTCCCCGGCTACCGTGTCGTCATTGTCACGCTGGATTCCCATTCCGCTGGCCCAGCCGAGCGTGTGACGGAACGGCTGGCCGACGATTTCCCCGGATTGCAGGTGTCGGTCCACGCCGCGGCCACCTGGGCGGAAAACCCCGAGGCCCTGGCCATGGCCAAGGACGATGTTCGCCATGGCGACATCATCATCGCCAACCTTCTGTTCATCGAGGAACATATCACCGCCATCCTGCCAGAGTTGCAGGCGCGGCGTGATCATTGCGATGCGATGATCGGCGTGATCGCGGACAAGCAGATCGTCCAACTTACCCGTATGGGCGAACTGGACATGATGAAACCCGCCTCGGGCCCGATGAAGCTGTTGAAAAAACTGCGCGGCTCTGGCGATGACAAACAGCCCCGCAATGGCGGCGAAAAGCAGATGGCGATGCTGCGCCGCCTGCCCAAGATGCTGAAATACGTGCCCGGAAAGGCGCAGGATCTGCGCGCGTGGTTCATGACCATGCAGTATTGGCTGGGCGGCTCGGATGACAATGTCGAGCAGATGGTGCGGTTTCTCGTGTCGCGCTATGCCCACGAAAAGGCATGGCGCGGGGCAAAATCCGAGGCGCCGGTCGAATATCCCGAGGTGGGGCTTTACCATCCCGACCTGCCCCATGGCATTGCGACCGAGGTGACAGAGCTTCCGGCGCCGGCCGAACCGGTGGCGACGGTGGGCATCGTGATGATGCGATCCTATATCCTGGCTTCGGATACCGCGCATTACGACGCGGTGATCAGGGCACTGGAAGAACGCAATATCCGCGTGATCCCGGCCTTTGCCGGTGGATTGGATGCGCGTCCGGCGATCGACACCTATTTCAAGGGCGAAGATCGCGTTCACATCGACGCCATGCTGTCGCTGACCGGGTTCAGCCTGATCGGCGGGCCCGCCTATAATGACAGCGAAGCCGCGGTCGAGGTATTGAGCGCGCTTGATGTTCCCTATGTTGCTGCGCATCCCCTGGAATTCCAGACCCTGGCGCAGTGGAGCGAATCCTCGGGCGGTCTGGGGCCGGTGGAAACCACGATGCTGATCGCCCTGCCGGAGCTGGACGGCGCGATTTCGCCCTGTGTTTTCGGCGGCCGCCATGGCCCCGAGGGGTGCCAGGGCTGTCCGGTCGATTGCAGCCACAAGGGCGGCCAATCCAAGGACATGGCCCCCTGTTCGGAACGTGTCGCGATTCTGGCCGCGCGGGTTGAACGCCTGGCCCGCCTGCGCCGATCCAAGGTGGCCGATCGAAAGGTCGGCGTGATCCTGTTCGGCTTCCCCCCCAATGCGGGCGCGGTGGGCACGGCGGCCTACCTGTCGGTGTTCGAAAGCCTGTTCAACACGCTCAACCGGATGAAGGCAGAGGGCTACCAGGTGGGCGAACTGCCCGCCACAGTCGACGAGTTGCGCACCGCCATCCTCGAAGGAAATGCCAAGCAATTCGGCCAAGAGGCAAATGTCTGCGCCCATGTCTCGGCCGATGACATCGTGCGCGGTACGCCCTGGCTGAAAGAGATCGAAGATGTCTGGGGTCCTGCGCCCGGCAAGATCCGCTCCGACGGGCGCGGCGTGTTCGTCTTGGGTCATGAATTCGGCAATGTTTTCGTGGGGGTTCAGCCGACCTTCGGCTACGAGGGCGACCCGATGCGGTTGCTGTTCGAAAAGGGCTTTGCGCCCACCCATGCCTTCAGCGCCTTTTACCTTTGGCTCAAGAACACGTTCCGCGCAGATGTGCTGTTGCATTACGGGATGCACGGGGCCCTGGAATTCATGCCGGGCAAGCAGGCGGGGATGGGCTTTCGCGACTGGCCGGACCGGCTGATCGGCGACATGCCGAATGTCTATCTCTATGCCTCGAACAACCCGTCCGAGGCGACGCTGGCCAAGCGGCGGTCGAATGCCGTGACCATTACCCACCTTACGCCCCCGCTGGCGGCCTCTGGCCTTTACAAGGGCTTGCAGGAACTCAAGGACAGCCTGACACGCTGGCGCAAGACCGAACCGGGCAGCCTCGAACAGGCCGACCTGGAAGAGCTGATCAACATGCAGGCCGAGGCCGTGGACATGGGCGGCACCCCGCCCGAACAGCTCTGGCTGAAACTCCTGGAAACCGAGGACGCGCTGATCCCCGACGGACTGCACGTCGTCGGCCGCCCGATCACCGACCAGGAACGGGCCGAACACCTGCGGGTGATGTGCGACGTGGATGATGAGACCCGCGAAAAGGTCGATCACTGGCTGCAACAGGACACCGAACTGCCCGCGATCATGCGTGCGCTTGCGGGCCGTTATATCCAGCCCGTGCCCGGTGGCGACCTGATCCGCTCGGCCGAGGTGCTGCCGACGGGGCGCAACATCCACGCCTTCGACCCGTTCCGCATGCCGACCCAGTTCGCCATGCAAGAGGGTACGAAACAGGCGCAGAAACTGCTGGAGGCCGCCGAGACGCTGCCGCGGTCCGTCGCGATGGTCCTGTGGGGGTCGGACAACATCAAGTCCGACGGTGGGCCGATCGCACAGGCGATGGCGCTGATGGGGGCTAAACCGCGGTTCGACAGCTATGGCCGCCTGTCGGGCGCCGACCTGATCCCGCTGGAGGATCTCGGCCGCCCGCGCATCGACGTGGTGATGACGCTGTCGGGCATTTTCCGCGACCTGCTGCCGTTGCAGACCCGGATGCTGGCCGAGGCTGCCTGGAAAGCGGCAAGCGCCGAGGATGAGCCGCTGGAAATGAACTTCATCCGCGCCCATTCCCTGGCCCATGCCGAGAAGATGGGCGTCGATCTGGAAACCGCGGCGCTTCGCGTCTTTTCCAACGCCGAAGGGGCCTACGGGTCCAACGTCAATGCGCTGGTCGATAGCGGCGCCTGGGGCGACGAGGACGAACTGGCCGACGCCTACGAGGCGCGCAAGAGTTTTGCCTATGGCCGCGACGGCAAGTCCAAGGCCAACCCGGCGTTGTTGCAACAGACGCTCAAGGATGTTGATGTCGCGTATCAGAACCTCGAAAGCGTGGAACTGGGCGTCACCACCGTCGACCACTATTTCGACACGCTCGGGGGCATTTCCCGCGCCGTCAAACGCGCCAAGGGGACCGAGGCTGCCGTTTTCATCGGGGACCAGAACCGCGGCGAGGGCAAGGTACGGACGCTGAAAGAGCAGGTCGATCTTGAAACCCGGTCGCGCAGCCTGAACCCGAAATGGTTCGAGGGCATGCTGAAACACGGGCACGAAGGCGTGCGCCAGATCGAGGCGCAGGTCACCAACACCCTGGGATGGTCGGCCACAACCGGCCAGGTGGAGCCTTGGGTGTATCAACGGTTGTCGGAAACCTTTGTCCTGGACGAAGAGATGCGCAAACGGCTGGCGAACCTGAACCCTGCGGCGTCCGCCCGCATGGCCAACCGCCTACTTGAAGCGCACGACCGGGACTATTGGCAGCCCGACGCCGAAACCCTGGCCGCGCTGCAGGCCGCGGCCGATGAGCTGGAAGACCGGCTCGAAGGAATCGCGGCCGAGTAGAGCCGCGACAGGAGGGAACATGAGCCCGAGAGATGAAATACCGGTGCTGAAGGGCGAGGACGGCGAAGGCTCTGTCCAGGTCCATCAGGACGAAAGCATGAAGATCGAGGGGGCCAAGGTCTTTTCGGTCTACGGCAAGGGCGGCATCGGCAAGTCGACGACTTCGTCGAACCTGTCGGCGGCCTTTTCCATGCTGGGCAAGCGCGTCTTGCAGATCGGCTGCGACCCCAAGCATGACAGCACCTTTACCCTGACCGGCCACCTGCAACCCACGGTGATCGACGTTCTGAAAGAGGTGGATTTTCACCCCGAGGAACTGCGCCCCGAGGATTTCGTGACCGTGGGATTCAACGGCGTGCAATGCGTCGAGGCCGGCGGCCCCCCTGCGGGCACGGGTTGTGGCGGATATGTCGTGGGCCAGACGGTCAAGCTGTTGAAACAGCACCACATGCTTGAGGATACCGACGTGGTGATCTTCGACGTGCTGGGCGACGTGGTCTGCGGCGGGTTTGCCGCGCCCTTGCAACATGCCGATCGCGCGGTGATCGTGACGGCGAACGATTTCGACAGCATTTACGCGATGAACCGGATCATCGCCGCCGTTCAGGCAAAATCGAAGAACTACAACGTGCGCCTGGCGGGGTGCATCTGCAACCGTTCCGAGGATACTGACCAGGTCGACAAGTATTGCGACCGCGTCGGGTTCAAGCGGATCGCGCACATGCCGCTGGTCGATGCGATCCGGCGCTCGCGCCTGATGAAAAAGACCCTGTTCGAGATGCCCGACGACGAGGATATCGTGCAGTGCCGCGCCGAATACATACGGGTGGCCGAAACGCTATGGAACGGGACAGAGCCCCTGGCCCCCGCGCCATTGCCTGACCGTGAAATCTTTGAACTGCTCGGGTTTGATTGATGAGCCGCAGCTACGCCAAGACCCGGGATCGCCTGGAACATTACTTTGGTCGCACCGCCGCCAAGACGTGGGAACATCTGACCTCGGATGCGCCGGTGTCGCGTATCCGCCAGACGGTGCGTGAGGGGCGTGACCAGATGCGGGCGCAGATGCTGTCGCGTCTGCCCGACGACCTGACAGGGTGCCGCGTGCTGGATGCCGGTTGCGGTGCCGGGCCGATGACGCTTGAGCTGGTTCAGCGCGGTGCCGAGGTGGTGGCCGTCGACATTTCGGCCAGCCTGCTGGAGGTCGCCAAACAGCGTATCCCCGAACGTTATCACGCCCAGATCACGTTCGTCGCCGGCGACATGCTGTCGGAAGGCTATGGCAATTTCGACTATGTCATGGCGATGGACAGCCTGATTCACTACAAGGCCGGCGATATCGCGGCGGCGCTTGCCGGGCTGGTGGCGCGCACGCGCTGCAAGGTGGTCTTTACGGTGGCGCCCAGGACCAGGCTGTTGACCGTGATGCATGTCGCCGGCAAGCTGTTTCCGCGGTCGGACCGGTCGCCCCGCATCATTCCGCATTCCGAAAAGACGATCGCGAAAGCGCTGAAAAAGGCGGGCGCGACCGGCGCGTTCCGTCCTCTCGGGCGGGTCGCCAAGGGGTTTTACATCAGCCAGGCGATGGAGCTTGAGCCATGATCATCGGCCCCCGGAAAATGGCACAGCTTGGCATGCGCTACATGCCCTTCGCGGATGCCGCGACAGCGGATTTTCCGTTGCCGCAGTTGCTGCGGCTGTCGCTGTTCCAGATTTCCGTGGGAATGGCGACGGTTCTGCTACTTGGGACGTTGAACCGTGTCATGATCGTGGAAATGGGTATCCCCGCGACGATGGTCGCGGTGATGATCGCCTTGCCGGTCCTGACCGCGCCGTTCCGGGCGTTGATGGGATTCAAGTCCGACAATTACCGCTCTGCCATCGGGTGGAAACGTATTCCCTACATGTGGTTCGGTTCGCTCTGGCAGATGGGCGGGTTGGCGATCATGCCATTCGCGCTGATCGTTTTGTCGGGTGACCAGACGCTGGGGCCGGCATGGGCGGGCGAGGTTCTGGCGGCGCTTGCCTTCCTGATGACGGGGCTGGGTATCCACATGACCCAGACCGTCGGCCTTGCGCTGGCGTCCGACCGTGCCTCGGACGACAACCGACCGCGCGTGGTGGCGCTGCTTTACGTCATGTTCCTGGTGGGGATGGGCGTTTCGGCGATCGTGATCGGGTTTTTCCTGCGCGATTTCGACCAGATCACGTTGATTCGGGTGGTGCAGGGCGCTGCCGCGATGACACTGATCCTCAACCTTGTCGCGCTCTGGAAACAAGAGCCGATGAACCCCATGAGCAAGCAGGAGAGGTCGACCCGCCCGCCGAGCTTCGGCGATGCCTGGCACGATTTTGTCCGTGGCGGCCGGGCCGGGCGCCTGTTGGCCGTGGTCGCGCTGGGCACGTTGGCCTTCAACATGCAGGACGTTTTGCTGGAACCCTATGGGGGCGAGGTGCTGGGCCTGTCGGTGGCGGCAACCACGCTGTTGACGGCGACCTGGGCGACCGGGTCTCTGGGTGGGTTCGCGTTGGCCGCGCGCTGGCTGCAACAGGGCATGAACCTTTATCGCATGGGCGCGGTAGGCATCATGTCGGGCATTGCCGCCTTCGCGATGGTGATCCTGTCCGGGCCGTTCGGTTTTGCGCCGCTGTTCTATCTGGGCGCGGCGCTGATCGGGTTCGGCGGGGGCCTGTTCGCGGTCGCGACCCTGACGGCGGCGATGTCGTTGCCGGTCGAGGGCAGCGCCGGCCGCGGCCTGGCGCTGGGCGCCTGGGGCGCGGCGCAGGCCACCGCGGCGGGCCTGTCGGTGGCGATCGGCGGCTCTGTGCGCGACGTGGTGAATCACTTTGCCCTGTCCGGGCAACTGGGCAAGGGGCTAGAGACAGCAACAACCGGATACGCGGCGGTCTACCACATTGAGATCGTCCTGCTCTTCGTGACACTCATTGTCTTGGGGCCGCTCGTGCGGCCACAGGATAGCAACCATCCCAACAGGGATTCCTCGGCCAAGATCGGGCTGGCCGACTTCCCAACCTGACCCGGAGGACCGAACCCATGGTCAATGCATTCTTTGGAACCTTCGATCTGGCCGCTCTGGCGATCTGGTCGTTCTGGCTGTTCTTCGCTGGGCTAGTCTTCTACCTCCAGCGTGCGAACATGCATGAGGGCTATCCCCTCGAAGATGAGGCGGGCAATCCTGCCGCGAACCAGGGCATGTTCTGGCTGCCCGAGAAAAAAACCTACAAGCTGCCCCATGGGCAGGGCGATCTGACCGTGCCGAACGAACTGACCGATCCGCGCAACGTCGATCTGCCGCTGAAAAAGACCACTCCGAACAACGGCTATCCGCTGGAACCCACCGGCGACCCGATGATCGACGGTGTCGGCCCGGCCTCGTGGGTGATGCGCAAGGACGTGCCCGAGCTCGATGGCCGGGGCCATCCCAAGATCCTGCCGATGGCCACGCTCAAGAATTTCAAGGTCTCGGCCGGCCGTGACCCGCGCGGCATGGATGTCGTTGCGGGCGATGGCGAGGTTGTCGGCAAGGTGGTCGACATGTGGGTGGACGAACCTGAATCGATGGTTCGCTATCTCGAACTGGAACTGGATGGCGCCCATGGTGGCGGTCGCCGCCTCCTGCCGATGCAGCTTGCCCGTATCGGCTGGCTCAAGCCCAAGGTCTATGTCCACTCGATCTATGGCAAACATTTCGCCAACGTGCCGACCACCAAGTCGACCACGCAGGTGACCAAGCTCGAAGAAGACAAGATCTGCGGTTACTATGCTGGCGGCAAGCTGTATGCCGATATCGAGGAGCGGCTCGAGTCGCAAATCTGAGGACGTTTGACGAATGCCCCATGACGACCTGGAAATAGAGCCGATCAGGGGGCTGCCCCAGGAACTGCCAGAGGATGAGGAAATTCTCTGGCAGGGGGCGCCCGACTGGTTTGCCCTAGCCCGCCAAAGTCTTTGGCTCGACTGGGTCGTAGGGTATTTCGTCCTGCTGTTCCTTTGGCGCGTCTATGCTGCCGCGCAGACCATGCCACTGGCGCAGGCGGTGACCGCCTCGTCGTTCTTCCTGGTCCTGGGGGCCGTGGTGGGCCTGCTTTTGATCATCACGGCCTTCGCCCAGGCCAGGGCAACGGTCTACACCGTCACGACACGCCGCGTCGCCATGCGAATCGGTGCCGCCGTGACCATCAACCTGAACCTGCCCTATACTTGGATTGGCACCGCGAACCTCGACCTGCGGAAATCCGGAATCGGCACAATCGCGTTCGAGCTGATCGGTGACCACAAGATATCTTACCTGTTGTGCTGGCCCCATGTCCGTCCCTGGCGGATGAGCCGAACGGAACCCGCCATTCGCTGCATCCCGGATGCGCAGAAGGTCGCGAGGATCATCGCAGAAGCGGCCGAAACCCGTGTTTCCGAACCGAAACTGACACGCGTCGCCGAGGATGACACGGCGGCGGCAGAGTGACCCATGGCTGAAAAAGACGCTGATAAACGCCCCCGCAAGGTGGATGAGATGGTCCCGCCGATCCTGGTCAAGGCCATCTTTGGCATCATGCTGGCCTCGCTGCTGATGGTGGCCTATGCCCGCATCACCGACAAGCCGCTTGCGGCGATGCCCGACCTGGACGCGCCCATCGCGCAAGAGCGCGAGATCGTGATCGTAGGCAGCATGACCGGCGCAGCCACCGTTTATGATACGCAAGGCAACGTGATCCACGATTATGCCTCTGACGAGGGCGGCTTCGTGGCGGGCATATGGCGGGTCTTGCAACGCGAGCGTGGTAAATACGACGTCCCCATGGACCTGCCCGTGCGCCTGGTCCGCTATGAAAGCGGGCGGCTTTCTCTGTTCGACGACCAGACCGGTTGGCGGGCAGAGCTTGTCGGTTTTGGTACCGACAACACCGCAGCATTCGCGCTGCTGCTGGAAGAGGAGGGGCAAGAATGACCCCCCTTGCAACAAGAAAACGGGAACCGAAAGATGGGAATATTCACCAGGGAAAAGGAGACGGCGCCCTGCACGGTTGAAGTCTCTCACAAGTTCGAAAGCCTTCACGCGCATGTTCGTTTCAACAACGGGGCGGTCGTCTATCCGGGCGACGAGGTGCTGGTCCACGGCCCCGAGATCATGGCGCCCTATGGCGCGGTGGTGACCGAGGATCGCACGGCCACCATAACGCGCGCCAGCGGGCTGGAACGTCTTTGGACGCGGCTGACCGGCGATTTCGAATTCATGGAACTTTGCGAGTTCTCCTTTTCGGGGGAGGCGCGGCTATGAACGTACACAGCGCCGATGCCACCACCGTCGAAGAGGGCCTGGCGATCCAGGAACGTCAGGCCGTTCTCGACAGCGAAACCGCCACCGCCGTGGCGATGCAGGATACCCTGCTGACCCCGCGTTTTTACACTACCGATTTCGAAGAGCTGGACGCGATCAATGTCAGCCCCGTCCGCGCGGATTGGGATCACCTGATCGCCGAGATGCGCGCCGACCCCAACAAGGGCCATTTCAAGAAGGACGACACCTGGGATCACGTCGACTGGGACGCGATGGAGCCCGAGCTGAAAAAGGAATTCATCGACTTCCTGATCAGTTCCTGCACCGCCGAGTTCTCGGGCTGTGTCCTCTACAAGGAGATGAAGCGCCGTGGCAAGAATCACGACGTGACCGAGCTGTTCCAGTTGATGGCGCGCGACGAGGCGCGGCATGCGGGTTTCATCAACGATGCGCTGCGCGAGGCGGGCATCGCGGTAAACCTGGGCTTTCTGACGCAGGCCAAGAAATACACCTATTTCCGGCCCAAGTTCATCTACTACGCCACCTATCTGAGCGAAAAGATCGGCTATGCCCGCTACATCACGATCTTTCGCCACCTCGAGGCCAACCCGGACAAGCGGTTTCACCCGATTTTCAAATGGTTCGAGGAATGGTGCAACGACGAGTTCCGCCATGGCGAGGCATTTGCCCTGCTGATGAAAACCGATCCGAAACTGACCTCTGGCGTCAACGTCTGGTGGATCAAGTTCTTTCTCACGGCCGTCTTTGCCACCATGCATGTACGCGACCATCAACGCCCGGCCTTTCACGCGGCGCTTGGCGTCGATACCGACTGGTATGGGCACGAGGTGTTTCGCAAGACATCCGACCTGTCGAAACAGATCTTTCCGATCACGCTGGATATCGACCACCCGCGCTGGGCCAAGGGGTTGAGGGTGCTGCAACGCGCAAGCATCCAGATCGATGAGGGCAAGCGCAAGGGCGGGATTGGCGGCAAGCTGACCGAATGGGCCGGGGCCGCGCGCGCGGCGCTGGCCTTTGCCGCGCTTTACACGATCCCGGCCAAACGCCACGAGGTGCCCGTCTCGACCCGGCTGGAGCCCCTCTATTGATTGCCTCGGCCTGGTTCGCGGCGCTGGCGGCGCTTTTCATCTGGTGGTTCTCCACCGGGGCGATCCTCTATGTCGTGCGCCGGGCCGAGCATCGCGGCCGCATCGGTCATCTACAGGCCACCATCATGTCCCTGCCCCTGCTCGGGGGTGGGATCTGGCTATTCGAGATCGGCCGTCATTTCGAAACGGTGGGCGCCACTTACTTGTCATTCGCGGCGGCCATCCTGATCTGGGGCTGGGTCGAGCTGGCCTTTCTGACCGGGGTGATCACCGGCCCCAATACCAGCCATTGCCATGGCGCGGCCCGCGGCTGGGAAAGGTTCATGCGCGCCTATGGCACGATCGCCTATCATGAAATCCTGTTGGTAGGCATTCTGCTGGTCATGTTGATGACCAGTCAGCATGCCCCCAATACCGTGGGCCTATGGACCTTTATCGTGCTGTTCTTCGCGCGCATCTCGGCCAAGCTGAACCTGTTTCTCGGGGTGCCCAAGATCAACGTGGAATTCCTGCCCAGCCCGCTTCTGCATCTGCCCAGCCATTTCCGCATCGCCAAGATGAACTGGCTGTTCCCGTTCTCGATCTCGGCGCTGACCTTTGCGGTGGCCTGCTGGCTGGAACGGCTGTTCGCGGCCACCGAGCCGCATGACATCGTGGGCTATGGCCTGCTGACCTCATTGACGGCGCTGGCTCTGCTGGAACATTGGCTGATGGTTCTGCCGCTGCCGGATGCGCGGTTGTGGCGCTGGATGTTGCCCGCGGCCAAGACCAAGCCGGATGACGAGGCGGCCCTTCGGCGTGACAAGGATTATGGCCGGGTGTGAAAGGGCCATTCGAGGGGGGCTAGTTGCACCTTTTAATCATTTGACCTTCCCGTCACGGCACTCCATGGTATGCCCCGGTAAAATCGAGTCAGGGAGAGACTTATGACATCGAAACTTGCTCTGGCCGCCGCTGCCGTATTGGCCGCCGGCCCGGCTCTGGCACTCGACGTGTCGGGTGACGCGGCCGCTGGTGAGGCCGCTTTCCGTCAGTGCATCACCTGCCATGTCGTGGTTGATGATGCCGGTGAAACGTTGGCCGGACGCAACGCCAAGATCGGACCGAACCTTTACAAGGTTCCTGGCCGTCACGCGGGCGAGGTCGAAGATTTCCGTTACTCGGCTTCCATGACACAGGCGGGCGAGAACGGCTTGGTCTGGATCGAAGAAGAATTCGTCAAGTACGTGCAGGACCCGACCGCCTACCTGCGTGACTACCTGGGCGATTCCAAGGCCCGCGGGGCGATGACCCACAAGGTCCGCAAAGAGCAGGAGGCGATCGATATCTACGCCTACCTCGCAAGCCTCGGTATCCACGAGTAAGATCTGCGCCTGACGCGCAAAGGGGCCGTTGGCAGGGTGCCATCGGCCCCTTTTTCGTGGCAGCATGGCCGGGCAGACGGCAGCAGGGGCAAGACATGACCGATCCGACGGAGGGCCCGTGCCCGGAGGGACGTCCGGGCGAAGTGTTTGCCGCCTTTCTGAAACTCGGGCTGACCTCCTTTGGCGGCCCGATCGCGCATCTGGGTTATTACCGCGAGGAATTGGTCGTGCGCCGGGGCTGGCTGGATGACCGTGCCTATGCCGATCTGGTGGCGCTGTGCCAGTTCCTGCCGGGGCCGGCCTCCAGCCAGGTGGGTTTTTCCCTGGGTCTGATGCGGGCGGGCTGGCGCGGGGCGTTGGCGGCCTTCGCGGCCTTCACCCTGCCCTCGGCGATCCTGATGATTGTCTTCGCCTTTGGCGCCGCGGCCCTGTCGGGGCCGGTCGGGCAGGGCGCGCTGCACGGCCTGAAACTTGTGGCCGTCGCCATCGTCGCGCAGGCCGTCCTGGGCATGGCGCGTACCCTGTGCCCGGACCGGGCGCGCGCCCTGATCGCCGTGGGTGCGGTCGCGGTGCTGGCCTTTGTGCCCGGCCCCTTTGCCATGGTTCTGGCCATCGTTCTGGGGGCGCTGGCCGGGCTGGGGCTGGGCGGCGGAACCGGGGTGGCGGTTGGCGGCCATGTGCGGCTGAGGGTATCGTCCCGGACCGGGCTGATCGCGCTGGCGGCCTTCTTCACCCTGCTTGGCGGCCTGCCGATGCTGGCCGTGTTGGGACATCTGCCCGCGCTTGTGGACGGGTTCTATCGCGCGGGCGCGCTGGTCTTGGGCGGCGGGCATGTGGTGCTGCCGCTGTTGCAGGCCGAGGTGGTGCAGACCGGCTGGGTCAGCGAAGCGGAGTTCCTGGCCGGCTACGGGGCGGCGCAGGCGCTGCCCGGGCCGCTGTTCACCTTCGCCGCCTATCTTGGGGCGGTGATGGGGCCGTGGCCCAACGGGGTGCTGGGGGCCATGATCGCGCTGGTGGCGATCTTCCTGCCGGGCTACCTGCTGCTGGTGGGCGTACTGCCCTTCTGGGACCGGTTCCGCGTCCTGCCGCGGGCGCAGGCGCTGATGCGGGGGGCGAACGCGGCGGTGGTCGGCATCCTTGGGGCGGCGTTGTATGATCCCGTCTTCACCGGGGCGGTGCGGGACATGCCCGATTTCGCGCTGGCGCTGGGCTGTGCGGTGCTGCTGGTCGCGTGGTCGATGCCCGCCTGGGCCGTGGTGGGGATCGGCGCGGCCGGGGGCGTTGGGCTGCAACTGCTGGGCTGAGCCCTCAGCGCAGGCGGAACAGCCGCGGCAGGATCAGCGGCGTCAGGTACATCGGGATCTGGTAACAGCCGAGGAACAGCAGGATCCGCTCCAGCGTTTCGGGCGGCAGGGCGGCCAGGAACAGCGCAAGGTTGCGGTTGCCCGCCACGATGGCCAGCGCGGCGGAATCGGCGTCTGGCATCCGCGCGCGGCTGCCGAAAAACAGCGCCGAGGCCGGGATCAGGTTCAGCGCGAAGGCCAGCGCGACAAAGCCCAGCACCGCCGGATCGGCGCGCAGGATCGCGGGGCCGACCGCCCCCATCAGGCCCAGCACCAGCAGGCCCATCACTGCCGTCATCACGCCGTCGATCTTCGGCACCATGGCGGGGGCCACCAGGCGGGGCACGCGCCAGCGGATCAACAGCGCCAGCCCGACCACCGCGCCGATCACCCCCAGCAGGCGCAGCGCGCCCGCGATCACCGCGCCCGCGTCGGGAAAGACCGGCAGGGTCGCCAGCACCGGGATCGCCGTCAGCGGCAACAGCGCGGTGGCGATCACCACCTGCCGCAGCGCGATTGCCGTATTCGCCCCGGTCATCACCGCCAGGCCCGGCGCTCCGCTGATCGGGGCGGCTGCCAGCACCAGAACCACGCCGATCCCCGCCACCGTATTCGCAAGCCCCGCCGCGTGCAGTCCCGCTGCCGCCACCAGCGGCAGCGCCAGTTGCAGCCCCAGCGTCTGGCCCAGCACGCCGGGCCAGTCCCGCGCGCGCGGCAGGCCCGCGCGCGGATCGGTGCGCAGGGCGGCCAGGAACAGCGAGGCGGCGATCAGCGGCACGATCAGGGGCGTCAGCGGGCGCGACAGAGACGGCAGCGCGATGCCTGCAACCAGCGCCGCAAGCAGCACCCAGCGCCCGTTGCGCGCCAGCCACAGAAGCGGTCTCATCGGGTCAGCATCGTGCTGGGCAGCCACAGCGCGATCTGCGGAAAGGCCGACAGGATCGCCACCGCCAGCACCAGCAACCCGAAGAAGGGCGCGGCGTGGCGGGCGATGCGGAAAATGTCCTGCCCGGTGATCTTTTGCAGCACGAACAGGTTGAAGCCCACGGGCGGGGTGATCTGGCTCATCTCGACCACCAGTACCAGGAAGATGCCGAACCAGATCGGGTCGATCCCGGCCTGCGTCACCATCGGCAGGATGATCGACACGGTCAGAACGACGATGGAAATGCCATCAAGGAACATCCCCATCACGATGAAGAACACCGTCAGCGCAGCCAGCAGCGCATATTGCGACAGGCCCATCTGCGCGATCCAGGCGGCCAGTTGGCGGGGGATGCCGGTATAGCCCATCGCCACGGTCAGGAACGCTGCGCCGGCCAGGATGAAGGCGATCATGCAGGTCGTGATGGTGGCCGAGCGCAGGGCCTGGGTGAAGGTCGCCCAGCTCATCCCGCCGGTGATCGCGGCCAGGATCAGCGCGCCGGTAACGCCGATCACCGCGGCCTCGGTCGGGCTGGCGACACCTGCATAGATCGAGCCGATCACCGCCACGATCAGGCCCACCACGGGCAGCAGGCGCGCCGCCGCGCCGATGGCCTTGCGCCGGTCGACGGGCGGTTCGGCCTCGGGCATGCGGGACCGGTTCAGCCGCGCCCACAGCATGATATAGCCGGAAAACAGCGCGGCCAGCATCAGCCCCGGCAGGACGCCGGCCAGGAACAGCCGGGCGATGGATTGTTCCGTCGCCGCGCCATAAACGATCAGGATGATCGAGGGCGGGATCAGGAACCCGAAGGTGCCCGAGCCCGCCAGCGTGCCGATCACCATGCGCGTGTCATAGCCGCGCGCGGTCAGTTCCGGCACCGACATCCGCCCGATGGTCGCCGTGGTCGCCGCTGACGATCCCGACACCGCGGCAAACAGGGCGCAGCCCATCACGTTGACATGCAACAGCCGCCCCGGCAGCCGCGCGGTAAAGGGCGCCAGCCCCGCGAACATGTCCGCCGACAGGCGGGAACGGACCAGGATCTCGCCCATCCAGATGAACATCGGCAGGGCGGTCAGGTCCCACACCGTCAGCCCGCCCCAGATCTTGGTGGCAAAGACCAGACCGACCGGGGCCGAGGAGGCGGCGATCATCGCCACCAGCCCCACGGCGATCAGGGCAAAGCCGACCCACAGCCCGGCGGCAAGCGCCCCGAACAGCACCACGACCAGCAGGGGGGCGAGGGCGGCGATCTCCATCACGTTTCCTCTGCCTGGGCGGCCTCGGCGGCCTGGTGGGGCGGGGTGCCGCCACGGGTCAGGATCACCACCGCCTCGATCAGGGCCAGGGTGAACAGCGCCAGCCCCAGCGTCATCACCCCCTGCGGCAGCCATAGCGGTATCTTGACCATTCCATAGCTGACCGAGCCGAAGCTGAAGCTGTCCCAGGCCTGCACCGCGCTCGACCAGGTGGCAAACCCGGCCAGCCCGGCGGCCAGCGCGGCCACGCCCGCGCCCAGCCCGCGCGCCATTGCCGGGGGCATCGCCCCGGTCAAGAGCGTCACCCGGATATGCCCGCCCGCTCGCAACGTTCCCGCAAGGCCAAGGAAAACAGAGGCGATGAACAGGAAACCGCCGATCTCTGCGATCGAGGGTATGGCCATGCCCGGCGGCTCTGCCCCCAGGATCGGGGCAATCCGGTCGGCCAGCCTGCCGCCGACCTGCACCAGCACCAACAGCGCGATGGCGACAAAACCCAGCGCCGAAAGCGCCAGCGCGGCGCCGAAAACACGGTCAAGCAACCGGCCCATGCCTGTCCCCTGTTGGCGGAAACGGGGCGCGCGGCCCCGCCCGGTCATTGCATCTCGTCTAGATAGGCCTCGATCACGCTGGCCCCGTCATCGCCAGCGACCTCAAGCCATTCGCCGGTCATCGTCTCGCCGATCGCGCCCAGTTGCGCCGAAAGTGTCTCGGAGGGCGAGGTGACGGTCATGCCGTTTTCCCTCAGCGTCGCGATCTTGGCATCCGTCTCGGCTGCCGACATGTCCCAACCGCGGGCTTCGGCCGTTGCCGCGGCCTCTAGCAATGCGGCGCGCTGGTCCTCGGGCAGGCGTTCAAGCGCGCGGGTGTTCACCACCACCATGTTCTTGGGCAACCATGCCTGGGTGTCGGTGTAATGGCTGGTGAAATCCCAGGCCTGCGACGATACCCCGGTCGAGGGTGAGGTGATCATCGCCGCCACCCGCCCCGTGGCAAAGGCGGTGGGAATATCGCCGGTTTCCACCTGCGTGGGCACCGCACCCACCAGTTGGGCCAGCCGCTCGGTCGCGGTGTTATAGGCTCGGAATGCCGCGCCTTTCAGATCCTCGGTCGAGGTGACGGGGGCCTTTGTGTAAAGGCTCTGGCCCGGCCACGGCACGGCAAAGAGCAGGGTCAATCCCTGCGCGGCCAGCTTTTCCTCGACCAGCGGACGCGAGGCAGTCCAAAGCGCGCGCGCCTCTTCATAGCTGCTGGCCAGGAAGGGGATGGAATCGGCACCGAAGACGGGGTCCTCGTTCGACAGCCGCGACATCAGGGTTTCGCCGATGGGGGCCAGGCCGCGGCGCACGGCATCCTTGATCTCGGGGTGCGCGAACAGCGAGCCCGCGGAATGCACGGTGATCGCCAGCCCGCCATCGGTGGCCTCGCCGACATCCTCGGCGAACTGGATGATGTTCTGGGTGTGGAACACGCTGTCGCCATAGGGGGTGGGCATGTCCCAGTTTTCGGCCTGTGCGGGAAGCGCGAAGGCGGCGGCGACCAGCGCACCGGCCAGCGGTTTCAGCATCGGAAAGGTCATCGGTTCAATCCCTGTTGATTTTCGGGCAGCCTGTTATTGATGAATGCGGGCCCGGTGCCCTCGGGCCGCAAGCTCAGGTTGACCAGCGCCTCCTGCTTTGTCAACAAACTGTCAAACAAGGGAAAAGCCGGGGCAAAGAGGTGCTGAATGACTGTGCAGGATGATCGCAACGATGCCCCCGGCCGCTGGGATTTCTGGATCGACCGGGGCGGCACCTTTACCGACGTGATCGGGCGCGACCCCGCGGGCCGGATCGAAGCGATGAAGCTTTTGTCGGAGAATCCGGGCGTTTACGACGATGCCGCGATCGAGGGCATCCGCCGGTTTCTGGGGGTGGCGCCGGGCGCCGCGATCCCGCCTGACCGGATCGGCACCGTGCGTATGGGCACCACCGTGGCTACCAACGCCCTGCTGGAACGCAAGGGCGACCGGACGCTTCTGCTGATCACGCGGGGGTTTCGCGATGCGCTGCGGATCGGCTACCAGGACCGGCCCGACATCTTCGCCAAGGAAATCGTCCTGCCCGAGCAGCTGTACGACCGGGTGGTCGAGGTGGACGAACGGGTGCGCGCCGATGGCACGGTGGAACGCCCGCTGGACCCGGGCAGCGTGGCCGGCGCGCTGGCCGAGGCCCGCGCCGACGGGATCGACGCGGTGGCCATCGTGTTGATGCACGCCTGGACGGCGCCGGACCACGAACGTCAACTGGCCGAGGCCGCCCGCGCGGCCGGGTTCGGGCAGGTGTCGGTCAGCCACGAGGCCTCGCCGCTGATCAAGCTGGTGGGGCGCGGCGATACCACCGTGGTCGACGCGTACCTGACGCCGATCCTGTCGCGCTATGTCGAGCGGGTCGCGGGCGCGCTGGGGGCCACGCCCCCCGATGAACCGGGGCCAAGCCTGCAATTCATGATGTCGTCCGGGGGCCTGACCGCCGCAGACCGGTTCAAGGGGCGCGACGCGATCCTGTCCGGCCCTGCGGGGGGCGTCGTGGGCATGGCGCGGACCGGGCAGATCGCCGGGCATGACCATGTGATCGGTTTCGACATGGGGGGCACGTCGACGGACGTGGCCCATTTCGACGGGTCCTTCGAGCGCGCGTTCGAGACGCAGGTCGCGGGCGTGCGGATGCGCGCGCCGATGCTGCGGGTTCACACCGTGGCCGCCGGGGGCGGGTCGATCCTGCATGCCGATCCGGGGCGGTTCCGCGTGGGGCCGGACAGTGCCGGGGCCGATCCCGGCCCGGCCTGTTACCGGCGCGGCGGGCCACTGACGGTGACTGATGCCAACGTGATGCTGGGCAAGCTGAACCCCGATTACTTCCCCGCGATCTTCGGTCCCGATCAGGACCAGCCGCTGGACCGCGACGCGGTCGCCGCGCGCTTTGCCGAGATCGCCGACCAAGAGGGCAAGAGCGCCGAGGAGGTGGCCGAGGGCTTCCTGCGCATTGCCGTCGAGAACATGGCGAACGCGATCAAGAAGATCAGCGTTCAGCGCGGGCATGACGTGACCAAATACCTGCTGAACGCCTTTGGCGGCGCGGGGGGGCAGCATGCCTGCCTTGTGGCCGACAGTTTGGGCATGACGCGGGTGCTGATCCATCCGCTGTCGGGGCTGCTCTCGGCCTATGGCATTGGCCTTGCCCGCGTGACCGAGGCGCGCCAGCAGGGGCTGGAGGTGCGGTTCGAGGATGAGGCCCTGCCCGGCATCGACGCGGCGCTGTCCCGGCTGGAGCGGGACGTGACACAGGCGCTGGCCGCCCAGGGCGTACCGGCCGAGGGCACCACCCTGACCCCGCGCCTGTTCCTGCGCTATGCGGGCACCGACACGGCGCTGCCGGTGCTGTGGTCGGGTGATGCGCAGGCCGCGCGCGCAGATTTCGAGGCCGCGCATTTGGCCGAGTTCGGCTTCACCGACCCCGACGCCCCCCTGATCGTCGAGGCCGCCGAGATCGAGGGGATGGCCGCCGAGTCCGCCGCCGGCACCGAGGATGCGGCCGACACCGAAGAGGGCGAGGCCGAGGCAGAGGCCCATGTGCCGGTCTTCTCCGGCGGGCAGTGGCAGGACGCGGCGGTGGTGCGGCGCGAACACCTGACGCCGGGCCGCGCCATCACTGGCCCCGCGCTGGTGATCGAGCCGAACCAGACCGTGGTGGTCGAACCGGGCTGGCGGGCCGAGGTGACGGCGCATGACCACATCCTGATGACCCGCGTACAGGTCGCCGCCCGCGACCACGCGCTGGGGACAGAGGCCGACCCGGTGCTGCTGGAGGTGTTCAACAACCTCTTCATGAACATCGCCGAACAGATGGGCATGGCCCTGCAGAAAACCGCGCGGTCGGTGAACATCAAGGAACGACTGGATTTCTCCTGCGCGGTGTTCGACGCGACCGGCGCGCTGGTGGCCAACGCGCCGCATATGCCGGTGCACCTGGGGTCGATGGACCGGTCCGTGGAAACGGTGATCCGGCTGAACGGGGACCGGGTGAAGCCGGGCGATGTCTATGCCCTGAACGCGCCCTATAACGGCGGCACGCACCTGCCCGACATCACCGTGGTCACGCCGGTCTTCGACGAGGGGGGCAAGGATATCCTGTTCTGGGTCGCCTCGCGCGGGCACCACGCGGATGTGGGGGGCGTGGCGCCCGGGTCGATGACGCCGCTGGCCACGAAAGTGGACGAAGAGGGCGTGCTGATCGACAATTTCCTGCTGGTCGAGGATGGCCGCTTCCGCGAGGGGCCGCTGCGCGATCTGCTGACCGACCACCCCTGGCCCTGCCGCAACCCCGACCAGAACATCGCGGACCTGAAGGCGCAGGTGGCGGCGAACGCGCGTGGCGTGGCAGAGTTGCGTCGGATGATCGAGGGCTTCGGCATCGAGGTCGTGCAGGCCTATATGGGCCATGTGCAGGACAATGCCGCGGCCGAGGTCGCCCGCGTGATCGGGCGGCTGTCGGATGGCGCATACGAATACCCCACCGATACGGGCCAGGTGATCCGGGTGAAGGTCACGGTCGATGCGGACCGGCAGGGCGTGACGGTCGATTTCACCGGCACCTCGCCCTCGCAGGCCAACAATTTCAACGCGCCCGAACCGGTGACGCGGGCGGCGGTCCTTTACGTCTTCCGCGTGATGGTGGAATCGCCGATCCCTATGAATGCCGGGTGCCTGCGGCCGGTCAGGATCGTGATCCCCAAAGGCTGCATGCTGGCCCCCGAATACCCCGCCGCCGTGGTCGCCGGGAACGTGGAAACCAGCCAGCACGTGACCAACGCGCTGTTCGGGGCGCTCGGCGCCATCGCCAACAGCCAGGGCACGATGAACAACCTGACCTTCGGCAATGCGCGGCACCAGTATTACGAAACCCTGTGTTCCGGCAGCCCGGCGGGGCGGATGAATGACGGGCGCGGCTTTGACGGCACCGACGGGGTGCATGTGCACATGACCAACTCGCGCCTGACCGACCCGGAAATCCTGGAACTGCGCTATCCGGTGGTGCTGGAGTCCTTCGGGATCGACGCGGGCTCGGGCGGGCAGGGGCAGTGGTCCGCAGGCGACGGCACCACGCGGCGCATCCGGTTCCTTGAGGCGATGGACCTGGCGATCCTGTCCTCGCACCGGTCCCGCCCGCCGCAGGGCCTGCAGGGCGGGGGCGCGGGCCGCGTTGGCCGGACCGAGGTGCATCGCGCCGATGGCCGGGTCGAGGAACTTGCCGCCTGCGACCAGACGCAGATGGCCAAGGGCGACGCGGTGGTGGTGGTCACGCCTACGGCAGGGGGGTATGGGGCGGGCTAACCGCGCCGCCGGTCCGAGATCCAACCGGCCAGCCGCGCGGTCAGGCCGATAATCCGCCCGGCATTGGGGATGATGACGAAGATCCTCACCAGGTGAAAGGCGGTGACCAACGCCAGGCCCTCTTGCAGGATCTTGGCGGTCAGCGCCATCTCGGTCACGCTGCCCGGTGCGGTGGCGAGGATCATCACCGTGCCGGGCTGGCCGGTCAGCCAGGCCAGCCCCAGGCCCATCCCCGCGCAAAGAATCGTCAGCAACAGCGACGACACCAGCGCGGCAGGGATGAAACCGCGCGCGCGACGCAACAGGTCGCGGTCGAAGACCGCGCCCAACCAGACGCCCAGGAACATCTGCGCAACCACCAGGACAGGGTAGGGAAAGGCGGTGATCGGCAAGCTGAACGCGGCGGCGAGCGCGGCACCCGCCAGGGCGCCGACAAAGAACGGGTTGGCCAGCCGTAACCGGTGCGCAACCAGTGCCCCGCCCATGCCCGCCAGCACCAGAAACGCGGCGCCGGCCAGGCTCCAGTCCGTTCGGGCCAGCATGGCGACGGGATCGCGGACCGTGCCGTCCAGTGCCACGATGCTGGGCGGGATCACGATCACGAGCGCGGTGATCCGCAGCGTCTGTGCAAAGACCACGGGCCCCGGCGCCACCCCATGCGCCTGTGCCAGCACCGCGCTTTCGACCGGACCCATGGGAACCGAGGACAGAACGGCGGTGATCACGTCCACCCGCGCCAGCCGCATCAGGGCCGCGGCGACCACGAATCCGATGGCGACGGTCAGAATGGCCGCGGCCAGCATCGCCCATAACAGCGCCCCCATGGTCGCCACCGCCTCGGGGGTAAAGGACAGCCCGACCGAGCACGCCACCAGAACCTGCCCGGCCTGTCTGGTCTGCACCGGGATCGCCACGGGTCGGTCGGCCAACCGGACGCCCGCGGCAAACAGCATCGCCCCCAGCATCCATGGCAAGGGGAACCCGATCCGGCTGGCCGCCAGGCCGCTGATCAGTGCGCCGCCGTAGATCAGGACGGCATGGGCCGGGCGGCCAAGGGCGGGGTGCATGGGCATGGGACGCGCGATTTTCGGTGCGAGGATAGATGCCCAGTGTCGATCCGCGCGCAGCCGGTTGCAAGGGCCGAACGGGCGGCGTCGGCGACATGGCGCAGAGGCCGGGGGGCGCCGCCCCCCGGACCCCCCGGGGTTCTTGGACCAAGAAGAAGGGGAGGGGATGGTGGCATGTGGTCGGGTCTTTGCTTTCCGAGCGGGGCAGGGTGCGTTATGGGAGTGGGGTTTTCTGTGCCTTGGGGGCTGAGGACATGATTGCCTGGCTTGCCGGATGGACCCGCCGCAAGGACGCGGTGTTGCGCGCGGTGGCGCGGGCGGCGGGCGGCGGGGTACGCTTGAGCGTCATCGGGGTGTCGCCGCGCGGTTTTGCCGAAACCGCCGAACGGACGGAGGCCGCGCTGGCCGTGGCCAAGCGCCAGCCAAGGGGACAGCTTGGCCGTGCGTTGAAACGCGCCCTGATCGCGGGGCAATATAACTGGTCGCGGCGATATTTCACCCGGCATCCCGATCGGATCGCGATGTGCTGGAACGGCATGACCGGATCGCGTCGCGCGTTCATGGAGGGTGCGCGCGATGCTGGCGCGAGGCGGCTTTACGTGGAACTGGCACCGTTTCCGGGCCGGGTCACGCTGGATCCGGCGGGGATCAACGCGCGCAATGGTCTTCCACGCGATCCCGGCTTTTACCGCGCCTGGGCCGCCGCGGATGGGGGCCGCCGGGGCGAGGACTGGCGCGTGCTGGGCGAGAAGCTGAGCGCGCGCGTCTCGCGCCGGGCGGATGTGGGGCAGGCGGGGGGCGAGGCGCTGGCGGATGCGGGCGATTTCCTGTTCTGCCCGTTGCAGGTGCCCAATGACAGCCAGATCACGCTGTTTTCCGGCTGGGTTGGCAGTGTCGAGGGGATGCTGGCGGCGCTGGCGCGGCATGCGGGCGCCCTGCCCGAAGGCTGGCATATCCGGGTCAAGGAACATCCCTCGGCGCGCACCTCGCTGGCCGATCCTCTGGCGCGTGCCGTCGAGGCCAGCGGCGGGCGGATCGTGGTGGACAATGCCACCGACAGTTTCGCGCAGCTTGCCGCCTCGGCGGGCGTGATCACCATCAACTCGTCGATGGGGTTGCAGGCGTTCTTTCACGACAAGCCCGTCATTGTCCTTGGTCAGGCTTTCTTTGGGTTGCCGGGGCTGGTGACGCCGGCGACCACGGAAACGGCGCTGGGGCGGGCGCTGGCCGATCCAGCGTCGCTATCCTTTGATCCCGGCCTGCGCGCGGCCTTCATGAACTATCTCGACCGGGTCTATTACCCGCGGATCGGCGAGACCCCCGATGGTCGCGTGACCATCGACCCAGCGCAGGTTGCCGCCAAGCTGGCCGCAGCGCACGCCTGACGCCCCTTTCGCCGCGCGAATCTTTCCTGTATGGCTGCGCGCTGACAGTCATCCGACGTACAAGGAGCCACCCGATGGGCTACAAGGTCGCCGTCGTCGGCGCCACTGGCAATGTGGGCCGCGAAATGCTGAACATCCTGGCCGAGCGCCAGTTCCCGGTTGACGAGATCGCGGCGCTTGCCTCGCGCCGCTCGCTGGGGAGCGAGTGCAGCTTTGGCGACAAGACCCTCAAGACGCTGGACCTGGACACCTTTGATTTCACCGGCTGGGACATCGCGTTGTTCGCCATCGGATCGGACGCGACCAAGCAATACGCGCCCAAGGCGGCCAAGGCCGGCTGCGTGGTGATCGACAACAGCTCGCTCTACCGCTACGACCCGGACGTGCCGCTGATCGTGCCCGAGGTGAATGCCGACGCGATCACGGGCTATTCGAAAAAGAACATCATCGCCAACCCGAACTGTTCCACCGCGCAGATGGTGGTGGCGCTGAAGCCCCTGCACGACCGCGCGCGGATCAAGCGGGTTGTCGTCAGCACCTACCAGTCGGTGTCCGGCTCGGGCAAGGATGCGATGGACGAGCTGTGGAACCAGACCAAGGGGATGTATGTCCCCGGCCAGGAGGTGGAACCCAGCGTCTATCCGAAACAGATCGCCTTCAACGTGATCCCGCATATCGACGTCTTCCTCGACGACGGATCGACCAAGGAAGAGTGGAAGATGGTCGCCGAGACCAAGAAGATCGTGGACCCCAAGATCAAGGTCACCGCGACCTGCGTGCGGGTGCCGGTCTTCGTCGGCCATTCCGAGGCGATCAATATCGAGTTCGAGGAGTTCCTGGACGAGGACGAGGCGCGCGACATCCTGCGCGAGGCGCCCGGCGTCATGGTCGTCGACAAGCGCGAGAATGGCGGTTACGTCACGCCCGTCGAATGCGTGGGCGATTTCGCCACCTTCATCAGCCGCATCCGGCAGGATTCCACCATCGAGAATGGGCTGAACATCTGGGTCGTTTCCGACAACCTGCGCAAGGGCGCGGCGCTGAACGCGGTGCAGATCGCCGAGGTTCTGGGCCAGCGGGTGCTGAAGAAGGGGTGACGAGCGCCGGGCGTCGCATGCCCGGTCGCCGAAAAGGCGCGGCGCCGATCCGGCGACCGCGCCGCTGTCGTCGCGTGCGGTCCCGGTGTGCCGGTCGACCGCAGAGCCCCGGTCAGTCCAGATGGGGGCTGAAATGGTCCAGGACCTGTGCGTAGACGTCGCGCTTGAAAGGCACGATGCTGTCGACCAGGTGGCCAGGGTCAAGCCAGGTCCATTCTGAAAACTCGGGATGTTCGGTGCCAATGTCGACCTGGTCGTCGCGCCCCAGATAGCGCATCAGGAACCACAGTTGTTTCTGGCCGCGATACTTGCCCTTCCATACCTTGCCCATAAGCTCGGGCGGCAGGTCGTAATGCACCCAGTCGCGTGTCTGGCCGATCACCTCGACCAGTTCGGCGGTGACGCCGGTCTCTTCCCACAGCTCGCGCAGGGCGGCGGCCTCGGGCGACTCGCCCGGGTCGATGCCGCCCTGGGGCATCTGCCAGGCGGGCTGGGCGGTATCCTTGCGGCGGCCGACAAACACGCGGCCGGCCTCGTTCATCAGCATCACGCCCACGCAGGGGCGATAGGGCAGCTTTTCGATCTCTTCGGGGGTCATGGCGTTGCGGGGCCGGCGGCGGGCCGGCCCCGTCCCTGTCACTGATTGGGGCCGAGGGCCGACAGGCCCTTGAGGATGTCGATGGCATAGGCCAGCTGGTAATCCTCTTCACGCAGCTTGGCGGCGGCCTCGGCGCGTTCGAGTTCCTCTTCCAGCTGGCGGCGCTCGTCCTCGGTCATGCTGTCATTGCCAAGCGCGCCGCGCAGGTCGGCCTCGGACCGGCTGAACCGCGAGGCAGCGCCGTTCTCGTCCTCTTCCCCGGCCTCGGGGCGGCGCGGCGGCTGGGCCACCACGATGTCTGGGGCCACGCCCAAGGCCTGGATCGAGCGACCCGAGGGTGTGTAATAGCGTGCCGTGGTCAGGCGCATCGCGCCATCGCCGCGCAGCGGGATCACCGACTGGACCGACCCCTTGCCAAAACTCTTGGTGCCGATGACCACCGCGCGGCGGTGATCCTTGAGCGCGCCGGCCACGATTTCCGACGCCGAGGCAGAGCCGCCATTGATGACCACAACGACCGGCTTGCCGTCGGTGATGTCGCCCGCGCTGGCGTTGTAGCGGTCGCTGTCCTGTGGATCGCGGCCGCGGGTCGAGACGATTTCACCCGCCTCCAGGAAAGCATCCGAGACCTTGATCGCCTGGGTCAGCAGGCCGCCGGGGTTGTTGCGCAGGTCCAGAACGACGCCGCCCACGTTCTCGGCCCCGCCCAGTTCCTCGACCGCGCTATTCCACTCTTCTTCGAGGTTGTCATAGGTCTGGTCGTTGAAGGTGGTGATTCGCAGAACCACGGTGTTGCCCTCGATACGCGAACGCACCGCGGTCAGCTTGATCGTGTCGCGGATGATGGTGACGTCAAAGGGCTCGTCCAGGCCTTCGCGCACGACGGTAATGACGATCTCGCTGCCGACGGGGCCGCGCATCATGTCGACCGCCTCGTCCAGCGTCAGGCCAAGCACGCTTTCGCCGTCGACATGGGTGATGAAATCGCCCGCCTCGATCCCGGCCTCGTCGGCCGGCGTGTCGTCGATCGGCGAGACCACCTTGACGAAGCCCTCTTCCTGCGTGACCTCGATGCCCAAGCCCCCGAACTCGCCGCGGGTCTGCACCTGCATATCGTCGAAATCCTTGGGCGGCAGATAGCTGGAATGGGGGTCGAGCGAGGTCAGCATGCCATTGATCGCGGCTTCGATCAGGTCGCCTTCGTCGACCTCCTCGACATACTGGGCGCGAATGCGTTCGAAGATGTCGCCAAAGAGATCGAGCTGTTCATAGACCGACGTCCTGGCCGCGGTCTCTTGCGCCATGAGCGGGCCGGCGACCTGCGTGGCCATCAGCGCCCCGGCGATGGTGCCGCCCAGCGCGGCGATCGCGTATCGTTTCATCTCGTCCTCAATTCCCTGTCGTGACCGGCAGCTCGGCGAACCACCCGGTGGGGTCCACGGGGCGGCCGCCCTTTCTGAGTTCCATATAAAGCGTTTCCGATCGCCGTTCGCCACCACCTTCTGGCGCGGTGTCCAGAACCGCCTGCCTGCCTGGGTCGGCCCCGCCCATCAGACCGACCGGGTGGCCCGCGGGCAGGACCTCGCCCGGGTCACCATAAACCTGCGCAAGCCCTGCGAGCACCAGAAGATAGCCCTCTGCGGGTTCCAGGATCATCACATTTCCGTAGTCCAGAAGTGGGCCGCGATAGCGGATCGTGGCGGGCGCGGGCGTTGTCACAAGGGCGAGCGGCCGGGTGGCAAGCACCAGTCCGGGGCGTTCGACCCCTGCCGCGTCGGCCTCCTGGAAGGCGCGCAGGACAGTGCCTTGCACCGGCAGGGGCAGCCGGCCCCGCCGCGCGGCGAAATCGGGGGGGGCGCTGCCGCCCGGTGCCGTGGCGGGGCCCTGCACGATCAGCCCGGCGGCGAACCCGTCCAGCGTGTCGCTACCGTTGAGAAGCGCCCGCAGGCGGTCGGGGTCCTCGGCAAAGCGGCGGGGCAGGACGCGTCGTTCAGCCATGGCCTGGCTGAGGGCGGTGCGCGCGCGCTGGGCACTGTCCAGCCCTTCGGCCAGCGTGTCCGCGGCGCTTTGCTGCAGGCTGCGCATCAGCGCCACCTCCTGAAGCTGGGCGCGCAGCCTCTCGGCCTCGGCCTGGAGGGAGGGGGTGACGTCGCCCAGCATCATGCCCGCGCGCGCGGTGCCGAGCGGACCTGCGGGATGCAGCAAAACGAGAGCACCGGGGGCCTGTTCCATTCCGGTCAGCGCGCCCAGAAGGCGCGAAAGCTCTGCGCGCCGGGCCTCAAGCGAGAGCGTGATGGCGCGTTCCCGGATCGAGGCACGGCGCAACCCCTCGCGCAGCGCGGCGAGCCCGTCCTCGTAGGCGCGGATCGTTTCGGTCAGCGCAGCGACGCGGTCGCTTGCTTCCTCGGCCTCTTCCAGCGCGCGGCCGGCCTCTCGCAGCGCCTGTGCCGCGGCGCGGGCGGTGTCGGCGGGGTCGGGCTCGGCCTGCGCGCCCGAAAGGGGGACGGCCAGCGCCAAGGCGAGGATTGCGACCCGCGCCCGCCTCATTCCGCGATCAGGCTCTGGCCCGTCATCTCGGGCGGTCGGGGCAGGTTCATCAAGTGCAACAAGGTGGGCGCAAGGTCCGACAGACGCCCGTCGCGCAGCCGCGCCCCCGCAGGCCCGCCGACCAGGATCACGGGCACCGGGTTCAGCGTGTGCGCGGTGTGCGGCCCGCCGGTTTCGGGGTCGATCATCGTTTCGCAATTGCCGTGATCGGCGGTGACGATCATCGCGCCGCCCGCCTTTTCCAGCGCCTCCAATGCCCGGCCAAGACCAGAATCCACCGCTTCGCAGGCCTTGATCGCGGCGCCCAGATCGCCGGTATGGCCGACCATGTCGGGATTGGCGAAATTGACCACGATCAGGTCATAGCCCGCGCCGATCACCTCGACCAGCTTGTCGGTCACCGCGCCCGCGCTCATCTCGGGTTGCAGGTCATAGGTGGCGACCTTGGGCGAGGGCGGCATGAACCGGTCTTCGCCCGGCTCGGGGTCTTCCTTGCCACCGTTCAGGAAAAAGGTGACATGGGGGTATTTCTCGGTCTCGGCCAGGCGGAACTGGCGCAGCCCCTGTTTGGCAACCCATTCGCCGAGGGTGTTGACGATCTCGCGCTTGGGAAACACGGTCGTCATCCAGGCGTTGTGGGCATCGGAATATTCGACCATGCCCAGGATCGCTGACAGGCGCGGGCGCTTGCCGGTCTCGAAATCGTCGAAATCGGGCTGGGCGAAGGCGCGCAGGATCTCGCGCGCCCGGTCGGCGCGGAAATTCAGGCAGAACAAGCCATCGCCGTCCTTGATGCCCGGCGCGTCGTCAATGACGGAGGGTTCGATGAATTCGTCGGTCTCGCCGCGCGCATAGGCGGCGGTGACGGCCTCAAGGGGGGTGGCGACATCTTCGCCCAGACCACTGGCCATGGCGTGATAGGCCAGTTGCACCCGTGCCCACCGGTTGTCGCGGTCCATCGCATAGTAGCGGCCGATCACGCTGGCGATATGGGCGCCCTCGGGCAGGCCCGCCTGAAGCTCGGCGATGAAGCGGTCGGCGGATTTCGGCGCCACGTCGCGCCCGTCGGTGATCGCGTGGATCGCCACCGGCACCCCGGCAGCGGCGATGTAGCAGGCGGCGGCCAGGATATGGCGGATATGCCCGTGTACCCCGCCATCGGAGACCAGCCCCATCAGATGTGCGGTGCCGCCGGCGCCCCGAACCCGCGCGACGAAATCGTTCAGCGCAGGATTGGCGAGGAAGCTGCCATCCTCGATCGCGAGATCAATCTGGCCCAGATCCATCGCCACCACCCGGCCAGCGCCGATATTGGTATGGCCGACCTCGGAATTGCCCATCTGGCCCGAGGGCAGCCCCGCATCGGGGCCATGGGTCGTCAACTGCGCGTGCGGGCAGGTCGCCATCAGCCGGTCGAAATTCGGGGTGTCGGCCAGCAGCGGCGCGTTGCCCTCGGGCGTGGGGCCGATGCCCCAGCCATCGAGGATGCACAGGATGACGGGTTTGGGTGTGCTCATCTTTGGGCCCTTTTCGTGGTTGCGTCCGTTCTAGGCGGGCGGGCGGACAAGAACAACCACGGGATCGGGTCTGGCGAGGGGATGCGCCCGTGCCGGGCGCATGCCTCCGGCAGGGGTATTTGCGCCAAGAAGAAGGTCAGGCTCGGTGATAGGGGGTGCCGGCCAGGATCGCGGCTGCGCGGTAAAGCTGTTCGGTCAGCATCACGCGGGCCAGCATGTGCGGCCAGACCATGGCGCCGAGCGAGACGGTGATATCGGCCTGGTCACGCAGCGCCGGGTCCAGCCCGTCGGCGCCCCCGATCACGAAGGCGGCGTCGCCCCGCCCGTCATCGCGCCAGCGCGCCAGCAGGGCCGCGAATTCGGGCGAGGAGAGGGTCTTGCCGCGTTCGTCCAGCGCGCAGAGCGCTGCACCCTCGGGGAGCGCACGGGTCAGCAGCGCGGCCTCGGCGGGTTTGCCGCCGCCCTTGCGGTCCTCGACTTCGGTCAGGCGGAGTGGGCCGAGGCCGAGGGGACGCCCGGTTCGGTCGAAGCGGCGGGTGTAATCGGCGATCAGGCTTGCCTCGGGCCCGGCACGCAGCCGGCCCACGGCGCAGACATGGAGGCGCATCAGGTCCGGGCGGTGACGTTGTCCGGGGTCATCCACATCTTTTCGATCTGGTAAAACTCGCGCACCTCGGGACGGAAGACGTGGACGATGATGTCGCCCGCGTCGATCAGAACCCAGTCGCCCTGCTCCTTGCCTTCGAGCCGGACGGTGCGGCCGAAATCCTGTTTCAGGCGGTCGCGGAGCTTGTCCGAGATCGCCGAGACCTGCCGGGTCGAGCGCCCCGAGCAGACGACCATGTAGTCGGCCATGCTGGATTTGCCGCGCAGGTCGATGGTGGTTATCTCCTCGGCCTTGTCGTCCTCGAGCGAGGCAAGGATGTGGGCGAGAAGATCCTCGCTGGTCATATCGGGAAACAGCCCGGTCATGGCTGGGTTCGGTGCGACCGCGCGATGCGCGGTCTGTGCGTGGTGAGACAGGACATTGTCCTCCTGCGTTGCGCGCCGTCCAGGCCCCGGCGCCGGGCGTGGCATCAATGTAGCATCGGGGATGCGAAATCTCAATGTGCGCCGAAGGGGCACGGCGGCCCGGTGCGGGCAGCGGATCGGCGGCTTGCAGGCCGGTCAGCGCAGCGCACTTGATCGGCGGCAGGCAAGGGCGTATTTCAGCAGGCATGAAACGGATTTTCGACATGGACGACCGCGCGCGCCTGCCCTGGCGGTTTTTCGGTGCGTCGCTAGCGGTGCCTGCCCGCCCATGAGGCGGGTTGGCCCACGTCTTTATCCCCCATCGAATGACAAGCCGCGGAGAGGTCCATGACCGGCAAGACGCTTTATGACAAGATCTGGGATGCCCATCTGGTCGAGCAGGACGAGGATGGCACCTGCCTGATCTATATCGACCGCCACCTCGTCCACGAGGTGACCAGCCCGCAGGCCTTTGAAGGGTTGCGGATGGCGGGACGCCAGGTGCATGCCCCCGACAAGACCATCGCGGTGCCTGACCACAACGTGCCCACCACCGCGGGGCGCGAGGACACCGCGAACATGACCGAGGAAAGCCGCATCCAGGTCGAGGCTCTGGACCGCAACGCGCGCGAGTTCGGGATCAATTATTACCCGGTTGACGATATCAGGCAGGGGATCGTCCACATCATCGGGCCCGAACAGGGCTGGACCCTGCCAGGCATGACGATCGTCTGCGGCGACAGCCACACCGCGACCCACGGCGCCTTTGGCGCGCTGGCCCACGGCATCGGCACGTCCGAGGTGGAACATGTGCTGGCCACCCAGACCCTGATCCAGAAGAAGTCGAAGAACATGAAGGTCGAGATCACCGGGCAATTGCCGCCCGGCGTCACGGCCAAGGACATCACCCTGTCGATCATCGGCCATACCGGCACCGCGGGCGGCACCGGCTACGTGATCGAGTATTGCGGCGAGGCGATCCGGTCGCTGTCAATGGAGGGGCGGATGACCGTGTGCAACATGGCGATCGAGGGCGGCGCGCGTGCGGGTCTGATCGCACCCGATGAGACCACGTTCGACTATATCAAGGGCCGTCCTCACGCGCCCAAAGGCGCCCAGTGGGAAGCGGCGCTGGCCTGGTGGAAGACGCTCTATTCCGACGACGACGCCCATTGGGACAAGGTCGTGACGATCCGCGCCGAGGATATCGCGCCGGTTGTGACCTGGGGGACCTCGCCCGAGGATGTGCGCGCGATCACCGGCACCGTCCCCGCGCCCGAGGAGTTCCGGGGGGGCAAGGCCGAGGCCGCGCGCCGGTCGCTGGACTACATGGGGTTGGAGCCGGGAACGCCGCTCACCGATATCAAGATCGACGCGGTCTTCATCGGGTCTTGCACCAACGGCCGGATCGAGGATCTGCGCGCCGCCGCCGCGATCCTGAAGGACCGCAAGCTGGCCCCCGGCGTGCGCGGCATGGTGGTGCCTGGATCGGGCCTGGTGCGCGCGCAGGCCGAGGAAGAGGGGCTGGACGTCATTTTCAAGGAGGCCGGGTTCGAATGGCGCCTTGCGGGCTGTTCGATGTGCCTGGGCATGAACCCCGACCAACTGGCGCCGGGCGAACGCTGTGCGGCCACGTCCAACCGCAACTTCGAGGGCCGCATGGGTCGTGGCGGGCGCACCCACCTGATGAGCCCGGCCATGGCCGCGGCGGCGGGGGTCACGGGGCACCTGACGGATGTGCGCGAATTGATGGCGGAAACGGTGTAAGGAGCGGGACCGATGGAAAAGTTCGAAAAACTCACCGGCATCGCGGCGCCCTTGCCGCTGGTCAATGTCGATACAGACATGATCATCCCCAAGCAGTTCCTGAAAACGATCAAGCGCACGGGGCTGGGCGTGAACCTGTTCGACGAGATGCGCTATGACGCGGATGGCAACGAGAAGCCCGACTTCGTGCTGAACAGGCCGCAGTATCGCAACGCGGAAATCCTGATCGCGGGCGACAATTTCGGCTGCGGGTCGTCGCGCGAACATGCGCCTTGGGCGATCAAGGATTTCGGCATCCGCTGTGTCGTGGCGCCCAGTTTCGCCGATATCTTCTTCAACAACTGTTTCAAGAACGGCATCCTGCCGGTGGTGTTGCCGCAAGAGCAGGTGGATATCCTGATGAAGGATGCCGAGAAAGGCGCGAACGCGCGGATGACGGTGGACCTGGAAAACCAGACGATCACGACATCCGAGGGCGAGGTGATCGCCTTTGACGTCGATCCGTTCCGCAAACACTGCTTGCTGGAGGGGTTGGACGATATCGGGCTGACGTTGGAAAAGGCCGCCGCCATCGACGGGTTCGAATCAAGCATGGCACAGGCGCGCCCCTGGGTTTGACCGCTTTGGGGGCGGTATTGTGGCGCCTGTGGGCGCCGGAACAAGATGTTGGGCCGTCCTTTGGGGCGGCCCTTTTTTTGCTGCGGAATTGATGCAAAGCGGTGACAGTTGCCCCACCAAATCGCCAAAAATAAGTCGTTATAGTTAGCGTCAGGTTGCTGGATTGCTGGAAATTTGGCAAAAAAGGGGCAAATCCATGGCAGACCGTCACAATTTACGGGTCGCCGGAACAAGTTGCGCGGCAACGCATCGCGCACGGGCAGTCAAGGGGCTAGGGCAGTGATCTCGCGGGTGTTTGGCGCCGCGTTGCGCGCATTTTTCGTGGTTCTCATGATCTCTTTGCCCTCGCTGTTATTGCCGGGGGTGATCGGCGATATCACCCAGATCGTCGCCCTGTTGTGCATTTTTGCGGCCGGGCTCGTTTTTTTCGAGTATTCTGCGATCTCTCCGGGGTTGGTAGAGTTTCGGGACGCCCCGCCTTTCAATCGCATCCGCTTTGCCGCGATGTTCTTCACGGTGATGATGCTGACGCTGATCTGCAAGGGGCAGGTCGAGCCGACGACGCTGACGATGTTTGCCTCGGCAATCGGGTCGGTGATCGCGCAGGTCACGGATTTTCCCTATAGCCCCGTGCATCTGTTCATCGGACTATTGCCCGAGGGCACAGATCCCGCGCAGGTTCAGCTTGTGCGCGTTTCAGCCGGCGTGGCCTACCTGGTCTCCGTGGTGTCACTGGGTGTGTTCGTCCTGGTAACCCGCATCAAGACCTGGCCTTCGCGAAACGGCGCGTTCAATGTCTGGGTGAACCTGCCCACCTTTGACCCGACCGCGGGCGGTGACGTGGTCGAGAGGCTGAACCGGGATGCGCGGTTCAATATTGCGCTCGGCGTCGTGCTGCCTTTCGTCGTTCCGGTGGTGATCCAGGCTTCGAGCATGTTGTTCTCGCCCTTCACGTTGGGCAGCCCGCATACCCTTATCTGGACGGTTTCCGCATGGGCGCTTTTTCCTGCTGGTCTTTTCATGCGCGGGATCGCGATCGGGCGCGTCGCGGCGATGATCGTCGAACAGCGGCGTCGTGGCGGGCCAATGGCCCCCGATCGGCCCGATTGCGTACCGGCCTGATCCTTGCCGCGCTGATGCTGGCCGCGGGCGCCGCCCAGGCCCAGACGCTGCGTGTTGCGACCTACAATGCCGGGTTGGCGCGGTCCGGTCCGGGCCTGTTGCTGCGGGATATCGCGCATGGGCGCGACGCGCAGGTGGCGGCTGTGGTGCAGGTGATCGCGTGGGCCGCCCCCGATATCGTCTTGGTGCAGGGTGTCGATTGGGATGCCGAGGGGCGGGCACTGGCGGCGCTTGCCGCGGCGCTGGGCGAGGCGGGTCAGGTCTATCCCCATCTCTTTGCCCCGCAGGGCAATCGCGGGCTACGCAGCGGAGTGGATCTCGATGGCGACGGGCGGATCGGGGGGGCGGGCGATGCGCAGGGCTTTGGCACCTTTACCGGGCAGGGCGCCATGGCGATCTTGTCGCGCCATCCCGTCGATATCGGTGCCGTGCGGGATTTCTCGGGCCTGCTTTGGGCCGATCTGCCGGGCGCGTCGCTGCCTCGGGTGCAGGGCCGCCCCTATCCCTCGTCACAGGCGCAGGCGGTACAGCGGCTGTCGAGCAGCGGGCATTGGGACGTGCCGATTCTCGTTGGCGATAGCGTGCTGCATCTCCTTGCATTTCATGCCACGCCCCCGGTTTTCGACGGGCCAGAGGATCGCAACGGGCTGAGAAACCGGGACGAGTTGCGGCTTTGGCAGATCTACCTCGACGGAGGCTTGCCAGGGCCCGCGCCGCCGGCGGGCCGTTTCGTGATCCTGGGCGATGCCAATCTCGACCCATGGGACGGCGATGGGCGGGGGGCGGCAATGCGCGCGCTGCTGAACGATCCGCGCCTGATCGATCCGTGCCCCGCCAGCCCGGGGGGGGTGGCCGCGGCGGCCGCGCAAGGGGGGGTAAATGCCGCGCATCAGGGCGATCCGGCGCTCGATACCGCCGACTGGGCGGATGATGGCCCCGGAAACCTGCGGGTCGATTATGTGCTGCCCTCTTCCGATCTTGCCGTGACCGGCGCGGGTGTGTTGTGGCCCACCGATGGCCCGCTGTCCGAAACCGTGGCGGCGGCCTCGCGCCACCGGCTGGTCTGGGTCGATATCGCCTTGCCTTGACCGCGGACAAGGCAGGAGATAGGCCCGATCCCGACCCTCAGATGACAAGGATTGCGCCCATGACCGATACACTTCTGATCCTGCCCGGCGACGGCATCGGCCCCGAGGTGATGGCCGAGGTTTCCCGCATCATCGACTGGTTCGGCGACAAGCGCGGGCTGAAATTCGACGTCTCCGAGGACCTGGTGGGCGGTGCGGCCTATGACGTGCATGGCGTGCCGCTGGCGGATGCCACGATGGCCAAGGCGCAAGAGGTGGACGCGGTCCTTCTGGGCGCGGTCGGTGGACCGAAATACGACAACCTCGATTTCAGCGTGAAGCCCGAGCGCGGCCTGTTGCGCCTGCGCAAGGAGATGGACCTGTTCGCCAACCTGCGCCCGGCCCAGTGTTTCGACGCGCTGGCCGATTTCAGCTCGCTCAAACGCGACGTGGTGGCGGGGCTGGACATCATGATCGTGCGCGAACTGACCAGCGGCATCTATTTCGGTGAACCGCGCGGCATCATCGAAGAGAACGGCGAGCGGGTGGGGATCAACACCCAGCGCTATACCGAATCGGAAATCGACCGGGTGGCGCGGTCGGCCTTTGAACTGGCGCGCAAGCGGGGCAACAAGGTTTGCTCGATGGAGAAGGCCAACGTCATGGAATCGGGTATCCTGTGGCGCGAGGTGGTGCAGCGCGTCCACGATGCGGATTACCCGGATGTGGAACTGTCGCACATGTATGCCGATGCGGGCGGCATGCAACTGTGCCGCTGGCCCAAGCAGTTCGACGTGATCGTTACCGACAACCTGTTCGGCGACCTGCTGTCGGACGTGGCGGCGATGCTGACCGGATCGCTGGGGATGCTGCCCTCGGCCAGCCTGGGCGCACCGATGGCCAATGGCCGGCCCAAGGCGCTGTATGAACCGGTGCACGGCTCGGCCCCCGACATCGCCGGGCAGGGCAAGGCCAACCCGATCGCCTGTATCCTGAGCTTTGCCATGGCGCTGCGCTATTCCTTCGACCAGGGGGACGAGGCGACGCGGCTGGAAAAGGCGGTGGAAAAGGTGCTGGCCGATGGCGTGCGCACCGCCGATCTGATGCAGGCCGAGGGTGGAACTCCGGTCACCACGGCCGGTATGGGCGATGCCATTCTGGCCGCATTGGAGGCCAGCCTCTGAGCCAGCGCCATGGTGCCGGGCGCACTTGCCAGTGCGCTCGCGCCTCGACACTCTGGCGCCGGTCTTCGGATGGGGCGGCTGCATGATCTCGAACAATCTGCGGGGCGCGTTTTTCGCGCTGGCGGGCTTTGGCGCGTTCTC
This sequence comes from Rhodovulum bhavnagarense, assembly GCF_004343505.1. Taxonomy (GTDB): domain Bacteria; phylum Pseudomonadota; class Alphaproteobacteria; order Rhodobacterales; family Rhodobacteraceae; genus Rhodovulum; species Rhodovulum bhavnagarense. Next base: position 7,652 of record NZ_SLXU01000014.1, on the reverse strand, counting down.
GCTGCATGATGCGGTGGTCAAGGCGCTGGGAGGGTATTACGCGCCGGTTCAGATCGTCTTTTTCAGCGCGCTTTTCGGGTTTCCCCTGGTTGCGCTGGTGCTGATTGGGCAGGGTAGCGGCGGGCTGCGCCCGGTGCATCCATGGTGGAACGCGTTGCGCACGCTGGCGCTGATGGTGGTGATGCTCAGCGCGTTTTACGCCTTTGCGACGATACCCTTTGCGCAGGCTTACGCGCTGATCTTTGCAACACCGCTGATCATCACGGCGCTATCCGTGCCCATGTTGGGCGAAAGGGTGGGGCCGCGACGCTGGGCGGCCGTGGTTTTGGGGCTGCTGGGCGTGCTGATCGTGCTGCGCCCCTGGGGCGAGGCGCATCTGGCGCCGGGGCATCTCGCGGCGCTGTTCTCTGCCTTTGCCGGCGCGCTGGTGGCATTGATCATGCGCAAGATCGGCAATGCCGAACGCAGCGCGGTTTTCCTGCTTTACCCGATGCTGGCGAACGTGGTGGTTATGGGGGCGGTGTTGCCGCTGGTCTATGAGCCGATGCCGATCCTGCATCTCGGCGGAATGGCCCTTGTGGCGCTGGGCTCGGTGACGGCAATGGGACTGATCATCCTTGCCTACCGCGCGGGCGAGGCGGTGGTGGTCGCGCCGATGCAATACAGCCAGATGCTCTGGGCGATCGGGCTGGGTTACCTGGTCTTCGGCGAGCGGGTTGATGGCGCGACGCTGGCCGGATCGGCGGTGATCGCGCTTAGCGGGCTCGGAATTCTGTGGCGTGAGGGTCAGTTACCCCCCTCCTCCGCCCGGCCCGCGCTGCATGGCCGCGCCCGCCCGGACCCCGCCCCGTCAAACGGCCCCGAATGACCCCTTGCAAAACCCCGCGGCGCAGGCTAATCCGCCTGCCACGGTCGGAGTGTAGCTCAGCCTGGTAGAGCACTGTCTTCGGGAGGCAGGGGCCGGAGGTTCGAATCCTCTCACTCCGACCAATAAAATAAGGGCTTTCGGCCATCTTGCTTGGTTCTGATTCCCTGCATTTCTGGGACCGTTCCCAGATATGAGATTTCCTTGATCGAAACTGGTGCGCTTGGGTGGTCCTTTTGGGGGCGCTTGGGATCGGCGGCTAAGGAGATTGATCAGTTTCTTGCGGGCCGTGAACGACGGGTGCTAAGGGTTCCTGGCGACGTTCTTCAAGATCGACACCACGCAGACACTGGCCCGGATCGTCTACGCGATCCGCATTACCCGTGGCGGTCAGCCGGCGCAAAAGCTGGACATCGAGGGCATCGCGCTGGACGGCAAGGGCGGTTTCTGGCTGGCCTCTGAGGGTAATACCGTCAAGCTGGTGCCGCACGCGGTTTGTCACGTGAATGGCAAGGGCGAGATCAAGAAGGAAATCGCCCTGCCGGCGGGACTCTTGGCGGTCGAGACCCGTTTTGGCTTCGAGGGCGTGACACGCATCGGCGAAACCCTGTGGATGGCCGTTCAGCGCGCGTGGAAGGACGACCCGAAGAACCACGTCAAACTGGCGTCCTACAATATCGACACCGGCGAACTGGGCGCGGTTCGCTATGAAAAGGCCGCGCCTGTGCCCAGGCGCAGCGGGTGCCGGCCTCTTTTCGCCCTCTACCCAAGATACCGCCAAAGGCTTAGACTGGCCCGAAAGGGCAGGGGCAAATGGCACGCATACGCGAAGTGGGAAGCCTGTGGATCGGCGGGGCGCTGAGCTGGATGGAACAGCTTTGCCTGAAGTCCTTTGTCGACCGGGGGCAGCGGATCACCCTTTTCAGCTATGAACCCCTGCCAAACGTCCCCGAGGGCGTGATTTGCCGCGACGGGCGCGAGATCATCGATACCGACAATTTCATCAAGTACGAGAAAAAGGACAGCTATGCGCTGTTCGCCGACCTGTTCCGCCTGCACATGATCCGCAAGTGTCCCGGCATGATCTGGGTCGATACCGACGTCTACTGCTGGCGGCCGCTGGACTATGACAGCGATTATGTCATGGGATACGAGTTGCCCGGCGAGTATCGGGTCAACAACGCGGTTCTCGGTCTGCCTGCCGATAGCGATATGCTGAGGCAGATGCTGGATTTTACCGAGGATCGGTTTTCCATTGCGCCGTTTCTGCCAGAGCGGTTGCGCGCCGATTACAGTGACGCGCACGACGCGGGGCGACCCGTTCATGTCAGCCAGCAGCCATGGGGCGTATGGGGGCCGCTGATGGTGACCCATTTCGTGCATGCGCTGGGGCTGGCCGACAAGGTCCAGCCGATAGACGCCTTTTACCCGGTCGATTTCCGCGAACGCACGCTGTTTCTGAAAGACGCCGCCCGCGCCGAGGCCCGGATCACCCCGCGCACCACCGCGCTGCATCTTTGGGCCTCGAACAAGAGGCAACTGGGCAAGCGTCATGACGGGTTGCCGCCCAAGGGGTCTTTCCTTGCCCGGCTGGTTGATAAGCAGGGGATCAACCCCGCCGAATCCCCGATCAAGAGCCGGGGCAAGACCACGTTCGACGGAGGCCTGATCGACGAGATCGGCTTGGACGAGGTCACGTCTATTGCGGACCTGTCGGGCGGCGCGCGGGCCTTTGTGCTGGCTGCGCACCACAAATACGATTGCGACATCTATCTGGTCAGTATCAACGGCAAGGGTCGGTTCGAGGACCGAGCCGAATGGATCGATCCCTATGTTGATTTCCTGGTCGAGAACGAGGTCGATCCCCAGAGCATTCATATCGTCCGCCGGGAAAAGGATCTGCACCCTGTCGATATCCTGGCCAATCTCGACGGGTTCGGCGCAAGTCACAACGTTCGCCACCTAAAGCCGTTTCTTGAACATTGCCTGCATTCGGGCAGCCGGCTTTACATGGATGTGCGCAAGGGGTCTGGCGCGTTCCCGCTTTTGCGCGATTATGGCACCAACCGGGTGATTTCCGAACAACGCACGGATGGTGTCACGACCACCCGGATCGAGTTGACCCCCTTGCCCCCGAAAGCCGAGGATGCCGCGGCGGCCTGGGTCGATATCGCCCGCGACCTGGCGGGGCCAGAGGGGTTCTTTCGCCCCGGCGATGACGGGCATTCGTTCCTTTACATGCCGCGGTCCAGGGATGTCCTGGTCGTCAGTTTCGACAATCTCGACATCGCCATGAACAATCGCGAAGATCGCCGCCCTTGGGGCTTTTCCTTCATCGAGAAACAGGGCTGGTCAATGCTGGGCGTGATGGCCAATGGCTGGACGTGGTATCGCGATCCCTGGGTCTGGGCACAGTTCGACGCGTTGCGCGACAGCGGCTTTTTCGGCCAGTTCGGGCGCGTGGTGTTCTACGGCGCCTCGATGGGGGGCTATGCGGCCTGCGCCTTTTGCCCTGCCGCGCCGGGATCTGACGTGGTGGCGATCAGCCCGCAATCGACGCTGGACAAGACCGTGGTCCCCTGGGAAACGCGCTACAAGGTGGCGTGGGAGCGCGATTTCACCGGCCCCTACGGCGATGCGGCCCAGGTCTCGGGCGTGGCGCGGCGGGTGTCGATCCTGTATGACCCTTACGAGCCGCTGGATGCCGCGCATGTCGCGCGCTTTTCCCATGACAACGTCCAGCGTCTGCGCACGCCGCTTCTGGGTCACCGGCTGGGATCGTCCCTGCACCAGATGGGGATCCTGTCGCCCATCGTGTTGCAGGCGCTGGGCGGTACTCTGGATACGGGGCAGTTCTACCGCCTGCTGCGTGCGCGCAAGGATTTCCCCCGCTACCAGCGAGAGCTATTCGACCGGGCGGTGGCGCGCGGGCATACGCAACTGGCCCGCCAACTGGCCGATCACGTTCTTGCCCGCGGCGAGAACCGCGCGATCCGCAAACGGCTCAAGGCGATGGGCTGATCCGTGTTCGCGGTCCGATGCATAACCCCCGTCGCCTCGGGCAAGGCCGTTCTGTTCGACGCGGTCGCGCATCCCCTTGATGGGGGGCAGGTGGCCACGCTGTTTTTCAACCGCACCACCCCGCCCGAGGCGATCGCCTCGGGAGCGCAGGATATGGCCGCTGATATCGTCACCATCGCCAATTCGCCGGTCCTGCGGATCGATCTTCCGGCTGGCGGGGAAGGGCTGACCTTGCGGCTGGACGGCCGTGAATGCCAGATCGCCCCGCACCCGGCCGAGCCCGGCCTGCTTGCCGGGCACAACGTGGCGCTGGCGCTGCGCAACGGCGAAAGCGTGCGCACGGTTGCCGACTGGCTGGACTATCACATCGCCCATCACGGTTTGACCGGCGCGTTGATCCTGTCGCGGGCGCAACCCGGCACAGATTCCGCCTTTGCAGCCGGGATCGAGGCATGGTTGGCCGGAAACCATCCCGATTTTGTCCTGTTGCTGGTTGAGATCGACTATCCGCTCGGCAACCCGGTGCTGCCGCCCGAGGCGCATCCCTACTGCGCCCCCGATGCGCCGGGCAAGGACAGGATGGATATTCCCCCGCCCGATCCGTGGCGGTCCCCGCTGGCCGAGTTCGTCCTGTACGAATGGGCGCGCACGCGGTTCCTGGGGCAGGCCCGCGCGGTCTGCGCGCTTGATGTCAGCGACCTCCTGAGCCCGCATGCGGGTCCGAACGTCTTTGACCTGACCGCGTCGTCCGAAACCGGCTATGTGCAATTGCTGGGCCGCAACTGTTATCCTTGGCGGGTGCGCAAGGGGGCTGCGGCGACGTTCGGCGATCATACCTGCGTACAGTTCGACAATCGCCGCCTGAAACGGCGCTGGTGCGTGGCGCCGGCCATGGTCCCTCGTGAAACCTATTGGCGACAAAGCCGGATCGGACGGGCCAGGCCGCTGCCTGAATACCGCATGTTCCACCGTTTCATGGCGATCCGGCATCCGACCGACTCGATCGCCACCATCGTGCCCAAGACCAGCCTGATCGAACGCGACGACCTGATCGCGCTGGCCACCGGGTTGCTGGGCCACAAGCCCGTTCCGATGCCCGCGGTCAAGCCGGATCACTCCCATAATGGCCGCCGCGCCATCGTGACCACGATGAAGAACGAGGGCCCCTTCATCCTTGAATGGATCGCCTATCACCGCGCCATCGGGGTGGACGATTTCCTGATCTACACCAACGACTGCACCGACGGTACGGACGAGTTGCTGGACATCTTGCAGGATGAGGGCATCGTTCAGCACCGCGACAACCCGTTCCGCGGCACCGGGCTGAAGCCCCAGCATGCTGCCTTGCAGGCCGCCGAGTCAGAGCCGCTGATCACCGGCGCCGACTGGGCGATCTGCATGGACGTTGACGAATATATCGACGTCAAATGCGGCGACGGCACGCTGGACGCGCTGTTCGCCGCTGTGGGCGATGTCAACATGATCTCGCTGACCTGGCGGCTTTACGGCAATTCGGACGTGCACGCCTATCAGGATCGCTTCGTCATCGACCAGTTCACCCGCTGCGCCCGCGAATTCGCGAACAAGCCGCACCAGGCCTGGGGTTTCAAGACGCTGTTCCGCAATATCGGCCTGTTCAAGAAACTGGGCGTGCACCGCCCCAAGGGGCTGAACCCGCAGCTTTGGGAACAGGTCCGATGGGTCAACGGATCGGGCCAGCCGATGCCGCGAGAGATGTATCGAAACGCCTGGCGCTCGACCGCGCAGACCTATGGCTATGACCTTGTGCAACTGAACCATTACGCGGTCCGTTCCGCCGAGAGTTTCCTGGTCAAGCGCGACCGCGGCCGGGTGAACCATGTCGATCGCGACCAGGGCCTGGCCTACTGGTTCCGCATGAACAACAACGAGGAAGAGGACAACTCGATCCGCCGCATGATCCCGGCCGCGCAGGCGGAATTCGACCGGCTGATGGCTGTGCCGCGCATCGCCGGGGCGCATAACGCCGCCGTCACCGCCCACCGCGCCAAGATCGCCGAATTACGTGCCAGCGGGAACTTCGAAAATTTCTATGCCGAGATCACCGGCGAACGGATGCAACGCCTGTCGCGCCTGCACCGCCATTTCGGCGCCAACGTGTTCCTGCGCGGTCCCGAATGCGTGCCAGATGCGGTCGTGGCACGTGGCCCGGACGAGGATTTCTTTTTCACAGTCGAGGCCGGGGAGACCGCGCATTGAGTCCCCCGCGCATCCTGCTGGTCACGACGGCGCGCAACGAGGGTCCGTTCCTGCTGGAATGGCTCGCCCATCACCTGGGCGCGGGGGCGACCGACATCCTGGCCTTTTCCAACGATTGCCAGGACGGGACCGACGCGATGCTGGACGTTCTGGCCGGGGCGGGCATCCTGACCCATATCGCCCATTCCGCGCCGCCGGGCGTCAGTATCCAGTGGCAGGCCCTGCGCGCGGCATGGAAGCATCCCTTGCGAAAGGCGGCGGACTGGATCATGGGGTGCGATCTGGACGAGTTCGTCAACATCCATACCCCCGGCCATACCCTGACCGACCTGATCGCGGCGTTGCCGCAGGATGCCGATGCCATTGCCCTGCCCTGGCGGCTGTTCGGCGATAACGGCGTCTTCACCTTTCAGGATCGCCCCGTCACCGAACAGTTCACCTCCGCGATCCCGCCCGGCTGTGCCTATCCGGTCGCGGCCAGCCTGTTCAAGACGCTGTTCCGCGCGGCCGGTCCGTTCAACGGGCTTGGCGTGCATCGCCCCCGGCAGAAGGCGGCCGAAAAGGCCGGACTGCCGCGCTGGGTCGATGGGGCAGGGCAGCCGCTGCCAGATGCCTTTGCGGGAAACGACGCGCGCCTTTCGCTTTACGGGCTGTCCGGGGGGCGCGCGCTTGCCGAGATCAACCATTATTCGGTGAAATCCGCCGAAAGCTTCCTGGTCAAGCGCGCGCGCGGCCTGCCCAACAGGGCCGACAAGGCGCTGGACCTGACCTATTGGGTGGAACGCAATTTCAACAGCGTTCAGGATAACAGCATCGCGGCGATGGCGTCCGCGACGGCGGATCGGCTGGCGCAGTTGCGCGCGATCCCCGGCCTGCGCGACCTGCACAGGGCCGCCATCGCCTGGCACCGGGCAGAAATCGACCGCCAGCTCGCCACGCCCGAGGGTCACAGACTTTACACGCGTCTTCTGGTCGCGGGTGAAAGCCGGCCCTTGCCGCGATCGGTTCAGCACCGGCTGATCGGGCTGTTCCGGACGCTGCCCCGAGGCGGCCCGGACCTGGGCTGATCCGTTCGTCACGCGGGCGGCCTGCCGGTCGCGGCGGGGGGGGCTTGTCACCTCGCCCCACCCCCTCCCGGGGCCGTGCCGCCTTGTCTTGGCGTGCGGGGTACTTGCGGGGATGTAAATGAATTTACAAACTTCTCCGCTGCGCAGAAGGCGAATTTACAAATCTTTTCCATGTGCAGCCTTGCCGCTTTGCTTCTCACGAAGATTTGCGGAAAAGCGAGGTCGAGAGGCCGGACGTTCCCTGCGCTGGCCATGACCATTCCATCCATTCGGAAAAAGGGGCCGAGCATGACTGACAAAGCCGCCACTCTCGAACTCGACCAGACCTACGCTCCGCGCGCTGATTTTTCGCGTTCTGCCCATGTTGACGCGGCCAAGTATGACGAGATGTACCGCGCCTCGATCACGGACCCCGAGGGGTTTTGGGGCGAGCATGGCAAGCGACTTGACTGGATCAGGCC
>NZ_SLXU01000013.1 GCF_004343505.1 Rhodovulum bhavnagarense | reverse complement strand
CCCTTTTTTCCAAAAATGTCATAAATCCACAAAAAACATCGCAACTCACTGATAATGCAGATAATTCCAAAAAGACAGAAAAAGAGAGAAAGGCGGCTGACGCAAGCCAGGCGCCCCTTCGGCCCGACTCACCCCTGTCGCGATTGCGGTCAGGATGCGCCCAACCACAATATATGGACGATCCTTGGCGAGTCAGGCCGCGACTCGCGACAGGCGGATCCGAATCCGCATCGCCAACAAGGCCAGGATCATCGCGAAATAGATCAGCGGCTCGATCTGCCAGCCCTTCACGAGCAGCACGAAATGAACCGCCCCCAGCGGCACGGCCAGGTAGACCAGCCGGTGCAGGCGTTTCCACCGCACCGGGCCCAAACGGCGGCGCATCGCGTCGGTCGAGGTCAATGCAAGCGGCACAAGCAACACAAAGGCCGCAAGGCCAACGGTGATATAGGGCCGCTTGACAATATCGGCGGCGATCAACCGCCATGATTGCACATCGAGCAAGAGCCACACCGCCACGTGCAGCAGGATATAGCCAAAGGCCACCACCCCCAGCGCCCGGCGAAAGCGCAAGAGGCTGACACCGGTCAACCGCTGCAACGGCGTGATAGCCAGCCCCGCGACCAGGAATTGCAGCCCGGCAAGACCAAGCCGACGTTCCAGTTCAGAAATCGGCTCTACACCCAACCCGCCCGTCAGCCCCAGCCACAGAAACCAGACGACCGGCATCATTCCCAGCAGGTAGAGCAGCCAGACCGGCACGCGCCGCAAGGCCCGGTTTATCGGCCCGGCAAGCCCCATCAAAAGAACTTGGCCAGGTCCATGCCAGCGTAAAGCCCGGCCACCTCGGCATCATAGCCATTGAACATCCGGGTCGGCACGCGCGGCGACATGAACCCGCCGCCGATCCGGCGTTCGGTGGCCTGCGACCAGCGCGGATGATCGACCTGCGGGTTCACATTGGCATAAAACCCGTATTCGTTCGGCGCGGCGATGTTCCAGCTTGTCGGCGGCTGGTCGGCTGTCAGCGTGATGCGCACGATCGACTTGATCGACTTGAACCCGTATTTCCACGGCACCACCAACCGGATCGGCGCGCCGTTCTGGTTCGGCAGGGGCCTGTCATAAAGTCCCGTTGCCAGGATCGTCAGAGGGTGCATCGCCTCATCCAGGCGCAGCCCTTCGACATAGGGCCAGTCAAGAACGCGGCCGCGCTGGCCCGGCATTTCCTCGGGGCGGTAAAGCGTCTGGAACGCAACGTATTTCGCCGAGGGCTGCACACCCACGCGGGTCAGCAGGTCGGCCAGTTCGAACCCCTGCCAGGGCACCACCATCGACCACGCCTCGACGCAGCGCAGGCGATAGATCCTTTCCTCGATGCTGACCCCTGCCAGGATATCGCCCAGGTCGTAACGCCCGGGCCTGTCCACCAGCCCGTCGATCTCTACCACCCAGGGATCGGTGGTCATCTGGCCGGCATTGTGCCAGGGATCTTCCTTGCGGGTGCCGAATTCGTAGAAATTGCAGTATCGGGTGATCTCGTCCCAACTATTGGGCTCCATGTCATCGGCCCGCGCCGCCCCCGCGGCCCCGGCCAGCGCCAAGGCCCCGGCACCCGCCATCACGGCGCGACGGTTCAGGTAGACATGTTCCGGTGTCACGTCGGACCAGTTCAGATCGTTGCGCCAGCGGCCGGCCATCGTCGGGTTTCCTTTCCTGCCAATCCACCCTGTTCTAGATCCGGGGCGGAGAAATCCAAAACCACGTCACCTCACGTTTCTGTTCCCGGCACAGCCCGGGCAGGCGGGGTCACGTCTCCCCCAGCCGTTTCAGCGCCTCTTCGAAGCGCTTGTGCCCGCGGGCCTTGGCCAGACCCTCAAGCCCGAGGTGCACAGAGGGGTGCAACTCGTTCATCTGGATCGAGGTCCCGTCATCCTGCACGATCCGTACATGGCGCCGACGCATCTGGCGTGGTTCTGCGACGCCGACGGAATGGGCGATGGTTTCGACCTCGCCAATCACCGATCTTGCATAGGCCGCAACGCGCATTTCCTTGGTCTCGACCACCAATCCCTGTTGCAGGCGCGGATCGTGGGTCGTGATCCCCGTGGGGCAGGTGTTGCGATTGCATTTCAGCGCCTGGATACATCCAAGGCTGAACATGAACCCGCGCGCAGAGGTCACGATATCAGCGCCGAGGCAAATCGCCCAGGCCACATCGCCCGGCGCCACCAGCTTGCCGCTGGCGATGATGCGGATACGGTCGTGCAGCCCGGCAAGGTCACGCAAGTCGACCATCCGGATCAGCGCGTCGCGCAGCGGCAGGCCCACTAGGTCGATCAGGGGCATGGGCGCGGCGCCAGTGCCCCCCTCGCCCCCGTCCACGGTGATGAAATCGGGCGCGCTTTGCACGCCGCGCGCCCGGATTGCCCGGAACAGGTCGAACCACGGCTCGGCCGATCCGATACAGCTCTTGATGCCGACCGGTTTTCCGGTGACCTCGCGGATATGGGCGATCAGGTCCAGCAGGTCGTCGAAATCGTTCACCTCGCGGTGCCGGTTGGGCGAGATCGCATCGCGCCCCATCGGCACGCCACGGATCTGCGCCACCTCTTCGTCGATCTTGGCCGCGGGCAGGATGCCGCCCTTGCCGGGCTTGGCCCCCTGGCTGAGCTTGATCTCGAACATCTTGACCTGCGGGTGGCTGGCCAGCTCGCGCAGCTTGTCGTCGCTGAGATTCCCATCCGCGTCGCGCACCCCGAATTTCGCCGTGCCGATCTGGAAAACGATGTCGCAACCACCCTCCAGGTGATAGGGCGACAGCCCACCCTCGCCGGTATTCAGCCAGATGCCCGCCCGCTTTGCTCCCCGCGACAAGGCCCGGACCGCCGGTTTCGAAATCGCGCCATAGGACATGCCGGAGATGTTGAAAATCGACGGCGCGGCATAGGGCACCCGGCAATGGGGCCCGATCAGCAACGGCTCGGTCGAGGCGTATTGATCGTCCAACGGCGGAAAGACCGCGTTCATGAAAATCGGCGTGCCCGGGATGTTCAGGTTGCGGGTAGAGCCAAAGGCCACGGTATTACCCTTGCCTGCGCTTGCCCGGTCCACCCAATCACGCTGTGCGCGGTTGAAGGGCATCTCTTCGCGGTCCATCGCGAAAAAATACTGGCGAAAGAACTCGCCCAGCTCGGTGAACAGGCCCCGGAACCGCCCGATCACGGGATAGTTGCGCCGGATCGCATCCCCTGTCTGGCTGCGGTCGATGACGAACAGCACACCCACCAACAGCACCAGCGATCCGAGAAAAAGCGCGAACAAGCCCGCGAGCACTTGCAATGCGTAATAGGCCCAGCCCATGCTATCCTCATGCGTGTCTTCGATCCGCAACCCTCGCCCTGGCACAGCGGGGGCATCGGGATGCACACTGCGCGCATGCAGGGAGCGAGACAACCCATTGCCTGAGATCAAGGGAGGAGTTTCATGAAAACGATCATCGCCGTCGCCGCGCTGGCCATGGCGGCAGGTGCCGCCCATGCAGCGGAGGGCACCGTCACCTATACCGTCGAACAGGCCTTTGACGATGTGGTCTTCGGGCTGGAAAACGCGGTCACGGGCCAGGGCCTGGTGATCGACAGCGTCAGCCATACCGGCGACATGCTGGAACGCACCAGGGCCGATGTCGGCTCGGACGTCACGATCTTTCTCAAGGCGGACATCTTCAGCTTCTGCTCGGCCTCCCTGTCGCGCAAGGTGATGGAGGCCGACCCGATGAACGTACAGTTCTGCCCCTACGACATCTTTGTTCTGCAATTCCCCGACAGTCCCGACCAGACCACCATCGGCTATCGCCAGTATCCCGAAGGTCCGATGAAAGAGGTCGAGGCCCTGCTGGACAGCATCGCGCGCGAGGCGGCGGGGCTGGACTGACGCAGCCTTCACGCGCGTTCAAACGCAGGCGAAAAATCGTGATGTGAAATCGCGCCGCGCCCCGGCTTAGGGCGCGGCGCATTCACGTCCAACCGGTTGAGACAACCGTGATCGACATCCGGGCCCATCCCCGCGGCGTACCCCCGCAGACCCGAGCAAACGGGTTTGCCTGTTATCAAGGGAGTATCCGAATGATCCGCAGAACCTTTATCGCGCTTGGCGCCGCCGTCATGATCTCGGGCCCGGCGCTGGCCGATGGCCACATGGGCAAGGACATTATCGACACCGCCGCCGGCGCGGGCAGCTTTGGCACGCTGGTCGCCGCCGTTCAGGCGGCTGGCCTTGTCGATACCCTCAAGGGCGAGGGCCCGTTCACGGTCTTTGCGCCCACAGATGATGCCTTTGCCGCGCTTCCGGCCGGCACTCTCGACGGACTGCTTGAACCGGCGAACAAGGATCAGCTTGTCTCGATCCTGACCTACCACGTCGTTCCGGGCAAGGTGATGTCGGGCGATTTGTCCGACGGCATGACGGCGGCCACCGTGCAGGGCGGCGAGGTGACGATCGGCACACAAGGCGGCGTCACCGTCAACGGCGCCAATGTCGTTTCGGCCGATATCGAGGCCAGCAACGGCGTGATCCACGTGATCGACGCGGTTATCCTGCCCGAGGGCTGATCGAATGCGAACGCCCCGCAGGTGCCTGGCCTGCGGGGCGTGTCATGCGCGATCAGCGGCGTCTAGTGAACCACGGCATCCGTGGGCGCCGGGCGGTCGGACCCGCCCACACGGTCGCCCACGATCAGGCCATCCGCCCCGGCATGCACCGGCACGGTGTCGCCATCGCGGATCTCGCCGCCAAGGATCATCTCGGCCAGCCGGTCCTGCAACGCGCGCTGGATCACCCGTTTCAAAGGCCGCGCCCCGTAGACCGGATCATACCCGGCATCGGCCAACCAACTGCGCGCGCCCTCGTCCATCTCAAGCGTGATGTTGCGGTTCGCCAGCCGTTTTTCCAGCCGCCGCATCTGGATTGCCACGATCCCGTCCATGTCGCCCCGCGTCAGCCGGTCGAACACCACCATCTCGTCCAGACGGTTCAGGAACTCGGGGCGGAAATGGGCACGCACCGCGTCCATCACGTCCCGCTTGGCGGCACTGGCATCCGCGTCCTCGGGCAACTGGCTTAGCGCCTGGGAGCCGAGGTTGGAGGTCAGCACGATCAGCGTCTGCTTGAAGTCCACCGTGCGGCCCTGCCCGTCGGTCAGCACGCCATCGTCCAGAACCTGCAGCAGCACGTTGAACACCTCGGGATGCGCCTTTTCGACCTCGTCGAACAGCACCACCTGATAGGGGCGCCGGCGCACGGCCTCGGTCAGCACGCCGCCCTCGTCATAGCCGACATAGCCCGGAGGCGCGCCGATCAGACGGGCGACGGAATGCTTCTCCATGAACTCCGACATGTCGATGCGCACCATCGCCTGGTCGTCGTCGAACAGGTACTCGGCCACGGCCTTGGTCAGCTCGGTCTTGCCGACGCCGGTGGGACCAAGGAACAGGAAGCTGCCCAGCGGCCGGTTCTCGTCGTTCAGCCCCGCGCGCGCGCGCCGCACCGCGTTCGCCACCGCCGTCACCGCCTGCCGCTGGCCGATCACCCGCTTGCCCAGCTCCTCTTCCATGCGCAGCAGCTTCTCGCGCTCGCCCTCCAGCATCTTGGAGGTCGGAATGCCGGTCCAGCGTTCCACCACCTGGGCGATCTGCTCGGGGCGCACGGCCTCTTCGACCATGACGTCGTCATCCTGCGACTCGGCCTCGGCCAGTTGCTTTTCAAGCTGCGGAATCACGCCGTAGGACAACTCCCCGGCCTTGGCCAGGTCGCCCTCGCGCTTGGCATGGTCCAGCTCGGCCCGCGCACGGTCCAGCTTTTCCTTCAGCTCGCGCGCGCCTTCCAGCTTGTCGCGCTCGGCCTGCCACTTGGCGGTCATCTCGGCCGATTTCTGCTGCATGTCGGCCAGTTCCTGTTCCAGCTTGGCCAGCCGGTCCTTGGACGCGGCGTCATCCTCTTTGCGCAACGCCTCGGCCTCGATCTGCTTTTGCAGGATGTCGCGGTCCAGCGCGTCCAGTTCCTCGGGCTTGCTGTCCACCTCCATCCGCAGACGGCTGGCGGCCTCGTCCACAAGGTCGATGGCCTTGTCCGGCAGGAACCGGTCGGTGATATAGCGGTGGCTCAGCGTCGCGGCCGAGACCAGCGCAGCGTCGGAAATCCGCACGCCGTGGTGCAGCTCGTACTTTTCCTTGATACCGCGCAGGATGGAAACGGTGTCTTCCACCGTCGGTTCCTCGACCATCAGGGGCTGGAACCGGCGGGCAAGGGCCGCGTCCTTTTCCACGTGTTTGCGGTATTCGTCCAGCGTGGTGGCGCCGATGCAGTGTAACTCGCCCCGCGCCAGCGCCGGCTTGATCAGGTTGGCGGCATCCATCGCGCCCTCGGATTTGCCCGCACCGACCAGCGTGTGCATCTCGTCGATGAACAGAATAATCTCGCCCGCCGCGGCGGTGATTTCCGACAGGATCGCCTTCAGCCGCTCCTCGAACTCGCCGCGGTATTTCGCGCCTGCGATCAGCGCGCCCATGTCCAGCGCCATCAGCTTCTTGTTCTTCAGGCTTTCGGGCACGTCGCCATTGACGATGCGCAGCGCCAGCCCCTCGGCGATCGCCGTCTTGCCGACGCCCGGCTCACCGATCAGCACCGGGTTGTTCTTGGTCCGGCGGGACAGCACCTGCATCGCGCGGCGGATTTCCTCGTCCCGGCCGATGATCGGGTCGATCTTGCCTTCCTCGGCCATCTCGGTCAGGTCGCGCGCGTATTTCTTGAGCGCCTCATACCCTTCCTCGGCGCTGGCCGTGTCGGCGGTGCGGCCCTTGCGGATATCGTTGATCGCGGCGTTCAGGTTCTGCGCGGTCACCGCGCCCGCGTCCAGCGCGTCCTTTGCCTTGGATTTTACCATGGCCAGCGCCATCAGGATGCGTTCGACCGGCACAAAGCTATCGCCCGCCTTCTTGGCGATCTTCTCGGCCTCGTCCAGAACGCGACCGGTGGACTGGTCAAGATAGACCTGCGCCCCCTCGCCCGACACCTTGGGCTGCTTTGCCAACGCTGCATCGACGGCCTCGACCACCCGCTCGGGCGCACCACCCGCACGGCGGATCAGGTTGGAAGCCATCCCCTCCTCATCATCCATCAACGCCTTCAGCAGGTGTTCCGGCGCGAGCCGCTGGTGGCTTTCGCGCATCGCGATGGTCTGGGCGGCCTGCAGGAAACCACGCGACCGCTCCGTGAACTTTTCAAGGTTCATCGGTATTCTCCTTTGCTAAAGCGCCCGCAATTTCAGGTGCCTGCCTTGCAGCACACCCCGGCTTTCCGGGCCTCGCCAAGGATGTGGGGGCCAGCCAAACCCGTTGCAAGAGCGCCACAGCGCTTTGTCGCGCTGGACAGCGGCCACAGGCGCGGCATAGGAACGACCAACCCGATGAAGGAGTCCCCCCATGTCCGATGACCGCCTGATCGTTGCCCTAGACGTGCCCGACGCCCATTCCGGGTTGATGCTGGCCAATCGCATCGGCGATGCGGTGGGGTTCTACAAGATCGGGCTGGGCATGTTGACGGGCGGCGGGCTTGCGCTGGCGCAAGAGCTCAAGGATCAGCACGGCAAACGCATCTTTCTCGACATGAAGCTCTTCGATATCGGTGCCACGGTCGAGGCCGCGGTGCGCGGGCTGGCGCGGTTCGACCTGGATTTCCTGACCGTGCATGGCGATCCGCATGTCGTGCGCGCCGCGGCCGAGGGCAAGGGCGGGTCCGACATGAAGATCCTCGCCGTCACGATCCTGACCTCGCTGGACCGGGCCGATCTGGATGCCAGCCTGATCAAGCCCGGCGATATCCGCGACCTTGTGGCCGAACGGGCCACCCGCGCCTTCGAGGCCGGGGCCGATGGCGTGATCGCCAGCCCCCAAGAGGCCGCGATGATCCGCGCGCTGCCGCAGGCCGCCGGCAAGCTGATCGTCACCCCCGGCGTGCGGCCCGCAGGCGCGGCACTAGGCGATCAGAAACGGGTGGCGACACCCGCCCAGGCGATCATGGACGGCGCCGATCACATCGTGGTGGGCCGCCCGATCTGGAAGGCCCCAGATCCGAAAGCGGCGGCAAGCCAGGTGCTGGCCGAATTGCCACGAGCGGGGACCGTGGGTTAACCCCCCCCTGCCAAACGGCGCCCCGGCCCAAACACCATCTCGGGATTGGTGCAAACCCGCAACCCGTGGCCCCGGCGACAATCCCGGACCGCCTAATCCTCGTTGATGTCGCGTTCCCAGATCCTGACCTGTCCCTTGCGAATTCCCAGCGCGGACCGCAAGCCCAGCCAGGCGACCAGCGCGACCACGGCAGCGATCAAAACCAGCCAGGGCAGGCCCACCGACAGACCCAGCCAGACCGCGCCGCCCACGGCAAAGGCCCCGGCGGCAAAGCCCAGAAGGATGTAACCGGGCAAAACCAGTTCGAGGATCGCCAGAACGGCCCCGACTGCCATCCACATCCACCAGCTCACCTCGATCATCAGCCTTTCCCCTTGAGCATCGTGAACGCATTGGCAAAGGCATCAAGCGCGTGGGCCGGCACGATGATCGTCTGCTTGCCTTGTCCCTCGCCGACCTTGGTCAGCGCCTCGACCTGTTTCAGGGCAACCTGGTATTGCGCGGCCTCAAGACCGTTATCGGCAATCGCCTGTGCCACGACGGCGGTGGCGAACGCCTCTGCCTCGGCCGTGATCCTGCGCGCCTTGGCCTGTTGTTCGGCGGCGTAAAGCTCTGCATCGGCGTTCAGTTCGACCGCACGTTTGTGCCCCTCGGCCTCGGTCACGGCGGCGCGGCGCGCGCGCTCTGCGTTCAACTGCTGCAACATCGCCTCGCGGGTCTGCTGATCGAGGTTGACGTCCAGTATCTCGGCCCGGGTCACCTCGATGCCCCAGTTCTCGACCGCGTCCTCGACGCTGTCCTTGATCGTGGCAATCAGGTCAGAGCGGTTGGATTGTACCTGGTCCAGTTCCATCTTGCCGATCTCGGCCCGGACGATGCCCGCCACCGTGGTGGCGATCGCCCCGTCGACATCGCGAATGCGATAAACGGTCTTTTCGGGTTCGAGTATGCGGTAGAAAACGCTGGTCTCGACCTGTACCAGCACGTTATCGGCGGTAATCGCATCCTGGCTGGCATTGGGCAACTGGCGTTCCAGGATCGACACCTTGTGCGCCACCCTGTCAAGGAATGGCACGATCAGGTTGATCCCCGGCCCCAGAACCGCGCGCAAACGGCCAAACCGTTCGACCACGTGTTTCTCAGACTGGGGCACGATGCGCACGCCCATCGCCACCGAGACGATGATGAACACCGCGATCAGCCAGATCACGAGGCCACCCCCCAAAAGCGCCCCCAGGAAATCGGTCAAACTCATGTTTATCACTCCATGACTATCTTTAATAACGCGCGCGCGCCCTTGCCCGTGCGGTGCGTCAGGCGCATCATTGGCGCCAATATGGCCCGAATTATGCAGCCATTATGTCATAGCGTCGATTCCGTAGATGCCAGCCCTGTGCCGTGACTGCCTGACCACGTTTCCCGGCGGCCCCCGCTGTCCCGCCTGCGGCCGGCCGCGGGTGATCGCGCATCCCGAACTGTTCGAGCTAAACATTGCTCACATGGATTGCGACGCCTTTTACGCATCCGTTGAAAAGCGCGACAATCCTGCGCTGCGCAACAAGCCGGTGATCGTGGGCGGCGGGCGACGTGGCGTCGTTTCAACCGCTTGCTATCTCGCGCGTATCCGCGGCGTGCGCTCGGCCATGCCGATGTTCAAGGCGCTGGAACTTTGCCCCGAGGCCGTGGTGGTCAAACCCCGCGCCGCCGCCTATGCCGAGGCCAGCCGCACCATCCGCGCGATGATGCAGGAATTGACCCCCGCCATCGAACCGCTTGCCCTGGACGAGGCGTTTCTCGATCTGTCGGGAACACGGCGCCTGCATGGGGCACCGCCGGCAGTTCTCTTGGCGCGGCTGGTCAAGCGGATGGAGGACGAACTGGGCCTGTCGGGTTCCATCGGGCTGAGCCACAACAAGTTCCTGGCCAAGATCGCCTCGGACCTGGACAAGCCCCGCGGATTCGCGGTGATCGGGCGGGCCGAAACGCTGGACTTTCTGGCGCCCCGGCCGGTGCGGCTGATATGGGGAGTTGGTGCCGCGGGGCAGGCCGCGCTCGACCGGGCGGGGGTCCACAGCTTTGCCGATCTGCGCCGGTGGGACCTTGCCGATTTGCAGGCACGCTTTGGCGCGATGGGCACGCGGCTGTGGCATCTGGCAAGGGGGCAGGATACGCGGCGGGTCTCACCCAACGCGCCGGTAAAGAGTATATCGAACGAAACCACCTTTCCCGACGATATCGCCGATCCCGACCTTCTGGATGGGCACCTGTGGCGCATGGCCGAAAAGGTTGCGGATCGCGCCAAGGCCAAGGGGCGCGCGGGCCGCGTTGTGGTGCTGAAACTCAAGCGCGCCGACCATCGCCTGTTGACCCGTCGCACAGCGCTGGACGATCCCACCCAGATCGCCGACCGCATCTACCGCACCGCCAGCGCCCTGATTGGCCAGTTATACCATGAGGGACCATTCCGCCTGTTGGGCGTGGGGCTGGTCGATATCGTGCCGGCCGAGGGAGCGGACCGGTCGGGCGACCTGCTGGATCCGCAGGCCGCGACACGGGCGCAGGCCGAACGGGCAAGCGACACGATCCGCGCGCGGTTCGGTCCGGGCGCGATCCTCAAGGGGCGTTCCTTGCGCTAGCCGTGCCTTGTCGCCGGCCCGATCCCGGCCCGTTTTGCCGGCTGGCCGGCCCTAATCGACCCGCCTGATATGCAACTGGTTTCCGACCCGCTTGGTCTCGAACCGTTTCAACTCGTGGATCAGGTCGGACAGCTTGCGCTTGCCATAGGTGCGGGTGTCGAAATCGGGGTTGTCGGCGGTGATATACTGGCCGATCTGACCCAGCGCATACCAGTCGTCGCCCTCTTGCGGGATCTTGTCCATCGCCCTGAGGATCAGGTCGATCGCCTCGCGCGGCGGGCGCTTGCCCACCTGGACGGGCGCAGCGCCCGATTGCTGGGGCGCGGCCGGTTCCTCCACGATGTTCTCGATCAGCACGAAACGGTTGCAGACATTGCGCAACGAAACCGGCGCCTTGGACTCGCCGATACCGATCACGTCCAGCCCCTGTTCGCGGATGCGGCTGGCCAGCCGGGTGAAATCGCTGTCGGACGACACCAGCACAAAGCCGTCAAAGCGCCCCGAATGCAAGATGTCCATCGCGTCGATGACCAGGCCGATATCGCTGGCATTCTTGCCCTTGGTATTGGCGGTTTCCTGGTGCGCCACCAGACCCAGTTCCATGACCTTTCCGGCCCATGGCTTCAGCCGGTCGGACGACCAATCCCCATAGACCCGGCGCAGCGCCGGCTCTCCGAAAGAGGTCACCTCTTTGAATATGGCCTCGGCATAGCGAGCGGGGATGTTGTCGGCATCGACGAGAACGGCAAGGAGGGGGGGCTTGGGGTCGGGCATGGCTGCTCTTTCATTCTTGGGACAGGCCGATATGGCCTGTCCGGGTTGCACGCTAGATGGGGGCTTCGCGGCCCTTAGTAAACCACCACGCTGCGGATGCTCTCGCCCGCATGCATCAGGTCAAATCCCGTGTTGATGTCATCCAGGGTCAGCGTGTGCGTTATCATCGGGTCGATCTCGATCTTGCCCTGCATGTACCAGTCCACGATTTTCGGCACATCCGTGCGCCCCCGCGCGCCGCCAAAGGCCGTGCCCTTCCAGGTGCGCCCGGTCACCAGCTGGAAGGGACGCGTCGCGATTTCCGCCCCCGAGGGCGCCACGCCGATGATGATGCTTTCGCCCCAGCCCTTGTGCGCGCATTCCAGCGCCGTGCGCATGACCTGCACGTTGCCCGTGGCGTCAAAGGTGTAATCGGCACCGCCCTTGGTCAGGTTCACCAGGTAGGGCACCAGGTCGCCCTCGACCTCGGCGGGGTTCACGAAATCGGTCATACCGAAGCGTTCGGCCATCTCGCGTTTCGCGGGGTTCAGGTCGACCCCCACGATCTGGTCGGCGCCGATCAGGCGCAGCCCCTGGATCACGTTCAGCCCGATGCCGCCCAGCCCGAACACCACCGCCCGGCAGCCCGGTTCCGCCTTGGCGGTGTTGATCACCGCGCCCACGCCCGTGGTCACACCGCAGCCGATGTAACAGACCTTGTCGAAGGGCGCGTCGGGGCGGATCTTGGCCAGCGCGATCTCGGGCAGGACGGTGTAGTTGGAAAAGGTGGACGTGCCCATGTAGTGCAGGATCGGGTCGCCATCGAGTGTGGTGAACCGCGAAGTGCCATCGGGCATCAGCCCCTGCCCCTGCGTGGTCCGGATCGACTGGCAGAGGTTGGTTTTCGGGTTCAGGCAGTAGTCGCATTCGCGGCATTCCGGCGTGTAAAGCGGGATCACGTGATCGCCCTTTTTCACGCTGGTCACGCCGGGGCCGGTATCGACCACCACACCCGCGCCCTCATGGCCAAGGATCGCGGGGAAAAGCCCCTCGGGGTCGGCCCCCGAAAGGGTGAATTCATCGGTATGACATATGCCGGTCGCCTTGATCTCGACCAGGACCTCGCCCTCGCGAGGGCCATCGAGATTGACCTCGGTGACCTCCAATGGCTGACCGGCCTTCCAGGCCACGGCGGCGCGGGTTTTCATGCTTGGTTCTCCCTGTTCCCTTTGTCGGCGAGGGTGCGGCAAAGCGGGCAGCTTGGCAAGTCGTCCGGGCGGGCGCACGCGCCCGTCGCGCCGCAATGCGCACGGACGACTCTCCGCCCGGCGGTCCGGGCCGGGGGATTGCGCGCGCGCGACGGGCGGCTGGCGCATGATTATGGCTTTGCCACGCTTATGGGACAGATGTCGTCACGCAGGTTCCGCAGGTACCAGTGCGCGTGACTCGGACCGGACGGCCGCGATCATGCGCCCGCCCGGCCCTACCGAAACGAAAACCCGGCGCCGCGATACTGGGTGGGGGCTGTCAACCGCGACACCGGGCGGTTTCTTCGCGACGGCACGGCGGGCCTGCAAGACTCTGGCCAAGATGGCAGGCGTGGACGAAAAATCGTGCCGATCACCGAACCGCCTGCGCGCGGGCCTTGATTTGCGCCGCCGGGAACGGCAGGCTTGCGGAATGAATATCGTGACGCCCCCCGCGTTTTCCGGTGGCCCGGTGCCCGAACAGATCGCGTTCGACCGGCGGGAACTTGGGGTGATCCTGGCGGTTTACGGCCGCATGGTCGCCGCTGGGGAATGGCGTGATTACGGGATTTCCTGCCTGCGCGAAGTGGCGGTTTTCTCGATCTTTCGCCGCACCGCCGAACACCCGCTCTACCGGATCGAGAAACGCCCCCGCCTGCGCAGCCGCCAGGGAATGTATGCCGTGATCGGCATGGACGGGCAAATCCTCAAGCGCGGACATGACCTCAAGACCGTGCTGCGTATCCTGGAAAAGAAACTGATCCGTCCCGTGGATTAGGGCCGCTTGTGCGCGGTCACGGGCCCGTCGCCCTGCGCCTCGATCCGGGCGATCGCCTCGGGGATACGTTCATAGGCCACGGACATGGTATGGGCATTGGCATGGATCATCACCTCGGGGTCCACGACCAGCGCGACGTGGCCTTTCCAGAACAGAAGGTCGCCGCGCGCGGGCGGCGTGCCCTCGGGCAACGCGTTTCCAAGATCGCGCGCTTGCTGATCGCTGTCACCGGGGCAGGGCCGATGACAGGCCAGATGCGCCATCTGCACCAGCGCCGAACAGTCCAGCCCCCAGATCGAATTGCCGCCCCACAGGTACGGCGCGCCGAAAAACATCTGCGCCACGGTCACCGGGTCGGCAAAGGGCGCGTTGGCGGGCCGCAGGTGTGGCTTGGGCAAAAACCATCCTTGAGCAGTTTCGAAAAACGCCCCCGAGGCAGACACCACCCGCAGGCGCGCGCCAAAGCTCAGCGCGCAGATCTCGGGGCTTTTCAGGTTCGGGGCAGAATAGGCATGGCTGGCGGGTACGGCGACGATATGGGTTGGGTCCGGCACGTCGGCCGATAGCGCCGCGGCGGGCACATATCCGACATAGCCATCGCGGATCGCCCGGCCAAAGGCGTGACCCTCGCGGAATTCCAGAACCTCGACCCCCTCGCCCAGCACCAATTGCCGGTCACGCGCACCGTCCGGCGCGGCCCGCAGATCGGTCAATGGAAGCGTCACGCGATGCATCACCGGATCGACGAACTGATCCGCGGTCACCTGCCCACGCAGATCGGCCGCCGCCACGCGCCCGTTGGCAAAGCTGTTGCGCCGGTCGGTCATAGCCCCAGTGCCTCGGGCAACGCCCCCAACAGGGCGCGCGCACCCTGCCCGGCCCCCCCCTTTGGACAGGCGGGGGCATCCGAGGGCTGCCAGCCATAGATGTCGAAATGGGCATAGCGCGCCGCGCCCGTGAACCGGCGCAGGAAAAGCGCCGCCGTGATCGATCCCGCGAATCCGCCCGAGGGCGCGTTGTCGAGGTCGGCAATCCCCGGTTCGATCATCTTTTCATAGGGCGCGTGGAACGGCATCCGCCAGACCGGATCGGCCCCGGTCGCCCCGCCGCGGGCGATCAGGCCGGCCAGTGCATCGTCATCGGTATAAAAAGGTGCGATACCGGGCCCGACCGCCACCCGGGCTGCCCCGGTCAACGTCGCCATCGAAACGAGGAGATCGCTTTGCTCTTCGGCGGCCAGCGCCAGCGCATCGGCCAGGACAAGCCGGCCCTCGGCGTCGGTATTGTTCACCTCCACCGTCAGCCCGTTGCGCGCGGTCAGGATATCTTGGGGCCGGAACGCATTTGACGCGATAGAGTTTTCCACCGCCGGGATCAACACCCGCAGCCTCAGCGGCAATTGCTGCGCCATGATGACATGCGCCAGGCCCAGAACGCTGGCGGCACCACCCATGTCCTTTTTCATCAGACCCATTGAATTGGGTGGCTTGATATCCAGACCGCCCGTGTCGAAACACACCCCCTTGCCGACCAGCGTCAGCCGCGGGCCGGTGTCGCCCCAGGTGAAATCCAGCAGGCGGGGCGCCTGTGGCCCGGCGCGGCCAACCGCGTGGATCAACGGGAAATTCCGCGCGATCAGGTCGTCCCCCCGCACCGCGCCAGCCCTTGCACCATGCCGGGCGGCCAGGGCGAACACTGCCTCCTCCAGGGCGTCGGGCCCCATGTCGGAGGCCGGCGTGTTGATCAGGTCTCGCGTCAACCATTCGGCCTCGGCCAACGCCTCCAGGCGGGCAGAATCCACACCAAGGGGTGCGGTGAACGCGGCCAGGGCCGGGGCCTGGTCGCGGTAACGGTCGAACCGATAGCGCGACAGCAAGAGCCCCAGCGCCTCGACATCAAGGGCCGGACCGTTCAGATCGCTTTCTAGCCGATAGATGCCGCGGGGCAGGCGCGCCGCGGCGGCCGCCACGTGGAACCGGCCGCGCGCGCGCGCCAGCGGATCGCCCAGCCCAGCCACCGCCCCCGCCAGGCCGCCACCCGGCGCCGGCAAAAGCGCCAACTCGCCAAGGCCCGCGGCGAACCCCGTGGCCGATAGCCAGGCCGCCTGGTCACCCGAAAGCGTGGCGCGAAACGCCTCCAAAGCCCCCTCGCCAACCGCATACAGCGGCAGCGCATCGGCATCGGGCGCGGCGAAACGGGGTTGGTTGGGCATCATCGGCATCGGTCCCTGGCTGATCTTCGACTGTGCCAAGGGTAACCGCCCCCGCGCCACCCGCAAGCGCGATCAGCCGGACCGGTGTTGAAGTTCCGCCGCGATCCGGTGGGACCGGCGTGCCACGCGCACCAGTCGCGCCCACGTCGCGGCCAGCGCCACCGGATCGCCCGAGGCCGCGGCACGGGCCATGCCGCGCGCCGCCTGGCCCAGGCTGGTCATGCCCAGCGCATCGGCCAGCGCCGCGACCTGGCCGGCAAGGTCGATGCAATCGCCACGCCGCATCTGCCCGCCGGCCAGTTCCAGCGCCGCCATCAACTGCTCCAGACGCGACAGCGACAACGCTATAAGATCGGTCGCCCGAGCCTCGCCCAATTCCACGAACATGTCTGCCAACCGCTCTGAATCAAGCTTCAGCGGTTCCTTCTGGCGCATCACGACAACAGAACTCAAACCAAACCCTCCAACGCCTGCCACACCCGCGCCAAGCCTTGGGCCAAGCCGGTCAACAAAGTCTTGAACCGGCCGTGCGAAATGGGTCGAATTCCTCGCAAATGCTCTTTATCTAGCGCGCTCAGGACAAGACAGGAGACGTCGATGCAGATCGCCCGCCCACTGCCGCAGTACCTGATACAGCGTTACCATGGCTGGAAGGCCACGACCCATGCCGAGAACAAGGCCTGGTACCGCCGGCTTGCCGACGAAGGCCAGCGCCCGCGCGCGATGATCATCTCCTGTTGTGATTCGCGTATCCACGTCACCTCGATCTTCGGCGCCGACGAAGGAGAATTCTTCATTCACCGCAACATCGCGGGTCTTGTGCCGCCCTATGCGCCCGACGGCGATTACCACGGCACCTCGGCCGCGGTGGAATACGCGGTCACGGTTCTCAAGGTCGCCAACCTTGTGGTGCTGGGTCATTCAAAGTGCGGCGGAGTCAAGGGGTGCCATGACATGTGCGCCGGAAACGCCCCCCAGCTAGAGGAAAAGACCAGCTTTATCGGTCGCTGGATGGACATCCTGCGCCCCAGCTATCAACGTCAGTCCGGCATCGCGGACGAAGAGGCCCGCCTCGAGGCGATGGAAAAGGACGCGGTCCTGGTTTCGCTGGAAAACCTGCTCAGCTTTCCCTTCGTCAAATCCGCCATCGAGGCGGAAGAGCTTTCGCTGCATGGTGCCTGGAACGATATCGGGGCAGGGATCGTGGAATATTTCGATGGTGAAACCGGGCGTTTCGTCCCGGTGTGATCTTTCCGCCGGGTCTTGCCCGGCGATCGCCGGCTGACTTCGAAAAGGAGACAGACCTTGGGAACGTTCCTCGACCTTGCGGCGGCGAACCTGTTGTCACCCATCGTTCTGAGCTTTGCGCTGGGCCTTGCCGCGGCATTGGCGCGATCCGATCTCAGCGTGCCCGAAGCCGCCGCCAAGGCACTGTCACTTTACCTGCTGTTCGCGATCGGGTTCAAGGGCGGCGCGGGCGTTGCAGCGCACGGGCTGGACGCCACGCTGTTACTGGCGCTGGGCGCGGGCGTGGTATTGTCGGCAGGCCTGCCCTTCATCGCCTTTGCCCTGTTACGAGGCATGACCCGGCTGGACACGGTGAATGCGGGCGCGGTCGCCGGGCATTACGGATCTATCTCGATCGTGACCTTCGTGGCGGCGAGTTCGGTCCTGACAAGCCGAGGCATGGAACCCGAGGGATTCATGGTCGCCGTTGCGGCGATCATGGAGGCGCCGGCGATCCTTGCCGCGCTATGGCTGGTGATGCGGCGCGGCGGAACGGGCCGGGTCGAAACCGGCCTATGGCGCGAAATCCTGCTGAATGGTTCCATCGTCCTTTTGCTGGGGGCTTTCGTGATCGGCTGGGTGACCGGCCCGGCCGGACTGGCCGAGATAGACAGTTTCATCGTGGCCCCTTTCAAGGGCGTGCTTTGCCTGTTCCTGCTGGACATGGGCTTGATCGCGGGGCGCAACCTGCGCGCCTGCCGGTCCGTGATGACGCCGGGATTGTTGGCCTTCGGACTGGTCATGCCCGTCGTGGGTAGCCTGGCCGGGCTCATCGCGGGCCTTGTGCTGGGTCTTTCGGCCGGGGGCGTGGTCCTGATGATGACGTTGGCCGCCTCGGCCTCTTACATTGCGGTGCCGGCTGCCATGCGCGTGGCCCTGCCAGAGGCCAACCCGTCGATCTATCTCACCTTGTCGCTGGGGATCACCTTTCCGTTCAACCTGACGCTGGGCATTCCGCTGTATCTCGCGGCGGCCCGGCTTGCCACCGGAGGCTAGGCACATGCGCACCCATGCCGCGAAACGGGTGGAAATCATTATCGAGGCCCCGATGGAGCGCCGCCTGCGCGCCGCGCTCCACGAGGCAGGCGTCACCGGTTACACGGTGCTGCCGGTTCTGGGCGGGTCCGGCCGCTCTGGAAGCTGGAGCCGCGAAGGACAGGTCGGCCCCGCAGGCGGGATGGTCGCGGTAGTCTGCATCCTGCGCGCCGAGCGGCTGGACGCGCTGCTTGAGGCCACGTTTTCCGTGGTCGAACGGCATATCGGGGTGGTCACGATCGGCGATTGCGAGGTTCTGCGGGCAGAACGGTTCTGACCCGCCCTGACCGCGCCGACACCACCTGCTAGCGCAGGCGTTTCAGCAGGTCGAGGCTGGCATAGCCATCCGGGACAAGCCCCACGGACCGCTGGTAGGCACGCACCGCCGCAATCGTGTTGGGGCCGATCTTTCCGTCGATTCCACGCGTATCGAACCCGGCGCGCGTCAGCCTTTCCTGCAACTCCTGGCGCTCTGCAAACAGCAATGCCCGGTCGCCGCGCGGCCAAGCGGCCTGGATGGGACCGCCACCCCTTAGCCGGTCAGACAGGTGCCCCACCCCGATGACATAGGCATCGGCGGTGTTGTACCGCTCGATCACCGCGAAATTGTCAAAGATCATGAAGGCCGCGCCGCGCGCGCCCGCGGGCAGCAGGATCGAGGCGCGCCCATAATCGGGAACGGTACGGCCGGACATGTCGCGCACCCCCATCGCGCCCCATTGCGAGGGCATTCGTTTCACGTCGCGATCGGCCAGTTGCACATTGAAATCACGGGGCAGACGTACCTCGACCCCCCAGGGTTGCCCCTTGGTCCAGCCGAACCGCGCAAGGTAGGCGGCGGTGGAGGCCAGCGCATCCGCCGGATCGTCGGCCCAGATGTCGCGCCGCCCGTCGCCGGTGAAATCCACCGCATAGGCCAGGTAAGATGTCGGGATGAACTGCGTGTGCCCCATCGCGCCCGCCCAGGACCCGGTCATGTTGCGCGGCGTGGTATCGCCCGATTGCAGGATCTTGAGGGCCGCGATCAACTGTTGTTCAAAGAACCGTCCGCGCCGACCGTCATAGGCCAGTGTTGCCAACGCCTCGATGATCGGGGTCTTTCCGCGGAATTCGCCATAGGCACTTTCCAACCCCCAGACCGCGACGACGACTTCCTTGTCGACGCCATAACGCGCCTCGATCCGCTCCAGCAGGCGCGCGTGCTCACGCAGCGCCGCCTGACCGTTGCGGATGCGGGTATCAGAGGCCGCGCTGTCGAGATAATCCCATATCGTCTTGGTGAACTCGGACTGGTTTCGGTCGCGATCGATCACGTCGGTATTATAGCGCAGACCGGCAAAGGCCCGGTCAAAGACCGGGGCCGAAATACCCTGCGCCAGCGCCCGGTCGCGAAAACCGTCGATCCAGCGCTGGAACCCGATATTGGCAGTCGAGACCTGCACCGGTTTCAAATCTGTCTCCATCGTGACGGCTGGACGGGACGCTGGGCGCGGGCTGGTGGCCGCGACCGTATCGCCCGGCCGCCCCTGGGGGCGCGGAACACTGTCCAGGCCGGCGGCCTGCGCGGCAGCCCCCTGAACCGTCGCGGCACACAAGGCCGCGACAAAAAGACGTGTGACGGGCATCTGCTCTGACTCTCGTTATTTGATGAAAGTGTAGCGCCCATGCAAGGAACGGCAAAGCCCGCTCTGATCGCGATACTTCCAAAGAGCCGATTCTCGCCTAACGGCGGGTGCGACTGACCTTACGCGCGGCCTTTTTCGCGCTGGCGGCCGCCTTGCCCCTGGCATGGGCGAGCTTGCGCCTGGGCGGCTTGCCGCCACTGCGCCGCCCAGCACGGGGCAGGGCCTTTCCGTCGAGCGTCAACAATTCCAGCGTCAGCCCCCCGGTGACCGGCACCGCCTCTGACAGGCGAACCGTCACCCGCTGGCCGATCCCGATGATCACCCCGGTATCGGCGCCCATAAGGGTTTGCGCCTCGCGGTCGTGGTGGAAATACTCGCCCCCCAATTCGCGGATCGGGATCAGGCCATCGGCGCCGGTTTCATCCAGAGTGACGAACACGCCGAACCGCGCGATGCCGGAAATGCGGCCCTCGAACTCGGAGCCGACCCGTTCGGATAGGTAGGCGGCAAGATAACGGTCGGTGGTGTCACGCTCGGCCGCCATCGAGCGGCGTTCGGTTTCCGAGATATGTGTCGCGGTCGCCTCAAGCTCATCGATCTCGTGCGGCGACAGCCCGTCCTTGCCCCAGCCATGCGCCGTGATCAGCGCGCGGTGAACCACCAGGTCGGCATAGCGGCGGATGGGCGAGGTGAAATGCGCGTAATGGTGCAAGGCCAGCCCGAAATGACCGATATGCTCGGGCGTGTAATAGGCCTGCGTCATCGAGCGCAGGGTCGACAGGTTGATCAATTCCGAAAACTCCGTCCCCATCGCCTGGTCCAGCAGGTCGTTGAGGTGGCGCGTCTTCAGAACCTGTCCTTTTGCCAGCGTAAAGCCAGAGGCGGCCGCGACTTCGCGCAGCGCGTCCAGTTTCTCGGGGCTGGGTTCCTCGTGCGCGCGAAACAACAGAGGACGGCGCAGGCGGGTCAGTTCCTCGGCCGCGGCCACATTGGCCAGCACCATGAATTCCTCGATCAGCCGATGGGCGTCCAGCCGGTCGCGGAACTTGACCGATTCGACCTTGCCCTCATCGCTCAGCACGATGCGGCGCTCCGGCAGGTCCAGGTCCAGCGGCTGGCGCAGCTCACGCGCGCGGGTCAGGGCGCGATACGCGGCAAAGAGCGGGTGAATCACCTCGTCCAGCAACGGCGCGGTATGCGCGTTCGGGGCGCCATCCTCGGCCTGCTGCACCTCCTGGTAGGTAAAAGAGGCCGCCGATCGCATCAGGGCACGGGTGAACCGGTGCGACAGCTTGGTGCCCTGCGCGTCGATCTGCATCCGAACGGCGACACAGGCGCGCGGCACGTCCTCGTGCAACGAACACAGATCCCCCGACAACCGGTCGGGCAGCATCGGCACCACGCGGTCGGGGAAATAGGTGGAATTTCCCCGCTTGCGCGCCTCGCGGTCCAGCGCCGATCCCGGCGTGACGTAATGGGCGACATCGGCAATCGCCACCCAAAGGACAAAACCGCCTTTGTTTTTCGGGTCATCATCGTGGATCGCCAGAACCGCGTCGTCGCGGTCGCGCGCATCGGCCGGGTCGATGGTGACAAGGGGCAAGTGGCGCAGATCCTCACGCTCGCCCAGCCCCGCAGGTTTGGCGCGATCAGCCTCGGCGATCACGGCATCGGGAAAGGCATCGGGAATCCCGTGCTGGTGAATGGCGATCAGGCTGACGGCACGGGGCGCCGTGGGATCGCCCAGCCGTTCGACGATGCGCGCGCGCGGCAGGCCCAGATGGCTGCGCGGGCCAGCTTGTTCGGCCTCGACCAGTTCGCCGTCCTGCGCGCCATGGGTGGCATCGCGGCCAACCATCCATTCCTTGTCCGCGCCCTTGTCGATGGGCACGATCCGGCCACCTTCGCCCCCCTTGCGGAAGATGCCGAGCACACGTTTCGGGTTCACACCGATCTTGCGGATCAGGCGGGCCTCGTACTGGTGATCCTCGGCACGGATTTCTTGCAGCTTTGCCAGGATCCGGTCGCCCGCACCCAGCGCAGGGTCGGCCTCGCGCGGCACGTAAAGAACGCGGGGTTCGGGGCCCTCGCCGTGCCATTCCAGCGGTTTCGCAAAAAGATCGCCCTGCGCATCAGGCGCGAGGATCTGCAACACGGTGACCGGGGGCAGGCGGTCGGGGTCGCGGTAAGTCTTGCGCCGCTTTTCCAGGTGGCCTTCGTCCTCAAGCACCTTGAGGACGCGCTTCAGGTCGATCCGGTCGGCACCCTTGATGCCAAACGCCTTGGGAATGTCGCGCTTGGCGCTTTTGCCGGGGTTATCGGCGATCCAGTCCAGGATCTCGGATTTCGAGGGGATGCGAGCCATGCGCAACGGAGTATCACGACCGCCCCCCGCCGTCAGCCGCAAAGCGTCGCGCCCTAGCCGAAATAGTCGGCAAGGATACGCGAATAGATCCGTTTCAGCGCGCCAATCTGGTCAATCGCCACCCGCTCGTCGACCTGGTGCATCGTCCTTCCCACAAGGCCGAATTCCACTACCGGGCAGTGATCCTTGACAAAACGCGCATCCGACGTGCCGCCCGATGTCGAAAGTTCCGGCCGCTGGCCGGTCTCGGTCTCGATCGCGCGCGCGACCAGGTCTGACAGGACGCCCGGCGGCGTCAGGAAACTTTCACCCGAAAGCCTGGTTTCCATGTCAAAGCGGATGCCGGTTTCCTCGGTCACCTTGTCGGCCTCGGCACGCAGCCATTCGGCCAGGCTGTCGGGGCTGTGGACCTCGTTGAACCGGATGTTCACGGTCGCGCGGCACAAGCCGGGGATGACGTTGGTTGCGGGATTGCCGGTATCGAACGTTGTGACGGCCAAGGTCGAGGGGTCGAAATGGCGCGTGCCTTCGTCCAGCCGATAGGCCGTCAGCCGTTCGATCAGGCGGGCCAGCGCCGGGATAGGGTTTTGCGCACGCTGCGGATAGGCGGCATGGCCCTGCACACCATGGGCAGTGAACCAGGCGGTGATCGATCCGCGCCTGCCGATCTTCATCATGTCGCCAAGGATTTCGCGGCTGGTGGGTTCCCCCACCAGACAGACCGACATCCGCTCGCCCTCATCTGCCATCCAGTCCAGCAGCGCCGTCGTGCCGTCGACCGCGTCGCCCTCTTCGTCGCCGGTAATCGCCAGAACGATGGCGCCATCGGGCGGCGTGTCGCGCACGAAATCGATGGCCGCCGCGACAAAGGCCGCCACGCCCGATTTCATGTCCACGGCCCCCCGCCCCCATAGCCAACCCTCGGCTTGCGTCGCACCGAATGGCGCATGGGTCCAGGCGACGGTGTCGCCCGCCGGCACCACGTCGGTATGGCCATTGAACCCGAAACTCGCCGGATGCCCCCGCGCGCCCCAGCGGGCAAAGAGATTTGCCACGCCTCCCCGGTCGATCCGCCGACACTCGAACCCGGCCGCGGAAAGCCGCGTCTCAAGCAGACGCAGCGCGCCGCCCTCTGTCGGCGTGACCGAGGGGCAGCGGATCAACTCGGCGGTCAGGGCGACGGGATCGGTGGGCATGGTCATCAAGGCATCCTTCGGCTTTGGTCGCACCAGCGATAGCCTGCGCGCGCGCGCGCTGCAACTTGCGGCCGGATTCTGGACAAAGGTAAGGCTATCAGCCCTTAACCCGGCGGAAATTTTTCGCCATGATCCCAACCGGGTCAGGCCGCGCGGCATCCGCGGCCAAGGGGAACAGAAGGCATGGCCAGATCGCAACGCCAGATCATCGGACGCCTTTGCCCCCCGGCAGGGGACCGGGCATGAGCTGGATCGCCGTCACCGACCCCTCGACCCCCGGCGGCCTGGCGCCCTGCCCTGGCGATGCATCGGCAACCGGCTCGGCGCTCCGGCGCGGCAGCCTCCAGATCGAGGCCGAACTGGGCCGTGCACATCTCGCGGAAGGAACTTTACTGCTGTTGCATGTGCCCGGCCCGCGGCCACGGCACCTGTCGATCCAGATCACCGCGGGCAGCCGGGTCGTGCTGGCGCACCGGCTGGGACGGCGGCGCTACCAGGTCACGCTGGATCGGGGCGCGGCGCACCTGTCAGGCCGTATCCGCCTGACCCTTTGCTGGGACATGGTGGCGGGACGGGGGTTGCTTTCGCTGGAGGAGGCCGCCGAGGGTATCCTGGTGCAAAAGGAATTCCCCGATCCCCTGCCGCTGATACAGGAAGATATTGCCCTGCTTTGTAACGGTGCAGGGGGCGTGCGGCTGCATGGCGGGATCGACTGCGTGGCCATTGCCGATACGCTGGAACCGGTGGGCCTGCGCCCCAGCATCGCCGCCGGCACGCCGGTCCTGACCCCGACCGGACCCGCCCCGATCGAGACACTGCGCCCCGGCGACCTGGTGAAAACCCGCGACAACGGTTCGGTACCGGTGCGCTGGGCAGGTGGGCACGAGGTGCCGGCGCTGGGCGGGGCGGCCCCGGTGCAACTCCTGGCGCCATACCTGGGGCTGGCGCAGGATATCATCGTCGCGCCAGAACAGCGCCTGGTGATCGGTGGGGCCGATGTCGAATACCTGTTCGGCGCCGACGAGGTGTTGATCGAGGCACAGTGGCTATGCCCCGGCCCGCACGCGCTTCGCCGACGCGGATTATGCGTGCTACGCTATCACCAGGTTCTGCTGGACCGGCACGAAATCGTCGAGGCCGCCGGCTGTCCGATCGAGAGCCTGTTCGTGGGGCAAATCCGCAAAAGCCCGCGGGTGCTGGCGACGAGTTGCCTTCACGCCCTGCCTGCCGAGGCGCTGCCGCTGCATGACATCCCGGCCCGCCGCCTGCTTCGGGAGTTCGAGGCCGCGACACTGCGTTCTGCGCTGCTCAGCCGCTAATCGGCATCAAAGAACGGCTCCATCTGGGCGACGATGACCGCGTTCTCGGCCAATGCGCGAGCCATTAGAGCCTCTTCCTCGGCGTCGATCTCGTGGCCTTCGGCCCGGCGTTCCGCGGCGGTGCCATGGCCGGTGACCTCAAGCGGCGCAAGCCCCGCCTGTTTCAGCACCGCCACCGTTTCGCGTACCGCCTCGGCCTCGTCCACGCCCGAGGCATAACAAATCAGCCCCGCGCCGGTCGCACCCTCGGGCAGGCCGTCATCGGCCTTGCGGCCGACCTGCACCAGAAGCGTATAGACAAAATGGGCTTTGCGGGGCTTGTCAGTCACGCAGTAACTCGTTGATACCGGTTTTCGAACGCGTCTGTGCATCCACCCGTTTCACGATCACAGCGCAATAAAGGTTCACGCCGCCCTTCGAGGGCATGGACCCGGCGACCACCACCGAATAGGGCGGAACCTCGCCATACATGACATTACCGGTTTCGCGGTCGACGATCTTGGTCGACTTGCCGATGAACACACCCATACCAAGGACCGAGCCCTCGCGCACGATGCAGCCCTCGACCACCTCGGAGCGCGCCCCGATAAAGCAGTTGTCCTCGATGATGGTCGGGCCGGCCTGCATCGGCTCCAGCACGCCGCCGATGCCCACGCCGCCCGACAGGTGCACGTTCTTGCCGATCTGCGCGCAGCTGCCCACGGTCGCCCAGGTGTCGACCATCGTGCCCTCGTCCACATAGGCGCCGAGGTTGACGAAACTGGGCATCAGCACCACGCCCGGCGCGATATAGGCAGACCGCCGCACCACGCAGTTGGGTACCGCGCGGAACCCGGCCTCGCGCCATTCCGCATCGCCCCAGCCCTTGAATTTCGAATCGACCTTGTCCCACCAGTGGCCACCCTGCGGGCCGCCATCCTGCTGTTCCATGTCCTTCAGGCGAAAGCCCAGCAGCACCGCCTTTTTCGCCCACTGGTTCACATGCCAGTCGCCGTTCTCCTGGCGCTCGGCCACCCGCAGGGCGCCCGCGTCCAGCGCGGCCAGCGTGGTCTCGATCGCCTCGCGGGTCTCGCCGCCGGTCGAGGGCGTGATGGTGTCGCGCGCTTCCCACGCGGCTTCGATGGCGGCTTCGAGCTGGGCGTTGGACATTGGGCTCCTCCGGGGATGGTGACTGGTCCGATTGCGCCCGAGGCTATAGACGCTGAGGGGCAAGGGCGCAATCTCGACGAAAGCGAGGGCAGGATGGACAACGTCAAACGCAGCTTTCCCGATGCACGGACCGATGTGGAACGGCAGTGGCAAACACCCGAAACGCCGCAGACCCTGTCGCCCGCCTATCGCCTGGCTTTTGCCGATCCCGATTTCCTGTGCCGCGACGAGATGCGCGGTGTGCGTCTACAGCTCGAGCTGACAAAGCCGGATCTGGCGATGCAGGAATACGGGGTCGAAAGCACCATCGTCCTGTTCGGCGGCGCCCGGATCCCCGAACCGGAACAAAGCCACAAGGCCCAAACCCAGACCCTGGCCGAACTGAGCCTATATTACGACGAGGCGCGCGAATTCGCACGGCTCATGACGCTGAAGGGCCAGAAAACCGAAGGCCTGGACTATGTCATCGTCACCGGCGGCGGCCCCGGCGTGATGGAGGCGGGCAATCGCGGCGCGGCAGAGGCGGGCGGCGTGTCGATCGGGTTGAATATCGTGCTGCCGCATGAACAACGCCCCAACGATTTCATCACGCCCGAGCTGTGTTTCAACTTTCACTATTTCGGCATCAGAAAGATGCATTTCCTGATGCGGGCGGCGGCGGTCGCGATCTTTCCCGGCGGGTTCGGAACGCTGGACGAGATGTTCGAGGCGCTGACCCTGATCCAGACCAAGCGGATGGACCCGGTGCCCTTCCTGCTGTTCGGGCGCGCGTTCTGGGAAAAGATCATCAACTGGGAGGCGCTGGCCGAAGCGGGCACCATCGCGCGCGAGGACCTGGAGCTGTTCACCTACGTGGAAACCGCCGCGGAGGCAGTGGCGGCGATCGAGGCCTGGCGCCCCCCTACGTGACCCATCCCCCCGCCCGGCGCGGCGGCATCAACCTTTCAAAGGGTATTTTTACCAAGAAGAAGAACAGCTCGTCCTGCCGAAAGAGTGACCGGTGTGCCGGGTACCGCCGTGCCCCCCGAGACCCTTATGCACTAGTCGCGGGCAAGGATCGCGATGCGGGTGTCGCCATAGCGGCGGCTATCGAGCAGGCGCAGACCCTCGGGCGGCGTGACGGCGGCGCCCTCTTCCCAAAGGATCAATGCACCGCGTGCGATCCAGCCACCCGCAAGCGCCGCGACCAGCGCGCGTTCGCCCAGCCCCTTGCCATAGGGCGGATCAAGGAAGACCAGGTCAAAGGGTGCCCCGTCATGTGCCCCAAGCCGGGTGGCATCGCGGCGGATCAGCCGCGTCTCGGACCCGGCCCGGCATTTCGCGACATTCTCGCGGATCAACGCGGCGGCCTTTGCCCCGTTCTCGACGAATGTCACCTGCGCCGCGCCGCGCGACAGCGCCTCAAGCCCCAGCGCGCCGGTGCCCGCGAACAGGTCGAGCACCCGCGCACCCGTCACCGGATCGCCATAGGGGCCGTTCAGGATCAGGTTGAACAGGCTTTCGCGCACCCGGTCGGTGGTGGGGCGCAGATGCGCGCCCTTGTCGCCCTTGCCGACCGAGGCCAGGCTCAGCCCCCTGTTGCGCCCCGCGATGATCCTCACGCGGCCATCAGCGACTTGAGGTCGCCCGAGACCACCATGCCGGGGTCGGGCGAGCGACCGGCCTCGATCAGGCGCTTGGCGGTCATGTAGGCGCGCGGATCGTTCATCGCGTCCACGGCCAGCAGGTTCGCGCCGCGGAAATACCAGTGGCTGACGGTCAGATCGCGGTCGCCCTTGCGGACCACCACGCGATCGTACCCGGTGTTCAGCCCCGCGATCTGCAGTTTCACGTCATACTGGTCCGACCAGAACCACGGGACCGGCACATAAGGTGCCTCCGACCCCAGCATGTTGGCGGCGACGGCCTCGGCCTGGTCGATGGCGTTCTGCACGCTTTCCAGCCGGATGCGCGCGCCCCGGAAGGGAAAACTGGTGCAATCGCCCGCCGCCCAGATCCGCGGGTCAGTGGTGCGGCCCATCTCGTCCACGGCGATTCCGTTCTCGATGGCCAGACCGGCGGCCTCCGCCAGGCTGGTGGCCGGCGTCACGCCGATGCCGACGATCACCGTGTCCACCTCCATCGAGGTGCCGTCGGACAGATCGGCCTGTTCCACCCATGTCCCGCCGCGCAGGGCGGCGATCTGGGTATTCTCGCGCAGGTCCACCCCGTGATCGCGGTGCAGCCGGGCGAAATAGGCCGAGGTTTCGGGGCAGGCGATCCGGCGCAGCACCCGGTCGGAATGCTGCAGCAGCGTGACCTGCATGCCCCGCTGCGCGGCGACCGCCGCGGCCTCCAGCCCGACATAGCCGCCGCCCAGCACCAGCACCCGGCGGCCCGGCGCGAAATCGGGCGCCATGGTATCGACATCGGCCAGCGTCCGCACCACATGCACCCCGGCCAACTCGCCCCCGATGGCCCCCGGCAGGCGGCGCGCCACCGCGCCGGTGGTCAGCGCAAGCTGGTCATAGGGGATCGCCGCGCCGCCCGCGATCACCTTGCGGTCGGCCCGGTCGATGGCCACGGCGGTATCGGACAGCCGCAACTCGATCCCGTTCTCGGCATAAAAGGATTCGGGCCGCAGAAAGAGCCGCTCCAGCGGCATCTCGCCCAGCAGGTATTTCTTGGACAGCGGCGGGCGCTGATAGGGGGGCACGGATTCCTCGCCGATCATGGTGATCGGCCCGGCATGGCCCAGCGCCCGCAGCTTGGCGGCCAGTGCCGCCCCGGCCTGCCCGGCCCCGATGATGACGATATGGGACATTTGCAGTCTCTCCGCTGGCCTGACGTCCCGCGCAAACTACCTGACGCGGGGAAGAAATGGCAATCAAGAGGGAGAGACCCATGACGATTTCGACCGGTGACAGGCTGCCCGACGCGACGCTTGTGCATATGGGGGCCGATGGGCCGGAACAGGTGAACCTTGGCGAACGGATCAAGGGCCGCAAGGTCGTGATCTTCGCCGTGCCCGGCGCGTTCACGCCGACCTGCCATTCCGCCCATGTACCCAGCTTCATCCGCGCCCATGACGAGTTGCGCGCCAAGGGCGTGGACGAGGTGATCTGCGTGTCGGTCAACGACCCTTTCGTGATGGGCGCCTGGGGCGCGGCGACCGGGGCCACGGCCGCCGGCATCACCATGCTGGGCGATCCCGATGCCAGCTTTACCACGGCGCTGGGGCTGGATTTCACCGCGCCGCCGGTGGGCCTGATCGACCGCTCGCAACGCTACTCGATGCTGGTGGAGGATGGCGAGGTTCGCATTCTCAATGTCGAGGACAATCCGGGCGCGTGCGATGTCTCGGCCGGTGAAGCGTTGCTGGACGCGCTGTAAGGATCAGGCCAGCACCTCCATCCGGCGGGCAAGCACGATGTCCTGCATCGTCAGCCCGCCGGCATCATGGGTGGTCAGCCGCACCTCTACCGTGGCGTAGACATTGGTCCATTCGGGGTGGTGATTCATCTTTTCAGCAACCAGGGCCACGCGGGCCATGAAACCGAAAGCGTGAACGAAATCGTCGAACACGAAGGTCCGCTTGATCGCATCGCCCCGCGGGTCCATCGCCCAGCCCTTGTCCAGCAGCGGTGCAAGGTCGGTTTCGCGTTCGGCGTCGGTCAGTCTGTCGGTCATTCATGTTCCTCCGGATGCGCCTTTCGGAAGGGGCCGTAATCGGTCAGCACCTCGATTTCCTCGTCCACCGCGTCCCGCTCGGCCCGGAGATAGCGATCGATGGCGCCGCGCAGGCCGGGATCGGCGATCCAGTGCAGGGAATGGGTCTGAACCGGCAGGTAGCCGCGCGCCAGTTTGTGCGTGCCTTGGGCGCCGGCCTCGACCGTGTCCAGCCCGTGCGTGATGGCATGGTCAATGGCCTGGTAATAGCAGCATTCGAAATGCAGGCAGGGGTGATCCTCGACACAGCCCCAGTACCGGCCGTATAGCCGCTGCCGCCCGATGAAGTTCAGCGCACCGGCCACCGGCGTGCCGCCCCGCTCTGCCACGACCAGAAGCGCGTCGTCGCGCAGAACCTCCTGCGCGATGTCGAAGAAGGCGCGGGTCAGATAGGGCGTGCCCCATTTGCGCATCCCGGTGTCCTGGTAAAAGCGCCAGAAGGCCGCCCAGTGATCGCGGGTGATGTCGGCCCCGCTGACCTGGCGGATCGTGCCACCGAACGCCTGCGCGGTGCGGCGCTCCTTGCGGATCGTCTTGCGCTTGCGCGAGGACAGATCGGCCAGGAAGGCGTCGAAATCGGCATAGCCGCGGTTTTCCCAGTGAAACTGCTGGGTGATGCGGTGCATCAGGCCCATCTGCACACCCGCGCGGGCCTCGTCCCCGGTGCAGAAGGTGACATGCAGCGAGGACAGCCCGTTTTCGGCCGCCAGTTGCACCGCCCCCTGCACCAGCGCCGCCTGCGCCACCGTTTCATGTCCCGGTCGGGCCAGCAGGCGCCGCCCGGTCGCCGGTGTGAAGGGCACGGCGACCTGCAATTTCGGATAATACCGCCCGCCGGCCCGGATATAGGCATCGGCCCAGTTGTGATCGAAGATGTATTCGCCCTGGCTGTGAGACTTGGCATAAAGCGGGGCAACCCCGATCGGAACGCCGTTCTGGCGCGCCACCAGGTAATGTGGCCCCCATCCGGTGCCGGGCCCGACAGAGCCGCTATCCTCAAGCGCCTTGAGAAAGCGGTGTGTGGTGAACGGATCGTCGGGGCGGCCCCCATCGGCGGCCTCTGGACAGGCGCAGCCATCCCAGTCCTCCGCCGCGATCTGCGACAGCGAGGACAGCACATCGACCTCGACCGGGTCGGGTATCTTGCCCGCATCCTGCATGGGCTGGAAATGGGTCACGCCGCAAGCAGGTCAAGCGGGGTGCGCGGCGGCATAGCCCTCGAAGGTAATGTTGTGGGCGACGGATCGCGCGATCCGTTCATCGCCGACGCTTTTCACGGTCCAGCACAAGATCGCGGCACCCGCCTGGCGCAGCGCACGCACCCGAGGCCGGGCCAGATCGGTCCAGCGATGCGAGATGAAACAGGCCCCGAGCCTGTCGTAATCGGGTATGTCGCGCAGCACGTCGCGCACCGGGGCGTGCAGCGTGGGCCAATCGCCCGGTTCGAACGCGCAGGTGATCAGGCCGCGCGGGATATCCGGCGCGGCCTCGGCAAGAACGGCGACAGCATGGGGATTGAACGACATCACCGCCACATCGCCCGAATATCGCGCAAGCAACCGCGCAACCGCGCGTTCCAGCCGCCCCACACCGCGGCCCATCGCGCCATCCTGATCCTTGATCTCGATCAGCAGGGGCACGCGGCCCGCGACCTCATCCAGCACATGTTCCAGCGTGGGAATACCCGTCGCGCCGCCCCGCAAGACCATCGTGCCAAGCACGCGCGCGCCCTGCGCCGAGACCGGCCCTGTCTCGCCCGTCAGGCGGGACAGGTCGTAATCATGAAACACCATAGGCACGCCATCGGCGGACGGCTGGATATCGATTTCGATGCCGAATCCGCCGGCGATCGCGGCGCGAACTGCCTCGATCGAATTCTCGGGGCGACCGACCCCGTGGTCGTGCAAGGCGCGATGGGCGATCGGGGCGTGCAAGAAGGATGGCGGTAGTACGCTCATCGGATTTCGAAGATACCCTCGATTTCCACCGCGACACCAAAGGGCAGCGCGGCCGCGCTGACCGCCGAGCGTGCGTGCCGCCCGGCATCGCCCAATGCCTCGACCAGGAAATCCGAGGCGCCGTTGATGACGCGGGGCTGGTCTCCGAAATCGGGGGTCGAGTTGACAAAGCCGGTCAGCTTCACCACCCGTACCAGCCGGTCCAGATCGCCGCCGCAGGCCGCCTTGACCTGCGCCAGAAGACTGATCGCACAGGCCCGCGCGGCGGCGGCCCCGGCCGCGACGTCCATGTCGGCGCCCAGCTTGCCGGTGATGAACTTGCCATCAACCATGGCGACCTGGCCCGATACATGGACCAGGTCGCCCGCGATCACGTAAGGCACGTAATTGGCCGCGGGGGCGGGGGCATCTGGCAGGGTCACGCCCAACGTGGCGAGGCGGGCCTCGAAGGTTGCTTGCATGTCGTACTCCGTGGGATTGACGCGTCGAACAAAAGCTACCCCCGCGCGCCTGCCCGCGAAACATCAAAATGCAACGCTTTGTACCTCGAGATGCGGGTGGCACTTGTGATCCGCCGCCCAGCATGGTTCCCTTGCGCGCAATCGGTCATCGATGATGTCTTTTTCCCGGTTAGGACCCACGGCGTGCGGCATTCGAGATATTCCATTCTCGCCGTCGCGGGCATGGTGGCGCTGGCCGCCTGCACCCCGCATGACGGCACAAACGAGTTCAACGACCCTTACGAGGCGCGCAACCGTGCCGTTCACGACTTCAACAAGGACGTTGATCGCGGCATCGTGCGTCCGCTCGCCTCGGGCTATGGCCGGGCCGTTCCCGGCCCGCTGCGCGAGGGGATCGGAAATTTTGCCGGCAACCTGTCTCTGCCGGGCAAGATGGCCAATAGCCTGCTGCAACTGCGCCCGGGCGACGCGGTGGAAAACGGTGTGCGGTTCCTTGTCAACACGACGATCGGGATTGGCGGGCTGTTCGACCCGGCAACGCGCATGGGTGCGCCCGAGGTCGAGACCGATTTCGGCGAAACGCTGCATGTCTGGGGCTTTCCCGAAGGCGCCTATGTCGAACTGCCCTTCCTCGGCCCCTCGACGGAACGCGACACGGTGGGGCTGATCGTGGACATGGCGCTTGATCCGCTGGGCTCGGCACTGGGTCCCGACGAGCGCTGGATCGGGCGCGGCACCAGCGTCGGCGCCGGGCTGAACAAGCGCTTTACCTATTCGGGCACGATCGACGAAGTGCTGTATGACAGCGCCGACAGTTACGCCCAACTGCGGATCGGATACCTGCAAAAACGTCGTCACGAATTGGGCCGCGACGCGATGCCCGACTATTTCGACCCTTATGACGATCCCTACGCCACCCCATATGCAGATGCCTATGCCACCCCTCTGGAGGCAACAGATGCGCAGTGATGCCACCCGCCGCCATTTTCTGATGTCCGGTCTTGCGGCCGGGGCCGCCCTGACGGTTGCCCCCCCCGCCCGCGCCCTGACCACGCCCGAGGCCACCGCCCTGATCGACCAGGTCGTTGCGGATATCAACGCGGTCATCAACTCGGGCCGCTCCGAGGCCCGGATGTTGCAGGAATTCGAACGAATTTTCGTGCGCTATTCCGACGTACCGATCATCGCGCGCTCGGCGCTGGGCGTGGCCGCGCGCAGCGCCAGCCCGGCACAGTTATCGGCCTTCACCACGGCGTTTCGCGGATATATCTCGCGCAAATACGGACGGCGCTTTCGCGAATTCATCGGCGGCAGCCTCAAGGTCGAGCAAGCCCGCCCCTACAAGAACTTTCACGAGGTCAAGACCACGGCCTACCTGCGTGGCGAGGCCCCGATCGAGGTCATCTTCCTGGTTTCCGACCGCTCGGGGCGCGACCTGTTTTTCAACGTTTTCATCGAAGGCGTGAACATGCTGGCCAGCGAACGCACCGAGATAGGCGCCATGCTGGACCAGCGGCAGGGCGATCTGGACCGGCTGATCGCCGATCTTCAACGCGCCGGCTGACACAGGAACCGGCGGCGGGATCAGTTCCCGCCGCGGAAAAGGCCCAGCAACTCGTTCAGGATGCCCTCGGCAACGTTGTCGCGATCGGGCCGGGGGCCGGCATCCTGGCGGGGATCACCCGGCCCGGCCGCGGGCACCCGCATCGGCAATGGCCGGGGCGAAAGTCCGGCATGAACCCGCATCATCGTTTCATGCCATATCTCGGCGGGCAGACCGCCGCCGGTAACACCTTTCAGCGGCGTGTTGTCGTCATAGCCCATCCAGACCCCCGCGACGTAATCGGCGGTGAACCCGATGAACCAAGCGTCGCGCGCCGCCGAGGTGGTGCCTGTCTTTCCGGCGGCCTGCCAGCCGGGCAGTTTCGCGCGCTGGCCCGTGCCCGCCTCGATCACCTGGTGCATCATGTAGACGAGGCCCTGCGCAGCATCGCGCGAAATCACCCGTTCGCCCATACCGCCGACCTGCCCCATCAAGGGGTCGCTGTCACCCTTGAGACGCAGTTCCACCAGGCCGTAAGGCGTCACGCTCGACCCTCCGTTCAGGATGCCCGCATAGGCGCCCGTCATGTCGATAAGCGTCGATTCCGAGGCCCCCAGCGCCAGTGCCGGGCCCAGCGCCAGATCGCTTTCCAGCCCGAAATCGGCGGCGATTCGGCGCACGTTCGCGCGCCCCACCGATTCGGACACCTTGACCGCGGGGATGTTGTAGGAATGGCGCAATGCATCGGTCAGCGTCACCCGGCCGTGGAATTTTCGGTCGTAGTTTTCCGGCGAATAGGGGCCCGAACCCGGCACGTTGATGGTCAGCGGTTCGTCCACCACCGTCGCGTTCGGGCCATAGCCCAGGTCCAGCGCCGCGGCATAGACGAACGGCTTGAACGCCGATCCGGTCTGGCGCAGTGCCATGGTGGCCCGGTTGAACCCGCCGATCGCGGTCTTGCGCCCGCCCACCATCGCGCGCACCGCGCCGTCAGCCGACATCACCACCACCGCGGTTTCGGCCTTGGACCCGTCGCGCACCTTTTCCTGGAACACAAAGCGCACCGCTTCTTCGGCCGCGGCCTGGATCTGCGGGTCGAACGTGGTTCTGATCACGACATCCTCGGTCGTGTCGCGTGTCAGGAAATCGGGGCCTGCACCCATCAGCCAATCGGCGAAATACCCGCCTGCACGGGCCTCTGCCGCCTCTGACAGGCGCGCGGGATTGGCCCGCGCGATCGCGGCGTCTTTCGGCCCGAGATAGCCCTGGTCCTGCATCAGGCCCAGGATCAGGTTGGCCCGGTCCTGAGCCCGTTTAAGGTTGTTGGTCGGCGCATAGGTCGTCGGCGCCTTTAGCAACCCCGCCAGCATCGCCGCCTCTGAAACGTTCACCTGGTTGGCCGATTTGCCGAAATAGCGTTGCGCCGCGGCCTCGAACCCCCGTGCGCCCGCGCCCAGATAGGCGCGATTGAGATAGATCGTCAGGATCTCGTCCTTGGTGTATTTCACCTCCATCGCAAGGGCAAAGACCGCCTCCTTGATCTTGCGCGCCAGCGTCGTGCGGCGGCAGTCGGCCTCGTATTCGGCCTCGCTTTTCCAGATATCGGGATCAAAGGCCACGCCCAGACACAAGAGTTTCGCGGTCTGCTGCGTGATGGTTGACCCGCCATGGCCCGACAACGGCCCGCGCCCCTCGGACAGGTTGATCCTGATCGCGCCGGCAACGCCGCGCGGGCTGATGCCGAAATGACGATAGAACCGCTTGTCCTCGGTGGCGATCACCGCGTTCTTGAGAACCGGGGCCACGGTGTCTGCAGTGATCTGGCCGCCGAACTGTTCGCCGCGCCAGGCGAAAACCTGTCCATCGCGATCCAGCAAGGTGACCGACCCTCGCGTGCGGCCGTCCAGAAGCGCGGTCATCTCGGGCAGCTTGGCGTGAAAATAATAGACCGCCAGCCCGAGCACGATCGCCCCGGCCAACGCAAGGCGCGAGAACACTTTCCATATCAGGCCAAGGGTCCAACCGATGAGCGCGCGGAAAAACCCGGCCACGGGATTGCCCCGGCGGGCGGGCTTGCGCCGCGTGGCCGCCGGTTTGCGGCGGACCGGTGTCC
Source organism: Rhodovulum bhavnagarense (assembly GCF_004343505.1). GTDB lineage: Bacteria > Pseudomonadota > Alphaproteobacteria > Rhodobacterales > Rhodobacteraceae > Rhodovulum > Rhodovulum bhavnagarense. The sequence goes on along the minus strand of NZ_SLXU01000013.1, from coordinate 44,115 downwards.
TGGTCTTTTTCGCATGGCGTTTCTCTGCCGCCAGTGGGGGTCGTTTCCGGCCCTTGCTGCTCATCTCGTTGCCCGCCGCCTCTTGTGGTCTTTGTCCCACCTTATCCCGGTAGAACACGATTGTGGAGTTTCCCTCGTATCACGATTCGATTTCCCAATTCGCACAAGATTTCATCATATCACATTATTTGTGCAAATTTTGTGCAAATAATGACGTGATCGCACGGCATTGCCGCCGCGATTCCTTGAGTCATCTCCACCCTGCCCCGCTTTCTTTCCCTGTGAGATCCCGCAGGGGCACCTGCCAAAACCGGAAGAGGGTTGAGACGTGAAACTCATCATTGCTGCAATCAAGCCGTTCAAGCTGGAGGAGGTGAGGGAAGCCCTGACCGCCATCGGCGTGCGCGGCATGATGGTGACCGAGATCAAGGGCTTTGGCTCGCAGTCCGGGCACACCGAAATCTACCGTGGCGCGGAATATGCCGTGAATTTCGTGCCAAAGGTCAAGCTAGAGATCGTCGTTCCCGCCGCGATGGCCGACCAGGTGGTCGAGACCATCGCCAAGACCGCCAAGACCGACAAGATCGGCGACGGCAAGATCTTTGTCCTCGACGTGAACCAGGCGGTGCGCGTGCGCACCGGCGAAACCGACGAAGACGCCATCTGATCCCCCGCGACGACCCCAGACAGAGGACCAAGAGACATGAAACTGACGAAACTTCTTCCCCTCGCGGCGGGCCTGGTGGCCTTGCCCGCGCTGGGTTTTGCCCAGGAGGCCGCCGAGGTGGACATGACGCCGCCAAACGCGGAGATCGGTTATATCTTTACCACCTTCATGTTCCTCGTCACCGGGTTCCTGGTGATGTGGATGGCCGCGGGCTTCACCATGCTCGAGGCCGGGCTGGTGCGCCAGAAGAACACCGCGATGCAGTTGATGAAGAACGTCGCGCTGTTCTCGATCGCGGCGATCATGTATTACCTGATCGGCTACAACCTGATGTATCCGGGCGATGGATGGACGATCACCAACGTGCTGGGCGCATTTGGCTGGACATCGCTGGAACCGGTCGGGCTGGCCGATACCGAAACCGACCTGACCTATGCCTCGGTCGGCTCGGACTTCTTCTTCCAGCTGATGTTCTGCGCCACCACCGCCTCGATCGTGTCGGGCGCGCTGGCGGAACGCATCAAGCTGTGGCCCTTCCTGATCTTCGTCGTGGTGCTGACCGGGCTGATCTACCCGATCCAGGCCTCGTGGAAATGGGGTGGCGGGTTCCTTGACGCCAATTTCGGCTTCCTCGACTTCGCCGGTTCGACGGTCGTGCACTCCGTCGGGGGCTGGGCCGCGCTTGCAGGCGCGTTGATCCTGGGGCCGCGCATCGGCAAGTACGGCAAGGGCGGTTCGGTTCACCCGATGCCGGGCGCCAACCTGCCGCTGGCCACGCTGGGCACGTTCATCCTGTGGATGGGCTGGTTCGGCTTCAACGGCGGCTCGCAGCTCTACATGGACACCGCCGGCAACGTCGCCGACATCAGCCGGATCATGGCCAACACCAACACCGCCGCTGCCGGCGGCGCGCTGGCGGCGCTGATCCTGACCAAGGTTCTGTATCGCAAGCCGGACCTGACCATGGTCCTGAACGGCGCGCTGGCGGGCCTGGTGTCGATCACGGCCGAACCGCTGACGCCGTCCCTGGGCATGGCGACCGTGATCGGCGCCATCGGCGGCGTGATCGTGGTCTTCGCGGTGCCGTTCCTCGACAAGCTCAAGATCGACGACGTGGTCGGCGCAATCCCGGTGCACCTGTTCGCCGGTATCTGGGGCACCATCGCGGTCGTGCTGACCAACGGCGATGCCTCGCTGTTTGGCCAGTTGATCTCGATCGTGATCGTGGGCGCCTTCGTCTTCGTGGTCTCGGGCCTGGTGTGGTTCATCCTCAAGGCGGTCATGGGTATCCGCGTCAGCGAAGAGGAAGAGGTCCAGGGCCTGGATATCGGCGAACTGGGGATGGAAGCCTATCCCGAATTCGCCAAAGGCTGAGGTCAGTCCATGCAGGCAAGACAGGCCCGGGCGTTCGCGCCCGGGCCTTTTCGTTGCTGATCAGCCCATCAGACCCCGGCGCACCAGGTTCAGCGCGGCGATGGTCAGCACGACCAGCGTCAGGCGGCGGAAACGGTCGGGGTTCAGCCGGTCCTGCAACCGGAACCCCAGCCACATGCCCAGCCCCGCGGGCAGAACCAGTGCTGCGGAAAACGGCAACGTCTGCGCGTTCAGAACGCCCGATCCCAGATGCGCCAGCATCAGCATGGCCGCGCCGATCAGGAAGACCACGCCCTGCACCCGGACCATTTCGATCTTGTCGGTGTTGAAGCTGAGAAGATAGGCGATCACCGGCGGCCCCCAGACCCCGGCGATCCCGCCGAAAAAGCCCCCGACCAGCCCCATCGCGACCTCGGCCGGGGCGCGCTGGCGGGCGTGCAGGATCAGTTGCCGCCCCATGAGCTGGCTGATGGTGAAGGCCGCGATCGGCACCCCCAGCAAAAGATACATCGCGCGGTCAGGCAACACGGTGACCAGCGGTGCGCTGGCCGCGATCGCCGCCACGACACAGCCGATCAGCAGCCGGTATTTCCGAACCGAACCCCACGCCGCCGCCACCCCCTGCCGGAACGCCTGCGCGATGTTCAGAAGCAGCGTCGACATGATCAGCCCCGCCAGCGCCAGCTCTGCCGGCAGGAAGGCGGACAGCCCCGAAATCAGGATCAGCGGCAGCGCAAAGCCCACCGCACCCTTCACGACGCCCGCGAACAAGGCCACCGCCACGGCGGCGATGAAAAGCTGAAGATCGATCCCGAAAATCATGATAGGCGTTTCCCTTTCCTGACCCCCGGCTATATCGTGGAGCCCGGCGCGCCGCAGTGCAAAAAAGAGGGCGACATTATGCTTCAAACTACAGTGTCTATTTGAATTTTTGTTGCGCTGCATCTGCAAAGATCTTATGCCACCCCAAGCCGCAAGAAGGAGACGATTCATGCCCCATGACGGTCAGGATATGCCCGCGTCGAACGCCCTCTTCCCCGATCTGCTGGACAAGACCGAGGCCGCGCTTGCCCCGGTGAATGCCGTTCTGGATGACGCACGAGAGGCGGTTCGCGCCCTCGTGACCGAGGATGGGCGCATCTCGGGCAGGTTGGTCGAGGCCCACCAGGGTGCGGCGCACGGCCTGGCATGGCTGGCCACCTACGCCCAGGCCCTCACCCAGATGCAATCCTGGGCCATGCGGTTGAACGCAGATGGAAAGTTCGGCGAGATCGAACATTTGATCCACCAGATCGCCTTTGCCGAATACCTTCTGCAAATCCAGGGCGGCATCCCGATGAGCCAGGGCGAAATCGTCCGCCTTCAGGATATCGGCGTCTCGGCCGAGGCCCAGGCCGCGCTGGCCGGGGACGCCGCGGTGACGGCGCTTTGCCAATGCGGCAATTCTGCGCGCGCGCGCGCGCGACTGGTCGAACTGATGCAGGAACAGGCCGCGAATTCCACCGTCGGCGCCACCGGCCTGGATGACGAACTGGAAATGATCCGCGACCAGTTCCGCCGGTTCAGCCAGGACCGGGTGGAACCCAACGCCCATGAATGGCACCTCAAGGATGAGCTGATCCCGATGGAGATCATCGAGGAGATGGCCGAACTGGGCGTCTTCGGCCTGACCATCCCCGAGGAATATGGCGGGTTCGGCCTGTCCAAGGCGTCGATGTGCGTGGTGTCCGAGGAACTCTCGCGCGGCTATATCGGCGTGGGCAGCCTGGGCACCCGGTCCGAAATCGCCGCCGAACTGATCCTCTGCGGCGGCACCGAAGAGCAGAAACAACACTGGCTGCCGAAACTCGCCAGCGCGGAAATCCTGCCCACCGCGGTGTTCACCGAACCCAATACCGGCTCTGACCTGGGTTCGCTGCGCACCCGCGCGGTAAAGGTCGGCGACGATTACGAGGTGACCGGCAACAAGACCTGGATCACCCATGCCGCGCGCACCCATGTGATGACGCTGCTGGCGCGCACCGATCCCGAGACCAGCGATTACAAGGGCCTGTCGATGTTCCTGGCCGAAAAGACGCCGGGCACCGACGAGGATCCGTTCCCGACCCCCGGCATGACAGGTGGCGAAATCGAGGTGCTGGGCTATCGCGGCATGAAGGAATACGAGCTCGGCTTCGACAAGTTCAAGGTCAAGGGCGAGAACCTTCTGGGCGGCGTCGAGGGCCAGGGCTTCAAGCAGCTGATGCAGACCTTCGAATCGGCCCGCATCCAGACCGCGGCGCGCGCCATCGGCGTGGCGCAATCGGCGCTGGACGTGGCGATGCAATACGCCCAGGACCGCAAGCAGTTCGGCAAGGCGCTGATCAACTTCCCTCGCGTGGCCGACAAGCTGGCGATGATGGCGGTAGAAATCATGGTGGCCCGCCAGCTGACCTATTTCTCGGCCTGGGAAAAGGACAACGACCGCCGCTGCGACCTTGAGGCCGGGATGGCGAAACTTCTGGGCGCCCGCGTGGCCTGGGCCTGCGCCGATAACGGGCTGCAGATCCACGGCGGCAACGGCTTCGCGCTGGAATACACGATCAGCCGCATCCTGTGTGACGCCCGCATCCTGAACATCTTCGAGGGGGCCGCCGAGATCCAGGCGCAAGTTATTGCACGCCGTGTCCTCGGGTAAGACTTGAACGAACCGAACTGACGCCCCGGCCCTTGCGCCGGGGCGTTCGCGTTCACAGGACCCGCGCCAGCACCTCCACCAGTCGCCCCCGCGCCGCGGGCAGGGGCCTCTCTCCCAGCGCCGGCGCGAGCCATTTCTCAAGGAAATACCCGGTTGTGCGCAACCCTTCGGCAACCTCCTGTCCCCGGACCGGCCCCTGCCCCAAAAGACAGGGCGGCAACGGCAACAGCCGGTCTGCCCAGTCGCCCGCGCCCTCGGCACTGACCGCGCGGCCGGAGTTCGGCGAAACATAGACCAGATCGTCGCGATCCCCGGTAACCGCGCAGCGCGTGAGGTCCAGCCCGAACCCCATCTCCTCCAGCAGCGCCAGTTCCCAGCGCAGATAGGCCAGAGGCCAGGCATCGCCATGGGCCAGCAGATCCAGCATCGTGATCGAACGGGTGTAAAGCGCCGGATGCGCCTCGCGCTCGGGCAGGGCAAAGGACAACAGCGCAGTCACCGCGTTCAGCCCGGCCAGCGCCGCGCGATCCCCCATCAACGCACCCGCCCGCCCGCGCAAGGGCTCGACCGTGAAACTGCCCATGTGATCCGCCAGCCGCGCGCGCCAGGTCACGGCCAGCTGGGTGCCCGGCTGCAACACCGGCGCCATCCGTCGGCCCACGCCGCCCCGCACCACGCCCAGGTGGCGACCGTGACGGGCGGTGAACATCTCGACGATGGCCGAACTTTCGCCATGCGGACGCATGGCCAGGACCGCGCCTTCATCCTGCCACTCGATCATCGCGCCCCCTGCTTCTTCTTGGGAAAAATACCCAGATCCTGCCGGCAAAGTCACGCAAGTCCGGGTTGATCGAGCAGGTGGCGCCCCGCGCGATCCTCGACCTCCACCACCCACAGATCGGGATCGAACCCGCGCTGCCGGGCGATCGCGGCATCGACCTCGGCCTCCTCCCCCTCGGCCAAGACGATCCAGACGCGATCGCCGGCCGCCAGGTCAAAGCTGCGCTGGAACGCCCGCGCCTGTCCGTCCAGCGTGTTCAGCTTGACCAGGACCGCACCGGCAGTGTCGTCGCCATGGACTACGACGAAGGCCGGAATATCGACCAGCCGCAGCCGCGCCATGTAGGCCTGGACCCAGAACTCGGCGGTTAGTCGCATGGGGCACCGCACCGCTGGTGCCCGGCGCCGGGGATGCTAACATGGCAACAACAAGCCAAGAGAAAGCCACGCATGTCCGACGACACCGCCCCCGACAAGCCCCGCCGCGTTCTGCCGCCCTTTTCCAAGCCCGTGATCATCGCCGCCATCGTGCTGGACATCATCGTCTTTGCCGGCTTCTCCCGAAAGGGAATCTTCGTGGCGCTGATGCTGATCTTCAATATCGGGGTCTGCGCCGTGGCCTATTTCGCGATCCTGCGCTACCTGGAAACGCGACTATTCCGCGAAAGGGATCAATCGCCCTCGCGGAAATCCAGCCCCATTTCGGAATAGCGTTCCGCCTCGTCCAGCCAGTTCGGCCTCACCTTGACCTGGAGAAACAGGTGCACCGGACGGCCCAGGAACTCGGACAGGTCCGCCCGCGCCGCCTGGCTGACGGATTTTACCGTCTCACCCTTATGGCCCAGCACGATCCCCTTGTGGCCCTCGCGGGTGACATAGATGATCTGGTCGATCCGGGTGGACCCGTCACGGCGATCCTCCCATTTCTCGGTCTCGACGGTCAACTGGTAGGGCAGTTCCTGGTGCAGGCGCAGGGTCAGCTTTTCGCGCGTCACCTCTGCCGCGATCATCCGCAGAGGCAGGTCGGCGATCTGGTCCTCGGGATATAGCCACGGCCCCTCGGGCAGCGCGCCGGCCAGCCATTCGCGCAGATCGTCCACCCCGTGCCCCTTTTCCGCAGAAATCATGAAGGTCCGCTCGAAAGGGTAGGCCGCGTTCAGATCGGCCGACAGCGCCAGCAGGGCCTCGGCCTTGACGCGATCGATCTTGTTGATGGCCAGCGCCACGCGCTGATTGTCCGTCACTCGATCGCGCAGGGCCTCAAGGATGGTATCCACGCCCCCTGTTCGGCCACGATGGGCCTCGACCAGCAGGACGATCACGTCGGCATCCGCGGCCCCGCCCCATGCGGCGGCCACCATGGCGCGATCCAGCCGGCGGCGCGGGCGGAACAGGCCCGGCGTGTCGACGAAAACGATCTGGGCATCCCCTTCCATCGCCACGCCGCGGATACGGGCGCGTGTGGTCTGCACCTTGTGGGTGACGATCGACACCTTGGCACCCACCATGCGGTTGAGCAGGGTGGACTTGCCCGCGTTAGGCTCTCCGATCAGGGCGACGAATCCGGCGCGTGTGGTCATTCGGACCGCTCCTTGTGTTCAAGCAGCGCTGCTAGCCGATTTCGACCGGTTTCGCCAGCGCAAAGCCGCAAGGCCACCCCGCAGGCGGCGCAGGCACAACCGGAAGCCGCGCACGTTTGCGCCTCACGTCTCGTCCTGCACCAGCCGCGAGAGCAAGGCATGGGCCGCAGCCTGTTCGGCTTGGCGCTTGGCCCCGGCCTCGGCCTGCGCCTCTTGCCCGGTTTCCAGCCGGGCTGCGATGGTAAAGCGGGGCGCGTGGTCGGGGCCCTCGCGCGCCAGTTCGACATAGCGCGGCGGGTTCAGGCCACGCGCCTGCGCCCATTCCTGCAACGCGGTCTTTGCGTCGCGCGAATCCGCCTCGACCGCGCCGATCCGGCCGCCCCAATGGCGCAGCACCAGTCCGCGCGCGGCCTCGAAACCGCCGTCGATATACACTGCGGCGATCACCGCCTCCATCGCGTCGGCCAACAGCGCCTCCTTGCGCCGTCCGCCAGACATCATCTCGGACCGGCCCAGTTTCAGAACCTCGCCGAGCCCCAGGTCGCGCGCGACAGCGGCGCAGGTCTCGCGCCGGACCAGCGCGTTGAAGCGCGGGGCAAGCTGACCCTCGGACGCGGCCTGGTCGGCCGACAAAAGGGCCTCTGCCATCACCAGTCCCAGCACCCGGTCGCCCAGGAATTCCAGCCGCTGGTTATCTGGGCGTGTGGAGCTGGACAAAGAGGAATGCGTCAACGCACGGATCAGCAGCTCGGGCCGCCTGAACGCGTGGCCCAGCCGGTCTGCAAAGGCGGAAAGGTCGGCAGACAGTTTCACGCGCTCACTCGATCGCCTTGAAGAACCGGTCCGACCGCCAGGTCCAGACAAAGAACAAGGATCGTCCTGCGGACGAGAACATCACCCGGTCGGCCCGCCCGATCAGGTTCTCGGCCGGCACGAAGCCCACACCGCCATTGGACTGCGCATAGCGACTGTCCTGGCTGTTGTCACGGTTGTCGCCCATCGTGAAATAATGCCCCTCGGGCACGGCAAAGACCGGCGTATTGTCGGAAAACACGCCGTCTGTGATGTTGAGGATGGCATGCGACTCGCCGCCGGGCAGCGTTTCGATGAAACGCGACTTGGTACAGGTGCCCCCCTCGCCCACCGGGGCGTTTTCACAGCGGGGATAATGGCCCATCGGACCCTGCCTTGAATAGGTTTCCGAAAACTGGCCGTCGGCCGTGACCTGCACCGCTGCGCCATTGATATGCAGAACCCCGTTCTTCATCTGGACCGTGTCGCCCGGCAAGCCGACAACACGTTTGATGAAATCCGATCCGTTGACTGGGTGACGGAACACCACGACATCGCCCCGCCGGGGTTCGGAATCGAGGATGCGACCGGAAAACGGGCAAAGACCGAACGGGCAGGAATAGCGCGAATAGCCATAGGCCATCTTGTTGACGAACAGGAAATCGCCGACGAGCAACGTGTCTTTCATGCTGCCCGAGGGGATCCAGAACGGTTGAAAGAACAGCGTGCGGAAAACGCCCGCGATCACCAGCGCCCAGAAGATCGTCTTGACCGTCTCCCACAGGCCGTCTTGCTTTTCGCCCTTGGCTGCCATTGGCTGTCCTGTCGTGAAAAATTGGGGTTGCCGCTTCTTGCGTGGGGCGCGCGGGCCTGTCAAGGCGACGCCTCAGCCGAGGGGTCGCGCCTCGATCACGACAAAGGCCTGCGCCCAGGGGTGATCATCGGTCAGCGTGACGTGAATGATCGCGTCATGCCCCGGCGGCGTCATCCGCGCCAGCCGCTCGGCCGCCCAGCCGGTGACCCGCATGACGGGTTGGCCGGTCTCAAGATTGTCTACGGCCATGTCCCGCCACGCGATTCCCATGCGCAACCCGGTTCCCAGCGCCTTGGAACAGGCCTCTTTCGCCGCCCAGCGTTTCGCATAGGTGCCCGCCACATCGGCGCGGCGCTCGGCCTTGGCCCGTTCCACCTCGGTAAAGACGCGGTTACGGAAACGATCGCCGAACCGGTCGAGCGTCGCCGCCACCCGGTCGATATTGGCCAGATCGGTGCCGATGCCCAGGATCATGACGCGGTCCGTTCCGCAATGCGCGGCCCTTGTCGCATCCGCCTTAGCCCCGCGCCGTATCCATCAGGCGCCGCATCTCGGCAATTGCCGGGACAAGGCCGCGAAAGATCGCCTCGCCGATCAGGAAATGGCCGATATTCAGTTCCACAACCTCTGGAAAGGCCGCGACCGGCTGCACCGTGTCATAGGTCAGGCCATGACCTGCATGCACTTCCAGCCCAAGCGAATGGGCAAGGGCGGCCATGTCGCGCAGGCGTTCCAGTTCCTCGTCACGGGCGGCAAGGCGGCCCTCGGCGTGGAAATCGCAATAGGCGCCGGTATGCAACTCGACCACGGCCGCGCCGATGCGCGCGCTGGCCTCGACCTGTGCGGGGTCGGCCCCGATGAACAGCGACACCCGGCAGCCCGCCTCGCGCAGCGGCGCGATGAAATCGGCCAGCCGGGTTTCATCCCGGGCAACGTCCAACCCGCCCTCGGTCGTGCGTTCCTCGCGTTTTTCCGGCACCAGGCAGACGGCGTGCGGGCGGTGGCGCAGGGCGATGGCCTGCATTTCCGGGGTGGCCGCCATTTCCAGGTTCAGCGGCACCGACAGCGCCGCCATCAGCCCGTCGATATCGGCATCCGAGATATGCCGCCTGTCCTCGCGCAGATGCGCGGTGATGCCGTCGGCGCCGGCCTCTTCGGCCAGTTTCGCCGCACGCAGCGGGTCGGGATAGGCCGAGCCGCGCGCGTTGCGCACGGTGGCGACGTGGTCGATATTGACGCCCAGCCGGAGTTTACCCATCGGCTTGCCCTTTCTGCCGGCCTCAGCGCCGGTCCTCTGCCTTGGCGGCCGGCTTGCGCAGCCCCGCCAGTTTTTGTTTCAGCCGCCCCTTGCGGCGGTGCTGGTAGACCGCGATCAGCGGCATACCGAGATGATAGGCCGCGATACCCGCGATCAGGCCCGGACCGATCCCGCCCACCAGATAGGGCAGGAACACCTCGTGGTAAAACTGCGAGAGTTTTGCCCAATCGGCATCCGCCTTGGTAAAGACCGCAAGCAGGTTATCCCAGAGATCGGCACCCGCGCCTGCGAACTTGCCCAGAAGGGTGGTTTCCATCGTCTCGTCGAACTCGGTCCCCATCAGGAAATGACCGGTCTTGAGCGACACCACCCCGATCGGAACATAGGTCAGCGGGTTTCCCACCAGCGTGGCCAGCAGCGCGGCAACCAGGTTGCCTTGCAACAACCGCGCAAGCAGCGCCGCCAGGATGAAATGCAACCCGAAGAAGGGCGTAAAACAGACGAACACCCCCGCAAAGATGCCGCGCGCGATACGGTGCGGGCTGTCGGGCAATCGCCGGACACGATGGGTGATGTAATGGATAGCCCGCCCCCAACCGCCACGCGGATAGAGACTGTCCAGCACAATCTGGCCGATACTGCGTTTATCCCGGCGCTTGAAGACCAAGCCTTTGTTCCTTCGCGTCGGGCCCGCCCCTAAAGAGCGCGCTCGGGATCACGGTATCGTTCGATCTCGGCCACGTCATTCTCGGCCTCAAGGGCGGTCATCACGGTATGAAGATGTTCCACATCGCGCAGATCGACCTGGATCAGCAGACGATAAAAATCCGGTTTCTTGTCGATGAATTCCATGTCGGAAATATTGGCCTTCTGCTCGCCAATCAAGGTGCAGATACGGCCCAGCACGCCCGCGTCATTGCGCATCGTGACGAAAAGACCGACGGTGTGGGCCACGGGATGCTTGCCCGAATGCCAGTGGATATCGATCCAGCGGTCTGGCTGATCCTCGAATTTCGCGAGGGCAGGGCAATCGATGGCATGAACGACAACGCCCCGTCCGCGATAGGCAATCCCCACGATCCGTTCGCCCGGCACCGGCTGACAACAAGGCGCGCGGGCAAAGGATTGTTCCGGCGACAGGCCGACCACCGCACGCGACGGCTCTATCTCGTCACCGCCGGGATTGGCCAGGTCGGGATAAAGCGCCTCGACAACGTCCTGCGCGCGCAACTCGGCGCTGCCCAACCGCGCCAGAAGTTCCGCGCCGTCGGGCAAACCAAAGCTTTTCGCCGCGGTTCTCAGCGCCTTGTCGGTGGCCTTCTTGCCGACATGCTCGAACGCGACACGGGCCAGTTCACGGCCCAGCTTGATATAGCGCCCCCGGTCCTCTTCGCGCAGCGACTTGCGGATCGCGGCCTTGGCACGGCCCGTCACCACGATGTCGATCCAGGTGGCCTGGGGGCGCTGGCCCTCGGCGGTGATGATTTCCACCGACTGACCGTTTTTCAGCCGGGTCCAGAGCGGCACACGGATGCCATCGACCTTGGCGCCAACACAGGAATCACCGATCCGCGTATGGATCGAATAGGCGTAATCCAGCGGTGTCGCACCACGGGGCAGTTTGACCACATCCCCCTTCGGCGTAAAACAGAAGACCTGGTCGGAATACATCTCGAGCTTGACGTGTTCGAGAAACTCGTCGTGATCCTCGGCATTCTCGAACCGCTCAGTCAGCGAGGCCAGCCATTTCGCCGGGTCCACGGCGAAAGGGTTCCCCGCCCGCACGCCATCGCGATAGGACCAGTGCGCCGCAACGCCGGCCTCGGCCACCTCGTGCATCTGGCGGGTGCGGATCTGGACCTCGACGCGTTTGCCGTCGCGCCCCGACACGGTGGTCTGGATCGAGCGGTAGCCGTTCGATTTAGGCTGGCTGATATAGTCCTTGAACCGGCCCGGAACCGCGCGCCAACGCTGGTGGATGGCCCCCAGCACACGATAGCAATCGCCTTCGCTCTCGGTGATCACGCGGAAACCGTAAATATCGGACAGTCGCGAAAAGCCCTGTTCCTTTTCCTCCATCTTGCGCCAGATCGAGTAAGGTTTCTTGGCGCGGCCGAACACGTCCGCCTCGACTCCTTCGCGGTCCAACTCCTTTCGGATGTCCTGGGTGATCTGTTGAATCACGTCGCCGGATTCGCGTTGCAGCGTGATGAAGCGGCGGATGATCGAGCTGCGCGCCTCGGGGTTGAGCACGCGAAAGGCCAGATCCTCCAGTTCCTCGCGCATCCACTGCATGCCCATCCGCCCGGCAAGCGGGGCGTATATATCCATCGTCTCGTGGCTTTTGCGGACCTGTTTTTCATGCGGCAGCGACTTGATCGTGCGCATGTTGTGCAGCCGGTCGGCCAGTTTCACCAGGATCACCCGCAAGTCCTTGGACATCGCCATGAACAGCTTGCGGAAATTCTCTGCCTGCTTGGAGCGGGTCGATGAAAGCTGAAGATTGGTCAGCTTGGTGACGCCGTCCACCAGCTCGGCGATCTCGCGGCCGAACAGTTGCTCGACCTCGGAAAACGTGGATTTCGTATCCTCGACCGTGTCGTGCAACAGTGCGGTCACGATGGTCGCATCATCCAGCCGCTGTTCGGTCAGGATGGCGGCCACAGCCACGGGATGGGTAAAGTATTCCTCCCCCGACCGACGATACTGACCCGAATGCATCTCGCGCCCATAGGCATAGGCGCGGCGGATCAGGTCGGCATCAGTCCGGGGATTGTAATTGCGGACAAGCGAAATCAGGTCTTCGACGTCGATCATCCTGTCCGCAAACCTCTTGCGCGTGTCAGCGCGGCCCCTGCGCTTCCATCAAGGCACGCAGCAATTTTTCTTCGGACATGTCGTCATCCGAGGGTTTGTCCGGCTCGCCGCCGCCCATCAACAGCGCCATCGAGTCCTCTTCGGGCTCATCGACCTCGATCTGGTGCTGGTGCGCCTCGATCATGCGTTCGCGCAGATCCTGGGCCGACTGGGTTTCATCGGCGATCTCGCGCAGGGCGACGACGGGATTCTTGTCGTTGTCGCGATCGACGGTCAGCACGCCACCGGCGGCGATTTCGCGCGCCCGATGGGCGGCCAGCATCACCAGTTCGAACCGGTTGGGAACCTTGTCAACGCAATCTTCTACCGTCACGCGGGCCATGGGGCACTCCGTTCCTGGTGGAGGGTGGAAATCACACTCTTATTGATTGTCAAAAGCCTTGACAAGGGCGGAAAGCCCCGCCCACGGCCCCAATACGGCAGAAATCGACAGCTTTTCATCCCTCGGCAGCGCGTCGAGCATCTGTTTCGCGGTCAGCCCGAGAATCGGATGGTGCCAATCCGGGGCGATTTCGGCCAGCGGAACCAGGACAAAGGCGCGGTCCTGCAGACGAGGATGCGGCAGGATCAGGCGGGGCGGCGCAAGACGGGCCTGCACCGCGGCGGACAGATCGCGCCAGGCGTCCTGGGTGGCGCGGTCAGGCAAGATCGCACCGCCAAGATCCAACAGGTCAAGGTCAAGCGTCCGCGCCGCCCAGCGTGCCTGTCGCCTGCGCCCGAACCGCGCCTCGACCCGGTGCAGCCGCTCAAGCATGGCCGCCGCGGGCAGCGTCGTTTCGATCGCGGCCACCGCGTTGATGAAATCGGGGCCCGCACCCGCCGGCATGCAGGGCGTTGAGTAAAACCGGCTGATCCGGGTGATTCGAATTTCGGGGCAATCCAGCACCGCCAGCGCACGCGCAAGGGTGCGAGCGGGGGACGAGCCGGCGAAATCGACATTCCCGCCCAGCGCGACCAGTCCTTTTGTACAGGTTTCATGAAGATTTCGCCGTTGCGGCATCCGATGCTATCCTTACATTCGTCGCGCGGTCTTCCGATGGCCGGACCGGGCAGGAACCTGCCCGCGGTCCCACCACTCATCCGGGTCATTGGTCATCGCTATTTTTCATTGGTGAAGGAACAAAGATGTTTTACCGCGACGAACGTTTGGCCCTGTTTATCGACGGCGCCAATCTTTATGCGGCCGCCAAGGCGCTGGGCTTCGACATCGACTACAAGCTGTTGCGGCAAGAATTCATGCGCCGTGGCAAGCTGTTGCGCGCGTTCTACTATACTGCCCTCCTCGAAAACGACGACTATTCGCCGATCCGTCCGCTCGTCGACTGGCTGAACTACAACGGCTTCACCATGGTGACGAAGCCGGCGAAGGAATATACCGACAGCCAGGGACGGCGAAAGGTCAAGGGCAACATGGATATCGAACTGACGGTCGATGCCATGGAACTGGCCCCGCGGGTGGATCATGTCGTGCTGTTTTCCGGCGATGGCGACTATCGGCCGCTGGTGGAAAGCCTGCAACGCCAGGGTGTGCGGGTGTCGGTCGTGTCAACGATCCGCAGCCAGCCGCCGATGATTGCCGACGAATTGCGCAGGCAGGCCGACAACTTCATCGAGCTTGACGAACTCAAGGAAGTGATCGGCCGTCCCCCGCGCGAACCGCGCCATGACCATGACGAACACGACACCGAGATCGACTGAGCCTGCTGCCGGCACGGCCGGTCTGTGCGCCTGATCCTGCAAGATGACAGGCGCGGCCACCCTTGCCCAGCTTGCCACGATGTTCGCCGCCGCCTTTGGCGCGGCGACCATCCTGCCGTTCCAGTCCGAGGTGGTTTTCGTCGGGCTGCAATTGGCGGGCGGCATCGGCGCGGGCTGGCTGATCGTCGTTGCCAGTATCGGCAACGTTCTGGGGGCTGTGGTCAATTACGTGCTGGGCCGCTGGATCGAACATTTCCGCACCCGGCGCTGGTTCCCCGTGACCGGCGGCCAACTGGTCCGCGCGCAGGGCTGGTGGGCGCGCTGGGGCGTATGGACCCTGCTGCTGAGCTGGGCGCCCTTCGGCGATGCCTTTACCGTGATCGCGGGCATGATGCGCACGCCGGTCTGGTTGTTCATGGCGCTGGTCACCATAGCCAAGACAGGTCGATATGCCGCGCTGGCCTGGGCGACGGCCGCCGCGGCCGGTTAGGGCGGGGACTGGACGCATCGCGCACATGGGTTTACCTCTGTGGCAGACAGGAGAAACGCCATGACCAAATCGCCGCTCACCCTCTATCTTGCCGCGCCGCGCGGGTTCTGCGCCGGTGTCGACCGCGCCATCAAGATCGTCGAGATGGCATTGGAAAAATGGGGGCCGCCCGTCTATGTCCGCCACGAGATCGTGCATAACAAGTTCGTGGTCGACACGCTGCGCGACAAGGGCGCGGTTTTCGTCGAGGAACTTGACGATTGCCCGATCGACCGCCCGGTGATCTTTTCCGCCCATGGCGTGCCAAAATCCGTGCCCGCCGAGGCCGAGCGGCGCAACATGACCTATGTCGACGCGACATGCCCGCTGGTGTCCAAGGTGCACCTGGAGGCCGCCCGCCATGCCGAGAACGGCAAACAGATGGTGATGATCGGCCACAAGGGCCACCCCGAGGTGATCGGCACCATGGGACAACTGCCCGAGGGCGAAGTGCTGCTGGTCGAAACCCCGGAGGATGTCGCGAACCTGATGGTCCGAGACCCAGGGCAACTGGCCTTCATCACCCAGACGACGCTATCCATCGACGACACCGCCGAGGTGGTCAAGGCGTTGCAGGCACGGTTTCCGACGATCGAGGGGCCGCACAAGGAAGACATCTGCTACGCCACCACCAACCGTCAGGGCGCGGTGAAACAGATCGCCCCCAAGGTGCAGGCGCTGTTGGTGATCGGTGCGCCGAACTCGTCGAACTCCAAACGCCTGGTCGAGGTGGGCGCGCGCGCCGGCTGCGACTATTCCCAGCTGATCCAGCGCGCGACCGAGATCGACTGGCGCGCGCTGGAAGGCGTGTCGGCCGTGGGCATCACCGCCGGGGCCTCCGCGCCCGAGCAGCTGGTGGACGAGGTCGTCGCCGCCTTCCGCGAACGGTTCGACCTGACCGTCGAAGAGGTCGTGACCGCCGACGAAAAAATCCAGTTCCGCCTGCCCCGCATCGTGCGGGAACTGGCCTGAGCCATGACAGATCGACCCACACCCCCCGCTGGACGCTTGCCCCGCGCCGCGCTGGTCCTTGGCCTTGCGGGGCTGATCCCGTTTCTCTGGGGGGCGGCAACTGCGCTGGTTCCGGCTCTAGATACGTTCAGCCAGGGCGCGCTTGGCCCGCGTTTCAGTGGTATCTACGTTCTGAATTTCTATGGCACAATCATCCTGGCGTTCATGTCTGGCGTGCTTTGGGGCTTTGCCACCCGCGCGCGGGGCTGGACGATCTGGCCCGCCTACGCGCTTTCGGTGCTGCCGGCGCTTTGGGCGTTCTTCATGGTGGGCGGTGGCCCCGAGGGATCGGTTGTGGCGCTGTTGTGGGGCTATGGCGGGCTTTTGGTTCTGGACGCGCTCTATTGGGCACTGCGACTTGCGCCGCGCTGGTGGATGATGCTGCGCGTGCCGCTGACCGCGATCGTCGCGGCCTGCCTGTCGGCCGCCCTGCTGTGAACGGGACCGACGCGCAGACATTGGCCATCTATGCTGAGAAGGCCGCCGATTATTCCGAGATCCACCACGGCGAAGAAACCGCCCGGCGGCTCGCCGCCTTCATCGCGCGCCTGCCCGAGGGTGGGCGCGCGCTGGATCTGGGTTGTGGGCCGGGCTGGGCGGCAGCACGGATGCGCCAACAAGATCTTGACGTCACCGCGATGGATGCCTGCCCCGAAATGGCCGAGGTCGCCCGCGCGCGCCATGGCCTGCCGGTGCGTGTTGCGCCGTTCGACGCGCTGGACGAGACCGCCGCCTATGACGGCGTCTGGGCGCATTTCAGCCTGTTGCACGCGCCGCGCGCGGCCCTGCCGGGCCATTTCACCGCCATCCGCCGCGCGCTGCGTCCGGGCGGGCACCTTTTGGTGGCGATGAAACTGGGCAGCGGAGAGGCCCGTGACCGGCTGGGCCGTCTATACACCTATGTCAGCGCACCGGAATTGCGCGGCCTTCTGGTCAGCGCGCGGCTGAAGATCGTGGCCGAAGAGACCGCGGCGATCACCGGCTTTGACGGAACGCCCGGTCATAGCGTCTTTGTCACCGCCCACCGCGATTGAATCATGACCCCCGTGAACGAGGCCCCAATGGCAGAACTTTTCGCCTATACCGACGGCGCGTGCAGCGGCAACCCCGGCCCGGGCGGCTGGGGGACGCTTTTGCAAGCGAAAGAGGGCGGGCGCGTCGTCAAGGAGCGCGAGTTGTCGGGCGGCGAGGCCGAGACGACAAACAACAGGATGGAACTCATGGCCGCGATCAGCGCGCTGGAAAGCCTGAACCGGCCCTCTGACATCACCGTCGTAACCGACAGCGCCTATGTGAAAAATGGCGTCACCGGCTGGATTCACGGCTGGAAACGCAATGGTTGGAAAACCGCGGCGAAAAAGCCGGTCAAGAATGCCGAGCTATGGCAGCGCCTGGACGCGGCACAGGCGCGCCACAGGGTGCGCTGGGAATGGGTCAAGGGCCATGCCGGTCACCCCGAGAACGAGCGCGCCGACGAATTGGCGCGGGCGGGAATGGCGCCCTTCAAGCGATAGCGCGCGCGGGCGGCGGCGTTCCGACAAGGGTATTTTCGCCAAGAAGAAGACAACGGAACTACCCCTGCCGCAATGCAGGGGCAGCTTTTGCGCGCCGCGGCCACGGGGCAGACCGGGATCAGTGCCCGATCTCGGCCTTGAGCGCGGTCATAAGCCCGGCCAGCGCCTCACGGTTGATGTCGTTGTTAAGCCGCCCGTCGGGGTCGAACTGGGCCTGAGCCTGGCCCACCAGAACCTCGGGGCCGGGCACGATGCGCGGGCGGAAGGGCACTAGGCAAAGCCGCAGCGCGGTTTGTGTCAGTTCGCCCCCGGCCCGCCCGGCCGTGGCCGAGACGATCGCCACGGGCTTGTCCGCCCAGGGGTTGGCTTTCGTGCGGCTGACCCAGTCCAGCGCGTTTTTCAGCACGCCGGTGATCGATTTGTTGTATTCCGGCCCCGCGATCACCACCGCATCGGCCGCCAAAATCTGATCGGCCAGGCGTTGCACCGGCTCGGGAATGCCGTGGGCGGCCTCGAGATCCTCGTCGAAAAGCGGCAGGCGCAGGTTGCCCAGCATGAACTCGGCGGGGTTGAAAAGGCGTGCTGCCTCGTGCAGTAGCAAGGTGTTGTACGAGGCCGCGCGCAGCGATCCCGAAATTCCCAAAAGCCTGTAATCGGCCATCTGTCAGTCTCCTGTCCCGTGTGATGTCAAGATATGGCGCGGGCCGGTCGCCGCAAGCTTGCGCCGCGCACAGGTCTGGCGCAGGGTGCGCACCGAATGATGCGGACGGAGGCAAGACATGGCACGGCATGGCGGACAGATCCTGGCCGATCAACTGGCGATGCGGGGGGTAAAGCGCGTGTTCTCGGTGCCCGGCGAGAGTTTTCTCGCCGCCCTTGACGGGCTGTACGAGGCGGGCATTCCCAATATCGTCTGCCGTCACGAAGGGGGCGCGGCGATGATGGCCGAGGCCTATGGCAAGATGACCGGGCAACCGGGCGTGGTTTTGGTCACCCGGGGGCCGGGGGCCGCCAACGCGGCCAGCGGCTTGCACGTCGCGCGGCAGGATTCTACGCCGATGGTGGCCTTCGTGGGACAGATCGCGCGAGACCATCGTGATCGAGAGGCTTTCCAGGAGGTCGATTACCGGCGCTTTTTCGGGCCGCTGGTGAAATGGGTGGCCGAGGTCGACCAGACCGAGCGGTTGGGTGAATACATCGCGCGGGCATTCGACATCGCTTGTTCGGGACGACCAGGGCCGGTGGTTCTGGCCCTGCCCGAGGACATGCTGAGTGCGGCGTCCGAGATGGCCGATCTGTCTGTCCCTGCGCGGCTGCCCGCCGAGGCAACGCAAGCGCAGGTTTCGAGCGTCCTGGATGCGCTGAAACAGGCGCAACGGCCGCTGGTGGTGGCGGGCGGGCCGCATTGGTCTGACAAGGCGGCGGCAGACCTCGCGCGCTTTGCCGAAGGGTTCGACCTGCCGGTTGCGGTCACCTTTCGTCGGCAGGATCACATGGATAACCGCCATTCCCATTACGTGGGCGACCTGGGCGTGGGGATGAATCCGGCGCTGGGGCAAAGGCTGAGGCAGGCCGACCTGGTACTGGCGCTAGGTACGCGGCTGGGGGATACGGCGACCGACGGCTACACGTTACTGGACCCCACGGCGCAAAAGGCGCGGATCGTTCATGTCCATGCCGACCCGGACGAACTGGGCCGGGTCTGGCGCCCCGATCCGGGCATCGCCCTGCCCGCGCCCGCGATGCTGGCAGCGCTTTCGCATGTGGCGGGTCGACCGGGACCATGGGGCGACTGGACCGCCGCCGCGCGTGCGGATTACGAGGCATGGCAGCGCCCGAAAGAGACGCCCGGTACGGTCAAGATGGAGCAGGTGATCAGCTGGCTGTCGGCCCATCTGCCAGAGGATGCGATCCTGACCAACGGGGCGGGGAACTATGCCGCCTTCCTTCACCGCTATTTTCGGTTCAAGGGGCACGGCACGCAACTTGCGCCGACCTCGGGGTCGATGGGATACGGGTTTCCGGCCGCGATCTCGGCCAAGCTGGAAAATCCCGATCGTCCGGTGATCTGCCTGGCTGGGGATGGGTGTTTCCAGATGACACTGAACGAGATGTCGACCGCCGTGCAGCACGGTGCCAATGTCGTGGTGATCGTCGCCAATAACGGGCGCTATGGCACGATCCGCATGCATCAGGAACGGACCTATCCCGGGCGCGTCAGCGGCACCGACCTGGCCAATCCCGATTACCCGGCGCTGGCGCGCGCCTATGGGGGTGACGGCATCGTTGTGGCCGACCAGGCCGATTTCCCCGCCGCCATGGAACGCGCCCTGGCGGCAGGTTGCCCCTTTGTGATCGAGTTGCGGCTGGATGGCGAGGCGCTGGCGACCGGATTTACCCTGTCCGAGGCGCGGGCGATGGGCCAGCGGCGCTGAGCCATCATAAACGGCACTGGGCGGCCACGCTGGCCGCCCAGCTTGATCGCAAGCAGCGCGGGTTACTCGGCCGGAACCGGCTCTGCCCGCCGGGCATGGCCGAAATGGCGTCGGTTCAGATGCCAAACGAACCAAACCATCACGAACTGGATGGAAACGGCCAGCCCCGAAATAGCCCAGAAGCCGGGCGAGAATTTCGTCACCAGCCCGGCACCGACCAGCCCGGCATTCAGCCAGAAATGCAGCATCACCGACAGCGCGACACCGGGACAGACCAGCGCATAGGCGCCAGACGAGTTTTCCGTGCCAAAGATGTATTGCCCCCAATAGCCCTGGCGGTTCAACACCACCAGCCCAAGCAGAAGGAAAACCACCTGCACCGCGAGCAGCCGTGACAGGAAGACCAGTGTTTCGATCCCGGCGATTTCGGCATCGAAGGTATGGCTCATCCCGTGTTCCTGGCGCAGGAACATGATGCCAAGCACCGTCATGATCGGGATTACCACCAACAGCGTGGGTCCCGATTCCCGCGACGTGCCGTAATGCAGCATCGAGTTGAACCCGGTGATCGCCGCGACCACGCCGTAAAGCATCGCCGCCACCCCGAAGAAGGTAGATCCGATGAGGCTGACGCCGGCGGTCAGGGGCACCTCGCTCATCGCGGCGGGGGCGGCAAAGCCGACCGCGACCATCGCAAGGGCAAAGGTCGGCAGAAGCTGGGCAAAGGAATTATGCGCCGTCACGTCGAACACCCCGCCCCGGGTCAGCACCCGGCCCAGGAAATCTCCGAGTTGGCGAAAGGCGATCCAGCCGACCAGCGCAAAGGCGATCAGTGCCAGCGGGAAGAGATATTCGACCACGCTCCACAGCCGCGGCACCAGCGCGAGGCCCAGCACGAACCCGACGTTCACCGCCATGGCCAGCGTCAGCGGCATGGCCAGCAATTGCGTCTCGGCATTGGTCGTTGTCAGTTCATGCCATTTCGGGGTGCCCTTGAGCCGACGATACTGCACGATATTCCAGATCAGCAGCTTGTAATGCACAAAGGCCAGGATCGTGATGCCCAGGTAGGCCAGGACGATCATGCCCTGGACCGGCAACCCGCCCGCCAGGAAGACCCGCGCCACATCCTCGAAAACCGGGACGGGATGGGCGGGATGGTCGACCCAGAAAAAGAGATACATGAAAAATGTCACGGAAAGGCCGCCCGCCCCCAGAGAGGCCAGGAAATAGAGCGGCGAATAGCGGTCCGCGGGCCGCGACACGTCAACGTGCATCGTAGACTCCTGTTCACATTCGCAAATTGGAATGTGTTATAAACAGGTATCTGTAATATTGCAAATGGGTTCTTTCGTCACGCCACCCTCTGACGTTAACCGGCCATTAACCGCACCGGGCAGAAATCGCGGCATGAAACACATTATCTGTCTTGGACTTCTGCCGCTGGTGGCGGCGTGCGCCTCGCCCGGACCACATCTTGCCGGGCGGGCGCCGGTGAAGGTGACGGTCGATGGATCGGACTTTTCAGTCTGGCATGATTTCGACACGGCACAGGCGATTCGAACCAATACCGAACGTCGGCCCGGCATAATGGAACGGGCCTATCGTGCGATCGAAATGGGGACGGGTTGTGCCATCCGCCCCGGCACGTTCAAGGGCGATCCCGCGCTGGTTCAGGCCGGGCTGAGTTGCGGCCCGGTATCCACGCCACGGAAATAAAGCCCGATCCGTTTTTCCAGGAATACGCTGCCCGCATCACCGGTATAGCCGCCGAACGGCCCGCGTTCGGTGAATCCCATCTTTTGGAAAAGGGCGATCTCGTCGGCCCGGTTTGCCGCGCTACGCCGCGCAAGGCATCCCAGCCCGATATCGCGGGCGCTGTCCTCAAGTGCCGCGATCAAGGCACGGCCGATCTCATCGCCCGCTTCGCCCTGTGGCTGCACCACGGGGCCCTCGATCTCGCCATAGCCAAGCCGATCCAACAGCGCCGACCATCCGACCGGCCTTTCACCCTGGCGCGCGACAAGAAATTGCACACCACGGCCAGCAAGATCCGCCGCAACACCAAGACAGGCTGTATCCGTTGAGAGCGGGTTCTCGGTCCGAATCGTGACAGACATCGCAGGCCCCATCCGTGACTGTTCGCCAAACACATTACGAGCGCGCCCAAGGGTCAAGACCATAGACCTGGAAAATCGGTATTTTTGATACCTCTTTTGAAGCGCCGCAACATGTCGTGGATAACTTGACCCCAAACATCAAATGGTTGGGGCCGTGCTTGACTCTGCCCCACCAGGGCCGGAAAATTTGGGTGCGATACGGCAAAGGAACCGACAGGCGTGCGCTTTACCCGGCTCAGACTCAACGGATTCAAGAGTTTCGTCGACCCCACCGAACTGGTGATCGCCGAGGGGCTGACCGGCGTGGTCGGACCGAATGGTTGTGGCAAGTCCAACCTGCTTGAGGCGCTGCGCTGGGTGATGGGGGAAAACCGCCCCACCGCGATGCGCGGCGGCGGCATGGAAGACGTGATCTTTGCCGGGGCTGCCACCCGCCCCGCGCGCAATTTCGCCGAGGTCGGGCTGAGCATCGACAATGGCGACCGGCTGGCTCCGTCGGGATTCAACGATTCCGACATCCTCGAAATCGTGCGCCGGATCACCCGCGATGCCGGGTCCGCCTACAAGGTCAACGGCAAGGATGTGCGTGCGCGCGACGTGCAGATGCTGTTTGCCGATGCCTCGACCGGCGCGCAATCGCCCGCGCTGGTCCGGCAGGGGCAGATTTCCGAACTCATTAACGCCAAGCCGCGCAACCGCCGCCGGGTCCTGGAGGATGCCGCAGGAATCGCCGGGTTATACCAGCGCCGGCATGAGGCCGAACTGAAGCTGACAGGCGCCGAACAGAACCTTGCCCGCGTCGAGGACGTGATCGAGCAACTGGCCGGGCAGTTGGCCCAGCTTGCCCGGCAGGCGAGACAGGCCGCCCGCTATCGCGAGATCGGCGCACAGTTGCGCCAGGCCGAGGGGATGCTGCTTTACCGCCGCTGGAAGGATGCCGACCGCGCGTGTGCCACCGCCGAGGCACATATGACCGACCGCGCGCGAGAGGCCGCGCAGGCAGAGGGATGCGCGCGAGAGGCCGCCCGCATCCGCGAAGAGGCCGAAACCGCCCTGCCCCCCCTGCGCGAGGAAGAGGCCATCGCCGCGGCAATCGTGCATCGGCTGGGCGTCCAGCGCGACACGCTGGGCGAGGAAGAGACCCGCGCAGCCGATGCGATCGAACGGCTGACGGCCCGGGTTCACCAACTGGCCCACGACATGGACCGCGAGACGGGTCTGAACCGGGATGCCGGGGAAACGATCGAGCGGCTGGAATGGGAACGCGACCAGCTTGAAAAGGCACATGAAGGGCATGACGACGCCCTGGCCGAAGCCGCAGACCTGGCACATGAGGCGGCCTCGGTCCTGTCCGATCGCGAAGAGGCGCTGTCGCAGATGACAGAGGATATGGCGCGGCTGTCGGCCCGGCACCAATCCGCCCAGCGCCTGCGCGAGGATGCCGCGAAAACCGTCGAGCGCAACAGCCGGGACGCCGAGCGCGCACGCATCGCGACCCAACAGGCAGAGGCGGCGCTGGCGCAGGTGGCCGATCAACTGGCCGAGGCCAGCGCGCGGCAAGAGGCAGCGGCCGAAGCCGCCGAGGCGGCAGAGGCGGCGCTGGCTGCCGCCGACGAGGCCCGCGCAGAGGCACAGGCCCAAGAGGCCGAGGCCCGTGCCCGCAAGGCCGCCGCCCAGGGCGAGGCCAGCGCGCTTGAGGCCGAGCGCACAGCCCTCGCCCGCCTGGTAGAGCGCGACACCGCGCAAGGCGGGCAAGTTCTGGATCTGCTGGGCGTCGATCCCGGCTTTGAAAAGGCGTTGGGGGCCGCGCTGGCCGACGATCTGCGCGCGCCTCGGCTAGAGGGTGAGGGCGGCGCGGGCTGGACCGCGCTGCCCGGTTACGAGCGCGACCAACCCCTGCCCAGCGGGGCCACGCCCTTGGCCGACCATGTCTGCGCACCCGACCTGCTGGCGCGTCGCATCGCCCAGATCGGCCTAGTCCCCGATGTGGAAACCGGCACCCGGCTACACGCTGCGCTGGCCCCCGGCCAGCGGCTGGTGACGGTCGAAGGCGATCTCTGGCGCTGGGACGGCTTTCGCGCAGGCGCCGAGGATGCACCCAGCGCCGCCGCCCTGCGTCTGCAACAGATCAACCGGCTGGCGGACTTGCGACGCGACCATGACGAGGCCCGCGTCCGCGCCGAGACCGCGGCCGAGACCCACGAGGCGCTAGCCCGGCGCCTGGCAGAGACCGCCGAGGCAGATCGCACCGCGCGCGAGGCCCGCCGCGCCGCCGATCGTGACCTTGCCGAGGCCGGGCGCGCCCTGTCTCGCGCCGAAGCCGATAGCAGCATCGCCGCCAGCAAGCTTGAAACTGCCAGGCTGGCGGTACGGCGGCATGACGACGAGGCCACCGCCGCGCGGGGACGCCTGCACGAGGCCGAAACCGCGCTTGCCGGGCTGGCCGACCTGGACAGCGCACGCGCCCGTGTCGAGGATGTCAAGACCACGGTCGAGGCCGCGCGCATGACGATGATGGCCCGCCGTGCCGCCCATGACGAGCGCAAGCGCGAGGGCACCGCGCGCCAGAAACGCCTGCAAGAGATCACGATCGAATTGGGCAATTGGCGCCACCGGCTGGAAACCGCCGAAACCCGCCTGGGCGAACTGGCGCAGCGCAAGGAAGGCTCACAGGCTGAGCTGGCGCAGGCGCGACAGGCGCCCGAGGCGATTGCCGCCCGCCGGGCCGAACTTGAGGATGCGCTGTCACAGGCCGAGGCCCGCCGCGCTGCCGCCGCCGATGCCCTGGCCGGGGCCGAAGCCGCCCTGCGCGAAGCAGATCGCGCCGCCCGCGATAACGAGAAAGCGGCCAGCGAGGCGCGCGAGGCACGCGCCGCCGCCGAAGCCCGCGCCGAGGCCGCCCGTGACAGCGCCGCCCAGGCCACTGCCCGAATCGTCGAGGAACTCGAACTGACGCCCGGGGCGTTGCTTGACATGCTGGGCGTCGATCCCGACGCGATGCCCGATGCCGAAACCGTGGAACATGACGTCATCCGCCTGAAACGCCAGCGCGACAGCCTGGGCGCGGTCAACCTGCGCGCCGAGGAAGACGCGCGAGAGGTCCAGATCGAGCATGATAACCTGCGCAAGGAAAAACAGGACCTGGAGGCCGCGATACGCACCCTGCGCGCGGGCATTGCCAGCCTCAACCAAGAGGGGCGCGAGCGGCTGCTGACCGCCTTTGAACAGGTCAATTCAAACTTCGCGATGCTGTTCACCCATCTTTTCGGCGGCGGCGAGGCCAAGCTGGTGCTGGTCGAATCCGACGACCCGCTTGAGGCGGGACTTGAAATCATGTGCCAGCCCCCGGGCAAGAAACTGTCCACCCTGTCGTTGCTTTCGGGCGGCGAACAGACCCTGACCGCGCTGGCGCTGATCTTTGGCGTGTTCCTGGCCAACCCCGCGCCGATCTGCGTGCTGGACGAGGTCGACGCGCCGCTGGACGACGCCAATGTCACCCGGTTTTGCGATTTGCTGGACGAGATGACCCGCCGGGCCGACACCCGGTTCCTGATCATCACCCACCATGCCGTGACCATGAGCCGGATGGACCGGCTGTTCGGCGTGACCATGGGCGAACAGGGCGTCAGCCAACTGGTCAGTGTCGATCTCAAGAAGGCCGAACAGATGGTGGCCTGAGCGCGGGAGGCAAGGCCTGGCGACAGGTATTGCGAGCGCGCCCCTATAGCCGGTTCAGCAGCGTCCGCGTCGGCCAGGAATCCGCGGGCATGCCCAGCCTTTGCTGTTCCTTCTGGACCGCGATCCGGGTCTTTGCGCCGAGGATACCATCGATCCCGCCTACGTCGTGGCCACGCGCGGCCAGCTTTTGCTGCAACAGCTTCATCTCGCCGCCCGAGAGCCCCGGATCGGGGTTGCGCATGTCATAGACCGGCGCGCCCTCCAGCCGGGTCGCCAGGTAGGCGGCGGTGGTGACGTAGACCAGGCTCTTGTTCCACTCGAAGAACACCTTGAAATTCGGATAGGCAATGAAGGCCGGCCCGTTGCGCCCCATCGGCAGCAGGACCGAGGCAGGCAGGTTGCCCGGCCCCAGCGGCCCGCTGCGCCCGCGCACGCCAAGGGCTGCCCAGTCCGACACCCGCTTGGTATGATCCAACCCGGTATCGGCCCAGT
Organism: Rhodovulum bhavnagarense; assembly: GCF_004343505.1. Classification (GTDB taxonomy): domain Bacteria; phylum Pseudomonadota; class Alphaproteobacteria; order Rhodobacterales; family Rhodobacteraceae; genus Rhodovulum; species Rhodovulum bhavnagarense. The sequence goes on along the minus strand of NZ_SLXU01000013.1, from coordinate 17,819 downwards.
TCAGCCCTGCGGGCAGCACGATTTCCTGCAACCATGGCTCGCCTGCGCGCCAGCCCAGGGATTGCAGCATCCGCCCCCCCGACATCAGCGCATCCGGCGCCGAGGTCTTCAGCCGCACATGCCCGTCGCCATCGCCATCCACGCCGTTTTCCAGGATGTCCCTGGGCAGCATCTGCACCTGCCCGATCTCACCCGCCCAGGCGCCGGTGGTCGACGTGCTGAAATCGCCCCGTTCGAACAGGGTCAGCGCGGCAAAGACCTGCGGGCGGAACAGACCGGGCCGGCGACAGTCATGGGACAGGGTGACCAGCGCGTTCAGCGTGTTGAAATCCCCCTGAACCGCGCCGAAATCGGTCTCCAGCGCCCAGAAGGCCAGCAGCACCCCGCGCGACACCCCGTAGCGCCGTTCGATCACGTCGAAGACCGGGTCATATTTCACGGCGTTCTGACGGCCCCGATCCAGCCGGTACTGGCTGATCAGGCGTTGCGAGAAATCCGCGAAATCGCGCTGGAAAAAACCTTGGGCCCGATCGCGTTGGATCACCGCTGGGTCGTGGCGGGCCTGTGCGAAAAACCTGTTTGCCCGAGCGGGGTCATGGCCACGGCGCACCGCCTCGTCCTCGAGACCCTGCACGAAGCTGGAAAAGGTGCCGCCGCAAGGCACCTGCGCGGCAAGCGGGGCAGCGGCACAAGCCGCAAACAGGCAGGCCGCGAGAGAGGGGAAAAGACGCATGGAAAGCTCCGAAAAACAAATCGGGCTCAGCTTAACAGCCCCCGCGTCCCTGGCAAATGTTCACGCCGCACCTTGCCGTGCCCGACCGTGCGGGGCCTCCCAATCGGGGCGCGGCGTGATCGGCACGATGCGGTACGGATTGATCGTGTCGTGGCTGTAATGGTAGTGGCGCACGATATGGGAAAAGCTGACCGTCGCGGCCACGCCGGGCCATTGATACAGGTCGCGCGCATAGGCCCAGAGGTTGGGAAAATCGACCAGCCGGTTACGGTTGCATTTGAAATGGCCGTGATAAACCGCGTCGAACCGCACCAGCGTGGTGAACAGCCGCCAGTCGGCCTCGGTGATCCGGTCGCCCGTCAGGTAGCGGTTGCGCGACAGCAGATCCTCCAGCCAGTCCAGCGTCTCGAATAGCGCCTCTGCCGCCTCGTCATAGGCCCCTTGGCTGGTGGCGAAACCGGCCTTGTAGACGCCGTTGTTGACCGTGTCATAGATGCGGGCGTTGAGGGCCTCGATCTCGGCACGCAAGGGCGCGGGCCAGTAATCGTCGCGATTGCCGGTAAGGCCGTCGAAAGCCGAGTTGAACATGCGGAGGATCTCGGCCGATTCATTGGACACGATGGTTTCGCGCCGCTTGTCCCATAGAACCGGCACGGTAACCCGGCCCGAAATCACGGGGTCCACCCTGGTGTAGAGTTCGCGTAAAAACCTTAGCCCATACAGATCGTCGCCCGTCGCGCCGGGAAAGGTCGTGGCAAAGGTCCAGCCCTCAGATAGCATATCGGGATGAACGACCGACACGCCGACATGCGGCATCAGTCCCTTGATCGCGCGAAAGATCAGCGCCCGGTGCGCCCAGGGACAGGCCAGCGAGACATAAAGGTGGTAGCGCCCGCTTTCCGCGGCAAAGCCGCCTTTGCCGCTTGGCCCCGGCGCGCCGTCGGGCGTGACCCAGTTGCGGAACCCGGCGGTGGAGCGGACAAATCGCCCGCCGGTCTTGTCGGTGTCGTACCAGGTGTCATGCCAGACACCCTCGATCAATTGGCCCATTTTGCCCTCCCTTTCAGGAAAGAGCTAGACCTTCACGCCCAGCCGACATCTGCGCGATCCGCGCAGGGCCTCTGCATGTGCGCACTATTGCAAGTCGCCGAATGCCTGTTGCAACCGCGTCACCGCCTCTTCGATCCGGGCGCGGGGCGTGGCTATGTTGAACCGCAGGAAGGTTTCGCCCCCCAGGCCAAAGCTGGGGCCATGATTTACAGCGATCCGGGCATCCTGTTCGACCCGGGTGGTAAAATCCCGCGCCATCATCCCGGTGCCCGCGAAATCGACCCAGGCAAGATAGGTCGCCTCAAGCGGCATCGAGGAAAGGCCGGGAATGGCGTTCACGGCCGCATCGAACAGCCGCCTGTTGCCGTCGAGATAGACCATCAGCGCATCGACCCATTCCGCGCCCTCGGGCGAATAGGCGGCCGTCGCCATCGCGACACCAAAGGAATTTGGCGAAATCCCCAATGCCCCCATCCGGCCGGCAAAGCGCGCGCGCAGGCTTTCATCGGGGATGATGACATTACCGACATGCGCGCCCGCGATGTTAAAGGTCTTGGTGGATGAGGTCATCATCACCAGTCGGTCGCGGATGCTCTCGTCCACGAGGTCCATCACCATGTGTTGCGCTCCCGGAAAGACCAGGTCGTGATGTATCTCGTCCGAAACCAGGATCAGGTCGTGGCGGCGGGCGAAATCGGCCACGCCCTGCAACTCATCGCGCGTCCAGACGCGCCCACCGGGATTATGCGGCGAGCACAGGATCACCATTCGCGCGCCGTGGGCCAGGTCGTCCCAGGCATCGAAATCCATCTCGTAACGGCCATCGCGATTGACCAGCGGGCATTCGATCACCCGCCGCCCGGCTGCGCGGATCACGCGGGCAAAGGCGTGATAGACCGGCGTGAACAGCACCACGCCATCGCCGGGCGCCGTGAACGCATCGATGCACAGCCCGGTTCCGTTCACCAGGCCATGGGTGGTAAAGATCCAGTCTGGCCGGACCTGCCAGCCATGGCGCTCGGACATCCACCAGCCGATTGCCTGCCTGTAGGCGGCATCATCCCCGTGATAACCATAGATCCCGTGATCGGCCATCGCACGCACGGCCTGCGTGACGCATTCGGGCGGGTGGAAATCCATGTCCGCCACCCACATCGCGATACCGTCGTCGGCGGGCACCCCATAGACCTGTTCCATCATGTCCCACTTCATGGAATGGGTGCCGCGCCGGTCTATGATCTGGTCGAAGTCCATCAAACGCTCCTTGGTGCTGCGCTGCCAAGCTAGCGGCTGGAAACACGGACGCAAGACTTCGCCGCATTGCGCAAGGCCCGCACATCCCCTAAATCACATGATCATGAGCATTAGACCGATCCTGATCCATCCAGATCCGCGCCTGAAAACTGTGGCCGACCCCGTTTCTGATATCGACGAGGCGATGCAGAAACTCGCCGAGGACATGCTGGAAACCATGTATGACGCGCCGGGCATCGGGCTGGCCGCGCCACAAATCGGTATCCTGCATCGCCTGATCGTCATGGACTGCGCCAAGGACGAGGGCGCCCCGCCCCGCCCGCTTGCCATGTTCAACCCGCAGATCGTATGGGAATCGGACGATCGCAACATTCACGAAGAGGGATGCCTTTCGATCCCCGAAACCTGGGCCGAGGTCACCCGCCCCGCCGAGGTTGTCGTGCAATGGACCGACCCCGCGGGCGATCCGCACGAGGACCGACTGTCGGGTCTATGGGCGACCTGCGTGCAGCACGAGATCGACCATCTCAACGGTACGTTGTTCATCGACTATCTCAAGCCGCTCAAGCGACAGCTCATCACCCGTCGGATGAAGAAACTCAAGCGCGAGCGGTCTCGGGACACGGCATGAGTGTCCGGCCCATTCTGCAATGGCCCGACCCTCGGCTGGCCACCGCGGTCGCACCGGTCGAGACTATCACCGACGAGATCCGCGCAATCTGGGACGACATGATCGACACGATGGAGGCCATGCCGGGCCAAGGCGTTGGGCTGGCGGCCAACCAGATCGGCGTGCTGCAACGTCTGGCGGTGGTGGATTGTTCCGAGGAACGCGGTCAGGCGATCCGCATGGCGAACCCCGAAATCGTCGCTTACTCGGAAAAACTGCGCACGCATGACGAGGCCAGCCCTTGCCTGCCCGGCGTCTGGGCCAGCGTGAAACGCCCCCGCGCGGTGACGGTGCGGTTCCTGAACGAGGGTGGCGAGGTAGAGGAGAAGGATTTCGTCCTGCTTTGGGCGACCTCGGTGCAGCACCAGGTCGACCATCTGAACGGGCGGATGTATTTCGACAACCTGTCGCGGCTGAAACGGGACCGCCTGCTTAGGAAATACGAAAAGCGGAGGCGCTGAATGCGCATCGTCTTCATGGGCACGCCCGAGTTCTCCGTGCCGGTTCTGGATGCGCTGGTGGATGCGGGTCACGACATCGCCTGCGTCTATTGCCAGCCCCCCCGCCCTGCCGGGCGCGGCAAGAAGGATCGCCCGAGCCCCGTCCATGCGCGGGCAGAGGTTCTGGGCCTGCCCATTCGCCACCCCGTTTCGCTGAAAGGGGCCGAGGCGCAGGCAGACTTTGCCGCGCTACAGGCGGATGTCGCCGTTGTAGTCGCCTATGGCCTGATCCTGCCGCGGCCGGTGCTGGACGCGCCGCGCCATGGCTGCCTGAACATCCATGCCTCGTTGTTGCCGCGCTGGCGCGGGGCGGCGCCGATCCACCGGGCGATCATGGCGGGCGACGCGGAAACCGGCATCTGCATCATGCGGATGGAGGCAGGGCTTGATACCGGGCCCGTGCTAATGCGCGAGGCCACCCCGATCGGGGCCGAGGAAACCACGGGCGACTTGCATGACCGGCTGTCGGCCATGGGCGCGCGGCTGATCGTGCAGGCGCTGGCCCACCTGCCCGACCTGACGCCGCAGCCGCAACCCGAGGCCGGCGTGACCTACGCCGCCAAGATCGACAAGGCCGAGGCACGGGTCGACTGGAACCGCCCCGCCGATCAGGTGGCACACCACATCAACGGCCTTTCGCCCTTTCCCGGCGCATGGTGCGTGGCAGGAGACGAACGTCTGAAACTGCTGCGTGCCCGCGTAACCGAAGGAAACGGCCCGTCGGGGCAGGTGCTGGGCGGGCTGGTGATTGCCTGCGAAACTGGCGCGGTCGAGATCGTGCAGGCCCAGCGCGAAGGCAAACGCGCAATGGAAACCGACGAATTGCTGCGCGGCCTGACGTTGCCCGCGCGCGTGACATAGGGCGCGCGGTGCAGGCAAGGCAATTGCCGGGCGCCGGGATCAATCGTGCGAGCACCCCGCATCGTCGTGATCGTGTGGCGCGGGCGGGGCAAGGCGGTCTTCGACAAGGGCGCGGGCGGCCTCTGCCGGGTCGGTCTCGGCCGTGGCCACTGCGCGTATGCCCATCGCCCCCATGCGCTGGACGAAACCGCGCCCGACGCTGCCGGCGATGATCGCCTCGACATCGTAAAGAGGATGGTGCCCCGTGCCCGAAAAATCATGCAAGGCCATACCCTTGGGAAGGTCGATCCGTTCGATCTCGGTCGCGGGCTGTCCTGCAACCGCCTCGAAAACAAAAAAACGGCGCGTGCGGCCGACATGGGACGTCACGGTGCGGAAATTCTGACTGGCAACGGCAATACGCATGGGGGCTCCCGATGGTTGGACCTGTTGCGGCGGCATGTGGGACCGGCCCGGTCGCCATCGCAAGCCGCAGCAAGCGCGGCCGATTGCGGTATGGTGAACATGAAACCGGAGCGCCGGTCTGTGACTTGGTCACTATTTCCGATCATTTTCATCGGGGTTGTCCCGGCCGATATCGCCCTTGCCACGACCGGGTCACGAGATCACGCCGATCGGCGGATGCGATCATCACATGTTGCGCGCGCCCAGCAAATGAAGGACAACGATAGCGCGCCGCAGTGGTCGGCGATCCGCCAGGCGAACGGCCGCGCGCCAATCGCCGCCATTGCACTCGGGGCCATGGCGACACGGGAGAAACGCCGGTGACATCGGTATCCGACATCAACAGGGTTCGCCGCACCTGGGCAATCGCCGCAACGATCCCCGGCAACATCGCCGCGGCCTTTTACGATCACCTGTTCAGACTCGACCCCTCGGCGCGAACGCTTTTCAGCACCGACATGGGCCTACAAGGCAATAAACTGGTGGAAACCCTCGATTACATCATCGATAGCCACGACAACACGGCGGGGCTTGCCGATGCGGTGTCCGAACTGGCCCTGCGTCACAAGGGCTATGGCGTGACACCCGATCAGTATGGCCATGTCGGCGAGGCACTTGTTTGTGCGCTTGACGACTTGCTAGGCCGTGATTTTTCCGCACAGGACCGCGCCGCCTGGCAACGAATTTTCGGCGAGCTGTCCAGACAAATGATTGCCGCCGCCCATGAGGACTGACCAGGTATCAGCCGCACGACAACGGCATGGGCTTTGCATGATGGGTGACCTTAGTGCCATTTGGCAGAGCGAAGCCGCATTTGGGCGGCAAGGGAACAAATGAAAATCATCGTTCGCGAATTCGATACACAAGATCAGATTTCGGAAATCGCAATGGATCTGCGCGCGCTGGCAACCGCGCTGCAATTCTGTACCATCCACCTGGACGAAGGACTGGACCCCGCCCCCCTGCTGGACGCGGCCTGCGACCGCGGAACCAGGGTCATGGGTGGAACCTCGTGTTGCGGCACGATGACGCATAACGGTGCGGCGGCCGGATTTCTGTTCGGAATCGCCGATGCCGAGGGCGCCTATGGAACGGCCATCGTCGAGCTTGGCGACGACCCGGCCGCCGCCGCACAGGCCGCGACATTGGCCGCCATCGCGAATGCCGACCGCGTCGGGGAGAGGCCGCACATGGTCTGGGTCTACGGCACCCCCGGCCAGGAAGAAAGCATCCTGAAGGGTATCGAAAACGTGGTGGGCACCGACACGCCCATCGTCGGAGGCAGCGCCGCCGATAACAGCGTGGCCGGCGCATGGTCGGTCTTTGCGGATCGTGTGACCTCGGTCCGCGCCGTGGCGATCGGGGTTCTCTACCCGTCCGGCGAGATTTCGCTTGCCTACCAGAACGGCTATGCCCCGACCGAACACAGCGGCGTGGTCACCCGCGTCACCGGCCGCCGCATCGCCGAGATCGACGGCCGCCCCGCCGCCGAGGTCTATGCCGAATGGACCGGCGGCGCGGTTTTGACCGAGGCCGCGCCGGGGCAGACCTGTTCGATCCTGTCAGAGGCCACCTTTTGGCCACTGGGGCGCGAAACCCACCGGATTGCCGATGTGCCCTATTTCCTGCTGGCCCATCCCAGCGCCGCCGACGATGCGGGCGGGCTGCATCTTTTCGCCGGGATCGAAGAGGGCGAACGCCTGACGCTGATGACCGGATCGGCCAGCGCCCTGACCGAACGCGCGGGCCGGGTTGCGCGGTTGGCGCTGGAAACCGGCAGGCTGATGCCCGATGACATCGCCGGGGCGATGATCGTGTTTTGCGGTGGCTGCATGCTGGGCGTGCGCGACCGGCTCGATGACCTCGTCGCCGGTGTTCGCGAGGCCCTGCCGGGCGTGGCCTTTTCCGTGGTCTTCACATTCGGGGAACAAGGCCCGATCCTGAACACCGGAAATCGTCACGGTAACCTGATGGTATCCTGTATCCTGTTTACAAAGTAAGGGCGGGATCACCCGCATGCTGGAAAACGAACGCCTTCGCGAAGCACTTCTGGAACTCCAGATCCTACGGGATCGGGAACGGCGTGCACATGAGGAAACGGTCGGCCTGCTGGCCGCGGTCGAGGCCTATGCCAGCGCGCCAACGCCCGGCCTGTCGATCGCGGCCCTGTTCGAGGCGCTGGCCCGCGCGACCGGTGCGGAAAGGGCGGTGCTGGTCGAGGATTGCGGGGCCGGGACCGCCCGGATCATTCGCGGCACTGACCCCGCGCGACACGGGCTGGAATGGCAGCCGCCCTTTGACCCGTTCTCGCGCCCGCGCAACATCGCAGACATGCGCGCGCTTGACGCGCCGGGCCACAGGGTGTTCTGCCGCGATCACCTCAGCGTGCTGTCGGTGCCGCTGCCCGATCTGGAAACAGGGCCGAAACGGGCGGTGATCTGCCTTCATCCGGCGGCCTGCGCGTTTTCGCGCCAGCATGTGCGCATGGTCGAGCGCCATTCCGGCCTGTTCGCCCGGGCGTTGGCGACCGAACGCCTGGCCGAGGAAAACGCCCTGCTGGCCGCGGTGATCGAGGGGTCGCCCGCTGGTTTTGCCATTGCCGACACCACGAAAGAGGATGCCCCGCTGATCTACGTCAATCCCGGTTTCGAACGGATCACGGGCTATGACGCCGAAGAACTGGTCGGCAGGAACTGCAATTTCCTGTCGGCAGAGCCGCCCGGCACCACCGAGCGGCAGCGGCTGCGTGAGGCGGTCGAGCAGCGCAAGGAAGGAAAATTCCTGCTGCATAACGCTCGCAAGTCCGGCGAATTGTTCTGGAACGAGTTGACGCTATACCCGGTGCATGGCCCCGATGGCCAAGTCCGGCACCTGGTCGCAACGCAGAATGACGTGACCCGGCGCATCACCGCCGAGATCGAGCGCGACCGCATCCGCCAGCGTATGACGCAGGCGCTGGCAGTGACCCAGGGCGGGTTCCTGATGCTTGACCGCGACGGGGTGGTGGTGCTGTCCAACGAGGCCCTGCAACAGGCTTTCCCGGCGCCGGGGCCGAACTGGGCGGTAGGCACCAGCTTTGGCGAAAACCGCGACAGTCACCTTGTTCAGACGCCGCCGCGACCCGGCTTTGACAGCTTGCCAGACTGCGCCGAACTGGGCGCGCTTGCCGTTGCCAACCATGGCCAGGAAATCACGCTTTCCAATGGCAAGAGCTATCTGTTGCGCGCGCGGCTCGACGCCGACGGCGCGCTGGTGGTCACGGCGACCAACATTTCGCGGCTCAAGACCATCGAGGCGCTGTTGCGCCAGCGCGCCGCCGCCGTCGACGCGGCCTTTGACGGCATCGTGATCCTCAATGATGTTCACCGCATCCTCTACCTGAACCAGGCCGCGGCGCGGCTTTTGGGCTTTGATCATCCCGACATGGCCCTTGGGCGCGACTGGCGCAAAAGCTATGGCATCCGCGACGAGAGCTTTGCCGGCGCCTACCGGCTGGAACGGCTGGGGCCCGACACCGCCGCACAGACCCACGAGATCACCTATTCCCCGCGCGAGGACGAGGGCGCGGTTCTGATCATCCGCGACATCACCGAACGCCTCGCCGAAGAGCGCCGCCAGGAAGAGTTGCAGCGCGCGCTGTTACGCGCGCAGCGCCAAGAGGCGCTGACACAGCTCGCGGCGGGGGTGGCGCATGACTTCAACAACCTGCTATCGGCGATCCAGGGCTCGGCCACGCTGATTACCGGCGATAACCACGCCGGGCAGGACGCCCGCGACCATGCAGAGCGGATCATCCGGGCCGGACAGCGGGCCGGTCGGCTGGTCAATCGCCTGCTGGACCTCGGCGCCGAACCACGCGAGGGCGGCGTTTTCGAGTTGCGCATGGCCTTGGGCGATGTCGCGGCGATGACACAGTCCAGCCTGCCCCCCGCGGTCGGGCTGGATGTCGATATCGGCGACGAGATGATGTTGCTGCGCGGCGATGCCGGCACGCTGAACCAGATCTGTGTGAACCTCATCCTGAATGCGCGCGACGCGATGCCCAAAGGGGGAGGACGCATTGCCCTGACCGTCAGCACGATCGATCCCACCCGCGCACGCGCATTGCGGGTCGGCACCCTGTCGGCGGGCATTCGCTATGCCTGCATCTCGGTCCGCGACACCGGCTCCGGCATGGACGAAGAAACCTGCGCGCGCATCTTCGATCCGCATTTCTCGACCAAGGGTGCGCGTGGCACCGGATTGGGCCTGACCATGGTCGCGCTGCTGGTCCGCGGGGCCGGCGGTGCGGTCGACGTCTCCTCTGCACCGGGGCGGGGGTCGGTCTTTTCGGTTTACTGGCCGGTTCAGACCGCCACCGGCCCCAGCCCGCAGGACGAGGGGCAACAGGTCGAATGGGACCTTTCCGGAATGACATTCCTTATCGTCGACGACGATCACCATGTCGGCGAGGTTTTGCAGGCCTTTCTCGAACGACAAGGCGCAGAGGTCGCGTTTTGCGACATGCCCGACATCGCCTGCGAGATCGCCCTGCAAGAACCGCGCGCCTGGACTGCCATCATCACCGATTACGATATGCCGGGCATGAATGGCGGTGACCTGGTAGAGGCGCTTGGCCGTGATACGCCCGATATCCCGGTTTTCGTGATGACGGCATTGGCCCGGCGCCTGACCGATCCGCGCATAGAGGGCGACCGTGTGCGCGGGCTGTTTGCGAAACCCATCAACCTGGGTGCGCTGGCCGGCGCGCTGGCGGCGCTGCGCGCCTGCCCCGAGACTTGCGAGACGGAGCGCTGAGCGCGCTGGTCCCGGTGATTGCTGCGTTCCGGCGATAAATCAGGCCTCGTCCGCACGCGCCGTCGACATTTCGCGGAAGCGTTCGAAAAGCATCAGGTATTCGGCCGGGATATCGCGGTAGGACAAAAGGCCCACCACGCGCCCGTTATCGGTGACCGGAAGATGCCGGAATGCATCGCCAAGCCGGACGGCAAGCGCGTCGGAAATCGGATGGTCGATCTCGACCGTGACAGGATCGCACGTCATGACCTGTGCCACCGTCGTGCCATCCATCGGTAGGCCACGCGCGACGGCGCGAAATACGATATCGCGCTCTGACACGATGCCAACCAGGCGGTCACCGTCAAGCACGGCAAGCGCGCCGACACCCTGCCCGGCCATGATGGTCGCGGCCTCTTGCAAAGAGGCCCCTGGGCCGACTTGGTTCAGCGGCCGCCCGGCCAAGATCGCGCCGATGGTCTTGATACTCATCATCCTGCCTTTGCCTGACAAAACGCTCGCAAGGATAGTGGCCCCGCATGCGACCCGCAACAACGCGAGGCCCGCGCTTCACCGCCACCGATGCGATACGCTCCCTCCTTAAAAGTCGAGGTTCTCCACGCTCAGCGCATTCTGCTGGATAAATTCGCGCCGGGGTTCCACGACGTCGCCCATCAACTTTGTAAAGATGTCGTCGGCCTCGGCCAGATCCTCGATGCGCACCTGCAAAAGCGTCCGCGCCGCCGGGTCCAGCGTGGTTTCCCACAACTGGCTCGGGTTCATCTCGCCTAGACCCTTGTACCGTTGCAGGCTGAGGCCCTTTTCGCCCTCGGCCAAGATCGCCCCCAGAAGGTCAGAGGGCGAATAGATCGGCTGTTCACGATCCTTGCGGACCAACGCGGCAGGTTTGCCATAGATTTCCTGTAACGGGCCGCTCATGCCCCCCAGGCGCCGCGCCTCGGCAGAGCGTAAAACGGGGCCATCCAGCGTGCGCACCTCTTCGACGCCCCGCACCATCCGGGAAAACCTCAATCCACGATCCTGCGTCGGGCGCCCCTGCCAACCGCGTTCGTATTCCAGCGAAACGAGGTCCAGCCGCGTCGCCACGGCATCGGCCGTGCCCTGAAGGTCGGCATCCACCTTCCCCTCGCGGAACGCGCCGGCAATCGCAGCCTGTTCAAGGATATGGGCCGGGTGGTGGGTCGGGAACGCGCCCAGGATACGCCGCACCTGCCGGGCCTCATCGACCACGCGGGCCAGATCCTGTCCGATGATTTCCTCGCCCGAGCCCAACCGCAAGACCGCGCCCTCTATCCCCATCTGGATCAGGTAATCCTCCAGCGCGGCCTGGTCCTTGAGATAGACCTCGGACTTGCCCCGGCTGACCTTGTAGAGTGGCGGCTGCGCGATATAGAGATACCCCCCCTCGATGATCTCTGGCATCTGCCGGAAAAAGAACGTCAACAAAAGCGTGCGGATATGCGCGCCATCGACATCCGCATCCGTCATGATGACAATCTTGTGATAGCGCAGCTTCTTGATGTCGAACTCGTCGCGCCCGATGCCGGTGCCGAGTGCCGTGATCAGCGTGCCAATTTCCTGGCTGGACAGCATCCGGTCGAACCGCGCCCTTTCCACGTTCAGGATCTTGCCACGCAGCGGCAAAACCGCCTGGTTCGCCCGCTCGCGCCCCTGCTTGGCCGAGCCACCCGCGCTGTCGCCCTCGACCAGGAAAATTTCCGACAGCGCCGGGTCTTTCTGCTGACAATCGGCCAGCTTGCCGGGCAGGCTGGCGACATCCATCGCGGTCTTGCGCCGGGTCAATTCGCGCGCCTTGCGCGCCGCCTCGCGCGCCAGCGCCGCCTCGATGATCTTGCCGACGATCTGCCGGGCCTCTTGCGGATGTTCCTCGAACCACTCGGCCAGTTTCTCGTTCACCAAGCTTTCAACCGCCGGGCGCACCTCTGACGACACCAGCTTGTCCTTGGTCTGGCTGGAAAATTTCGGGTCCGGCACCTTGACCGACAACACACAGGTCAGTCCCTCGCGCGCGTCGTCACCGGTGAAGTTCACCTTCTCCCGCTTGGCGATGCCACTGGACTGGGCATAGCCGTTGATCGTGCGTGTCAGCGCCCCGCGAAAGCCCGCCATATGGGTGCCGCCGTCGCGCTGGGGGATGTTGTTGGTAAAGGGCAGCACCGTTTCGTGATAGCTGTCGTTCCACCACATCGCGACCTCGACACCGATGCCGTCCCGCTCGCCGGTCATGAAGATCGGTTCGTCCATCACCGAGGCCTTGTGCCGGTCGAGATAGCGTACGAATTCGCGCACGCCGCCCTCGTAGGCCATGTCGGCCTCCAGCGGCTCAGCGGGGCGTTCGTCGCGCAGCCTGATCCGCACGCCGGAATTCAGGAAGGCCAATTCGCGCAGCCGGTTTTCGAGGGTCTTGAAACTGTAATCGAGGTTCGAAAACGTCTCCAGCGAGGCCAGGAACCGCACCTCGGTCCCGGTCCGGGTGCCCGCCTCGCCCACGACCCGCAGATGCTCGACCGTGTCGCCACGCTCAAAACGCGCGTAATGCTCCTTGCCGTCACGCCAGATGCGCAGTTCCAGCCAGTCGGACAACGCGTTGACAACGCTGACGCCCACCCCGTGCAGGCCCCCCGACACCTTGTAGGAATTCTGGTCGAACTTGCCGCCCGCATGCAGCTGAGTCATGATGACCTCGGCCGCGGAAACGCCTTCGCCCTCGTGAATGCCCACCGGGATACCGCGCCCGTTGTCACTCACAGAGACGCTTGAATCGGCATGGATCGTCACGCTGACCGCATCGGCATGACCTGCCAATGCCTCGTCGATACCGTTATCCACGACCTCGTAGACCATGTGATGCAGGCCAGAGCCGTCATCGGTATCACCGATATACATGCCCGGACGCTTGCGCACCGCTTCCAGGCCCTTGAGAACCTTGATGGAATCGGCACCATATTCTTCGGGCTGCCGCGGGTTTTCCGCCATGCGAGGGATCCTTCGTATTTTTGTGATTTTATACGATTTCATGGGGGGGTTGTCACGCCCGGACCACAAGATTTGGTGGGCTCAACCGGAAAACGCCCCCAGCGGCCGCAAGACCGATCCACCCGCCTCCTCGACGACCTCGACATGCTGCACCCGCTCGCCAAGGCCCGAAAACAGATCCCGCCCGGTGCCGGTCATCCAGGCCTGCGCCCCCAATGCACAGATCTCGTCATAAAGCGCGGCGCGTCGGCCTGCATCCAGATGCGCCGCGACCTCGTCCAACAACAACAGCGGCGGCGCCCCGAAATCCTGTGCCAAGGCACGGGCGTTTGCCAGGATCAACGCGATCAACAGCGCCTTTTGCTCGCCAGTCGAACACAGGCGCGCGGGCACCCCCTTGGCCGCAAAGACCGCGTCCAGATCCACCCGGTGCGGCCCGGCCAGCGTCCTGCCCGCAGCCATGTCGCGCGCGCGGCCCGCCGCCAGAATCCCGACCAGGTCCTCCTGCTCCCCCGGATCGCTCCCGTCGGGCCCAGTCAGGCTCAGGTTCGCGCGTGGAAAGGCCGTCTCGGCCCCCACCTGCGCCGCGGCAAGACGGGCCAGGGCCGCGCGCCGGTTCTCCCCGATTACCGCGCCCGCCGCGGCCATTCGCCATTCCAGCGCATCGTACCAACGGGCATCGCGCACCGCGTCCTTCAACAGGCGGTTGCGCTCGCGCATGGCTTTTTCATAGGCCAGAACCACCTCGGCATGGCCCGGCTCGAAACTCAGCGTCACCCGGTCCAGGAAACGCCGTCGCCCCTCGGCCCCCTCGATCCACAGCCGGTCCATCGCGGGCACCAGCCACAGCACTCGCGCAATCCGGCCCAGCGCTACCTGCGCCGCGGTCTTGCCGTCGATGCGCACCTGCCGCGTGCCGCCCGGCTCAGCCCAGGTCTCAACCTCGTGCACCTGGTGGAGCGAGCGCAGCACACCCGCCACCTTCCAGCCCAGCCCGCCGGGGGCGCGCGCCATCTCCTCGGCTGCGGCCCGGCGCAACCCGCGGCCCGGCGAAAACAGCGACACCGCCTCCAACAGGTTGGTCTTGCCCGCCCCGTTCGGACCGAAAATCGCCACCGGTCGACCATCCAGCACCAGCTTCGTCCGCGGGTGCGACCGGAATTGCGACAAAGACAGCTCTGTCAGGGCCAGTTCTGCCACGCCCTGCCCTTCTTCTTGGTGAAAATACCCCCGCCGGAGGCACCCGGCACAGCCGGGTTCCTGGCCGATGCCCGGATCACACGCGCATCGGCATCACGACATAGACCGCCGAACTGTCATCGCCCTCGCGCATCAGGGTCGGGTCGCCGGCCGAGTTGAACAGGAACACCGCGTTCTCGCGGTCCACCTGTCCTGCGATTTCCAGCAGGTATTTCGCGTTGAACCCAATTTCCAGCCGATCGTCACCATAGGCCACGGCCAGCTCTTCCTCGGCCGCCCCGCTATCGGGGGAATTGACCGACAGCGTCAGCCGGTCCTCGTCCAGCGCCAGCTTGACCGCGCGCGAACGTTCGGAACTGACGGTTGCCACACGGTCGACGGCGCGGGCAAATTCTGCGGCGTCCACTTCCAGGCGCCGGGTATTTCCCATCGGGATCACCCGCGTATAGTCCGGGAAGGTGCCGTCGATCACCTTGGAGGTCAGGGTGATTTCCGGCGTGGCAAAGCGCACCTTGGTTTCCGACACCGATACCGCGATCTGCGCCTCGTCATCATCCAGCAGCTTGCGCAGCTCGCCCACGGTCTTGCGCGGCACGATCACGCCGGGCATGGTTTCGGCGCCTTCCGGCAGGGCTGCATCGATCCGGGCCAGCCGGTGACCGTCGGTCGCCACACAGCGCAGAGCCTGGCCATTCTCGCCCTGCGCGACGTGCATGTAGACGCCATTCAGGTAATACCGTGTCTCCTCGGTCGAGATCGCGAATTTAGACTTGTCGAACAGGCGGCGCAAAACAGGCGCTGGGGCAGAGAAATTCGAGGAATATTCCGACGAGGCCATCACCGGGAAATCCTCCCTGGGCAGGGTGGCCAGCGTGAAATGCGACCGCCCGGCCTGCACCGTCAACCGCCCGGACGCGCTGTCATCGGTCAGTTGCACCAGTGCCCCGTCCGGCAGTTTTCGCACGATTTCATGCAGGGTGACCGCGGGCACCGTGGTCGCGCCGGCCCTCTCGACCTGCGCGGGCACCTTGTCGACCACCTCGATATCCAGGTCTGTCGCGCGGAAACTGACACAATCGCCCTCGGCCTCGATCAGGACATTGGCAAGGATCGGTATGGTGTTGCGTCGTTCCACCACGGATTGCGCCTGACCGACAGCCCGCAAGAGGGTGCCGCGTTCGATGCTGATCTTCATGCCCTCGCTCCTCATGGCAAACGGGAGGCGAACCGTAGCGGCTTCGCCTCCCGGCTCAAGCGTTTTCTGAACTGTCCGGGACTTTGAAAGGGGCGTCAAGGCCGCAGCGGGTGATCTCAGGCCTCCAGCATACGGCGCAGCAGTTCCAGATCCTCGGCGATCTGCGGATCGGCGGCACGCAATTCCTCGATGCGCTTGACGGCGTGGATCACCGTGGTGTGGTCACGCCCGCCGAAATGGCGCCCGATCTCGGGCAGCGATCGCGAGGTCAGTTGCTTGGACAGGTACATCGCGATCTGGCGTGGCCGGGCGATCGTGCGGTGACGCTTGGGGCCGATCATGTCGGACAGGCGCATGTTGAAATGCTCGCTCACACGGCGCTGGATCACCTCGATCGTGACCTTTCGATCACTCGCGCGCAGGATGTCCGCCAGGCAGTCCTGGGTCAGCTCAAGCGTGATTTCGCGGCCCACGAGCGAGGCAAAGGCGAACAGCCGGGTCAGCGCACCCTCGAGAACACGGACGTTGTTGACGATGCGATGGGCAAGGAATTCCAGCACCCCGTCGGACAGGACGAGACCCGGATATTGCTGGCGGTACAGTTCGACCTTCTGTTGCAGGATACCCAGGCGCAGTTCGTAATCGGTCGGGTGCAAATCGACGATCAGCCCGCATTGCAGGCGGCTCCTGATCCGCTCTTCGAGGTTCTCGATCTCGCCCGGTGCACGGTCACCAGACAGGATGATCTGCTTGTTCTGGTCGACCAGCGCGTTAAAGGTGTGAAAGAATTCTTCTTGCGTGCTGTCCTTGCCGGCAATGAACTGCACATCGTCCACCATCAGCACGTCGACCGAGCGGAACAGCGCCTTGAATCCCATCATGTCCCTTTCGCGCAGCGCCTGCACGAAACGGTACATGAACTGTTCGGCCGACAAGTAGACGACCCGCATTTCAGGCGCGCGCGCGCGCAATTCCCAGGCGATGGCGTGCATCAGGTGTGTCTTGCCCAGGCCTACGCCACCATAGAGAAACAGCGGGTTGAAAGTAACCGTCCCCCCCTCTGCCACACGGCGTGCGGCGGCATGGGCCAATTCGTTGGGCTTGCCGGTCACAAAGCTGTCGAAGGTAAAGCGCGAGTCGAGCGGGGCACCGGGCAGATCGTCGCCGGCCACAGCCTCGGGCGCGCGGCGCGGCCCGTTCGTGGAAGTTTCGGCGGCACGATGAGTGACGGCCGGGGCAGAACCGCCTGACGCCACCGAGAATTCCAGCCGGTCGACCTCGATGCCGTTGCGCGACATCTGGTCGATAATCTTGTCAGAGAAATTGCGGTTCACCCAGTCGCCGACAAAGCTGGTGGGCACATCGAACCTAGCGACGCCGTCATTGACCGCAGAGAACCTGAGCGGCGCGATCCAGGTCACGAAATTATTCTGGCCGATCGTTTTTCGAAGATCGTCGCAAATGAGGCCCCAGGTCTCTTCGGTCATGTCCGCCCGCTCTCGTTACATCCCGTGTGATACGCAGCCCTGCCATGACAGCACCTGCCGTCGCGTTAAGCCTGCGCACGCCGATCCGACACGGGGCCCCGTCCGGTCCGTCAAACCGGCCCATCAAAGACGAGACAACCGCCAGCGGCGACGCCAGCGGCGTGCCCTGCTTGCAAGTTTTTCGCTTTGCCACACTCGCGTGCGGAACCGGAAACACGGACCAAGAGGCGCCTGCCGGGCATACCGCCCTGCATGTCGAAAGCAATACCGGCCATTTCCCCAAAACCGCCGACCGGCGTCTTGTCGCCGCTGGTCAACAGCATGGCCGAAATGTGCTTTCTGGCGCGTGGTCCCCCCAAGTCGAACTGAATCGCCCAAGGAACCTAGACCGCCGCTCTTGGGTGGCGCAACAGAACTTCGGCCTTGACCGAGGCTTTTCAAAATCGAATCTCGGCGGGCTGTTGCAGGCAGGAAAAGGCGGGTTAGAAACGTATTAAAAAACCGTTCCGGGCCGCAGCCCGCCTGTGCGCGGTAGCAACAGCTTGTGCTATGTTGCACCGGAAGGGCAGTTGCCGATCGCTTATTGGTGGGCTGGACCCCGTTAAAAAACGTGGCACATGGGCTGATGCGC
>NZ_SLXU01000012.1 GCF_004343505.1 Rhodovulum bhavnagarense | reverse complement strand
AGACCTACGATGAAGCGCTGCTCGACGAGTATGATGGATATGACGTGTCTCTGGAGATTGCGGAGGCGGTAAAAGAAATAATGGGTGCGGAGGGCAGGAATGTCTAAGTTGAAACCACGTGAACGCGATGCAATCGTACAGGCCCTTCGGGCTGGGGTCGTGCCCAAGCTCGGTTTGCGCCATATCCAGGTCGGCCGCGTCCGGGAGATTGAAGAGCTCGTCAAGGACATGGACCGGATATCCGATGGCGGTTCGACGATCCGGTTCATCATCGGGGAATACGGTTCCGGCAAGACGTTCTTCATGAACCTGATCCGCCTCGTGGCTCTGGAGAAAGGCCTGGTCGTGATGTTCGCGGATCTGGCACCGGATCGCCGCATTCACGCGACCGGCGGGCAAGCCCGAGGGCTTTATGCGGAGATGGCCCGAAACCTCTCGACGCGGACAAAGCCCGATGGTGGGGCATTGGCCAGCGTGGTGGAGCGTTTTGTCAGCCAGGCTCACAGAGACGCTGAAGAACGGGATTTGCCAACAGGGTCTGTCATTCGTGAACGCCTTGGCCACTTCGAAGAACTTACCGGGGGGTTCGAGTTCGCTGAAGTCATCCGTCGATATTGGGAAGGCCATGAGACCGGCGACGACGAGCTGAAATCCGCAGCCCTGAGATGGCTGCGCGGCGAGTTCGCGACACGCACCGACGCGCGCAAGGCGCTTGGTGTGCGAACGATCATCGACGACGCCAGTGTCTATGACCATCTGAAGCTGATGTCAGCATTCGTGTGCGAGGCCGGTTACAAAGGATTACTGGTCGGACTCGACGAGATGGTGAACCTCTACAAGCTCACCTCGTCTCAGGCCCGCAATGCGAACTACGAACAGATCCTCCGGATCCTGAATGATGTGCTGCAGGGCAGTGCTGAGAACCTCGGATTTCTTATGGGCGGGACCCCGGAATTTCTGATGAACACCCGTCGAGGGCTCTACAGCTACGAAGCCCTTCAATCGCGTTTGGCCGAGAACACCTTCGCGCGAGACGGATTGGTCGATCTTTCAGGACCGGTTGTTCGGCTGGCCAGCCTGACCCCTGAAGACCTCTTCGTTCTTCTGGCCAATGTCCGGCGGATCATGCAGGACGATGCCGGTGCTCTGCCAGACGACGCGCTCGAGGCCTTCATGGCGCATTGTTCGGACCGGATTGGTGAAGCTTACTTCCGCACCCCGCGCAATACGGTGACGGCCTTCGTGAACCTGCTTTCCGTGCTCGAGCAAAACCCCGGTGTCGAGTGGAGCGATCTGATCGAAAAGATCGAAGTCTCCGAAGACCTCGGCGAAGACATGACCGAGGTAGACGAGTCGACTGGCGCCCAAGACCCCGGTGACGATGATCTGATCAGCTTCAAGCTCTGACGCCGATGAGCAGTGCGTTCGACAAACTGGCGAGGCCTGTTCAGAAATGGATACGCCAGAAAGGATGGCGCGAACTTCGCGACATCCAGGCGCGATCCATCCGGACGATCTACGAGACCAACGCCGATTTGATCGTTGCGGCGTCCACGGCGGGCGGAAAGACCGAGGCGGCGTTCCTGCCGTTGATTTCACAGGTGCTTGACGAGCCGTCGGGCGGCACCGGCTTCGACCTGCTCTACGTCGGCCCGCTGAAAGCCTTGATCACGGACCAGGCCATGCGGCTGGAAGGCATCTGCCAGGAAGCAGAGCTTCCGGTTGTTCCCTGGCACGGGGATGTCTCGCAATCGATCAAGACGCGCTCGTTGAAATCTCCAAAAGGGGTCCTTCTGATAACCCCGGAGTCCCTTGAGGCGCTTTTCATTCGTCGCGGTTTGGAAATTGCCCGCCTGTTTGGGGCGACACGGGCGGTCGTGATCGACGAGCTGCACACAGTTCTGGATAGCGAACGCGGTGTCCAGCTTCGTTCACTGCTCACACGGCTCGAGCTCGCGATAAAGCGCCCAATCCGTCGGATAGGTCTGTCAGCTACGCTAGGCGACATGGACCTCGCAAAGGCCTATCTTCGCCCTGACGCAGCAAGCTCTGTCCAGCTGATCGAAGCAGATGGCGGCGAGGCTGAATTGAGGCTACAGCTTCGCGGCTACCTCTCAGGCGATGAAGATGAAAACAGCCCATCCGCAACGGACGCTATAGCAGCCCATCTTTTCAAACACCTTCGAGGCAGCGACAATCTGGTCTTCGCCGGAGCGCGCCAACGGGTCGAGATCTACGCAGATCGGTTGCGGGAGCTTTGCGAACGGGAGCACCTGCCACAGGAATTCTATCCCCACCACGCGAGCCTCTCCCGAGAACACCGTGACTTCGTTGAGCGGCGCTTGAAGGACCCTGGGAAACCGACGACCGCCGTTTGCACGTCGACGCTTGAGCTTGGAATCGACATTGGTGACGTGACCTGCGTGGCTCAAATCGGTGCGCCATTCAGCGTCGCGGCGTTGCGACAACGGCTTGGCCGGTCAGGTCGGCGTGAAGGACAGCCGGCCATTCTGAGGCAGTACGCTGTCGAAGCCAAACTGACGCCGGAGAGCAGTTTCGTGGATCGTCTTCGCCTCGGCCTGATCAGGTCCATCGCGATGATAGACCTCCTGCTTGAAGGCTGGTGCGAACCGCCAAAACCTCAGGCGCTTCATCTCTCGACGCTCGTCCATCAGATATTGTCAGTCATAGCGCAGCGCGGCGGCGCGTCTGCAAGCGTGGTCTACAACGTGCTCTGCCGCGAAGGCCCCTTTCGAAAGGTCACAACTGAAGTCTTCGCAGATGTGTTGCGTGCGATCGGTCAACCTGAAACCGGCTTGATCGAACAGGCCGGCAGCGGGCTGTTACTTTTGGGACCCGCGGGCGAAAAGCTGGTTGAGCATTACAGCTTCTATGCGGTGTTCCAGACACCTGAAGAATTCCGTTTGGTTGCAGAGGGGCGGGATCTTGGAACCCTGCCGATCGACAATGTTCTTGCTCCAGGGATGCTATTAATTTTCTCCGGGCGGCGTTGGGTTGTTCAAGAGATCCATGATCATGAAAAGGTCATCGTCGTCAAACCCGCGAAGGCTGGTGTGCCGCCTGTCTTCGGCGGCGATGCAGGGGACATTCATGACAAGGTGATCGACCGGATGTTCACCGTGCTCGAGGGGGATTCCAGCCCAGCTTACATGGACAGTGTTTCCTTGACGATGCTGGAGGAAGCGCGTGCGGCATATCAACTGCTAGGGTTTCGGACCGAGAATATCCACTCTCTCGGTGAGCATACATCGATCATTGCAACGCGGGTCGGTACGGTGAAGACATCGACTCTCGCGCTCGCACTCAGAAGTCAAGGGTTTTCAGTCGAACAGCATGACGGGTTTCTGCTGGTGGAGGCCAGGGACGAAACCCCCGATCTACGATCAGTGCTGGCAAATTTTCGATCCGGCGAACCCGTCGATTTGTTCGCAGGCGCAGGAAATCTGATATCAGAGAAGTTCCATCCATTTCTTTCTAAAACACTTTTGGTTCGGGATGCTGAATCCTCAAAGCTCTCGACACAAGCACTTCCCGATTTGGTCAAAACTATTCTTCGAGAAGGAACTTAAAGATGTCCACGACGCGCCGGTCCACGCTTATTGTCTATGGACGACACGCAATGCGGGAGGCCCGCCTTGCGGCGGCCCGTGGTGGTCAACATGGTCTCCAGATCATGTCGTTCGAACAAGCCGCGGTGCGGCTCGCGGGGGGCTTCGTGCGCCCGATCGACGAAGAAAGCCTGCGCGCGGCGATCCAGACGGTCCTCCCTGAAACACCGATGGGCGAACTGGAAGAAATCAAGATGCTGCCGGGCATGATCGGAGCGGCCGCCGACACACTGCACAAGGCGTGGCGAGCCGGTATCGATCTCACCTCCCGGTCAGATGATCATCCAAGGCTTGAAGCCATCGCTCGCCTAGAGGCCGCTGTTTTCACCGAACTGCCGGGCGGCATGATGCGTCCGATCGATATTGTCGCCGCAGCCAT
The DNA here is from genome assembly GCF_004343505.1 of Rhodovulum bhavnagarense. Classification (GTDB taxonomy): domain Bacteria; phylum Pseudomonadota; class Alphaproteobacteria; order Rhodobacterales; family Rhodobacteraceae; genus Rhodovulum; species Rhodovulum bhavnagarense. The sequence continues at coordinate 87,336 of NZ_SLXU01000012.1, read as the reverse complement.
CAGCCGGATCACTCATGCGCCCGCCATATTCGGCTCGATGGAAATCGTCGGGCTGACCGAACTGTCTCCCTGCTGGCGGCCTCTCTTGAAAGCTCTCGCCGAACACATCCCGATACAATGGACGTCAGGTCCTCGCCCTGTCCCGGCCTGGCTCAAGGAATGCGGCATCTCCGTCGCTCGTGGCGATGCTGAGGCGCCGGCCATTCGATCCGTCAGTGCCGCGACCGCTTACCATGAGGCAGTAGAGACGCTCCGTTGGGTCCGGGCGCTGCTCGCGTCGGGCGTATCCCCAGCTGACATTGCCATCGCCACCGCGTCGCCGGCCGACTACGACGATCACTTTCTCGCGCTGCGCGCCGATGCCAATATCGATTTGCATTTCGTCCATGGCGTTCCAGCTGTCACCACACGTGACGGACAAACGGCAGCGGCACTCGCCGACATCATCGTGCGCGGGCTCTCGCATTCGCGCTTGCGCCGTCTCGCCGCCCTGTGCCGGGATTCTGCACCTCTGGCGGCCCTTCCCCCTGGCTGGATGCGTGTCCTTCCAAGCGATGCTCCCTTGTCAACGCCGTCCGCCTGGAACCAACTGCTGGCGCGCCTTGCGCCGGACGACTGGCCCGACGGCATCGATCACGCCCCGGTGCTGCGAGCTGCGGTCGATCTGCTGGCAATGGGACCGGATGCGGCACGGGAGATCGGCGAAGCCTTCCTCAAGGGCCGGGCATTGTCCATCTGGCGCAAAGCCCTTCTGGCAGGGCCCGCCGGCGCGATCGACAGCACGCTGGAATCACTGAAACAGGATGACGGGCTCGAGGCTTCCGTCTCCGTGGCCTGGATGCCGGCCAGCGCCCTCGCTGCGTCGCCGCGTCGCTTCGCTCGGCTGATCGGTCTCAATTCCTCCCGCTGGCCGCGCGGTATCGCCGAAGATCGGCTGATCCCGGATCACATCATTCCGACGGGCGAGCTCGACCCGCTTCCCGTAAATTTCGCAGATCGCCGTGACTTTGATACGATCCTCGCCACTACGGGCAGCGAGGTCGTCCTCTCTCGCGCCCGACGCGACAGCGACGGCCGGCTGCTGGGTCGCAGCCCCCTCCTCGCCTTCTATGGCGAGGAAACCTATCTGCGGCGCAACGTTGTTCCCACCCATGCCTTCAGTGAAACCGACCGGTTGATGGCGCGGCCGCGGGAGTTCGCCGCCGATCCCCAGGCATTGAGCGCGCGTTCCTGCTGGCGCGATTGGCGCATGGCCGATGTGACAGCTCATGATGGCCTGGTCCGGTCCGATCATCCCTTGGTTCTCGCGATCCTCGAGCGGACCCAATCGGCGAGCTCGCTCAAAACACTGCTGCGCAGCCCCCTCAATTTCCTCTGGCGCTACGCTCTCGGTTGGAAATCTCCACAAGGTAGTACGGAGCCGCTGGTGCTCGATGCCCTGCAAACCGGTGACCTCATCCATCTCGTTCTCGACCGCGCCCTACGAAACCTCGAGGCGGCGGGCGGTTTGGCGTCGGCTGACACGGCTGCCATTCAGGCTGCGGTGGACGAAGCCGCTGGAGAGGTGGCTGCCGAATGGGAAAGCGAGCGACCCGTTCCGCCCCCTGTTATCTGGGGCCGCACGCTAGGGGATGCGCGCGCTCTTGCCGGACAGGCGCTTGCCTATGGCAATGATCATTTGCCGGGCAGCCGATCCTTTGGCGAGGTCCCGTTCGGCGGGTCCGAGCCCAAGTCGGAGGCGGCATTGCCCTGGGACGCCAGTGTGCCGGTGATCATCCCCGACACCGGATTTCACATTGCCGGCTATATCGACCGGCTCGACATCGCTGATGACGGCAGCTGGGCGCTCGTGCGCGACTACAAGACCGGCAAGCCGCCCAAAGGCGACATCCGTGTAAACGGCGGCCGCGAGCTTCAGCGCTGCCTTTATGCCTTCGCCGTAAAGGCGCTCCTGGGCGACCACATCGCGATCAGCGCCTCGCTACTCTATCCGCGTGAACCGCTTGATCTCCAGCTCGACGAGCCCGACATCGTCCTGACGGAGATCAAGGCATATCTGCGGGCAGCGAGAAACGCATTGACCAGCGGGGCTGCACTGCCCGGGCCGGATACGGGAAGCGACTATGACGATCTCGCCTTTGCTTTGCCGGCAAACGCAGGCGCCACTTACTGCAAACGCAAACAAGCCGCCGCGACCGAGCGTCTCAGAGCGGTCGCGCCGATCTGGGAGGCGGAATAATGAGCAGCGTGAAAGTTCTGAACGATGAAGGCGCCCGGCATGACGCTATCAGCCGTCACGACCGGTCCATCTTGGTAGAGGCCGGCGCGGGATCGGGCAAGACCGCCGTGATGGCCGGCAGGATCGCTGTCATGCTGGCGCAGGGTGTCGCGCCAAGTTCCATCGCGGCAGTCACGTTTACCGAACTGGCGGCCAGCGAGCTCCTCCTGCGGGTTCGGGATTTCGTTGAAGATCTCGCCGCCGGCCATATCGCACCGGAGCTGCGCGCCGGCCTGCCGGAGGGACTGTCTCCAGCACAGCGCGAGAATCTGACGTTGGCCAGCACTGCGTTCGACGAAATCACCTGCTCGACCATCCACGGTTTCTGTCAGCGATTGATCAAGCCATACCCAGCGGAAGCGGATATCGATCCGGGCGCAGCGGTCATCGACCGCAACCAGGCTGATCTCAACTTCCTCGAAATCGTCGACGGCTGGTTGCGCGAGCGATTGTCTGGCGATCAGGGCGGTGTCCTGGCCGAGATGGTGCTGCATAGCCCGAGAGAGACCGTCGCTCTGATGCACAAGATCGCCGAAGCCCTCCGGCGATCAAGGAATCTGGTCGCCCCTGAAGTCACGCCTTTTACAGATCACCAGCAATCCTTCCGGCAGGCAACCGACGAACTTTCGGCCTTTGTGCAAGGCTCCGGCGTCCACGAGCCGGAAACAGAGGTCTTTGCTGCGCGCTTCTCTGAAATGGCGGCTGCCCTTCCATCAGTTGCAGATGGTTCCACGCCCGCCGGGCTAGTCAGGTTGCTGGTTGCACGCCCGCATCCCGACCTTACGACCGGGACGGGCAGCTTTTACGCCTACCGCAAGAAGGGCAAATGGTCGGCGGCGGCAAAGCAGGCCGGGCTCTCCAAGGCAGACGGCGACAGGCTGAACGATACGGCCAGCGGCTTGTACGAGGCGTGCTGTGCCACGTGGACCGCACTGCTGCAGGCGGTTTCCGGGCAGGTCCTTGCGATATTGATTGACGAAGCACGCACAATCCTTGCGCGCTATCGTGAGCACAAGCGCGCCAGCGCCCAGCTCGATTTCGATGATCTCATCTACGCCACGCGCGACCTGCTGCGGAACCATGAATCCGTGCGACAAGCACTCGCCCAGCGGTATTCGAAGGTCTTAGTCGACGAGTTTCAGGACACCGACCCGCTCCAAGCCGAAATCTTCTGGCGTCTATGCGGTGATCCTGGTGATGATCCGCAAGACTGGACGCGCTTCCGGATCCGGCCCGGTGCGCTCTTCTTGGTCGGTGACCCCAAGCAGGCAATTTATCGTTTCCGGGGCGCGGATGTCGGCGCTTATGTCCAGGCCCGCACGGCCTTCTCAACACAGGATGCGGACGGCCTCGTTTCGATTTCGACCAATTTCCGTTCCTGTGCCTCGATCCTCACTTTCGTCAACGAACGGTTCGAGACCGTCCTGTCTGCTGATGGCCAGCCCGGCTTCACTGCGCTTGTTCCCTTCCACGACGATCCCGAAGACGGCGTCTGCGTCGCGGCAATCGATATCGCGGTCGCTGAGGAGAACGGCAAGGCCAGCGCCGAGCAACGACGCGACGCCGAAGCCGAAGCGGTCGCTGAACTTTGCGCACGATTGATAGGCAGTCATCCAGTCCAGGATCGCAAAGCCGGTGCACGACGCCCCTGCCAGCCGGGCGACATCGCCTTGCTCGCGCCAACCGGCACAGAGCTCTGGCGCTATGAAGAAGCCCTTGAGCGCCGGGGCGTCCCAGTCGCAACCCAAGCCGGCAAAGGTCTCTTTCGCCGGCAGGAAGTACAGGATCTCATCGCGATCACGCGGGTGCTCGCCGATCGTCGTGATACACTGGCGCTCGGCGCATTGCTGCGCGGCCCGCTTGTCGGGCTCAGCGAAGAGGAGCTCTTGGACATCGTCTGGGCGCTTCCGCGTTCGGAAGAAGAACCCGACCGGATCCCGCGACTCGACCTCGGCGTCGACCCGGCGGCAATAGCGCATCCGCTGGCGCGCGATGTGATCGGTCGGCTGCAAGCGCTCCAGAAACGCGCCAACAGCACGACACCGAACGACCTTCTTTCGCAGGCCGTCGACGTCCTTCGGGTACGCCCCGTTCTTCTGGAACGGCATCGCGGTCAGGCAGAACGAGCGCTTGCCAATGTCGATCTCTATCTCAGCCTGGCCACCGGCTTTGCAGTACGCGGCTTGCGCGCCTTTTCTGAGGCAATGACGGCGGCATGGACGGATGAGGCCCGCGCAGTGGAAGGCCGACCAGATGCGCAGGAGGAAGCCGTCGCCCTCTATACAATGCACGCTGCGAAGGGGCTTGAGTGGCCGGTCGTCATACCCATCAATACGATGACAGAGGTGATGGCGCCTGATAGCGCCCTGACCGATCGCCAGACTGATACCTTCTACTGCCCGGTTCTGGGTGTCCCTCCGTCCGGTTACGACGCGGCGCGGCAGGCTGAAAAGGATGAACTGGACCGTGAGCGGGTCCGGCTCTGGTATGTCGCGGCAACTCGCGCCCGGGAACTCTTGGTTTTGCCACGGCTTGATGTAACGCCGTCGAAATCAGCTTGGATCGGCCTCGTGGACCTGTCCCTGACAGATCTCCCTCCCCTCGAAGTGTCGCACCTGCCGCTCGACCCGATCTCGGTGACCGCCGACACCAGCAACGGTCAGACACGCGAGAGTTTCGCGGCTGAGGCGGGTGCGATTGCCGAAAGGCAGATGCACCTGACTTGGCTTGCGCCGAGCCGCGACGAGACGGCGAACGGGTCGGTGCTTCAGGAAGAGGAACCGGACATCTGGGCCGGTTCGGCTGATGCTCAGGTGCCTGACGCCGACGCGCTCGCGTCCATCCGGGGCGGACGCGAGCGTGGGTTGATCCTTCACAAGCTTATGGAAGAAGTCCTGACAGGGGAATGCAACGAGGCCGATGAGGCGCTTACCGCGCGTGCTGGCGACCTCATCTGTGCGCTCGGCAAGGAACCTTCCTCCGATCCGGCGAACGGGCTTTCGCCTGAGGAACTGGCCGGTTGCGTGACGCGAACGCTGGCCTTGTCGGAGGTGGCGGCATTGCGTCCCTCATTGCTCGCTGAGTTTCCACTCTATGCCTTTCAGCAAGAGGATGCCGAACTGGTTGCGACGGCGGGCATCTCGGACGCAATATCAGTTGATCTGGAAGGTCGGCCAGTCGTCGTGATCGACTGGAAGAGCGACGTGAATCCCGCCCAGGAGACGCTTGATCACTATCGGGCTCAGGTGCGTGCCTATCTCGGCATGACCGGCGCCGAACGGGGCCTGATCGTTCTGATGACGAACGGGACGGTGATCACCGTCCCACCTTCTCCCCAGACGATTGCGGCATAGTCTAGGACCCTGCCACCGGGCCCCGCAAACGCCCCGAACCCACGTTGGACGATCTCTTCAATCCCAAGGTCGAACTGATGCTGCCGGCTCGGCTTACAATCGCGGGCGAGGCTATAGCAGCGAGAGGAGTTGGGTTTGGAATAGGGCCTTGCGAAAGGACTCAGCCCGAGGGGCAGCGCACGATTCTGAGCTGGCTATCGTCAACTGAGCCAGTTGTCTCCACCACATAGCCGTGCCTTACTTATCGAGCAATTTCGCCGGCCATCACGGCCCTCCCATGAACGGCGAGCGTCGCGGTGAACCTTGGACAGCCGAACTGCCGGATGACGTTGAGAACGCGAGCCTCATAGGCCGCCTGCCCGATGAGCCGACACAGGTCTGACGCGTGAAACTGCCGGTTACCGCTGGGGGCAGCCTTGATCTGAGCGTGCAACTCTCGCTCCCGCGGGTCAACCACATGCTGCGGAGTTGGCGCTTCCGCCGATCGGCTTTCTGAACCGGGTGAGGTCCGCCATCGGCGCATGAACCCGAGTAGGTAGCCGGCTGGAACCCTGTCGTTCCCGCGCGCCCGGTTAAAGGCAAGAAAGCGGTCCCAGATCACCTGCGTGTCGACGTTCCAACAGGGCAGGGCCCTCTTCGCAGCTCTGATCAGGTCCGCCCAACAAGTCTGAAAGACGTTCGATGTTTCCGAAATAGTGATCTGTCCTGAGAAAATAGTTTTGTTATTTCTTTCTCTAGATAGTGATGTGTCGCCTGTGCCTGACGCAACATCCTGAGCGCGGTCCTCGGCATCGAAGGCCGTGAAGCGGAAGAGCCAGGGCGCGAACTTGCCGTTGGGCTTCTCGCGTCTCAGCTCCAGCTCGGACGCCTCGAGTTCAGCCAGCAGCTCGGTCAGGTACTGTCGCGAGATGCCCATCTTCGACGCCAGGTCGGCGAGGGTGAAGGCGGCTGTCCCGCGCGGCAGTCCGTTGTAACCCTCCTTCCACGCTATGGCGTCGAGGATGACAGTCGCCAGCTTGTGGGCGGAAACGGACAGCTCTGTCTGGGTGATCCGTCTCAGGATCAGGCCGGTCGTGGGTTCCATGGTCGGTGTCTCCTGTGAGAGACGACCCCATGCCGAGAGCAAACAACATTCTTGCCAGCAAAACAACTTTGCTGGTTGCGGCGGTTCGGACAGTGCGCTAGAAGATCCTTGTTCACGGGTTCTTCTAGGGCGGCGTCAGGCTTTTCGGTCTGGCGTCGTTTCCCTTTTTGGGTTCGGTGCACCGTCACAGGTGCAAGATGATCGGGTGCGGACCTGCCCCGGGCAGGTCCGGGCAAGTTCAGTAGCGGACCTCTTCGAAGCCGTAGTTCCCCTCATGATCCCGCCAGTCCACAAAGACCGAGCGGTAACTGACCCAGTTACAGTGCGCGGTGTCGGGCAGCTGTGAGGCGGGTGGAACCTGGGCGACACTCGACCGTGTCCATCGATAGTCGCCTTGCACCCCATACGAACCGAGGCGGGTGCTGTCGTAACGGTTGCAATCCCCATCCCGGTTTTCGCGTTGGCTGAACTGGATGTGAAAGACACGGATGCTGCGGACGAAGTCGAAGGCGTCGCCCGAAATATCGATGTCGGCCTGCTCGTCTGACTGTACTTGGACCAGGGGCAGGGGAGCTTGCGGTACGCTGACCTGAGGTGCCTCCCGGAAGCCGATGTCGTAAAGCCGTTCCATCGGCGAAAGCGGGGCGGGGGCGTTGAACGACGCCCCCAGCGGGCAACGCCAGATCTGCAAGGGTGGCTCGATCGGCCAGGGTGTGATCCTGCGGATGAAGACCGCACGCGCATGGGCACAGGGCGCCGATGCCGGCCAGCCGCCCGCAAGACAGAGCAGAATGGCGCAGTCGACCTGATAGGCTTGCGCCGGCTCGACCGAACCGACGAGGCTCGATGCTGTGATGGCCGCGGCGGCTGCCGCGGTCCGGACCTTGTGATTCATGACGCCGACTCCAGCTATAATGGTGCGGCGATACAAAACAACACTTACGATAGCAAGCAGATTTGCTCGCTGAGAAACAGCGTGCGCTTCGGTCGTGCTTCGAAGGAGTGCGACAAGGGATGGAATGAAGTCCTACATCCTTGGAGATGAGGCTCTGATGCCTCGCCACAGCCATCGGTAGCCAGCCCCGCTCTTGGTTTCGGCCGTAGCTAGGTTGGCCGCCCTGAACCACGGTCCCGCCGCCGCATCCTATGCAGCACGCGAAAGCCGTTGAAGGCCTACCAGAGATGTCTACTGTCACCGCCATGACAAACCGGGATCATATGCGCGCTTTTTTGCGGCGAGCCGCGGCGCTTGCCGCCTTCATCGCCCTGCTCTGGGCGATTCAGGTCGTCAACTGGATCACGGGCTACAGCCTGAACCCGACCTTCGGACTGATCCCACGGTACCTCGGTGGGTTGGATGGTGTCATCGCGATGCCCCTTCTGCATGGAAGCTTCGGTCACCTGATGGCCAATACGCCGACGCTGCTGGTGATGGGTGGACTGCTGGTGGCAACAACGACGCGAGCCTTGATGCCGGTGAACGCCGTGGTGATCGGCCTCGGCGGCGCTCTAGTCTGGCTCTTCGGCAGCTCGGCCATCCATATCGGTGCGTCAGGTTTGGTTTTCGGCTGGTTCGGTTTCCTGGTCGTGCGCGGCCTCGTGGATCGCTCGCCGATCACGCTGGGCGCGGCAGTGGTGGTCGGTGTTCTCTATGGCTCCATTCTCTGGGGCGTTCTTCCGGGCCAACCCGGCGTGTCGTGGGAGGCGCACCTCTTCGGTGCCATCGCCGGCGCTGCCGCTGCGTTCTTGGTCCGAACGCATGTCCATGCACCGCGCTTGGGCAACGTCGATCTGGAGTGAAGCGCCACAACTGACGTGCCCGGCCCATACCTGTCAATTAACCATAGCCTGGATTGCTGCATTCGCAGCCTGCTTTGCCGACATTCGCCGCACTCTCGAAACCGTACATTGTCAGCTGGGTAAATCTAATTTCAGCTCTGCGCACGCCCATTCTCTGTAGTCTGGTGAACAGTTCTTCAAGTATTCGTTCGGGTCAATCTCGGTCAGCACAGTGTCTCTTGGCACCGTAAATCTGATCTGATGCGCAAGAAGGCATCCGATCACATAGTCATCAAATTCATCCTCATGAAACTTGCACGCGGCGATCCCAAAGTGGTTGCTGAGTAAGGGGTCAATGTTTGAGTAGATGAAGTTAAGACAGGCGTATTGAACATCGCAATCTCGGTCATCGACAAAGTGCTGGATTTGGTTTCGGAGCGCTGCAATGCGCCGATAGCTCTCTATGTTCGGAACTTTGATGCCGGAGGTGGCCCATAACACGCTCGGCAGTCTAGAGAAGTCATGTGTTCGGCCGTTTTTTAGCAGCCAATCCAAGTCAATTTCGTCATCAGTGGCTTTTTCGCCAATGTTCTTGAACAAGAGTAGAGGATGTTCTTTGGCAATGAGTGCCTTAAGAACGAGCTCTCCCGCATGAGCGGCGGCTAAAGGCGCAAGCGATTGTCGATGCTCCATTCCCGGATCAAAATATACGGCGTCTGTGTTTGCCCGCTTCAACGCGTCAGTTGCGAGCCCCAAAATCCTCGTTGAGATACCCTTCAAACTTTCATGCATTGTATCGGCCGTGGATACGAACGCGTTCCCTTAGGTCAATCATCAAGCAAAACTTTGCTGAAGGCTTGGTTTCGCTTCTTGGCCATAGAAACCAAGGTGTCATAGCCAAACGCTTGTATAAAAATTTCGCCGTTGTCGAAATAATGGGTCCAAATCTTAGGATCGTGGGGATTTTGGAAGTTATGCCGTTTAAGGATTTTTATTAAGCTCGGAGTCAAATCGGCGATAATAAAGGCACTGCGGCGTGCAACTCGCTCAAACGACATGTGGGCACCATCCGTTCGAGTAATGCCGCCAGCAGCAATTGCCTTTTCCAGTGTGTCGATGACCTGCGTCACCGGATCGGATTTGGCTGGTCCAAAGCTGTAGTCGTCTCGGCTCGGCTTCTTAAACTCAACGATAGTCAAAGTGGTGCCATCCTCGTCACCTAAAACCATCGTATCATCATAAAACAAAAGGTCCGTGACCTTGTCACCTTTTTTGCGTCCGCCGCCGTGCATTGTTCGATCACTCGACACATACGGTAAGAAAGCAAGAGCGTCGTCGATCAGCCAAAGGTTATGCTGGAAATACTCAATATCTACACTGTCACTGAACCGGCGAAATATCAGAGAATGAACCTCATCCTCAGAACCACGCTTCTTCGAATCGTCAAATTTTCGAGCCGCGTCGAGTAGCTCAATAATGCTCTTGCGATGGATGACATACTCGGCAAGTGCTTCCTTCTTTCCAGCATCAATGCGGCTCGCCAAATCTTTGATTTTTTCAGCGTATGACGCTGGATCATTGGCAGCCTCAGTTATCTGCTTGAGCAAATCTCCTGTGTTGCGATACCGAGATAGCGCGAGGTCTTGAACGAACTCTTCTGGCCCCCAGTGATTTGGTTTCTTGGCGACATACTCCGAAAGCGATTGCCCCTTTAGGCCCAAGCGCAAGATCGGGTTCTCGTGCAAGGCGATATTGAGTTTCTGCGCCTGCCCGGTTTTGATCTTTTCGATCTGCTGCTTTTCTCGGTCCTGAATCTTGTCACAGACAGCGCCCACGATTTCTTCAACCGCCTTGGGCGGCAGGTCCAAGCTGGTGCGCGAGTCGTTCAGACGGGTTTCAAAGGCATCGCCTCGCACGACTGCAACAATGATAAATTTGCTATCGTCCTCGTCCACGAAATGCGTGGCACCCAGCTTGTTTGACAGGTCGCGGGGGTGTCCAACAATCCGGTCTGCCGCGGCGAAAAGAAGACAATGGCTCTTGAACTGTTTCGTCTTGGGTATCTTGGTCAGCGTATAGTTTAGGGTGCATGTTGTGCCGTCGATAGCAGTGTCGATCTGACCCGCAGCATGTTCAACGAAGACCGCTTTGAAGTAACTGGTGATGTTCTCTGGTTCTTCATCGTCGAATTGAAGAAGGATTTCTGGCAACCCGCGATATAAGAAATATGGTAGAAAGTGTGATCCGATTTGATCTTTTACATCCTGCTTTGACAAACCGCCGATAAGATCGAACCAATCATTCAGTGGCTCATCCAGCTCGACACACAAGCCGCAGCCGGGAAAGTCAGGTTCACCATCATGGAAAATGATTTCCTCGTCCTGCGAAATGTCAAAGCGGAACGTCTTCGTCGCCTCGGCAGCAGCCGTTTCAAACCTGCTGGAGTAGTGAATACGCGAAAACACCTTGAACGCTATGAAGCGACCAAATCCGCGTCCGCGCTTGCTGAGCTTGTATCCGCTAAAAGGCGTCCTAAACGACCTATAGTTTTCGTCATTCAGACCGACGCCATTGTCGGTGACGCTTATCATCACCTTGTCAGGGTCATTTAGGTTTTCGAATTTGACGAGGATCTTTCCCCTGCGAGATGCTTGGTCGTCGAAACGCTGTTCGATTCCGTCCATCGAATTTGAAAGCGCCTCGAATACGGGCAGCAGGAAGCCTTGCACGTTTACCGACAAGTTGGTGCGTTCGAGAACAGCCGGCATGTCCGGCTTGATCAAGGCATCGGCATCGTGCCCAGGAGCTCTTTCGCCATCCATATTGTTATCCTTGCTCACCACTATGGCGGGACCACTGTCGTATTCCATGTGTTGATAGCAGGGAAGGCTTGCGTCCGCATCCTTAAACCTAGGGCAATGTCCGCTTTGCTGCTGACAAACAAATGCACTGCAAGTACAGCGAATGCCTGCAATCCGCCCGACCGGTCGAACGATTCACCTTAACCCCAGTCTCTCTGCCAAGCCTTCAAACTCCGGTGCCTCCACGAAGAGCTTCTCGAACTCACGGCGTGCCTGGGCCTTGCGACCCACGCGTTCGTAAAGCTCCGCGCGGTCATGACGGATCTGGTGGAGAAGACGATCGGGGCGGTCCTTGCGGCGGCGGCCAGCGCGGGTCAGCACGTCGATGGCGGCGTCGGGGAGGCCGCGCACCGCGAGCGCCCGAGCCCGGTAGAGCAGAATGCCCGTGTCAATGGGGGTCTCGTTCTGGGTGGCGACGGTCAGGGCGATCACACGGTCGAGCAGGTCGTGATCTTGGGGTGTGTCGAGCGCGATCTGGACGAAGGACAAGAGCACCACGGGATCCTCAGGTGCGATGACCAAAAGCCGCTCGAGATGCTGCGTCGCGCCTTCGGCGTCCCCGCTCGCCTCACACAGCTCCACCAGCGCAAGCCGGGTGCCGCGCTCGGTGGGGGAGATGTGAGCAAAGATGCCCTTGGCCATCGGCAGGGTGCTTTGCGGTGCGAGGTCATATTTCGTGAGCAGCGCGCCGAGCCTGCCGCCCGCCGCAAGCGCGCTTTCCAGATGCACGCGCGCCTGCGCAAATGCCTCCTGCTTCAAGCGGATCATGCCGGCCATCCAGGCGGCGTCGGGCAGATCGTTTGCGGCTTCCAGATGTGACAGCGCTGCATCTTCATCACCCTCGCTGAGCGCGCGCAGCCCATCTATGAGCGCCTTTTCCTCAGGTGAGGTCACGAGCCGCCAGAAAAACCCGAGGGACAGCTTGTCCCGTGTTGGGGTGGCTGCACGCGCGCCCTTACGGTCCTGGATGGTGTAGAAGAGGCCCGTGCCCGGCAGCCCGAGTGTGGCTCGGTTCCCCCGGGGGCTGACGGTGTATTTGGCACCGCGCGGTCCGAACGACAGAGAGGCTGTCGATTTCGAGAGGTTCAGCGTCACCCCGGGCGCAAGACGGATACGTTGCCAGAAACGCAAAGACACGGGGTGTAAATCCTTTCTGTAAATTGGCCGGAGACGAACCCTGATTGAACCGCATGGCCGCCGCATAAGCAACCGATGCGTGGGGTGCCTTGGACGGGTTGCAGACCGAACATCCTCCAGCAAAATCATCACCGTATCATCGGCACAGGATCAAGGGCGGCCCGTGCCAGCGGAACGGGGGCTACTCGACAGCCTCGAAGAACCGCCCGTATTCCTCGCTCACTTCCCTGGCCTCGATAAAGGCCCGCGCGCGCTCCTCGTCGATGCAGCGGAAATACTCTTGCACGTCGGCGATGTAGGCCTCGAAATCCCCCCGGATCAGGTCCGCGTAGGCGCGCATGTCTTCTCGGGACGCGGGCAGGAACGGCCGTTCGGGCGGGATGCAGGCATGGGCAGGACCACTCACCATAAGGACGGTGATCAGCAGCGCCAGGGGGATGTTGCACGCACAGGACATGTGCAGGGCAAAACTCCTTTGCTGCCTTTAAGATCACGACTTTGTCAGCTATCACCGTTATCGGAGCAAGGCAATCTGCGTCAAGTCGTTAATATTGTCTTGCTATCGTTCATGTTGTCTTGTATCGCCCGCGGTGTTGCGACCCCGTGGGCCCGAGACTGCACCCAGGCAGAAGAAGGACCCAAGGGAAGGCCATGATAGAAGAAGCACCGAATGTGGTTACAGAAGACGGGCTGCGCGGCCTCTTGGCCCAAGGCTATCTCATCGAGGTGGTCTGCAAGGAAGGCGCCGAGAAGCGCCACAACAGCTGGTACGGCACCTGGGTCATCCGGGCGGTTGCCCCGGATGGAGGGGACGACAAGATGCTCGTCACCAGCCGCAGCGTCCTTAAGCTGCGCGATTTCAAGACCATCGTCGGCCTTGTCAGCTTCCTTGCCGACATGGGCTGCACGACCGCCAGCATCCCGCTTGTCGAGGGTGCCCGCGAGCGCCACGCAGCACCCGGACGCACGTCCGAGCCGCGGACCGGACCGGTTCTGGTCAAGGACAACTGACCGCGCTTTTGCGCTCGTCGTTGCATTGGGTACAGGTGTTTGTTCAGCACCCCCGGCCCTTGCCGACGGTTTCATCTTCCAGGTCAGCCCCGATGGCCGACTGATCGACATGGCCGAGACCACGAGCAGCCTGCGCTCGTTCACCGGCGACGACGATGCCCAGAATGGGCCCCTTCCAGATCGCCTCTTTCTTTTTGCCGAACCGCAGTCCCTTGGGGATGATTATCCCCTGAGCGATGTGACGGCTGCAGCAGCGGTCGCCCCGCGCGCCGTCCGCGCCTCCCCCGAAATCCTCCACGCCATCGAGACCACGGCGCTGCGCTACGGCAGCCATGACGCCCTGCGTCAGGCAGGTCTGTCGGTCACTGATTGGGCGCTGTTCTACCGCGCCAATATCGAGGTCGAGAGCGCGTACAATCCGGGCGCGCGCAGCCCCGTCGGCGCCATCGGACTCGGCCAGCTGATGCCCGATACCGCGCGCGATCTCGGCGTCGATCCCCATGACATCGCCCAGAACCTCGACGGCTCGGCCCGTTACCTTCTGATGATGCTTGAGCAGTTCGGCGATCCCGAGCTGGCGCTTGCGGCGTACAATGCCGGTCCCCATGCGGTCACCCGCCATGGCGGCATTCCCCCCTTTCGAGAAACCCAAGGCCATGTGGCCCGTGTGACAGCCGTGTTCCAGCGGCTGAGAGGAGACCTTTCGTGACGTCCAAACCTTCTATTGTTGCGCTCGGCGCGATGGCACTCATCGTGCTTGCCGGCCCCGCTCTGGCCCAAAGCATCGACCTGTCGCCCGTGCAGACCCTGCTGCAGGGCATCGTCGATGCGATCACCGGCCCCTTGGGCATCGTGATCGGCACGCTCGCGCTGATCGGCGTCTTTCTCTCCTGGCTCTTCGGCATCCTCGACTTCCGCCAGGCGCTTTGGGTGGTGGTCGCGATCGCGGGCATCGCCGCGGCGCCCACCATCGTCGCCGCCATCTGGACGACCTGAGAAGCACCCATGTCCGACCAGTCCCGCGTGTTCATCGGCCTTCTGAGGCCACCCAAGCTGATGGGTTTGCCGATCATGTACGCCATGGTCTGGCTCTTCGGCTCGACGCTTCTGTTCCTCTGGGTCCAGAGCTGGGTGGTGGCCGTCTTCGCGGGGCTGGCCTGGCCGGCGCTCTGGAAAGCCGCAGACTGGGATCCGAACTTCCTCGATGTCCTGGTGATCACCTTGCAGGAAACCCCGCCCACGACAAACCGCAAGATCCACGGGGGCGACAGCTATGCCCCGTGATGGAGTTGCCCGTGACGTGGAAGGCGCCCTCGATCCGCTTACTACGCTGCCTGCATGGGTCAAGGGCGAGAAGCGGCTCTCGTCCATGCTGCCCTATGTCAGCCTCGTCACCGACCGGACGATCCGGACGCGCGGCAACGAGTTGATGCAATGCATCCGGCTCGAAGGGGTCAACAGCACCACGAGCGAGGATGCCCATCTGGACCGGATCGGCGGGCTTCTCGCCGGGATCGTCGCGCAGGTCGGAACGGAGTTCTCTTTCTACCTGCACAAGGTCTCGAAAGCGGTCGATGTGACCCTGCCGCCCATTCCGGGCGAGGGGTTTGCTGCCGCCGTCGACAAACGATGGCACGCGCATCTCGGTCGCGCGGGCTTGCGCGACAAGACGCTGACCCTGACCGTGCTGAAGCGCCCCGAGGCGGGCAGCCGTCTGCCCTTCGGTCTGGGGGCGTCCCGCGCGCGGCATGCGGCCGACACGACCCGGCGCTTGCGCAAGCTCGACGAGGTCGTGGGGTTTTTGCTGTCGTCATTCGATGAGCTGAAGCCCCGCCTGCTCGCCGCCAGCACTGGCGAGCTTCTGGGCTTTCTTGGTTCGCTCAACACCGGTGAAGAGCATCCGCTCTTCCCCCGGTCGCGCCTTGGCGTGATCGCCGAGGACGTGGCCAATACCCGGGTCACTTTCCGCGGCACGACCATTGCGCTCTCCGATGGTGCTGTGGGCGACAAGCTGGGCGCGATCTTTGCGGTCAAGAACTACCCTGCCAAGACCGACAGCCTGATGCTCGATGAGCTGAACCTGCCCGTCGACATGGTGGTCACGCATTCCTTCGTGCCGATCAACGCGAACATCATGGCAGGCCGGATCAAGCGGCAGTTGCGGCTGATGCAGGCGGCTAATGACGGGGCCGTCAGCCTCGCGCAGGAGTTGGAACTCGCGCAGGACGATCTGGAATCGAAACGCCTGATCTTCGGCGAGCACCACATGACGGTGGCGGTCTATGCGCGGACCCAAGCTGCCCTCGACGACATCGCGGCCGAGATCCGCAACATCTCGGCCACCTCCGGCATCAACCTGATCTCAGAAGCCTTCGGCGCGCGGGCGCATTTCATGGCGCAGCATCCGGGGAACACAGGAGCGCGCAGCCGCAAAGCTGCGATCACGAACCACAACTTCGCCGATCTCGCCACCTTCCACCGCACCCCGCTTGGCAAGACTGGCCGGGAAGTGCCCTGGGGCGTGCCGATCACCCTTTTCCCGACGCCTGAGCGCAGCGGGTTCCGCTTCAATTTCCACGAACAGGGCGCACCGGATCGCGAACCCACGGGAGGCCACACGCTGATCCTTGGCCGCCCCGGCTCGGGCAAATCCGTGCTGGCGGCGTTCCTCATGACCATGGCGCGCCGGGCGGGCGCACGGCTCTTCGTCTTCGACTATCGCGCCGGCATGGAAATGGCCGTCCGCGCGCTTGGCGGCAGCTATTCGACGGTGCGGGCAGGGCGACCCACGGGTCTGAACCCGCTGCAAACCGAGATCGATGCCCGCGGTCAGGCCTGGCTGGCCGACTGGCTCGCAAGCCTTCTCGAGCGCCGGGACCGACCCCTGACCCCGGTGCAGACCAACCGTCTGCAGGAGGTCGTGCGTCAGAACGCCAGTGCCGGAAACGCTGGCCTCAGGAACTGGTCGGACTTCGCCTCGCTCCTCGTCTCCACCGATGACGAGGGCGATCTCTTCGAGCGGATGCAGGAATGGACGGCCGATGGCCGCTATGGCTGGATCTTTGGGGCGAACGCGGACGACACGTTCCAGATCGGGGGCAGCACCGACGCGGACGTCGCGGGCTTCGACCTGACCGGCATCCTCGACTCCGAGAGCGAGCGGGAACGCATGGCGGTCCTCTCCTATCTCTTCCGCCGGGTCGAACGGGTGATCGAGGACCGCAAGCCCACGATCATCGTGATCGACGAAGCCTGGAAGGCGCTGGACAACGCGTATTTCGCGGAGCGGCTCTCGAACTGGCTGGTGACCGCCCGCAAGCAGAACGCCGTCGTCGTGATGATGACCCAGTATGCCAGCCAGCTCGAGCGCACGCGGACCGGCAAGACCATCGTGGAAGCCGTGCCGACGCAAGTTCTCTTGCCCAACATCCGCGCTTCGGCTGCGGATTACGCGATGCTCGGCCTCAGCGAGAAGGAACTCGACGTGCTTCTGGGTGTCGGCTCCGCCTCCCGGCTGGCCCTCGTGCGCGACGACCGCGGCGCGGTGGTGATTGACGCCGATCTGAGCGCGCTCGGCCCCCTCGTGACCATCCTGGGCGGCATGGAGAAAGGCGAGGCCCTTGTCGGCCCCGACTATCGTGACCGCCCTGATTTCTGGAGAGTGACATGACCCGTATCCTCATCCGCAGCGTCGTGCTGCTTGGCCTCGGCCTGACCCTGACAGCCTGCGCGCAGCATAACCCCGCGCAGGCCAACTGCTTCAACTTCCGCGATACGCCCGCACGAGGTGCAACCGCCACGACGACGATCTCGACCATGGGCGCGGAGGTCACGCGGCGCGACACGGCCTGCGATTTCGTGATGCTGGGGGCGGGCGGCTAAGCCGATGCGGACCTGGCTCCCCCTCTCGATGATCGGCCTTGCGCTGGCTGGTCCCAGCGTCGGGCCAGCGGTTGCCCAGGGCGTGCCGACTTTTGATCTACGCCTTTTCGCAGAGCGGCAGGCAATCCTCGAGCAGACCGATCGCGACCTGGCGCTGCAGCAGGACCGGCTGACACGCGAGGAGGAGCTGGCCGAGATCGAGCGCCAGCAACTCGCCGCGCTCGAAGGGCTGATGGATGCGATGTCCCTCGGCTCGGGTGATGTCGCAGGCACCGTGGCCGGGCTGGAGGCAGGGCAGGGTGCGGTTGACGAGGTCGAGAGTGCTGCGGCCAGCCTCTATGCGCCCGAGGACAACAACCCGGCCGCAGCCCGGATGTTCGGCGATGCCCGGGAAGGGGTTGAGGAGCTGATCATCCGCGCTGCGCGTCATACCCATAGCTTGCCGGGTGTGAGCCGTGCGGGCCTCTCGCTCGTGCAATGGCGCTGCCTTCTGCAGGCGCTGATCTGGCAGGAAAGCCGGTTCCAGATCGGCGCGCGCTCTCCCGTGGGGGCCTTCGGGCTCACCCAGATCATGCCCGGCACGGCGGGCGATCTCGGGATCTACCCGGCCTACTATGACGACCCCTGGCTGCAGGTCACCGGCGGCGCGCGGTACCTCGCGCAGATGCTGAACATGTTCGATGGCAACATCATCCACGCGCTCGCCGCTTACAACGCAGGCCCGGGCAACGTTCAGAACTACGGCGGCGTCCCGCCCTTTGCGGAAACCCAGCATTACGTCGTGGTGATCCCGCAGCAGTACAACAGCTACCTC
The DNA here is from genome assembly GCF_004343505.1 of Rhodovulum bhavnagarense. GTDB lineage: Bacteria > Pseudomonadota > Alphaproteobacteria > Rhodobacterales > Rhodobacteraceae > Rhodovulum > Rhodovulum bhavnagarense. The sequence continues at coordinate 69,137 of NZ_SLXU01000012.1, read as the reverse complement.
GCCGCCGTGGGCGGCATCGATGCGCTCGGCACAATCGACCCTGTGCTTCTGGCGAACGCGAGCTTCAGCCTCTCGGCCCATGGGGCGGGTGTCTACGGCGACTACTCGTTGGTCTCGGTCCGCGCAGCTGCCTTGCGGGTGCAGGACATCATCACCCGCATCGGCGAGACCGAAGACCTGCACGAGGCCATCGCGCTCAATACCTATGCGCGCGCCGAGCTTGCCCGGCTGGTCGCGATCCGCACCCGGATCAAGGCCGCTCACACCCAACCGCTGAGCGAGGAGCAACTCGCCATGGCCGCGGCCCAAGCCGCCGAGCGACAATATATGCATTTCACCCAGGAGAATTTGCGATGATCCGGCGCTTGTCCCGTTCCCTTACCACCACCGCCGCGACGCTCGCGCTGGCCACCGTCCTTGCGGGGCCTGTCACCGCACAGGGCGTGCCCACGGTCGATACCCAGAACATCGCCCAGGAAATCCGTCAGCTTCAGCAGATGCTGCAGGATTTCGGGATCCAGACCGATCTTCTGGACAATGCGCTGGCGCAACTCGACCTTCTGCAGCAACAGTTCGACCAGCTCGAGGAGATGTATGCCTCGCTGACCGGGCCGCGCAGCATTCTCGGTCTCGCCATGGGCGGCGATCTCGACGGCCTCCTGCAGGCCAATTTCGAAGACATTCCCGGTCTGATCCGGGGCATCCAGGCGGGCGACTGGTCAAGCCTGATCGGCCCCAACGCAGGGCCCCTACGCACGCAGATGGAACAGGCGCTCGCCAGCGCCGGATTCGATGAGGATTCACTCCGCGAGATCGCCACCAGCGGCAATCCCGGCGCAGAAGGTGTCGCGACCCGCGCCACGACGGGCGCCGTGATGTCCGCGGCCGCCCAGAACAGCCATGCAGAGGCCGCTCAGTCGCTCGAACGCGTCGAACAACTCGTCGCGATGATCCCCGACATGGAGGACCTGAAGGCGTCGATGGACCACAACACCCGCGTCACGGCGGAACTCGCCATCGCCATGACCCGCATGTGGGAGCTTGAAGCCATCCAGACCCTCGGCGCCGGCAACGCGGGTGTGGTGGATGCCGCCACCGTCGCCGAAGAGCGCCGCTACATGGACTTCACCCTGCCGAGCCTGCGGCCATGACCAAGGGTCCCGACATGACGGCGGGCATGAGCGCGCGCGAACTGGTCGAGGAGGAACTGATCCACGGCGCACTGCGTCGGGAGCAGCTCTGGCGGATGATCGGCCTTGGCGGGGCAGGCTTTGGTGTCTTCGGCTGCCTTGCGGCCGCAGCCGTCGCCCTGATGGTCGAGACGCCCCCACCGGTCGTCGTGCCCTATGATCCCGCCACGGGTCTGGCCCTTCCGAACGCCACGGTTGAGACGGTCTCGCTTGCCGAACGCCCGGCCATTATCGAGGCGCAGATCTATCGCTACATCCTTGACCGCGAGGCCTACAACCAGCTCGACAACGATCTGCGCGTGCGCCGCGTGCTGGCGCAATCCACCGGGGCGGCCGAGGCCAGCATGCGCGCCATGTGGACCTCTGGGCAGGAAAGCTATCCGCCGACGCGCTATGGCTCGGCTGCGGAGATGGCCGTCGAGATCGCCTCGATCACGCTGATCGGCGACAACCGCGCGCAGGTGCGTCTCAGAAAGCGCCTGACCAGCCCGCAGGGCGCGCAGGACGGATCCTTCACCGCAACAATGATGTTCGCATTTCAACCCGAACGGACCCGCTCGATCGACGATGTCTGGCAGAACCCCTTCGGCTTCACCGTCACCCAATATGCCATCCGATCGGACCGTTCCGAATGACCTCTGTTCCCGTTCTCGCCCCTGTTCATACCCTTCTGGTCGCCGGTGCCCTCGTGCTCTCCGCACCCGCAGCCCTTGCCGAGACCACGCCGCGCCCCGGTCCCCATGACAACCGCGTCCGGATCGCGACCTGGACCGAGGGGCAGGTCTATCGCGTCGTCACCACCCTGACTCGGGTCACCACCGTCGAGTTCGGCGAGGGCGAGACCATCCGCTCGATCATCGCGGGCGACACGGTGGGCTTCCAGTTCGACGGCGTGCCGGGCGGACGCGCCTTCGCGATCAAGCCCGCCGCCTCGGGCGTCGCGACCAACATCACGGTCTACACGAACCGCCGATCCTACTACTTCCACGTCGTCGAGGCCCGCGAGACCCCGCATTACGTCGTGCAGTTCCGCTATCCCGAGAGCCGCGTACAGCCGACCCGCGCGGTCGCCGCTGATGCGCCAAACGCGAACTATGCCGTCAGCGCCAGTGAGGAGTTCACGCCGACGGCCATCTGGGATGACGGCACCTTCACCTATTTTCGCTTCGCGCGGAACGCGCCGGTCCCGGCGATCTTCCGCTATGCCAATGGCGGCGAGCGGGCGGTGAACAGTACGGCACTCGAGGACGGCGTCATCCGTGTCTCGGGCGTCAATCGCCAATGGGTCCTGCGCCTCGGGGAAGACGAGGTCTGTGTTCAGGATATGGGTGGGCCCACGTCATGAGCCAGGACACTGAAGACCTGGCCACGCGCCTCGCGGCCCTTGAAGCGACGGGCGACAAGAAGCGGGCGGTCACACGTCCATCCCCGCTAACGGCGATTCTTGGCGTGGCCGGGATTGTGGCCGTGGGGGGGCTTGCCTGGGCGGCCTTGCAGCCGTCGCCCGAGGCGCCCCTGCCGACCGCCGCCCCGGAAGAATTCCAGACCACAGGATCGGGCTTCGGCGACCTCGCACCCATTCCAGTGACGGAGCCTGTATCGCCGCCACCGGCCGAAACCAGCCCCTCCGCTTCGGAACTGGCGCTGATGGAAAGCCTTGCGACGCTGCGCGCGGAACTGGAAGACCTGCGCGCGCGGCCCGTCGAGGCATCGGATAGCGGCGCAGAGCAGGCCATCGCCGAACTCACTGCGCAGATCGCGGCGCTGCAAGAGGCCTCGTCTGAGGCGCAGCGCGCGCTCGAGCGACAGTTGACCGAACGCGACCGCGAGCTTGACCAGTTGCGCATGGACCTTGAGGTGGCGCGGCTGACCCCGCCTGCGCCGACAGACCTCGGGCCGAACGAGGAGGAGTTGCGGCTCGCCGAACTTGAGCGCCGCCGCATCGCCGAAGCGGAGGCCCGGGCCGAACGCATCGCGTCGCCCATGATCGCGTTTTCTGGGATGGGGGCAGGGAGCGACCGAGAGAACAGCCTCGAGGCCGCGCGCCTGAATGAAGACGAAGCCTTCGTCCGCGCAGGCGCCAGACCCGCCCCGGTGACACGGGCCGAAGTGATCGTGAACCCTGGCAACACCGTCGTGCAAGGCACGATGATCCAGGCCGTCACCGAGACGGCGCTCGACAGCACGCTGCCTGGTGCAATCCGGGCCATTGTCTCCGAGGACGTGCATTCCTTCGACGGCACGCGCGTCCTGATCCCGCGCGGCGCACGTCTTGTGGGGCGTTATCGCTCCGATGTGGCGCTCGCGCAGTCGCGGGTCATGGTGGCTTGGGACCGCATCATCCTGCCCGACAACCAGACGGTCGAGATCAGCGCCTTTGGTGGCGACGAGCTCGGTCGCACCGGCACAACGGGATTTGTCGATACGCGCTTCGCACAGCGCTTTGGCTCGGCCGCGCTGATCTCGCTGATCGGGGCCTTGCCTGCGGCCGCCGCTGGACAGATCGAGGATGAGGCTGCCGCCGATATCGCGAGCGATGTGGGCACGGACCTGCGCGACAGCACGCAAAGCGTGATGCAGGATTATCTCTCGATCCGCCCCGTGATCCATGTCGATCAGGGCACCCGGATCACAGTCATGGTCGACCGCGATCTGGAGATTTTCTGACATGGCGGCAAGCTATCTCGAAGCCTCGCTCGACCGGCTGGGTGCGCCCGTGCAGCGCGACGACACGATCGAGATCTGCATCAACCCCGACGGACGGGTCTGGGGCGAGTTCCAGGGTGATCATTTCATGCGCGGCCTCGGTACGCCGCTGACCCAGACCGAGATCAAGGACCTCGGTAACCAGATCGCCTCGGCTGCCTCGACCACGCTCAGCACCAAGAAGCCCATCGTCTCGGTCTCGATCCTCTATCGCGATCGTCCGATCCGGGCACAGGTGATCCAGCCTCCGGCTGTCGAGGGCGGGTTTTCCATCTCGCTGCGGTTCTTCTCGTCGCTGCCGCTGGAGACGATCAAGCTTGGCTTCCTCTATGGCAAGGAGCGCAGCCTCGAAGGCCTGCGCCGCGAACGGAATGCCGCCCTGCGCGATGTGGTGGCCTCCGGCGACATCGATGCATCCCTGCGGTTCTGCGTCGAGAACAAGCTCAACATGATCGTCTCAGGCGGCACCTCGACCGGCAAGACGGTCGCGGCGCGCAAGATCCTCTCGCTGATCCCGCCTGAAGAACGGATCATCACCATTGAGGAGGCGGCGGAACTGCGCCCTGAACAGCCGAATGCCGTAACGCTGATCGCCGACCGGGACACCGAGGCCCGCAGCGCCGATGTGCTTCTGGCCTCGACCTTACGCATGCGGCCTGATCGGATCGTGCTGGGGGAGGTCCGTGGTCGCGAGGCCATGACCTTCCTCGAGGCGATCAACACCGGCCATGGCGGTTCGCTCACAACGCTGCATGCCGAAACCCCGCAACTGGCCGTCCGCCGTATCGCCATAGCCGCGCTCAAGACCGATGTGCCGATGACCTATGCCGACATGGTCGACTACATCGAAGGCTCCATCGACGTGATCATCCAGGCAGGCCGTCATGACGGCGCCCGAGGCATCACCGAGTTCTTCCTGCCGGTGCAGGCAAGACATCCAGATCAGAACACTGCCGGAACCGGGGGCACTCAGCGCCCCTCGGTCGCCGCCGAATGACCCGAAAGGAAATCCCCATGCGCAAGATCACCCTCACCGCCGCTGTCACCCTGCTGGCCGCGCCCCTCGCGGCCCAGACCGCGCCTCAGGTGACGAACGATCTCACCGTGACCATGTCGCCCCAGCAATACCGGATCTGCAACGACCGGCCCGCTCGCCCGACCTGGATGGACGAGGTTCACCCGCGTGAGGCCTACAAGGCGCTGACGTTGATGCGGCTCTACGAGCTGCGGTCATGGGAGGCGATCAAGGAAACCGGCGATTGCGGCTGTGATGTCCGCTTCCCATCATGGGATGCAGCCTCCGCCGAGTACGAGGAACGGTTCGCAACAAGCACGCAGGCCGAGCATACTCAAGCGCGGCTGGCCATTCGCAACGAACAGAACCAGATCGCCCGCGACGTCCAGGATATCTGCGAAGCGCAAGGCAACTGGTAATGAGCGTCGTCAGCTGGATGGTCGGAACCGCCGACGGCTTCCTTGCCGATGCCGCCGAGTCCCAGTTCGGGGCTGTGGCGAGCAATACCGGCACGATCGTCCTGCTGATGGTCACGCTCTCGCTGATCGGCGTCTGTATCAACATGGCCTTCCAGTTCCGCAGCATGGATGGGGCCAGCTTCTTCTGGTACCTGATCAAGCTGACGCTGATAGGGCTCTTTGCCTTCAACTGGGCCAACTTCAACGCGGTCGCCAATGCCGTTATCGGCGGGCTCGACTATGTCGCCGGGGCCCTGATCTCCTCGGTTGGCGGCGGCGGGGCAGGGGCCACGTACTTTGCCGCCGAGTTCGATGATCTCATCACAGAGTTCAGCCAGTACCTGAACGCGATCGGTAACAACCTGAACTGGATGACTGGCGCGATCCTCGGCGGAATCGGCCTCGTGCTCCTGAGTCTCCTCGGCTTCATGACTGGCATCGTCCTCATCTTCGCCAAGATGATGCTTACCCTGATGCTCGGCCTCGCACCGATCATGATCGCGCTGTCGCTCTTCGATGCGACCAAGGATTTCTTCCACAGGTGGGTCTCGACGACGATCAGCTATGCCTTCTACCCCATCGTCATCGCCGCCATGTTCTCGACCGTCGTCGGCATGGCGAATTCGCTGCTAGCACAGCTCGGTGACCCGAACTCGGCCACCAACATCGGCTCGCTGGTGCCGTTCTTCGTGATGGTGTTCCTGGCCAAGGGCTTCGTCGCGGCGACGCCGCTGATCGTGCGGGGGATCTCTGGAAACCTGATGGTCGCCGCGGCACCGGCAATCGTCAGCGGGTCTGCGGGGGTGCTGCGGGGCTTAGTAAACACCTCAGGTGTCGAGGGCAGGGCGCGGATCGGTGCGCTGACGACAAGTGAGGCGATCGGGCGAGGGGCGGTGCAAGCGCCCGCGGTCATGCGGAGAGCTGCGGTGACAGCAAGCGCGCAGGTGGTCAGGATGGCTGAGAGGGCAAAACGGCTGGCGCGGTAACCACGGCGAGAAGGCGGACGAAATCGAGATCAATTCAGAGGGAAATCATGACCAATAAGCAGAAGGTCACCATGGCTTCGGTCATACTCAGGCGGTTTGGCTTTACCAATCGAGAAGCTGCCCGGTTCTGGGGGGTACAAGAAGAAACGGTGGCGAAGTGGGTAACGGGTGAAACCGATATGCCGACGACCATGCAGCTCACAGCGCTTGAAAAAATCAATGCCTGGCAAAGCTATTGTCGGCATATGGCAGGCATTTATCACGATATTTTCCAGGAAGCGCCTGAAGCATACATCGGTGTTTTGAGCGCAAACGACGCGGCCGCATATGGCGTTCCTGAAAGTGATGGTTTCATCTCGAACACCATCGCCAGCATCTGCGCATATCTCGCACCGAGGCACGAACACTTGGTTCTCGTCACATCCGAAGAGGCGGCCCGGGAGGACACTTTAACCCGCTTGCGAGAATGCGCTTTTCTTTGGGCGATCAACTTCGTCGATCTTTTAAATACGGAAACGGCATTCGGGACGACCGAGCTGGCGATGACCGAGTTCCTGGTCTCTCGTCTTCGCCGCGATCTCAGCGATCCTATCGCGGCGATGCTGTCAACAGATGGCATAACGTATGATCGGCGCTGGACCATCCACTTTATCAACACCCATGATTTCGTAGCTGATTTCGCCAATGAGGATGGCGAGGGCGATGAGCGTCACGAGTATTTCGAGGTTTCATTCACGCCCCTCTCGTTGGATTCTCCATTCGATTTTTGCAGCGATGATCAAGCAAGGGTGCGCCTAGTTCTGGACAATGGCACGACGATGGATGTGGGGCTAGCCACCGGCGATGCTGAAGCTGATTTCGTTGCCATGAACGCAGCAGTTGCAGACATGCTCAATGAAGTATTCGGGACACCCGCGAAGATGAAGGCAGCGTTCGAGAAGCAATGTGCTGTCGAGAAATCCGAACGCGACATGCTGCACTGACGGACCCGGTGCGCGGCGCACGGATCCGTCATCAACTCTGGGCCCGTCAAGCATGCTCCGCGATGATCCCTCGTGTCGTCTGAACCGCTGCTGCCAGTTCGACACTGTCAGAAGCCCGAAGACCGAGCCCTGCAAGATCGAAGGACAGCTGATCTGATCCCGCGCGACCCGCAGCGGCCCGTGCAGCCCTCCCTCGCGCCCGGCTCGGCGGCGCAGGCTTGGGATCGAGCAGCTCTTGCGAGGGAGCTTGAGCCGCTTGGGGCAGTGCATTTGCCCCAGGCCCCTGAGCCCCTGCAGCCGCCCGCACCGCCTGCAATTCCTGCTTCAACTTCTCCACCGTCTCGCGCGTCTCGGTCATCTGCCGATCGCGCCGCAGTCCGTCTTCATCAGGGTACGGGAAACTCCCCGCCTGACCGGCATGCAGGACCTTCAACGCCGGGTCCTCGAAATACTTGATCCGGCGCGCCCGGATCGGCATCTGTGCATCGATCACGAGGATCACCTCGTCGAGGTCCATCCGGCGGGCCTGGTCCTCGGTCAGGAGCGGCGTGTCCTCGGTCCGCTCAGAGACGCTGCGCCCCTCGAAGGGGTTGCGCCCGACCGCGCGGGACCGGGTCACCACACGCTTGGTGGTCTTGCCGACAGCCTGGCTCAGCTCCTCGATTGTCTTCTGCTCGGACGGGGTGAGGTAGAGCTTCACGCCTGCGCCGCCCTGCAGCGACCGGCGGGTGTTTTCGCCATAGATCTCGTCCAGCGCGGGGATGGTCTGGGTCACTATGGCAAGGTTGCCGCCGAAGGAGCGGAGCGTCTTGATACTCTCGGCGACGATCGGCATCTTCCCGAGCCGGTCGAATTCGTCGAGCATGATCATGACCGGCCAAGGTTCGTCGTCCCCAGGCTCCTGCGCCTGCAGCGAGGCGATCAGGTCCGAGAAGAAGAGCCGGATCAGCGGGGCAAGCGGTCGGATCATCTCGGACTCGACAACGAGATAGATCGCGTGGGGGCGGCGCCGAATGTCTCGGAAGGAGAAGTCCGAGGTCGCGGTGGCAGCGTCAATCGCGCGGTTGTCCCAGGTGTCGAGACCCGAGGTCATCAGGAGCGACAGGTAGGAGGTCAGCGTGTCATTGTTGGTCGAGGCCATGCGCTCGAAGATCAGCTTGGCGGAGCTGTTCTCTACCTCCTGGGCGCGCTTGAGGTATTCCTTCTGCTTGTCGCCGCCCGAGGCGGTGATCCGGTAGATCTCGCCAATGGTCGGCACCCCGCGCTCGAAAGCCAGAAGGCCGGCCGCGACGAAGAGATCGATGCCCCCGGCCAGGAGCCCACTCAGCTTTTCGTTGTCGGTCTGCAGGAAGAGCTTGGCGGTCAGCTTCAACTCCATCTGCTGCCGGTCAGGGTTGGTCATAGCTGCGATACGCGCCAGCGGATTGTAGCGGTGGGTCGGCCGATCCCAGTCGGTCGGCGCGAAGCGGAAGACCTTGTCGCCCATGCTGGCGCGAAATCGCGAGGTCTCGCGGAAGTTCTCCCCCTTCACGTCGAGCACCACGGCCGAGCCCTTGTAAGTGAGCAAGTTCGGGATCACGAAGCCCACGCCCTTGCCCCGACCCGTGGGCGCCACGATCAGTGCGTGCGGGAAGGTCTTCGAGACAAGGAAGGGGCGCTTCGATTTCGGAGCGCCGAGCTTGCCGAGAAGGAAGCCGCCGCCCGGCTTGGCGAAGAAGCCATTGCGCTTCATCTCGCCCCGGGTCTGCCAATGCGTCGTGCCGAAGCGGGTCAGCGCCTCGCCCAGAAGCGTGATGCTGAGCAGAAACGCCGCCAGACCAAACACAGCAAGGATCAGGTTTACCCAGACAAAGTCGCGCGGGGCGCTGGACCCCAAGGCGCGGTATTCCCGTGCAAGCAAGGTGAAATCGATGCGCTCGGTCGACAGCCCATATCGCAGGATGAGATACCCCGTGGCCACGACATAGCCGATGGCGAGGCCGACCAGCGTCAGGCTCAGGATGCCGCCCGCGATCTTGCCCTTATCCATGGGTGATCCCCTTTTCGCCATGGGTCGCCGCGTGACGCGCGCGCTGCGCCTCGATCTGTTCCTCGGCGAGGGCATCCAGCACCCGCTCCATGGCAGGGCCGTGAGCCGTCACCTCGCTGCTTTCCAGATAGGCCTTCGCAAGCTCCAACTGCCGCAGCGGGTGCTCGGTGAACCTTTCCAGTGCATCTGCATGGCCCGCACGTAGGGCGATCACCGCGTTCGGTGTGAGGTTACGGTCGATCTGGGCGGCGAGGCGCTGCCCATCGGTCTCGGTGAGCGGCTTCACGTCATCGGCTTCGGCCCGCTGCAGGAAGGTCAGCACATCCGGGGCAGTCTCGGCCATGAAGCGCCGTTCGGCATAGTCCTGCCGGGCCTTGTCCTCGATGTCGAAGCTCCGCTCGCTGATATAGGCGCGTGAGGCGCCCATGGCGCGCAGCTGGTTGATCTCGTTCTGCACGGCTGCCCCGAACTCGTCATCCGGCATTTCCGCGCGGTAGCGGGCGAGGGTGCGCGCGTCTTCCGTGATGGGCCCAAGATCATCCGAAGGATGGCGCAGGGCCAGGTCCATATCGCCCGCGTGGAGCCTGCGGTCCTTTTCATCGACGGCGAATTCCTGCGGTTTGCGACTGTCGGTGATCTTGTCCCAGGCCATCGAGGCCAGCTCGGCATGATCGGGCGATCGCTGCGCGAAGGCGTTGAAGGCGGCGCGGGCTTCTTCCACCTCGACAGCACCGGCCCGGCGCACACTTGGGTCGTCCGAGAAGGGATGGTCGAAGTCCGTCCGGCGGAACTGAGCGACGAGCTCCTGGAAATCCCGGCGCTCCGACGGGGCGAAAATGTCGGGCTCGCCCGCCGCGCGCTCGCGCTCCGGCAGCGTCACACGCTCTGCCAAGGCAACCGGATCATCCTTGGTGTCATCCACCTCCTCGACGGCCCGCAAGATGCGCGCATCGGTCAGCGTGTCGCCCAAGCGGACATGGACGGCTTCCAGCCGGTCCAGCGCTTCCTCGCGGTCATCGCCCTTGTCCAGATCGAGATCGCCCGTTTTGGCGATGGCGCGCAGATCCTGCGCCAGCCATTGCCGTTCGAGCGCGGCATTGCCTGCACCCTCGCGCATGCGGGCGGCCACGGCTTCGGGATCGATGCCCGTGCCCTGCAGGGCCTCGCTGAGGCGTGCCTTCACCGCATCGTCGTCGAGGCGCCCCATCTGGTCTTCGCGCATATTGGCCCGCGTATAGACCCCGTCCCGGGATGGCGCGTCGAGGAGCGCGGCCGAGCGGTCCCCGAGCGGATTGAGATGCGCGACGGAGGCCAGCACATCGGTGAGTTTGCGCTCGATCTCCGGCCGCTCGGATGCGGGTGCCCGATCGATCGCGGCTTCGATCTGACGGATGTTCTGGGAAAACTCGGTGATCAGCGTGTCGAACGCTGTTTCGTCTTGGGACATGTAGATGGCTCCGTCAGATTGGACCTGGCCGCCACTGGCAAGGATGGTGCTGGCCCGCTCGAGGGCCTCGGCCACGTCATCGAAGTTCGACCGGGACGCCTCGACCGCCAGACCCCGGTGGGTCAGCGCGTTGCGCGCCACCGTCTGCAGGGCTGCGGCGAGATCAGCGCCTGTGCGCTGGCGCTCGACCGGCGGCCGGCTCTCGTCACGGGCCTTGTAGACCTCGTCGATCTCGGCGCGGTAGGTCGTGACGCCTCGGTCAAGACGCCGTGTCGCCTCGAGCCGGATCCCGTGGACCTGCGCCGCGTCAACCATCGCCGCCCGAAAGGCGTCGTAGTTGAAGTGGTGATCCTTCCCGAGAAAGAACATTTCGCCATCCTTGCTGCGGCGGTTCAGAACGATATGCGCATGTGGATGCGCGCGATCTTGGTGTATTGCAGCAATATAGTCGAATTGCGACCCCTCGCCTTGAAAGAACTTCTCACAGACGGATTCCGTGATCGCGCGGACCTCCTCGCCGCTGGTGCCGACGGGAAAGGCCATCAGAAGATGCGAGGTGTGGCCGAGTTTCGGACTGTGCCGCTCGCCCCATTGGTTCTCGAAGCGCCGCACGACCCGGTCGATCTCGGCCTCTGTCAGGGCCTTCTTCCCATCATGTGTGCCGCGGCTGTCGAGGATATGGCTCGACTTGGTGGTGAGGTAGGTCAGCTGGGCCTTCAGCTGCGCGCCGGTATGGCACCCACCCTTGGAGATCGGCTTGAAGATGGCAGGCGAGTAGCCGCGCGCAGCCCGGACCATCTGGGCATTCCTGGCGAGCCCCTGCCAGCTGCCAGAGACCCGGCTCCAATCGCGATCGAAGAGGGCGGGGCTGACGCCGCGCGCCTCACTTCGCGCCATGTTCGGCCACCTGCTCCGCTTCCTGCCGCGCCAGACCGGCGAGGGCCCTGGAGACTTCGAGGTCCAGTTCACGGCGGCGCGCGCGGAACATCTCCTGGATCTGGTCGGCCATGTCGAAGACGAGCACGGCGAGATCGCGGATCTCGGCATGGCTGGCGGGCGTATAGGGCAGCCGCTCGCCCTTGAGCTTTGCCTCGTTCAGGCGGCGCGCAACCTGGTTCACGTTGTTGCCGACCCGGTTCAGCGCCGCGCTCATCCCTTTCAGTTCATCTGTCATGCCGTCGTCCGGGCGCAGAAGATCGTCCGCGGCCAGCATCAGGCAGCGCATCGCGTCTGACCGATGCGCGATCCCACGCCGCGCGAGAGCTGCGTCGAAGCCGCGAAGGTCGCGGTCGGTGACCCGCATGGTCAGCACACGGGTGCGGCTGTCGTTGGCGGAGACGGCGGAACGACCCCGGCTCAGCACGTTGTAGATCGTCTTGGGTGAGACCTTCAGCGTCGCACTGATCGCACTGACCGAGACGCCTTTCGCCCGTTCCCGGACGATCTGACGGCGCTCCTGATCGGTCAGTCTGCGACTGCTGCCCATGTGAAGTATACGTTCCTATTTCTTGCCACCTTCGTACAAGCCCTCCTTCTCCCAGCACAAGCGGAGAAGGCAGCAAGGGCTTGTACTCAATGTAGAAAATCGGACTCGAGGGCCGATTTGATGTCCTTTGGCAAATGCAGCGCGCAAGGCGCTCAATGCAACGCGTCCCGCGTTGCCTGCACCACGCATCGCGTCCTTTGGACTGCGTTTTGCGCGCTTTACAGCACGGCTTCTGGCAGGTGTCAGATGGCCCGTGCTCCCCGCATCGCGCATGGTGCGGAATGCATCACGTCCCATGCGACATGCATCGAGTTCCCTGCGTCGCGCGCTATGGCCCATGTCGCCTGTCGCGCGTCATCTGGGGACCGCATCGAGCAGACGGGAGGACGCCAGGTGTCGCGTGCAGCGTGTCGTCCGCCCCCTGCGCGACGCACCATGCGCCCCGAGTTCCGCCTACCGCCGCCCGCATCCCGTCTTCTGCTTGACGCCGTCGCACACGGAGGTTAGCGACGCAGAACCATCTTTGTCGCGTTTCACCATTCTTGCGAGAGGTCCGCCCCTATGCCGAACGACAATCTCGTGGTGATCGCCGCGATGGCCCGGAAAGGGGGGAGTGGCAAGACCACGCTCTCGCGCGCCCTGATCAGCGCTGCCGTTGCCGCTGGCCGTCGCGTTCTTCTGATCGATACCGACAGCACCGGCGTGCTTGGCGCCTGGCACAAGCGGGCTGAAGCCGCGGGGCTGGGATCGCCGCTCCTGCGTTCGGCGACCGTCGAGAGCGTGGGGGCCGTGGATCGCCGGATCGAGCAGGTCTATGCGGCTGAATCGGCGGATTTCATCTTCATCGATACAGCCGGCGTCGGGGCCGAGTGGTCGGACGGGATCGCTGTTCTGGCCGATCACATCGTGACACCGGTGATGCTCTCGACCTCGGATCTCGATGTCGGCGCGCAGACCGCCGAGTGGTTCGAAAAGCTCCGCGCCCGCGTCGATGACCCCGAAAGCCTACCGCAGCACCACGTCGTTCTGAACATGGTCGACCCAAAAACCACGCGCGCCGATGCCGCCCTCATCAAGGCGGCAATCGCGCGGTTCCCGGTGGTCGAGACCGTGATGATGCGTAGGAATGTCTACAAGGAGATGGACGAAAAGGGCCTCCTGCACGCTGTGGCGCTGCAGAAGCAGGCCGATCCGAACCCCCTCATGCGCCCCCATGTGCGCCATGTGGTCGAGGCGCTCGAAGAGGCGACTGACATCCTCAACAACATCCTCGCGGCGTGAGGATGGGGCGGTGAGGAAGAAGATCCCGACAATCACGCGGCCCGACCCGGCTTATGCCGCATCCCTGCGGCCAGAGGTGGGAGAAGACCCGGGAAGGGAAGAGGTGCGGCTCGCGGAGGTGATGCCAGAACCTGCGAGTGTGGAACCAGCGCCAATGCGAGATGACGTCGCCGAGCGTCCAAGCAAAGCGCCTACGTCCGCGTCTCAGCTCAGCCAGGAGACGGGCGCGAGGACGGCGCCTGCGATCATGTCATCACCAACCCGAACGCGACGCGGTCCGGAGACGCGTAAGATAGACATCCGGGTGAATGCACTGGAACGGCAGGAGGAGGCCTTGATCGATTGCGGCGTCGATCCTGCCCATGTCATCCGCGCCGCCCTGCGCCGCGCGGTCAAGAACTGGGAGCTCGGCTCCGAGTTCGTCCCACCGTCTGAAGAGCAGCGCACGCGGATCACCGAATGGCGCGCGCGCACCTCGCTGGCAGTCGATGCCCCGGCGCTGAATGCCCTCCTGCGCGCGCATGACCCCCTTGATGTGCTAAGCAAGTGGGCCCTGGTCCGCGGTCAAATCGAGCCGCGCGTCTGGGCAGAGATCGACATACTCCTGGACGAGATCGCCGTTCGCGCTGCAGCGCAGAATGCAGAAAAGGATACGCCAGAAACCTGTCTATAAAGACAACTTGTCCTTTTGTCGGTGGGTTCTTGCCGAGGCCGCCGACTTCATCTTGCAGTTGCAGAAACCCATCCCTAAGACGTTCAAAACGATATTGCGGCCTCGTTGTTAACAAGTCCTGAGGTCAGTTTGAGAGGAGCACATCGTGACCATTTTACCGCGGCTTACGGCCGAACCGATCATGCGCATCCTCTGCAAGAAGACCGACACACTGGTGGGCTACCTGTACCAATGGAACAATGGCGACTTGCAACCTGCCTGGCTCAACGATGCCATGCCCGACGTGCGCTACGAGCCGATGGTCGAGGCCGCCTGACAGGCGCAAAGGCCTAGCCCTTTGAGGGATCCTGCGGGTGTGTCCGCCGGTTCAAGCATCTGGCATGATGCATAGATCGCGCTTCCATAAATCAGAATTTGGCGCTATTTTGAGTTATAGGAAAGGAACCTATAGCTCATGCGCTGGAACTGGACGCAACCTGACTGGCCGAATTTCCGCTATGACAGCATTGCCGTCGAACCTCTCGAACGGCGGTTCCTGCTGTCATCCGGCGAGATCCTTGGCGCCGTCCGCCATGTGACCGACGACGAGCGCGACCGCCTGCGCATCGAGCTGCTGAGCGAAGAGGCGATGCGGACGAGCGCCATCGAAGGCGAGGTGCTGGACAGGGCCAGCGTGCAATCCTCCCTGCGCCGTCAGTTCGGCTTGACCGCCGACGGCGCACCGTCAAGGCCGCGCGAACAGGGCGTCGCGGAGATGATGGTGGACGTCTACTCGACCCACGCCGCGCCTCTAACCCACGAGACCCTCAGCCGCTGGCACGGGATGCTGCTGTCCCATGACCGCGGCCTCGAGACCATCGGGGCCTATCGGCGGCATTCCGATGCGATGCAGATCGTCTCTGGTCGCATCGACCGACCGACGGTGCATTTCGAAGCGCCGCCCTCCGCGCAGGTCCAAAGGGAGATGGACGTGTTCGTCGACTGGTTCAACCGAACGGCGCCAGACGGTCCAACGCCCCTGCCGGCTCTGACCCGCGCGGCGCTTGGGCACCTCTGGTTCGAAAGCATCCATCCCTTCGAGGACGGCAATGGTCGCCTCGGCCGCGCCTTGGCAGAAAAGTCCCTTGCCCAGAACATCGGCCATCCGAGCCTGATCGCGCTAGCCTACACGATCGAACGGGACCGAAAAGCCTACTGCGACCAGCTCGAGATCCACCAGAAGACACTGGACGTCACCGGCTGGCTGCTCTGGTTCGCCGAGATCATTCTGAAGGCCCAACAGACGACACTTGACCGTGTCGGCTTCTTCATCGCCAAGGCGAAATTCTACGACCAATTCCGTGATCGGCTGAACGAGCGACAAGCCAAGGTGATCGAGCGCATGTTCCGCGAGGGGCCGGACGGATTCAAAGGCGGCCTCAGCGCCGAAAACTACATCGCCATCACCGGCACATCGCGTGCGACCACAACCCGGGACCTGCAGGATCTGGTGGAAATGGGGGCGCTGAACCGGACCGGAGAGCGGCGGCATACGCGGTATTGGCTGACGATCTGAATCAATATGAGTTTTGAAGGGCTTAAATTCGGAAGGCTTCATTAAATCAATCACCTCAAGGCCTGAAGCCCTGCAAATGATATTATACCGATTTTCAATACGGTAGTTTCAAACCGGCCTTAATAATTGCGTGGGCCACCTCATTGAATGGTATATTTGAGATTGAATCTCGAAATAGATGCCGAAGTTCTAGCTCGAACTTTACCTGATCAACGTACCTCTCATCTTCCTCAATCATGTATACCGACTTTTCCATTAGAACGGTAACTCGTCCGTCAGACTGGTGATTAAAAATGGACACTTCACCCGTACGCAAGTCAACCTTTGTGCGCTCCGAAAGCCTTGGCAGAGCGCTGGTGGCGAAGTCCGGGTAAAGGAGTGCTGTCAGCTTCCGAGACGCGAGGTGGACGCGATATATCGTGGTGCCGTCCAGAGTGCCCGCAAGTGTTTGTGCGATGCCGATGTATGTGCGCAGTCGCGGTGTCAGCTTTGGCAGGTCGCGGGCGTGGACCTGGTATTTGTCGCCTGACAGGTGCCCAACGCCGGCAATTGCATGGGCGTGCGCCTCCTCCGCAAGGGCAGCCATATCGCCGGCGTCAAAGAGCATGCGTCGGCCGACCCCCTCTGCCGCGGATAGCGAGCCGAAGAACGCACGGATATCGCGTTGCAAATCAGGCGATAGCCGACGGTACGGGGCACGACCGGAGAAGGCGCCGAGGGCAAAGAAGCGACCGACTTTGTCGGCGCGATCAGCAGTGGCGGTAGCCATTTCGTCTATCGGGATGGCCGATAGCGCATCGGCTATCGCCGCTTTTATCGACAAGCGCCCGTCCGCTAAGCGCATTTGCAGATCTGGGGGTATTTCATCTGCATGAGGGACGCGGCCCATCGTCAGCAAAAGGTCTATGAGATCGTTCCTTACCGAAGCGAGTACTTCTTGGCGACAGGACGGCCCTGACGCTAGGTTCGACGGCTGGCGGGGCACCGACAGGATCGGTCGACACCCCCCCACTCCCATCTGTCGGCGCGATAGAACGCGTTGTTCGAGCTCTTCATCACGGAACACAAAGAAGATGCCCGGACCAGCTGCTATGGGCGTCATATCCAGCGTTTCGAGCAGAAGGCTCCGCAGTTCCACCTGAGTGTAGTAGCGCTGGAAGGTGCCACGAGAGGAAAGGAAGCCATCGCCATGCGGCCGGTGGCCTGAAACATCGCCCTTGCCGACCAACATGACTGCAACGGCCAAGCAACGCTCGGCAAGATCGAATGCTTTGCGCAGTACGTCGCACCGTTCGGCTGGGTCTTCAACCACATTGAGGACGAAGCCGAGGTTAACGATATCCCGCGGCGCGAGCACACTTCGATCTGGCGCGAAGTGAGGATCCCAGCCGACTGCATCAATCCCGGCGGCCCTGAGCGCGCGCACGTCGTCGCCGCGGCCGCAGCCGTAGTCGAGAACGCTGATTCCGTCCTCTAGAAGCCCCGCAGCGTTGAGCGCGGCCATCGGAGCGGACAGGCTGTTCCGTCCAATCGCTGTCCTGTGTCTGGCGACGGGTGGCATCACGCCACCAAATGGGCTATCCGCTCCCTCAGCAGTCATCGAAACTACCTCGGGTGGTCCGGGAGGCAACGACGCGGTGATCGCGCACCTCGATTCCTGCTTCGGCCAACGCCGCCTCCCAGGCGTGTTGCCGCCCACGCCGCGTCATGTCAACGAAGAGGCCTCGCCGCTCAAGCTCCCGCGTCAGCGCCAAATAGACATCGCGTCCGGGGGCGTCGGGAGCCAGCAGTAGTTCCTTGCGATGGAGGATCGGCGGATTAGTCTGGTAGCGACGGACGGTCACCACTCCAGTCCCAAGATCGACACGGTGGCTTTGGCGCAGCGCAGGAAAGGCGTGCTCCGCGAAATCCTCGTAGTTCAGAAGTGATACGGCGCGGTAATCCGCCAGATCAATCTTCGCCACGTTCCAGTTGCCCTTTGGAACGTGCTCGGCAGCGGCAGCGATCGGCCTCGACTGTTCCAGAAGAAGACAGTCCATAGCAGATTGGTGCACATAGAGCGCACCGCCAACCCGCTTCCCTATGCTAGACCCATCTATCTCCATTCATGACCCTCTCGCTCGGTGCGACACCGGGCGCCAAGCGATTATTAGCTGAGTCGGGATGCCCAATAACTCTTTGCGGCGGCGGCAAGCCGATGCATATCCTCTGTTTCGGCGAAGGGCACCTGCACCACGAAGAAGTTCTGCCCTGGTGGTAGCTGCTGATTAGCAAGAACGCAGGCGAGATGACCCTTGCCCAAGAGCTTTTCGGCGCCGCCGACCCCGAGAACCATCCGTGAGCCAGTACTATTCTGCACCTTCAGGCAAAGGCGGTTACCCATGTTGTCCCTAAGCCGCCCTGGTACAGCCTCCGCGTCGGCGCGCTGTGTGATCAAGGTCAGGTGAATACCCGCTGCACGCGCCTTCATTCCGAGATTGGCCACGGAGGAGAGTACGACTTCCTGATACTCCTTCTCCTGTGCCATCCATGCGCCTAGCTCATCATGCACCAGAAAGATCCGTGACATCCGCTGCTGAGGCGTGACTTTGCGGTTGTATTCCGTGATGTTGGCAGCACCGACTGCGGCGAATTTGTCGTAGCGGGCGTCCATCTGGACCACGAGATCTTGGAGGATCGTCTGCGCGTCGCTCACCTCGGTGACAATCGGCACCTTCATCTGCGGAGCGCCTTCCAACCAAGTGAAGTCCACTCCCTTCTTCGGGTCAACCACGATCAGCTCGGCTTTTTCGGGATCGTTGAAGGCAATGAGCTGCAGCAGAATCCCTTGCGTCAGGATCCCCTTACCGCTGCCGGTCTCACCCGCGATCAGAGTGTGCGGACCGTGCGCGTCGTACCCAGCGAAGGACTCGGAAAGGTTCAAATACAACAACCGGTCCTCATCTTCACGCGCTCCGAGGATGAAGGAGGTGGCCTGGCCGGGGTCACGATCAGGCCAGTGGGCACTTAGCCAGGTCGAGGCAAGCGGTACGCGAGCCCTCGTCTCCCGCGTTACGAAGACTGAGATACGGCCGCGTCCGGGCCGTACATCTGCAACCTCGATGCCATATGTCGTCAGCAATTCGCTTGTGCGCTTCTCGATCTTGTCGACAGTCAGCGAGGGATGGCCGCGGAAAGCGATTAGCGCGCCGTTGGGCGTTAGCCTCGGCTTGGGGTCCGCAAACTCGGCCTGCATGCCAAAATGGCTTAGTGCACGCTGGGTTTCCATCGCCATTCGATCGGCCCAAGCGAGGGAATCAGCATCGGTGATCGCTCCGCCCTCGGTTGCCGCCATATCGCGTAGGACTTCGAAGACTGGAGGCGGTAGGAAACGCGGCGGCTCTGGCACCGGCTCCGCATTTGCTGCATCTTCTTGTGCTTCAACCGGTTCCGCACCGGTAGTATCGGCGGAGCCACCCGTCTCCGTCGTACTCCGCGTCACCTCCGGGTTTTCGTCCGACAGTTCCTCCGGGGCCGTGGAGCCTTCCTCTAGAACTACAGTGGTGTCCGCAAGCGGTTTCAGGCTAGGCTTCGGGGCATCGCCTTCACAATACCAGTCGATGTCGCCGAGACCTTCGCGCTGAGGAACCTCTCCGCCCACAGTGTGCTGCAGTGTCTGACGAATAGCCGGGGTGGTTAGAACATGGTGGCGAAGAAATGGTCGATCCGGATCCGCCTCGCACCGCCAGACCGGACCATGATCGTCGTGCATGCACACCACGGCTTCGCCACTTATATGAAACGATACTTCGCCTGTGCTCAAGGCGTTGAAGAACGCGGCACGTTGGACGGGATTGGGAAGCCGCTCCGTCACCCCGTCCCGATTAACGAGGAGATCGGCCAATCTTGCGCAGGCCGCCGCCCGCGAGATGGCGTCATCGTTGTCGATGAACAGACGGACAAGACGGTCCACTGTGTCCTGGACCTGCTGTTGCGCTTCCCGGATCGTGGCTAGTTCGGACGTTTTCTCAACAAACTTTGCTTCGCCCACCTGCAGGAACACTCGGAACTTCGCATTGTCATAATCGATAGTGACGGCGATGGCATCGGCAACCCGCCCCTTCTCGGACATGAACCAGCCACGGTAATCGTCGAGAGAGATCCAGATTGGGTCGTCATCCACTGTGCTCTTCAGCGCACCCTCCATCCAAGCGCGCATCACGGCGAGGCCGATCATTTCACGTGAGGCGTTGGTGTATCGGGCCGCCGATAGGACCTTCTGGCCCGAGATCCGCAGCACGTCGCGGATGACTACCCCCGCGAGCTTCTCCGCATCCGGCGCTGTGATGCCGCAAGCATCGATGAGATCATCGCGGACGTTTCGCTTAAGCCGATCATCCACCTTGCCAGCGCTTACGATCACCCGGCCGTCCGCCCCCGGGACCGAGATGTCGCTGATAATCTGAACGCCGCTGCGCTCGAACA
Source organism: Rhodovulum bhavnagarense (assembly GCF_004343505.1). Taxonomy (GTDB): domain Bacteria; phylum Pseudomonadota; class Alphaproteobacteria; order Rhodobacterales; family Rhodobacteraceae; genus Rhodovulum; species Rhodovulum bhavnagarense. Next base: position 48,864 of record NZ_SLXU01000012.1, on the reverse strand, counting down.
GGGTTCGGCTGGCCACCTTATCATAGGTGATCACCCATTCTGCCAATTGGTGTGCACGACGGATCAGATCGACCACCTTGGCGTCAGCAAATTGTGCCTGCCGGATGAGCACCCCGTGAAACCCGCCAGGCAAGAAGCCTTTCGCCAGTTCGTAGAGTAGGTCCTGGTACTGCCCTACAGCGCGAGGCGGCCTCGGTAGTGTGAGGTAGATTCCCACGCCTGAAGCATCGGTCTCAGTCATCCGGCGCCGAGGTCGCCGAGCCATGCCGGGATCAAAGGGGGCGGGAAGATCCTGTGAGCCGCCAGCCTCCTCCACCCAGACCGGATCGGCATGGTGGCTGATGACATCGTGTAGGAAGACCAAATCGAGTTCCCGCACCTCACTATCCACGCCTTCCGCGGCACGGTTTGAGCGCACATCGACCCGCAGCCTCGACAGAAACCCGCGCGCCGTCTCGCTAATATTCTCTGCTCCCAAGCGGAGGTTTTGATTTCGATATATTTTGCGCATGCGATCCTGATCACGGTGCGTGATTACGAGGTCGCAGCGCAGGTCTGACCTCCGTTGCAGACGCTTGGCCATCTCCCGCGCAACCTCGCGCGGCAGAGTCTGGCTTTCCGAGTCGAAGATTGCCGCCGAAAGGTTGGTAGCCTCATGGGGGTGAACCTCGAGGTACTGGTCGACGCCCTCCATGAACTTCACTGCAGCCGATGGCGCGGAAGCTTCGAGCGCCTCTTGGTTGCGGGCTACGCAGTCTGCAGGAACCATCAGGCTGTAACCGCCAAGATCCTCGACCGCGATCATCGTCATTTCGCGAGCAAAAACGACCTCGGGAAAAACCCAGCGGGAGCGAGCGAGCCTCCGCTCTTGAAAGGCACCGGAGAGATCGGCGCTGCGGGCCGGGCCGGACGTCAGTACGGCCTCCACAAAAGAGGAAAGCTCAATTATCTTCGCTCGCCGCTCGGCCAACCGAAGGGGGTGCCAAGCGGCCAGAATAGCCATATAATCGGCACCGTCGGAGGCCACCACGCCGATACCGGCGACAAGCGCACGAATATCCCGTCCCGCCCGGCCCGTGGTCGCGGGCAAACGACATGTGCGGCATAGGATTCCATAGGCCTCGGCCTGCTCTTCGAGGATGCTCGATGCGAAGGCCGCACCCGGGTTCTCCGACAATTGCTTCACCGCCCTACGATACGAAATGTCGAAGGCTTCGGTGGCCGCCATCACGGCCGTCGCGGTTTCGCTGTCCAGTGTTCGGTTACGTTCAAGCTCTTGCAGCCGTGAACGAAGATCTCCAAGCAGATCCTCCTGTGGCCGGACAACCAAATCGAAGGTGCGTCCCTGCTGGCCTTGGGCTACATCGCTGAAGGAATACCGGTCGTATAGGCTCGTAGAGGAGAGGCGCGTGTTCTCCCCGCTCGAGCGCGGCGCGAAGTTCAGCGGTCGGAACACGCTGTCGCCCGCCTCGGCCGCCTTGGCTAGGGCGTCGAGATCCTCGATCAGGGCGAGGCTGATAGGTTCATCCTTGGGTGACTTTCCGGGTTGCCACGTCGTCTTGACCCGGGGTGCCTGCTTGGGGGGATTGCGAAGACCGCCCAGGTCGGTCAAATCCTCGGCCTCTACCAGATACAGTTCAAGGTCGATCTTCCGCGCTTCGTTGCCGCCGGCATCCCCGGTACCCTGGTACTTCTCGGCTGCGGCCAAGTCCCAAACTACATTTGGCCCGAAGAGCGCCTTCAAGGCCCTCAGCTCAAAGTTGAACAGCCGATGAATATCTGGATCAAGCCCCTCCCAGAAGAGGGCCTTGTCGTGCTGTGTGGCACGAACGAGGACCCGCGGCTCAGTCATGTCCACCAGCGCCGCGTCGCCTGCAATTATGAGTGCCTCGAAACCCTCGGCAAAGGCAGACAAAAGATCGTGCCCAATGACCTCCTTTGAAAACAGTCGCTTCTGCCAAGGCTTGAAGAGCTTGACGTCACGGCCCAGGCGCTCCTGCCAACGATTAAAGAACTCCACTTCGACGTCGCGTGGCTCGCGTGGTGTGGTGTTGGTCAGGCTGTCGAGAAGGTCCCGATCTTCTTTGGTGACATCGTGGCCGTAGTTGCCTTCGATGAAGCGCAGGGTGCGCTTGCCGAGGCTTTCCGTAGAGGAACTCCGCTTGCCCCCAAACACGCTGGCCCCGACGCGTTCCCAGGAAACCTTGCGGCAGAACGCTTCCTGGCTTGGCCGCCACCCGCCAGGAAGGATCATATCTGCGTCGTCCAAGAGAGCTCGAACAGCGTCGAGAGCCTCAATCACCTCAGGCTCGTTGTCATGCTGGAACTCGTCCACCCGTGCACGCACAGCTACGACATCAACGCGCTCGTGCTTGGGCGTCATGAGAGTGGCGTAGACCCCGGCCTCGAGGCGGGCATCGCGAAATGCTGCAGAGAAGTCCCGCGCACGCGCCTTCGGGTTACCTTCCGGCTTGAAGGCTGGAAGCTTGACGATGCCGTCTTTTGGAATCCGTAGAGCCGGCATCGCATTCCTGATGCGAACATCGACTTTATAGGCAAAAGCCTGATCGACTATGGCACATATGAAATCGACCCACATTTGAAGGTCGAGGCACACTTCCCGTGCGTCGCGGAGTCCTTCGAGTGCGGCCCGAAGGTAGCTGTTCGCCTCTCCTGTCTCTCTCAGTTCCGCGACCCATGCTGGGATTTGGTCAATTATTCTGGGTTCGTCGATGCGGGAGATCGGGCCAAGTCCGGCGCCGATGCCCTCACGTTCGGCGTCAGGCGGCGCGAAGACGATGACTTCGGCGGCATCATTGTGGCGCCAATGGACAGCGGATTCCTCGGACAGATAATCCTCATCGACCTGCATACCCGGTGCGGCCTTGGGGTTCATCTTCAGAAGGACGCTCCTGCCATGTAAATCTTCAGGCTTGTTGCGAGCGATCCCCTCAAGCGCCTCGGCCTTCAAACCAGCGAGCATGAAGGTGACACGCTGCCCAGCCGCCGCGTTGTCTACGGCGCTCAGCACAATCCCCCAGACGACGCGAGCGATTAGATCGCCTCTCCTGGCGTCAGGGGCGGAAACCTCGGAAAGCTTTGTTGATAAATTCATCTCACAACCTGTATGGGTTCGTCACGAATGCACAGTCATCCGAAAGCCGTTGCGTCAGGGCGAGCCGGGTCATGCGCGCCTCGAGGGCGGCAAGGTTTGCTTCGTAGCGCTCGACATGGATACGCCCGAATGCATCTCGGGCCTCTTCGGGGCCGATAACCAGCCCATAGCGCCGGTAAAGTTGGGCCACGAAATCCCGCAACTCGATGGTGTGCGTGACATTGGCGAGAACGAGGGAAAATAGCATCCCATCATCGAGGGCGAACCACGGCCCAACCCGTTGTCGCGACGTCGCCAGTCCTGACGCCTTTGCTAGCGGCAACAGGTACTTGTAGGTATTATTCTTGTCGCGTTGCATCGCATGGTCGATGAATGCTTCTAGTTGTTGCGCAGGTGTCGCAGCGTTTCCGCGATGGTCATCGCCCTTGGTGAAGCCAAATCTCTCCTTCAATGCTTGCTTGGCGAGTCCAGGATCGCTGCGCTCTAGCGCCATCTTCCAACGATCGCAGTCCCCAAGCACTCGCTCCACAAAGGCGCGTACCGCACGATTGGCGACATCCCGGTGCAGGTTGAGGTGGACCTTGGCCTCCTCGCGCAGCTGCTGGTTGCCTCCATCGGTAAGATCGGCAACGATCGGTATTGCTTTTGGTGCCCCAACCTCTTCCTGTGCCCGCTCCGCCAGATAGACGACGATGTTGAGCCCGGTGATACGGAAAAGAGGCTCGAAAAGGTGGCCCTCCGGCAAGCGATTGCACATCAGGATGTTAAGCCAGTCTTCGGCGAGACGATCATAGGCGGACAGGGTCAGGTGCGGGAGATATCCGATCTGGGTGTTGGACGCGCCGGTGTCTGCCGGGTCTGACAAGGCTTGTGCGATCCGATTGATCGGGTCGTTTTCGGAGAGAAGCCGCTCTTGGACCAACCGCTTCAGCTCGACTGCGAAAGATGAGCGGTTCAGCATCAAATATACAAGCTCGCCACCTCGGCCGAAGAAGCGACGGTCAGCCGTCCAGCCGCCGCGGGCCTCTCGCATGTCCGTGCAGATCATGTCCGGTCCGGTCACCGCGAGGAAGCGCGACGTCCACCGTCGGTTGTGCATCACATCAAGCTCACGCGACTGCAGCAGCCGGACTGCTTGGTGCAGAGCGTTGATATCCATTGAAAACCGTTCGTTTAGGTAGGCGAAGGCATCGTGCGAGGCCCCCGCACCGAGCTCGCGTTGTCCTTCACCGAACTGCGCGTTGACCCGTTTTTTCCATTCGTGCCACTTTTCGTGGTCAGGGATGGAACTGTCCTCGACAACCTGTTCAAGATGCCGATCCTGAAACAGCAAGAACCGCATCTTGCGGCGGTGAGGTAGAGCATAGTGGAATGCTTCATGTGCGTCCGGCTTGGGCAGGACGCTGCCTAGAGGTCTATCCGCGCAGACCGCTAGGGTCTCGAGGACAATCATGAACGGCTCCTGCTCCTGCATGAAGCGGTGACCGTGAATAAGCTCCTGCACACGCATGTCGGAACTGTCGAGGACGTTCGGGGGCGGCGGCAGTCTGCTAGTGGACATGATGTTCATCACCAGGCATCTCCCTCTGCCATGATTGCGATCGCATGCTCTTGCAGGTTGCCGTCCAACATCCGGACCTCCTTGGGCATCGGAGCTGCTCCGTCGAACTCGAACGCATGTCGGACTTCCGTGGCCACCTGCAACTGGAAGCGCTCGACCTCCCGCTGGCATTCCGAGGAAAAGCTGGCCGGTAGAGCACCATCGGCAATCCGAAGCAAGCACTCTACCAGGGTTGGTCGAAGCGCCAGGTCCACCGCCCGATCCACCCGCCCTCGGGTTACGACTCGAATTACCGGCGGTCGGCCGTTGTCGGAAGGACCGACGCGGTGGTTGCCCGACACAAGGAAGGACATCGTGCTAATGCCGCCAGTGCGAGGATGACCGGCATGCTGCACTAGCAGCGGGATTTCACTGCCCAGATAGACACCGGGTGGCGCTGTTATCCAAAGGCGATCGTCTGTGATCGTCATCTCACCGGTCATCATGCGGTTCAGTCCGCGCAGCAACTGGCGAGCAATCTGCTGTGGCATGCCCGAGCCGAGGAGGCCATCGACCATCGCGACGTAGTCGACGCCATGCTTGAAGACAGACAGATTCCACGGGCTGCGGTGTGGGTTGGTACGGACCTCGGCACTCTGCGGATCGAGCGAAAAGAACAGCCGCCGCCGCTGATCGACAATGGCGCGCTGAAGATCGGCTGAATGGCGGGAAGGGTCACCCCGGTACATGTCTCGAATCGACGCGAAGATGCGCTCTCCGTACCACGGACAGTCAGGCAAGCTTTCGTCGCCCCACAACAGCCCGTGATCGAAGACGTTGTTGGTTTCAAACCCCACCTGATACTCGCTGAGGACTGTGAAGGCGCCATATTGCCGGCGCTCGCGCTCGGTCAGGTTCACCCCAAAGGCATTGGCGAAGGGATTTGTCGAACCATAGTCGTTCTCCCGCGCCCGTCGCTGCGCCTTCTGACAAGTCAACAGGGTCGAACCGGCTCGTGCGTCTCCGAGCAGGATATTGACCGTGAGCAAGATTAGCTGACGGATCGACAGATGTCGTCCATCGGCGGCGGCCATGCGGATCATGTCCTTGAGCCGGGCACGCATTGATGCCGGATCGTTCCGGAGAAGGATGTCGCGGTTGCAGCGGATTGGACAGGGATTGTCCTTGTCGGCAAGCGCCGGACAGCCCTCGCACCCTCGCCATCCATCGTGGGCCACCACGCCGTCGACGATCTGATCCACAAGGTGGCGATGGGACTGCCGCGACATGTTGACGAGCAAGAAGTGTCCGTTCGGATCTTCGCGGGCGTCGGTGCGCAGCATCTCCGCGAAACGGTCGTGAAGCTCCGCTTCCCCACGATCTCGGAAGAACTTCAGCAGATGACCATCGTTGACACATATAATGAAGACTTCGGTGCTCTCGCCGGTCAGCGTAGCCATGATGTCGGGAAATATGCGGTTCTTCTCAGCTTCGTTGATCTCGCTGAGATCCTTAATGAAGAGAGCCGATCGGCCGGACGGCAAGGGTTTAGGCAGGGTATAGATCTTTTGTGTGTTGGACCAAACGCGAGCCTCGCCGGACAGCGCTTCGGCCACCTTCCGAGCAGTGTACGTTTTGCCATCCCCAGCCGTCCCGGTAAGGATCACACATTTTGGCGTGGCGGACTGCAGAAGCCCGATCAACTCGGCAGTGAGGGGCTGGTCAATTTCAAGGGCCGCACAGCCGGTCCTCTTGGCGGCCTCAACCACAAACTCATCGTAGAGATTATTCGAGGACGCTTGAGGGCCGTAGGAGGCCAGGAAATCGACGAGGGGGTTGCTGTTCATCCTAGCCTCACAAGTGGCAGATGGCGCATCCGTCTTCCGGCTCGCCTGTTGGGGTCGCATAGCGCTCGCGAAGCTTTTCCAGCTCTTCCAGCGAGCGGGTCTGAGACCAAGTAAAGCGCCGCCCGTTCGCCTTGGTCACCTCGTAGGTCTTGGCCGCCTCGAAGAGCTCAGGGTGACGTTCTTTCAGCCCCTGCCACTCTCCGACTTGCTGATAAAAACAGAAGTAGCAGCCCGACCGCGACCGCCAATCGTAGTAGGGCGGCAGCCCGAGACCGCTGCCCAGCAGCAAGTCGCGAACCTCGTCGAGGCCGAAGCCGATGTCCTTGAGCGGATAGACCGGCAAGATGTTGTTGCGGTTGGACAGCACTACCGGCTTGGCGCGTCCTGTTTCGGGCTGCACTTCGTCGTCTTCAGGTGAGGGTCCGGCAGAGGCGCCGCGAAAGCCTTCCCTGTTCTCGTCAGCACGAATGCCGATGTAGCTAAATGCATTGTCGCCGCCGACGAAATGCTCGAACGGCTTGATCTTAAGCATGCGAGTGCACCAGCGCGCCTGCGGGTTAGGGAGGAAGCCCGAATAGACTTCGTTCAGCAAGACATCGAAGGGCGACCGGCGCCCACCTTTTGAGCGCACCTGCAGCTCGGGTAAATCGAGGGCAGTAAGCCGGTTGATTTCGACTCCGAAGATCGCCTCGAACCGGCGCAGATAGCTGTAGGTCTCGGGCAGCTCTGCCCCGGTGTCTGTGAACACGAACTCCAACGGCAGGTCGCTGTGCCGTTCGAGCATATACACCGCCAGCGCGGTGGAGTCCTTGCCCCCACTCAGCGGGATGATATGGCGCCGTGACCGGTCCTGCACCGCATCGGAAAGACTAGTTGGCGTCATGACGTTCCCCTGTATATCTCATCCAAGTATTTGATCAGACGCGCACGACCGATTTTTGCATCGTAAACATCAAAAATTGTCGCCAGCTTGTTGCGCAAAAAAGGCTCGAATGCGTCGCTGCCGTCCGCGCGCTCAAGCACCGCTTCTTCAATCCGCACAAGTGCCTCCTCGAGCCGAGCGCGAAAGAGGTCAGCCGTCCGGTCATCCCATGCTTCGAAGCCCTCTCCGCATAGAATGCCGCTCAACTGAGTTACGAAACCTCGCGCGCCCCTGGGGGAGTTGCTGGAGCTGCGCGCACGTGCGAGTACGCCCCTAGCTTCATGATCAAGGGCGCGCACCTCTTCGTCTCCCAGTGGAACGCAGGCCGCCCACTCCGAGGCCGCATCGAGAAGAGAGCGCGGGCTGCCCCTGAGCCGGCGGCTAAAAATCGCTGCAGCGACGTCAATTGCTTGGTCAGCAAAGGCCGATGATACACCTTCGATCTGGCGTACAGCTGTAGCAAATACTTCAATCGTCTCTGCGTTCAGGGCTGGCTCTCCGAGCACCTGCGGCAGTTCTCGGAATAGGAAGTTTACGGGGTCGAAAGACTTCTTGCGCAACAGAGGCTGGAGCAGATCCGCATTCTCGCCCAAGCCTTTTGTGCTGAGGGCCGTAGGCGGAAGTCCACTTCGCCATTCCAGTAAGGCATCGTAAAGCCCTCGCAGCAGGTCTGGCTCCTGCGGGTCAAGGTCTCCGACTAGACACCGGATCATCTTCTTGAGATTGCTTGATTGCCCTGACGTCAGAGTCGGCACTTCCAGTTCGAACCGCTTTGGTTCCTCGCACATCTTTTCAATCAGGCTTGGCTGGATGTCGTCCACATACCTCGCGCGGCCATCGACGAGTTCCCGCAACGCCAACGCTCTTCCGAACGCAATCATACCTGCCGTCAACAGGAGTGGCAGCACACCTTCCCGCAGCCCGATTGGTGGGGCTGTCAGCCGGTCGATGAGGTCCTCTACACTCTTGAGTCGTTCAGATGGTTGGGCAAAGAATCCCTCGATCTCTGACCATACATGCCTCATCGAGAGATCATCTAATTCGGAAGGCATCCGCCACCGCCAAGCGCCGTTGATGCAGCCATAGAGGCCGGTGTGCTCGAAGACCGTGCGGTAGATCGAGGCGTCGGCGGATGTGGCGCCTTCGTAGCCGAGCGCACGGATACCAGTGCGTTCGATGATCGCAAGCATGCAGCGTTTGCGGGCCGAGCGAGTTACTGCCGAGACTCTGCGCCGGACAACCTGCTCGTTGGCGATCCGCGGAGTATAGGGGAAGCGCTCCTCGAACAGGCGCGAAAGGATCTCGCCTGACGTGCCGCTCTCGGCGAACCTGTGAATCGCCGGCCCAGACAACCAGACAACTTCGCCACGGTCGGGGTTCATCAGGCGTTCGAGGCTCTGACGCAGTGCTGCCTCGGCCTCGGACTTCAGTTCCTGAAGCTCGCGCTCCACTAGCGGGTCGGTGGCAAGAAGCTCGTGGCGGTCTAACAGCGCCTCCATTGCGAGGAGGTCAGCGAGAATTGGGCCAACCTCGGCGGAACGGCGGGGCAGTGCCAAGATTAGGTGGGGCGGAAGGGCGCGGGCAAGCTCCATGAGGTCCGACCGGTCTGCAGTAGCGTCGATGACTAGCGCCACAAGCGCATCCTCGCCATCGGCATGAGCCCGGAGTACCTCCAAGCCTGGAGCCGAGATCAGGTCGCCTTCGCGCACGAAGCGGGCCCGAGCGAAGCGGGTAATACCTCGGGCGTGGTTGTAAGGTGGCGCAGTATAGGCATCTGGCGGGAACATCCGTTCCAGCGACTCCACCGGGTCGCTTTCCATCGCCAATCGCGTGGCCTCCTCAGCGACCATCTGACCAAGGTCGATGTCAGCGCCATGCCAGACCGAAATGTCGTCCACCCTGCGGCGATGGAGGAGCAGTTTGCGCGCCACCAGCGCTTCGATTGCGGCATCGACGGCCTCTGACGTCGTTGGGCTGCCCTCCGCCACAGCATAGACCAGCCGCGCGTGCGGCAGCTTCAGCCGCTCCGCGCTGCGGCCAAGTTGCAGTAACGCCGCGGTCTTTATCACCCTCCGTTCTAGATCTGTTTCGGCGCGTGACAGCGCTGTCTCTGTCTCGACAAAGCGGCGGTGGGTGCCACCTGGTCCTGTGTCGGAGCGCATCGCGGGGGCGAAGAAGTCGTAGAGCGCATCAACGCCTAGAGCTGTCCCAGGCTCGGCCGCCGCCACCACATCAGCAAGGTAGCGGAACATCGTCCGTTCGGCCTGAGCCACCTGCGCGGCGAGGCTTGGCAGAATCTGAAGCGCTGCCGGTGTCAGCGGCGCAGTGCGGGAGAGGATGTCGGACAGCCTTGCGTCGTCGGTAATATCGGCAAAGAAGCCAGCGGCTCGGGCGCGGGCAATGGCAGCTGCATCAGGCGTGTCGCGCCGCTCGTCAAGCGCCTCAGCCAGCATCTCCATCGCGTCGACGCCATCGTCGATCAAGCTGAGCGTTTCAAATCGCCCCTCGATCTTTCTCCACGCTGATTGTGCCGTGTCCGATGCACGTCGGGTGTAATGGTAGACCCCTTGGTGCATGAGGGTGGTCAGCGTCACCCGAGGCTCGGTCCGTCGCACCGCCCATTCCGCCAGATCCTGCACCGCCAGCAGGTCCTCTGGACGGCCCTCGCGCACAAGGGTTTCGAGATGCTGGCCGAACTCGTCCCAAACGATAGCGATCTGCGCCATGCCGTTCCGGCGGGCAAGGCGGAGGATTGCCGCAAGAACCTTGGAGAGCGGGCCTGCTTCCACTTCCGCCCGCTCGGCAAGCTCCGCAGCTAGGTCGGGGCAGGCGCCATGCAGCAGCAGGAGTAGCGTCGACCCGTGGGTCTCGACTGAGCCCAAAGCCGGGTCAACTGCAGCGATGCGCGCGCGCAGTTGCCGGGCCATAGTCGGATCGCCAGCAAGAAGGGTGATCCCCGCAAGCGCGGCAAGCGATTTTCCCGCGCCATAGGGTGCGACCACATTAGTGGCCGAGCTCCGTTCAAGTCCGCAGACAGCGCGTACCACCTGTAGGGTCTTGCGCGTGGGACGGTATGCGGCGATCACCTCTGCCCGCGCGCGGTCATCCGCGATGTTGATTGAGCGCAAGAGGTTCATGCCGCCTCCCGGGCTGCGCCAACGCGGTCGTAGAAGCGCCGCGCCCAGGTCGCGGCAGCCGCACTCGGCAGCGAAACATAGCGTTCTCCGGCCAGTGTCCGCACCCGCAGTACCTCGGGCCCCAGTTCCCGTTCACTTGCTGCGGCAAGATCCAAGAGCGCTTCGCGTGACCGACCCAACATCGCCCCAGCCCGTGTCATCGGCGCGCTGCCGATCGCGATGTCCTGCAAAATCCCCTCACGCAAAGTGGCGGAGGGTTGGCTCATCCCGAGCGCCGAAAGGACGAGCCCAAGTGCCTCCGGCGGGATGGGCGTCGTTTCCGATCGCTCGAAACGGTCCGTCCCGTAGAGATGTCGCCACAGATCAAGCCGGTGAAATGGTGAACCTAGATTGTCTTCTGGATCGCTACGCGAACGTGGCACCGGTACGGCGTAGGCCTGCATCACAGCAGCGACCTCGCGTTGCACCGTCTTTACAGCTGGTGCCTTTCCTCGTTTCGGCGAGAGATCGCGCATCAGTGCCTCAGCTAATACTGTCCGGTTGCAGCGCTCTGGTCGACGCGGCGAGAAAAACCAAGGCAGCGACGTCTCGGCTCCACAAGTCATTGCGCTGGCATGCACCAGCCACCAAGTACCCAGCCGAACCATGTAAGGATCATACTCTGCCAATATGGCGCCGAGGGGCGTGGGCTCTAGCGGACTGTTCCTGCTCGACCGTGTCGCGAGGCCCGTCGCATGCAACCACCAGCCAATTGATTTAGCCATGTTGCGCCCGACTCCAAGCTGGTCCGCTGTCTCGGGTGCCGAAAACACGCCTATACCGCCTGCTCGCAGGTGAAGGAGGCCCTTCGTCAACCAGCCTGGCCTCGGATAGAAGGTTTCATGTCCGCCAAGCTTCATACAAGCCCACCCATCATCTCCCGAAGAAACAGCGCCTCTTCCACCATTGTTTGTGCTGCGAAGTCGACGTCATCTTCTTTTGTGTCGACGGCAAAAGCTATTCGGAGGCTTGCATAGGCATCGTCTCTTGACAGGCCCATCGCAAGTAGTGTGCGTGACGGCTCTGGCTGCCCCGAGGAGCATGCCGAAACCTGCGAGCAAATGATGCCACGCGCCTCGAGGCGAGCCACAAGTGCCATGCCATCCACACCCTGAATCGTAAGACTGGCAGTGTTCGGCACCCGCTGCGTATCCGAGCCATTCACGCGGACGCCGGGGATTGCAGCAATAACTTGCTTCTCAAAGCTGTCGCGCAGTCTGCCCATGCGAGCAATAGCGCTATCTAGGTTCCGCTTTCGGAGTTCGCACGCAACGCCGAGACCAACGATACCTGATACGTTTAATGTACCGCCTCGCAAACCACGCTCTTGCCCGCCACCTATTAAAACTTCTACTTGCGGCACAGTTCCCGGCTGTATCAAAATCCCAATACCTTTCGGCCCGTGCAGCTTGTGACCTGAAAAAGTAAGATAAGATACGCTATCCGCTTCAAAAACAACCCGCCCCACCGCTTGTGAGGCGTCAATCAGACAAACGGCGCAATATTTTTGTGCCATGAGCTTGATTCCAGTCAGATCCTGAAGAACACCCGTTTCGCCATTGGCCCAAGCGAAAGCAATCAGTTTAGGGCCGCTAACGGCCTCTAGAACTGATTCAAGTGCTTCCAGTCGCCAGCGCCCGGATTTGTCCAGAGGAACTGTTCTGACTTTCTGTGGCATGTGTCGAAAATAAAATCCTGCCACAGCTGGGTGCTCTGCCGTCGAGGTAATAAGCGTCGCTCCGAGTGTCGCGTGATAACGCAACACTGCCTCGTTAGCTTCAGTAGCACCGGAAGTAAAAACCACTTGCTCTGCCCGCGCTCCAAGCAGTCGTGCCACTTGTTCACGGGATAGCGCCACTGTCCGTGCGGCGGCCTGTCCAAATCCGTGCGGGCTCGACGGATTAGCCCAGTCACTTTCGAGCGACCGAGTTACGGCGGCTACGACCTCTGGGAATGGTCGAGTAGTAGCGTTATTGTCGAGGTAGACTATTTGGGAATGCATCTGTTCAACTAACGTCTCTCATCACTTCGGCCGGATTCAAAAGCACAATCTGCTGATCGTGCGGCTTCCGTACTGAAGGATCGGTATCTAGGCCAAGCCGCTTCAGCGCGTAATACAATAGCGCGCGTCTTACCTTGATCTTCGACTTGCCGCCGCGCATGCCGTAGTCCAGAGCGATGACCTTCGCCTGCGTATCCGAGAGGTCGGGATGAGGGGCGATCTCCAGCGTTACCTCGGAGTGCCAATCATTGTCGTCGACGGCCGACGTGTCGGTGCCCCGCGAACCGCGGATCTTGAGCATTCGGGACAGCAGGAAATCCTTGAAACAATTGTCAGCAAAACAGAACGCTCGCGTGTGCCAGCGGAAGCCGTCGAAGGCTATTGCGTGAGGCGCGATCCAGCGCCAGCTTGGCTCCGGGTGGGACAGGGATTGGTATCTTACCTCGATTGCTTCGGACCGGCGGATGGCTCCTACGACAGAACGAAGCGTCAACGGATTGACCCCGCGCACAGGCATAGGGGCAGATGCGTACGGCGGGAGATTGGCAATCCAGGAGTCCTCGCGGTCGAGGACTCCGTCAGCGAGCGAGCGTAGCTGCGCTAAGTAGCGGCTGGCATTGGGCTCCAGGAACCGAGCTTCGAAGTTCGAGCCACGTACATATGTCCGCGCGCTCTTATCGTAGACCATGTTGCCGGGTGCGAAGCCGATGTAGCGGTTCAGGTCGGTGGACGCTTGGTTCACCGAGACCCCGAACTGATCCATCAGATCACTGCGATTCACATGCCCCTCCCAGAACAAGCGGAACTCTATGAACTCGAGGCGTTGCTCGACGCCCCAGCGCAGTTCCGACTCGGCATTAGTCATCATGGTCTCCCGGCCCAATCAGTGCGAACGGAAACTATGCACACCCACTTTATGGGCCTACGAAAACCCTATCCACATGAGTGGACACAATCAATGGCTTTTGTCTTCGAAACACAGATCATCATCGTGAGGTCAAATGACCAGTGACCCCTCGTAGTAGGCTTCCACCTCGATTTCCCCGCGAGGGGAAAAGGGGGCTCATGCCCCCTTCTCGAACTTCATGACCGGGATGCCGAGCTTCTTGGCTTTGTCGGCGAGGTTTTCCTGGATGCCATTGCCCGGGAAGACGAGGACACCCACCGGCAGCACATCGAGCATGGCGTCGTTGCGCTTGAATGGGGCGGCCTTGGCATGCTTGGTCCAGTCGGGCTTGAAGGCGACCTGCGTCACGCCCCTCGCCTCGGCCCATTTGGCGGCGATGAGTTCCGCGCCTTTCGGGCTTCCTCCGTGCAGAAGGACCATATCGGGATACTTGGTCCGGACCTGGTCGAGCTTTCCCCAGATCAGGCGGTGATCGTTGAAGTCGGTCCCACCGGTGAGGGCGACCTTGGGGCCTGCGGGCAACATCACCTCGGTCTCCGCGCGGCGCTTGGCGGCCAGAAAGTCGCGGCTGTCGATCAGCGCCGCGGTCATATGCTGGCGGTTCACCATCGAGCCAGTGCGGGGGCGCCAGGTCGAGCCCGTGTGATGGACGAACTCGGTCGCGGCGTGATCGCGCATCATGTCCATGCAGTTCCGACGTTCGATCAGCGTCAGGCCTTCGGCCGTCAGGCGCTCGAGTTCGGTGGATTTCACCTCGGAGCCGTCCTGCTCGCGCTGCAGGCGGCGCTGCGCCTGTTCGTTTTCATCGAGCGACCGCTCGATCCGGGCCGTCGCGCGGTGGAAGAGGTTGACCTGGCCCCAGAGCACCTCTTCGAGGTCGGGTTCCATGCGGGTGTCTTCCAGGGTCGCGACGAGGGCGTCGAAGATGTCGGCGACGGCGACAGCGAGGCGCTGCCCATCGGGCATGGGGCGCGGATCGGGCTCGTCAAAGGGGCGGTAGCCATAGAGCTGCAGCTCGTCGAGCGCATGGGCGGTCTGGGATGCGGTGTGGGCGGGTTCATACGCGTCGTCATGGGTGTGGATCGTCATCGGTTCTTGCCTCCGGGCCAGTCTCGTCCGCGCGACAACCCGCGCGGCCTTCATGGGCTGCGGAAGCCGTCACGGGGGACGCCCCTTCACCCCGCCTTCGGGGCCGGAACGCATGTGGAGGAGGACGGGGGGCGGCTGATTTGTTTCGCGATGCAAAGGCGGCTCTGCCGCCGGCGGAAATCAGTCGCCCCCCGTCCTTGAAGGGGCGGCCCCTTTGACGGCCGCCTGCCCATCTCTTGAAGGCCGTGTGGGTGACGGGTGGATGAGATTGCCCGGGAAGAGGCAAAAGGCGACAATCCACAGCCATGACAGGGATCCGTGACCCCTGCCCCGCTGTCCCCTGACCGCCCCTTGCGCGATGCAAGTCAGCCCAACAGGCGTTGCCGATCCTCGGGCCCGATCTGCCCTGCCAGATGCTGGCGCAGCGCTTCCTTGCCGTACGCCCGGAGATCATCATTGAAATCCCCGAGCCGCGGTTCAAGAACCCGCACGGCAATCCCGACCTCGGTTACTCTGGCGCTCAACTTCTCTGCCGCGCGTTGCCCGGCCGGATCGCGGTCGATGGCGATGTAGAGGCGCTGCACCGCCTCCGGCAGCAGGACCGCTCCGAGGTGACCTGACGAGAGTGCCGCCCAGATGGGAAGGCCGGGCACTGCCTCCACCAGGGACAGCATGGTCTCGATGCCTTCGCCGACCACAAGGATGTCGTCACACGGGGTCAGCCTGACGGCATTGCCGAGGAGGTGACCCATGGCACGCCGCTGCGTCTCGACAGCCGCCTTCCCCTGTCCGTCAGGCGCAAGCCAGGTGCGATGCACGCCCTGCAAGGCCCCTGCCCCATCGGTGACTGCAGCGATCAGCGCCGGTCTGGGGATGCTGCGGCTCTGGCCTTCATCCCGATGCCAGCACTTCGGGTGGAAGCGAAGCGCACTGATCATGCCGCCTTGGGAGATGCCCCGGGAGCGGAGGTAGGTGTCGGCAAGCGTGCCTGCGACCGGCACCGAGGCTGCGAAAAGGCGCGCCGCCGCCGCTGGTGTGCCACCAGGGGCTTTGGCCTTCTTTGGCACTGGCGCATCCGGGAGGACCGGCTGCGGACGGCCCAAATGCGCTCGGGCCTCGGCCAGAAGATCGGGAAAGCGGGAGATCCCAGTCCGCTCGCGGATGATATCGAGAAGATCGCCATGCTCGCCCGTGGCACCATCGGTGAACTTGCCGGCCGCGCCCGGCCCTGAGGCGGGTCCAGTCAGCCGCACAAAGAGCGACCGGCCAGGGTTGTTCTGCAGATCGCCTACGATCCAGTAGGACCCTTCCCGCCGACCGGCGGGAAGGTAAGCGCGACAGACGCCTTCGGCGTTTTCTGCGAGGGCTCGGATCACCTCTTCAGTCTCGGAATACATGGATCAACACCCTCCGCGTGCATGTAGTCCCGTTACAGGACAACGTGCAAGCAGACGATCCAGCACGGCAATGCCGCCCGAGTCCGCCGGGCAGAAGAGACGCAGTTTCCAGCTGATTATCTCCGAGAAGAAGCCATCGGCCTTCAGCCGGTCTTTGGAGGCATCAGTGAAGCCGGAGAGCTCGATCCGGTTCACGCCCATGACGCGTGAACGGTGGAGTTCCATCCCCTCGGCGAGCCGCACGACCGTCTTGCCCTCCAGAACGATGGCCTGGACCTGCGCCGCCGTGAGTTGCGGCGCGTCAGCGGCCAGCGTGGTCGCGACCCAAGACGGCGAGACGCGGCGACCGATGATGCGCTGGCCATCGTCGGTCTGCAGGCGGTAGACGCGGGTTTCGTCCTGGGGGAGCTGCTTCCAGATCGGCAGCAGCAGGCCCGCCACGATGTGCAGTGTAGACTCGCTGAACTCCGGCACCTCGGCCAGTTCGGAATTCCAGGCGGCGGCGAAGGCCGCGCGGTCGGCCTCGAGCCAATGGGTATCGTCCATCATTCTGGCCGGAACCGTGCTCGCCTCCGTCGGGCGGATGAGCCTCAGCCGCGGCTCGATCGTGCCATCATCCAGCATCAGGCTTGTGGCAGGCACCTGCACGGCTGCCCGGCCCGAGCGGCTGTTGACCAGAAGCCGCGCCTTCGGGTCATCGAGCCAGTCGAGCGCATCTGCGAGGGACGTCGGCGTGTTGCGGCGTTTTTCGGCGATGGTGAGGAGCTGGGTTTCTGCACCGGAACCCGGATGGGTATAGATCACCCGGGCATCGGTGACGCGGAAGCTCTCGGCGCGCAGGGTCTCGAGCCCAAGGTCATAAACCCCGGCCGCGATTGCCCCCTCGATGCGCTGGTCGAGCAATTCCTCGAAGGCCGAGAACAGCACGGCTTGCATGTCGATCGTCAGGGCCAATAGGCGATTGAGGAAGGTCGTGATCGGCGGCAGGTCGTCTTTGAGGCCATTGTCATCGGTCAGGCTGAGGCCGGTGGCATCCTCGAAGGCCCCGAGCGAACAGCCAGCCACATCGCCGCGATAGATGCGGCGGTAGAGTTGGCGCAGGGCGTCGCGGGCATAGGGAGACTCGAGGTTGTCCTCGGGCCGGAACAGCCCCTGCCCGCCGGTCTGACGCTGGCCGCGCGTGATGGCGCCGAGCGTGTCGAGGCGGCGTGCGATGGTGGAGAGGAACCGCTTCTCCGCCTTCACATCGGTGGCCACTGGCCGGAAGAGCGGCGGCTGCGCCTGATTGGTGCGGTTCGTGCGCCCAAGGCCCTGGATGGCGGCATCGGCCTTCCAGCCCGGCTCCAGCAGATAGTGAACCCGCAAGCGCTGGTTCCTGGCCCCGAGATCCGCGTGATAACTGCGCCCCGTGCCCCCGGCATCCGAGAAGATCAGGATGCGCTTCTGGTCATCCATGAAGGCGGCGGTTTCCGCGAGGTTGGCCGAGCCAGCCCGGCTTTCGACGACGAGGCGCGCGGCAGGACCCTCGCCCTTCCTCACGATCCGACGCGAGCGGCCCGTGACCTCAGCCACGAGGTCGGTGCCGAAACGCTGGACGATCTGGTCGAGCGCGCCCGGCACGGGCGGCAGCGAGGCCAGTTTCTCGATCAGCGCGTCGCGCCTGCGGGCGGCCTCGCGGCATTCCACCGGTTGGCCATCCCGCACAACAGGCCGGGAGGAGAGGTTGCCCTCGCTGTCGGTGAAAGGCTCATAGAGCTGCACCGGGAAGGAATGGGCGAGGTAGTCAAGGACGTATTCCCGCGGGGTAATGTCGACGCGGATGTCGTTCCACTCGTCGGTCGGGATCTCCGATAGGCGGCGCTCCATCAGCGCCTCGCCGGTCGAGACGATCTGGATGACGCACGCCTGCCCCGCCGCGAGATCGACCTCGATGCTGGAGATCAAGGTGGGGGTTTTCATCGACGTCAGCAGGTGTCCGAAGAAGCGCTGCTTGGCGGATTCGAAGGCCGAGCGCGCGGCAGATTTGGCCTGGCGGTTCAGCGTGCCGCTCTCACCCG
The DNA here is from genome assembly GCF_004343505.1 of Rhodovulum bhavnagarense. Taxonomy (GTDB): domain Bacteria; phylum Pseudomonadota; class Alphaproteobacteria; order Rhodobacterales; family Rhodobacteraceae; genus Rhodovulum; species Rhodovulum bhavnagarense. The sequence continues at coordinate 30,812 of NZ_SLXU01000012.1, read as the reverse complement.
TGATGTTCGCCGCCTCCATCGCGGCAGCAAGGTTGTTGTGGATGATGGCGAAGGCCCCCGCATAGGCATCGTAGGTGCCGCGCTGGTCGGGCGTCAGCGTATGCTCGAGCATCTCGTATTCGACACCGTCGTAGGAGAGCGAGCGGGCGGTATAGAGGCCAAGCGACCGCAGGTCGCGGGCGAGGACCTCCATTGCCGCAACCCCGCCCGCCTCGATGGCCTCGACGAACTCACCGCGCGTCGCGAAGGGGAAATCTTCCCCGCCCCAAAGCCCGAGACGCTGTGCATAGGCGAGGTTGTGGACCGTCGTCGCGCCCGTGGCCGAAACATAGACCACGCGGGCATTGGGCAGTTTGTGCTGCAAGCGCAGGCCCGCCCTGCCCTGCTGCGAGGCCTCGGTATCGCCGCGCTCGCCCTTGCCACCGGCGGCATTGGCCATGGCGTGGCTTTCGTCGAAGAGGATCACCCCGTCGAAATCCGCCCCGAGCCAGTCGACGATCTGATCGACGCGGGATTTCTTGGCCCCGCGTTCCTCCGAGCGCAGCGTCGCATAGGTGGTGAAGAGGATGCCCTCGGTCAGCGGGATGTCGCGGCCTTGGGCGAAGCGCGAGAGCGGTGTGACGAGCAGCCGCTCTTGCCCGAGCGCCGACCAGTCGCGCTGCGCATCCTCGAGGAGCTTGTCGCTCTTCGAGATCCAGAGCGCCTTGCGGCGACCCTGACACCAGTTGTCGAGCAGGATCCCGGCCGACTGGCGGCCTTTGCCCGCGCCAGTGCCGTCGCCGAGGAAGAAGCCGCGACGGAAGCGCACGGCGTCCGCGGCATCGTCGGGCGCGGCCGAGACCATATCGCCGGTTTCATCGACGGTCCACGAACCGGCGAGATAGGCGCCATGCGCCTCGCCCGCGTAGATCACCGTCTCGAGCTGGGCGTCGGAAAGCAGGCCGTCGCGCAGAACGGCTGCGGGGAGTTTCGGGCGGTAGGAAGGTTTCGGGGGCGCGACCGAAGCCATCGCCGCGGACTGGACCAGCTTGGTCGGGTGCGGGGCAGCGCCAGGGATGTCGATCGCCTGCAGGCGGAAGGTCTCATAAATGGCATCCGATAGGCGCATACCAGCTGCCCCGTCCTCGGTCGGACCGCGCAGGGTATAGGCAAGGTCTGCGGCCTCGATCTGTGGAGCGGTGTTGGTGGGGGGTGTTGCTGGCGTGGCGCGCGATGTGCTGATGGCCTTGCGCGTGGTGCGGGCAGGATTTCCCGGGACGGGGGAAGTGGCGCCCTGCCGGGCTGGTGCGACCTGCGCCAGCGCGAGGCGCGGGGGGACGTGGGCAGTGATCAGCGACAGCAGGCTGGCGACATCAGGCGAAATCGGGCGCGCCAGATCGGCTGTGATGCCGCCCGCCTCGCCACCGCGACATTTGTCAAAGACCGAGATCCGGGTCTCGAAGCTGGTGCCGTGCTTGGCAAAAGCGGCACCGGACACAGCGCCCGTGAACACCAGATGCGCGGTCTCGGTCAGGCGTGTGAAGGTCTCGGCCCAAGCCGGGACATCAGGCGCAAAACCCGCCCCCGTGATGGCCACCAGACGCCCACCGGGCGCGAGACGGGCTAGGGCCGAGCGCAGATGCCGGGCCGTCGCCTCGGTCGTCCGGCCATCGACATTGGCCACCGCGGAGAAGGGCGGGTTCATCAGGATGACGCTCGGGCGAAGGCCTGCGTCCAGATGATCGTCGATTTGTGCTGCGTCGAAGGTAGTGACGGGACGCCCCGGGAAAAGGTGACGCAGAAGATCGGCACGGGTCTCGGCGAGTTCGTTCAGCGCGAGACTGCCACCCGTGACCTCGGCGAGGATCGCCAGAAGCCCTGTCCCGGCCGAAGGCTCGAGGACGAGGTCACGGGGCGTGATCTGCGCTGCAGCCATCGCCGCCAGCCCCATCGGCAGCGGCGTCGAGAATTGCTGGAAGCGCTCCATCTCTTCCGAGCGCCGGGTATGCGTGGGCAAAAGGCCCGCCACCTTGGCGACGATCGGCAGCAACGCGGCAGGTGAGCCCGCCCGGGTCAGAAGCGCGCGACCGAACTTCCGCAGGAAGAGGACCAGCGCCACCTCGCCCGCCTCATAGGCGAGCTTCCAATCCCAGGCGCCATCGGCATCGGAGCCGCCAAAGGCGCGCTCCATCTCCAGCCGTAGACGCAGCGCGTCGATCTGGAAGCCTTGGGCGAGATCGGGCTGCAGAGCCTCGGCCACGGCGAGTATCGCGGGCGCGGGCGCGAGATCGCGAGATGGAACAGGAACGGGAGGCGCAACGGGCGCGAGATAGGTCATCGGGAAACTCCGGAATGAGGGACATGGACAGGCCCGGGCACCCTCTCTCGGGCACCCTCAGGCCTGATCTTCCCCGACCCTCCTTTCCCTCTCGAACCGCCGCACCCCGGACACTTGGCTTGATTTTGTTCTTGTTATGTTCTAAATTGAGGAACAAGCCAGAAAGGGGGTTCCCGATGGACAGCACCACGCATGCCCTGCCCGCGACGGCCAAGCAGATCGCTTATGCGCGGTCGCTCGCCCTGCGCAACAACACCCTCCTGCCCTGGGAAGTTCAGCAGGACCGCCGGTCGCTCAGCGCCTGGATCGAGGCGCAGGCCAAGCTGAAACCAGTCTTCGACATGGATCGGTTGCCGACCTCAAAGCAGGTGGCCTTCGCGGAGAAACTCGCCCGGATCAAACGGCGCGCCGTCCCGGATGAATGCTTCCGCGACAAGGGACTGATGTCGAAATGGATCGACGGGAATAAGTAGCGGGAATCTTCCGAAAGATGGTCAGTCAGGCTTGAACGCTGCATTGGCCGTCCGCGCGATGTCCGCGCAGCGGTCCATCAAGTCGCCAAAAGGCTCTGGTGTTGATGCAAGCAGGCCGTCCTCGACCATCCGGCCATAATCGTCAGCGAGAGCCTTGAGAGCATCGCCGCCTGGGACCAGTTGTAGATGCCCAGAGGTTGCGGTGCCGTAATCGATCCACGTGGCATCCGCCGCCTTCTCTGCAAAGAACATCGTCTTGTGCCGGGCGACAGCGGTCGCAAGCGCGCGATCTTGGATGGCGGCAGCGGCGATGCCCGCATCGTCCAACCGGGCGACATCATGCCAGTGGCGAGAAAAGCGATCCCCTCGCATACGGTTTTGCAAACAGAAGACGTGGATCGCTGTCGCCTTTTCCCAGAACGTCCGTTCCGCATGCATCACACGCGGGCGGGCAGTGGGAAACTCCACGCCTGCGATCACCGACGCGGCATCGCAAACGATATCGCGTGGGGATGCGGGCTCTCCTGTAGAACGCGCGCCGAATTCCAGCATCACGCTCGGAGAAACGTATCCAGTGCCTTGGGCGAGGTGCGGGTAGTCGATGAACAGCTTGTCGCCATCAATCCGAAGGCCGGCATCGACCCCTTCCCGATCAATTGCCTGCTGCAGGATCGGCTGAATGGTCCCGGCCACCCATTCAGGCCAAGCCTTTCGAACACGTTTCGACCAGCGCCGCTCTTCGCTGGATGTGGCGGGCATTGCGTCTTCACGGCCCTCCAGCAGATCCGGGATCAGCGCTCTGATATCGAAGGTCAGATCCACATCCTCGGAAAACCGGTCAATGACCCGGTAGGCCTTCGACAGAGAGGTGCCACCCTTGAAGACGAGGTTTGTGCCGATGGGCGATCCAAACAATTGCTGGATCGCCCAGACCACCCAGACGTCCTTTTCGAGGAGATGGGCTGGTCGGCCGAGCCGATCGGCCGCGACACCAAGAGCATCCAGTCGGTCCTTACCGCTGAGGCGCAGGAATGCCTCAGCCATGGACCATCTCTCCGACTAATCGTGCCAGCCAAGTCGGAAACTGCGGCGCGGCGGACACGAGTTCGGTCTTTGCCGTCTCCGTGAGCTTGGATCGCAGGATTTGAAGAGCTTTGGGAGCCTCATCCGGCCCGAGCCATGCCAGCGCACGGACGGCCTGGCCCGAGGTCTTGCTCCCAAGGGCCAACTGCCAACGCGGCGCATGACGCAGTTCGACTGCCTGCCGGCCAAGGCTCAGCACGCGGCTTCGACCGGAAGTAAGGTAAACCGACTTGACCGGCACCTGTGTCGTGAGGCCCAGAGCGTTTGCCGCAGCAGCGCCACTCGGGACGATCGTCTCACCCCGCTGCACAGCGAGCGCTTCAATCGCCTGTTCAGCCGACGGGCTACGCGGTCCAAAGCGTGTCTGGACCGGGCGCATGTAGATGCCGCGTCCTGCACGGATCAACTCGCCGCGCGCAGCCAGACGCGACAGCGTTTGATCGACCGCCGCGCGCGAGCCGAGATGCAAAAGCCCCTTCGCTGCCAAGGGTACCCCCTCCGGCAACGTCGTTGCGACATTCATAATGCTCTCGGCTATGCGCTCCATGATCGCTCCTTTGTCAGAAACATACGCGGTTTTCTGACAGTTTTCAACCGTGCGCCCTTACCCGAAGCGACGCCCGGCTTCCGTGAACGTGTAATCGTTGACGATGATCCCCTCCTCGATTGCCTCATCCGAGGTGAGGTGGTCGTATTCAGCCTCAAGCTGGCGGTAGAGCCAGCGGGCCAGATCGCGCAGCGCGTCGGTCACGATCTCCTCGGCGTCCTCGGTCGGCGGCTGCCAGGTCGGGCTGTCGCGGGTGACGTCTACGGACATGGTGTATTCGTGGTAGTAGCGCCCGCGGTGGCTGACCTCGGCGGCGAGTTGGTAGAAGTTCCGCCGCTGTATGGCCTGCAACCGGTCGGCGATGCAGTGCAGCGTGGCGTCGGTCGGGGCGTAGTCCCGGATGCGCGCGGCTGCGCCCTTTGCGTGGGACCAATAGCCCTCGAAGCAGGCCCCGTCGCCCTGGCTCCAGAAGCCGGAGAACCAGATGCAGGGCTTGGCCCGCGTGCCGCCGCCCATCAGGCGGACGGGGGTGGTCTTCAGGCGGATGCCGAGGATGTCACAGACCCGCTCGAAATCCTCATAGACCGAATCCCACCAATCGTCATGGGGGCCAAGCTCGCGATACCAGCTGCGCGCCTTTTCCTTGGCGGCATCCGAGAGTTCGGGGAACTGGTAGACCGTGGTGCAGATCACCTCAGGCATCGGCGTCCTCCCCGTTCAGTGCAGCGACCAGCCATTCCTGGCTGCTCGTCCAGCCGAAGGATTTCCGCGCACCGAGATCGATGACATGCGCGCCACCGCCGAAGGCGTCGAGACGGGGCCGGGAGCAGGTCAGGGCGTACTCGAACCCCCAGAGGCCGGCGAGGTCGATCTCTTCCGCAAGGCGCAACACGAAGCGGATGACAGCTTCGACATCGCCGTGGTCGTCGTCATGGATCCAGATGGCGCTGCCATCAGGCGCGTCCTGGCGCACGAGATCAAAGCCCGTGACCTCCGGGTCGTCGGCGTCCTGATCCGCAGCGCGGAGTTCTTGGAACAGCGCGAGCGCGCGGGCGGCCTTGTCGGGGGTGCCGACGTCGAGCAGGCATGAGAAGTGGGTGAAGTAATCCGCCATGTGGACCTCCTGAGTGGGAAGACCCGGCCAGGAGGCCGGGCACTGGATTGGGATGAAGGGTGGTTCGGGGCGATCAGCCGGTGCGCCTGTCGCCCGCCACCTGTCGCGCGGCATGGGCGCAGAGCATCTGCCGATAGAAGCGCTTGCGCGCGGCCCGGAAGCCGCGAACGGCGCGCGTGTCGGGGTGAAGCGCCCGGACCGCCGCGCGCAGGACGGTGTAGGGCGAGGCCGTCGCTGGCAGGCCGAGGCGCTGATAGGCCGGATCGGTCATCTCAGGCGACCTCGACCACGGGCGAAGCGAGATGCGGATCAACCAACGCCTCGATCTGCGCCGAACGGCCCATCCAGGGTTCCGGCCGGATGGCCTTCACCCAATCGGCAAAGCTCGGGATGAAGCCGAGATCCTCTTTCACATGTTGTTCGCCAACCCATCGGGTCGGGATGATGCGCCCGGTCGAGAGCGTGATGGTCTGGCCGAAGATCGTCTCGGCCATGAAGATGCCTTCGGCATGGTGGCGCAGCGCCCGGTGCCGGAAGTCGGCTGTGATCTCCTTGCTCTGGTCGAACCAGGCATGCACGACGATGAAATCGTCGACCGTGCCGCCCCATTTTTTCACTGAGGACAGGGCGTGGTGATAGGGATGTGCCATCGCCGCCCCCTCAGAAATCATGCGTGTAGAGTTCGGACGAGGTGTACCGCTCGTTGAACTCGAGGTGGATGCAGCGGGCTGCAGCGTCGAAGCAGAACTCGCCCCAGGCGCCGTCGTTGTTCTCCCAGCCGCCATGGGTGTCGGAAAGGAAGTCGTAGGCCAGTTGCTCGACCACATCCTCCAGCGAGAGCTGCCGCATCTCGACCTCGGGGTCGTCCCAGGTGAGCGCGGCGTAGTCGATCGCGGCGGCGGGGAAATCGACGGCGGTTTCACCGGACCATGCGCCGATGCTTTCGATCTGGCCGCTGTCCCCAGCACCGTCAAAGGTCACGGTGACATGGGTGATGCCGGCAGCCATCAGGCCATCGAAGAGGCGGTCCTTGTTGCCGGGGCGCAGCGCTTCGATCCGGGCCGCGCGTTCGGCATGCGCCGCGAAGATCTGCGCCATGTCGACGGTCGGGGGTGCCATCGGCGGTGCGAGCGTGGGTTCAGTCATGTTCATCGGGTGTCTCCGGTAAGGGGAAGGGATCGGAGCCGGGCCGGGCGATCTCTCTCCCCCGGACAAGTTCCAAATCCCCCCATGCCCGCCTCTGCCTCTCGGGCCTCACGCAGCGACCTGCAGCGCCCTGGCGGCAAAAGCGCGCCAGAGCGGGTCAACGAGACGCCCATCCAGAAGATCAGCGCGGTGGCGCAGCCGCTGCGCGAGATCGGGCTCACCCCAGGTCGCCGCGCGGCCCGCCTGCGCGCGCAGCTGGCTCGCCTCGGTCACCACGCCCCGCGCTTCTGTGGCGCTCATCACCGGGTGACACCATGCGACGGCGCAGTCGCTGGCGGCCCCGGCCAGCACAAGGCGCTCGTCGCGGTCGAAGATCGCCAGCAGCTGGGGCGCGGTGTTCGTGGCCATCCCCTCGGCATGGTCGAGCGCGCCCAGCATGGCATCGGCCAGCGTCGCAAAGCGCGCGAGAACCAAGGGTGCGGCCCGGCCCGACATCAGATCAGCCGGTGCGCGGAGCGACAGGGTCAGGGCGAAGGGGTGATTGGAGTCAGCGTCTCCGGTCGGAATGTGCGGCGGGACGCCCCGCGCATAGGCAGTCGGGTGGATGGGCAATGGCAGGTCGAACATGGAAAGATCTCCGACGGCGCGGGAAGCCTCTCTCCCCGCCTCATCCGTCAAAGACCAAACCGCCGCCCTCTTCCTCGAAGGGGCGGCCGTGACGGGTCCGATGGGCCATCAGAGCTTGCCGAGGGCCCGCAAGCTCAGCTCGGTCCCGGCACCGACGATGATGTGGTCATGCAGCGTCAGGCCGAGATACTTGCAGCCCTTCTGGATCTCCTTGGTCATGCTGAGATCAGCCTCGGACGGCGTGGGATCACCCGACGGGTGGTTGTGGATCAGGATCAGGGCGCTGGCGTTCAGCATCAGGGCGCGCTTGATCACCTCGCGCGGATAGACCGGGACATGGTCAACCGTGCCGGTCGACAAAAGCTCATCGGCGATGATGCGGTTCTTGCGGTCGAGATAGAGGACATGGAACCGCTCGATCGGGCCACGCACGGTCAGAGCGCAATAGTCCATCAGCGCCTGCCAGCTGCCGATGACCGGGTTCTGGCTGAGGTAGCGGCCGAGGATGTCGCGTGCCTCGAGAATGACGGTTTCTTCCTGGGGGGTCATGGGCGTCTCGCTGAAATCCGCACACCGAAGCCCCCTGCCCTTTCGGGGCATGGCCAGCGGCGTGCATGTTGAGAAAAAGGCTACAGCGACCGCCCCGGTGTCGGGCGGTCGCTGCATGGAGGCTCTGTCAGCCGACCCGGTCGAGGAGCTTCTTGGCGCGCCCCTCCATGTCGAGCCGGGCGTCCTGCTGGGTCTTGTCGCGCGCAAGCCGCGTGATGCCCTGCACGAAGTCGAAGATGCTTTCCGGCGGGCGGCCCTCTTCCAACAGCACCTTCTCGATGATCTTGCCGGACTCCGCCTTCGAGAAGCCCCGCTTGCGCAGGAAATCCGCGCGATCCTCATCGCTGCGCGCCACGATCTGCTGCCGCGCGGCCTTGATGCCATTCACGAACCCCTGCGGCGAGGAATTGGCGAAGCGCGTCAGCGCCGGGGCCGCCTCATGGGCAAAGCGCGAGGCGGCGTATTTCGAATGGCGGATCTTGATCTCCTGGAATTCCTCGACGCCCCACAGATTCCTGTTTTGACACACTGCCCGCAGGTAGAAGCTCGCCATGCCGAGGGTCTTGGCCCCCACCTCGGAATTCCAGCAATAGAATCCTCGGAAGTAGAGGTCGGGGGAGCCGTCCGGCAGACGGCCTGCCTCGATCGGGTTGTGATCATCGACCAGGAACAGGAAGACATCGCGGTCCGAGGCATAAAGCGTGGTCGTGTCGCGGCTGATCTCGACATCGGGGTTGTAGACCCCGGTCGACCAGTCGAGCACGCCCGGCACCTTCCAGCGCGTGTCGCCCGTGCCGTTGCCCGCGATGCGCTGCACCGCCTCGACCAGTTCGAAATCGTGGATCCGGCCATAGTCCGGGCCGGTGACCGCGCGCAGTTCGGTACGGCCGTCTTCCGTCTCGAAGGTCTTCACCTGCTCCGCGCGGTGGTTGGTCAAGCCATATTGCAGGTTGATCCCCGCCAGCGGCGCGGGCAGCTGCCGAAGGTAAGACGCCGGTGCGCCGACGATGCTGGCAAGCTGGCCGAAGGCCCAGTGCGTGGGCGCGACCGGCTCATGTGCCTTCGGCAGCATCAGGTGCAACCGCTCAGGATTGTCGCGCGCGGCCTCGACCCGGATGTCCGCCGTCTGCACCACCCGGCTGCGGCTGCGCTCGGAGCGGCCCTTCACCGATGTCCAGAGATCGTCGAGCGACAGATACCGCTCATCATCTGGCCGGTTGAACCACTCGGACGACACCCGCCCGTTCCGCTCACCCCGGCTCACGTCCACTTTCCAGCCACCCGCCCGCGTCGGTGCGACCGGATCCAGAACTTCCACAACGCCCATCGGCTATCTCCCGCGACGGGCGCCGGGAGCCACTCTCCCAGCCCTCAACCCGTCACCGGGAAACCGGCACTCCTCTCACTCTTAGATTGGAGCGCGAGCGGCAGTAACGCGGACCAAGCTGTCGCCTACGGCTGTTCCCCGTCGCTAGCGCGGGCTATCCATGATGAGCAGAAGCAGGGCCTTTCCTTCGACCGCTTCATAGGAATGCGCAACATCGCCTGGATAGCGATAGTAATCTCCCGGACCTATTTCAGCTATTTCATCAATCGGCCCGAGTCGCACCAACCCGCTGCATAGAAAGGCATGCTCGACCATTCCGCGCGGATGCGGCTCGGACTGACGGCTCGAGCCGGGCTTCAGCACAACACGATAGAGGTCGCGTCGCCGGTCGGGTGGGCATTTGTCCAACAACACCGTCGAGAAGTCCGACCCCCCTGCCGGGAGGCTAACACCCTCGGCGGAGCGGATCAGCGCACTATGGGACGACGCACTTTCAAATAGGGAACTGAAAGGGATGTCGAGGGCGTTCGCGATGGCCCAGAGGGTTTCGACATTTGGGTTGCCCTTTCCGGCCTCGAGCTGGGACAAGGTAGACTTAGCAAGACCCGCTTTCGCGGCCAGCGCCGACAGAGTGAGTTGACCCTGTTCTCTTTCACGTCGAATGGCGGCGGCGATGATGACATTTGGCGACATGCGTTCACTTTAATAGACCAAAGTTTGATTTGACGAACAATTATTTTTGTGTTCATTATTTCGAACAATGTTCGTTACAGATTGACGATGCCCATGTCTGACGATTTTCACAAGGCGCTCATGTCCTTGCCCGAAGAGTTTCGGCGCGGCCTGCGCGACATCACCCCCCTATCGCTCGGCGTTGCGGTATACGGCCTCGCCTTCGGGCTTTTGGCCGCCAGCCAAGGAATGAACACGCTGACAACCGGCCTGATGGGAGCACTGGTGTTCGCGGGTTCGGCGCAGATTGTCGCCGTGGAGCGGCTGGCTGCTGATGCCGGAGCGATCTTGGCGGTTGTCGCCGGGCTGGCGCTTAACCTTCGCATAGTGCTCATGACGGCTTCGTTGCGCAGCGAATTGAGCGGGCGGCCGCTGTGGCAGATACAGCTGGGCGTCCATCTGACGTCTGACGAGAACTGGGTTCTGATGCACGCGACGCGCAACAAGGGAGAAGCTGCTGGGTACTGGTATCTCGTCGGCGGCGGCACTAGCCTTATCGTGGTCTGGATCATCTCAACTGCACTTGGCGCCGCCTTCGCCCAGTCCCTGCCGGATCTTTCAGAGAGCGGTATGGATTTCGCCTTCACCGCCGCGTTCATCCTACTACTCACGAGCCTCTGGAAAGGACGGCGAAGCTTTCCGCCATTGGCCGTATCGGCCATGATCGCGGCAAGCTGCGCGTGGCTTTTGCCGCTGGATCCGTCTTGGGGCTTGATTGTCGGGGCCTTGGCTGGGGCCGGATTTGCTGGAATGCAGCACCATGGATGAACATTTCGTCGTGATCACCGGACTCGCACTCGGCACTTTCGCAATACGGTTTGGTGGCTACCTGATTGGTGCGGGCATACCCGCGAGCGGCCCGTGGGCGCAGGCTTTGCAAGCTCTGCCTGGTTGCCTCATCGCAGCTCTCCTAGCGGTGATACTCGTCCAAGCTGGCCCGGCAGAATGGACGGCAGCGACGGTAGCGCTCGCCGCTGCAATTCTATCGCGAAGCCTGCCGCTTACCATGCTGGCCGGGGTCGCTGCTGTCTGGTTGCTGCGCGGTCTTGTCTGAGCGAGCGCGAAAGGCAACCATGGGCGCGAAGCTACGTTGCAGCAGCGCAGCGAACCCGGCGGAAAGCCCCGCCGGGCCCGAGGGGGAGACCCGGCGGGCGAGCCCGCCCTCAGAACGGGATCTCATCGTCGCGATCAACCAGCTCGGGGTTTTCGGTCTCGGCCGACTTCGGGCGGCTCAGGAAGTCGACCTTCTCGGCGATGATCTCGCAGCCGTAGCGGTCGTTGCCCATGCTGTCGATCCACTTGCTGTAGTGGATGCGGCCGTGGACGAGGACCTTCATGCCCTTTTCGCAATGCTCGGCGACCGTCTTGCCGAGACCGTTGAAGCAGGTGATGCGGTGCCATTCGGTGTCCATGACCCGGTAGCCGTTCTCGTCGCGCAGGACGCGACCTTCCGAGAGGCGGGGGCGGGAGGTGGCGAGGCTGAAGTTGGTGATCTTGGTGCCGCTCTGGGTGGTGCGAACTTCGGGGGTCTGACCGATGTTGCCGGCGAGGATGACGATGTTCTGCATGATAAGCTCCTATGTGTCCTGTCTTCGGGACCGTCCCTTCGACAAGACCCGGAAAAAGCCCGTCGGGTGACGCGTGCACGGTGGACGGCACGGACGCCGGAAACCCCCAGAGGACCGGGGTGGTGCGGGCAGGACGCTATAGGCGGCCAACACGGCCCGGGCTGACGCGGGGTTGCGCGCAGGAGGCCGAACGGGATTAGGGGATTGTCAGTCGAAGGGATGGACCAGAAGACAGAGATACGCGGGGAGCCCATGCCTGACCTTGTCACCTTGCCCATCGGGACAGCCTGACCCCAGTCCAGCACCTCACTGGCGCCGAAAACGGCGATCACCAGACTTTGCCACCCCTGCCCTTGCCTTCCGGGAGTTGCGGCAGCCTGCCGCGACAGGCTATCGATACCGGGACATTCAGGACACGGACCGCATCAATGGCTGATTACGATCTCGAGGCACTGACGCTCAGCGAACTAAAGAAACTGCAGAAGGACGTCGCCAAGGCGATTTCCACATTTGAGGATCGGCAGAAGGCGGAAGCCCGCGCCAAGGTGGAAGCTCTCGCCCGGGATCTGGGCTACACTCTGGCCGAACTTGTCGGCACCGAGACGAAATCCTCACGTGCACCGGCCGCGGCGAAATACCGGCACCCTGAGAACCCGGCGCTCACCTGGTCGGGCCGGGGACGCAAACCGCAGTGGTTCGTGGAGGCGTTGGAGGCAGGGAAGACGGCTAGCGACCTGGCCATCAGCTGAAAGATTGACCTACGCGATTGGCCCAAAGCCGACGCTCAGCTCCGCAGTGCAGCTTCCTGATAAGGCCCGTCGGCCGCAGCCATCACTACCTCTTCCTCGGCCACCCATCCCTTTGAGATCAAAAAACTGCGGATTGTGTCGGGGGCCTCGGAATAGAGCACAAGCGCGAGGCTCTCTTCGGCCCGTGTGCAGGTAACGTAAAGCAAACGTCGGGTGCGCTCGATCGTGGTTTCTTCGCCCTGCTCAGCCTTTTTCTGAGAGGCTGGGGACAGGCGCTTTACGTCAAACAGCGTCTCGTAGGAGGCAAGGCCCTTGAAGCGTGTGTGGGCGTCATCAGCGATCACCATGACCCGGGGAAACTCGAGCCCCTTGACCCCCTGGTGGGTGCCATAGGGGCTGCGGTCCTCGACATAGGCGAGGTAGCGCGCCACCTGGGAAAACGGGGCCTCAAGCGCCTGCGTCCAGGCCTCAGTGATGGTGGTTTCAGTGGGTTGTGAACCCTCGGGCGTAGTGAGGTCCAGCTCGTCAAACAAGGGATCAAGTTCAGCAAGGTTATCGGCCATGTCCTGGGCCACCGGATTGTCGTCAGGCAAACAGGCCTGAAGCTGGTCAGGGATCGGGAACAACCGGTGCTCGGCCACGACTGCCAACACGTCGGCACAACTCGGATCCGGTTCGTCCTCAAATAGCGTCATCAGCGCCGCAACGCCCGCCCGCGCCGCATCGAGGCCAGTGGCCTGACCCAAGCTCCCCTTCCGGATACCTCTCTTATCGACCAGCGGTGAGCCGTCGCGCAGCACTGCCATCGCGGCAAAGGCATCCCCATTCCTTTGTGCCGTCACCAAAGGCAAGACTCGGTGGGTGAAAAGCCGCATCGCGGGTAAGGTGCCGTCGCGAAACCCATCCTTGAGCTTGTCGGGTTTGCTCAGGGGCTCAAACAGCTCACTGAACCCAAGCCGTGCGGCGGCCATGTGACGCTCGATCGTGAGGGTCTTGATCGCCTCCGCGTTCTGCCACGCGGAATCTTCGGTGATGCGGGCCATTTCCGCACAGGCGAAGGCTTCGAAGGCTGTGCGATCCGTGCCCACGCTTGGCGCAAGAAAGACGCGCACGGTGCCACCCGGTTTGTCATCACGCGCCCGCTGCTGGCGGCTATCATCGTCGCGCCGGATCGAATTCGCCAGGTCCACGATCCGCTTGCGGCTGCGGTGGTTCATCTGTTTGGCCGGTTGCGAAAAATCCCCCACTCGCTGGTCAAGATCGCGCAAACCATCGGTATAAATGCGCTGCATCGTGTCCCCGAGAAGCCCTAAGGCGACGCGGCCGCGATGGCGCGCCTCGAAGGTCAAGAGCGCCTCCATCAGCGGTTTCATCGTGTCCTGGCTCTCATCGATTAGGATGAACGGGTAGCGCGCCAGAACGATGCTCTGAAACGTCTCGCTTTCAGTCAGAAAATGCGCGGCGAGCGCAATGACTTCGGTATGTTGCAGCGCATCGCGGCCAAAATTGTCCCCTTCGGGCGCATAGGTGAAGGCGCGGATTTCAGACAGGCGCTGCAGACGCTTCATCTTGGAGGCCATCTTCTTCTCGCGGTTGTCATGGGCGTCGGTGCCCGCACGGCCCTTCGCATGGGCTGCTTGGATCTCGGCAATTTCTGTCCGCAGGTTGCTCTCTAGCCAGCCCCGAATATCCGCCGTGCGCCCCTCGATGAGCGACCAAGCGAAGCGGTGGATGGTCTGGACCTGGAACACCGGATCGGCCTTGACGCGGCGCGTGATCTCATCTGCGGCGGCGTTGGTGTAGGTGATCACGGCGATCTTGCGACTGTGTTTTCGCAAGGTGGTCAGGGTCTGTGTGTCCAAGCCTTCCAGTGCGTCCTTAAGAGAGCGCGTCTTGCCCGATCCCGCTCCGGCAAAGAGAAAGAAGCTACGCGGCTGAGCTAGGGACAGGCACGCGCGGATCGTCGCGTCAGCACCAGCGTCACGGTTGGAGTCAGTCACATCTTGCACAACACGCCCTCCACACCTTTCAGCTGGCCTGCGAGCCAGGTCAAGCCAGCGTCGACATAGGGCGGCGCGCGCAGCGCTTTGATGTCCTCGACATAAAGCAGATCCAGCGCGAAGGCGGCCTTTTCCGGATATTTGTCCAAACGATCAAAGAGCGCCTTGGCGAGGTCTTGAGGGGCCTGCGCCTCAGCGATGGACTTGGCAAAGGCACGGGTCATGCGGCAGGAGAACTCTGCCCTTGCGGCGTCCGTCACGGCTTTTGGATTTGTGAGGACAAGAGCATCCTCGAAGGTGCTGGGCGTGATGGCTTGTGTCCGCGCACCCTGTTTCACCCCCTGCGGGGTCTGATAGGCGACCGCGATAGGGCGATCGGGTGCTGAATAACACAGGGCTTTGAGTGGAGGGGCTAACAGCATGTCGATCTCCGCCCGCTTGGGGAGCCAGGTCTTTAGCACGTGGTTAGCGGTGGTTTGAGCGGCACCGTAGCAAGGCTGAGCCGATTCTTTGACGACCTTGCCGCCTTTGTCGACCTCTGCCACCGCATCGAGATCGGTGATGATCAGCGTCGGCACTTCCAACGCCTCGACCAGAGGCCGCAGCCTATGCGCGTGACTGCCCCCCAGTTCCGAAAAGGACAAATAAGCTGCAGCCAAATCAGGGTAGTGATGCTGGATCAGATGCGGCAGCAGAATCCGCTCCGCAGCACCCTCAATAACGATGATGGCGTCCGCGAAGAATAGATCAAAATGTGTAGTCAGCAGATAGCGCGTCACGAAGCGATGGGTTTCATTGTCCGCGCCAAAGAGCCCAGTCATATTCGCCACACTGGCCGTGGGCACAACTCCGTGACTTGGTAGCTCGCGCTTGAAGTATCGCAGCTCCTCAAACGCGGCGGCGTGTGCGATATGGCCCGAATGGGTGCTCACGACCAGCTGAGTGGTAAAGGCCGAGCCCTCCTGCTCCAGATCCTTATGGTTGCGCAGCACCTTGTGTGCCCTAGCCATAAACACCTGCTGCACCTGAACATGCAGGTGCGCCTCCGGTTCCTCGATCAGCACCAGTTGCAGGGGTTCGATACCCTTGTCGTCTGGGGTCACCGCCTTTGACTTGAACTTTCCTACCTGCATCCAGTCATCACGGAAACGCATGAGCTGAAACACCATGGAGATCAGGTTCTGGAAACCCAGGCCGTTGTAGCCTTCTGGCAGTTTCACCCCGGATGTGTCGCCCGAGATATCGTATTGCACCGCAGCCGGGTGATCGAGCCCGTCAACGGGTTTGATCTGAGTGGCTATGAAGAGTTTCGGATTGCTTAGCCCGCCGGGGTAGCCGAGACTTTCCAGTTCCTTGATAGCATCAGCGAATCCATCCTTGAGCCGGGCATTAAAGGTGGTTTCGGCATCATGGATTGCCTCGAGCGCTTTGACATCGTTCGGCGTGGGGTCCTTCTCGGGGTCGATATGTTTACGGAAATAGGGCTGTATCTGGCTGGCAATCTTGCGGCTAGTCGCGCTCATCGCTTCATCGTCGTCGCCATTACTGTCCCCTGCGTCTGCGAAACCGCGTTGCGCGTTGATCTCACGAATGTGGATGAGTCCAGCAAAGGGGTTTGAACCGATCCCCTCCGACAATGGCGGCAGGGGATGCGGCTCCACCGGCCCTGTTGTGGTGAAGCTCATGGGATCCAAAAGATAGGCGTTGAGTTCGAATAGGTCCCGCAGTCGTTTGTCCAGAAACTCCCGAAAATCGCGCGGCCAAAGCGCGAACCCTTTGGCCGTTATCCCACCGGGTTGCAGCGTTTGAGCGGCCTCTCGTGCAGCCAAGTACTGCGCCTTGATGTCCGCCCCCTTCTTTGGCTCAAGGCGCAGGCGCACCCCGAGCAGGCCGCCAGTCCATGTGAGCGTGGGGATCAGATGCGCGACATGGTGGAACTCTGACGTGTCGGCATAGAGCCAGACGTCGAGGAACGGAAGTTCTGCTAAGAGCGGGCTGAGATCCGCCTCGGCCTCCTGTGTCCAGGCACCCGCGATCTGTTCGATAGCGGCCCAGTTGGAGGCGGTAACATCGCGCGTGTCGATGCCACCGCGATCCTTGAGGAATTTGCGCAGCGCCTTCATGGCCGATGTCTTGCCGCTATTGTTGGCGCCGACGAGCAGAGTCTGCTTATCGGACATGTCCAGACGAGCGCGCCGCAACTTGCGAAAATTGAAGACTTCAATGCGTCTGAGTTTCATTTTATTGGTGTCCCCCTCGCAAGAATAGCTGCGCTAGTGTTCGTATATATACTCGTCCTGCGGGTGGGTAGCCGTGCTCAACCGTTAGGGGTCCGGCAATCTTCACATGCCACGGTATTCGCTTCGCGGACTCACAGTGGGCAGTGGAAGTCGCATAGTTGGTGGGGCCCTCTCATCGGCATTGAGGCGCAACGCCGGAGGCCTCGGCGCCTAGATTTTAGCCGCACCCATCTTCCAAAATGCCGTGCCCTTGTGTGCCAAAGGGCTGACATGCGTCTGCAGCGAAGGTCCGCTCCCCGACCATCGCGTCCTACGACGTGCGTAGGTGGCACACTTGTCTACCAAGATCGGCAGCGCCGATCACACGGCACGCGATAGGCCGGCGGCGCACCAGCGCCGTGTCCGAGCCCTCGGGAAGTGAGGCCGAAGCCTCACCCGAAGGGATCGTATTCCGATACGATCACGACCTCGTCTCCGTCGATTTCATCGGCGGGGACGGCGCCAAAGGTTCCATCCCCTGCCTGGAAAACGACGATCGAGACCATGAGCGTGGCGGCGAGAGAAGCGGCGAAGGCGTGTGCATCTTTGCGGGACATCTGTTTGGCTCCTGTCTTGGAGGCGGGGGACCATCCCCCGCGCGACAAGACCCCGCAGGCCCGAAGACTGGCTGACATCACCGGGTGCGTTCGGCTCGTCCGAATCCACCCGGCGGCACGGCCTTGCCCGTAGTCCGACCCCTCGCGGGTTGATCTCGAAGACGGGATTCGGGGCAAGGAAGGGAATGGCGAGCGGGGGATGGTGCCCCTACGTCAGGAGCCGATTGTCCCGCCGATGCTCGGAACGCCGCAAGCCTCCCGGGCAGACTCGTGGTTGAAGACTTCCGCCTTTGGGGATGGATCCTTTGGCGCACCGCGGCATCGCGGGACGAGGGTGTGGCCGGTGAGAGGCCCGCCCATGGGTAGGCCCCTCACGCATTGTCCGGGCTCAGGCGGCCAGGTCCGCGCCCCCTGCCCTCTCGCCGTCCTCGGCACCGACGATTTCGAGCCGCGCATTGCGGTATCCTTCCTTGGCGATCCAGAGCTCGGCCGCAGTGATGGATTCCGCCAGATGCAGCAGTTCGGTATTTCCACCGAAGTCCAGAAGCACGCGCACCTGCCCCGGCTTCGGTTCCTCGGCCACCTCGAAGCTCAGACGGCTGTCCGCCGAATGGCTGCGCATGACGGTGACGAGGATCACCCCGTCCGAAGAGAAGTTCCCTTCATGGAGCGTGAATGAGGCCGGAGCGGTCCAGGTCGGATAGACCCGAGGCGGTTCCTTCTTCACCAGACGGCCGACGCCGTTCGAGCGCTCCCAGGCGGCAAGCTTCTTGGTGAACCGTGCCGGCGGCTTGGGACTGCCGTCGGTGTAGCGGATCAGCGCCCCGAGAGGGGCTGTGTCGATGATGGTTGCTGCAGACATGATTCCTCATCCCGAATGCGAGCGTTCGCATTCATAATATTGATATTGCTGTGTTTTATTGGAATGAGGGCGGGTTTCCCCGCCCCCGGATGGCTCAGATCACTCTGCGGCCATCATCGACGCGGCGGTCTCCGGCAGATCGGCCGTCAGGAAGGCCGGGAGATCGACATCCTCGGGCTGGTCCGCGTCCTCCCCCTGCCCTTCTGCGATCCCTTCTCCGTCGAGCGCCACCAGATCGGCCCGGCGCAGGACCTCGGGCAACCAGCCGCTGCCCTTGAGGAGTCGCTCGGCCTCGGTGGCCATCTCACCCTTCTTCAGGTGATCGAGAAGCTGCGCGGTCCCCTCCCCCTTCGCCTCGCGCACGGCCTCGAGGATCCGGGCCTTGGGCACGCGGTTGAGATAGCCATCGACCGTCGGCTCCCAGCCCGCCTCGACCATGTCGAGATCGACAGCGCGAGCCACGAGGTCGGCATGCGCCATGCGACGAGTCAGACCGCTGGCGGAGATGCCAGCCCCATAGGGGTTCACCTTCTCATGGAGCGCGTTGATGCCAAAGCTGACGCAATGCGCCAGCAACGCCTGTCGGCTGCCCTCGTCAAGAACGGACAGATAGTCCCAGAGGGCAGCATCATCGCCGAGTGGCAGATCGGCCTCCCAGGCCGCGTGGCGTTCGTCGACGAGCTTCGCCACGACGCTGTCCTTCAGATCGGGCGCCTGCGCCGACATGTAGACATGGCGGACCGAGGCTTCGAGGCAGCTGCCCGTCGCAGAGGAGGTGCGGAAGGTATCCGTCACCAGCTTCAGGAGCAGGAGCGTCAGCGCCACGTCTGGCGACCGCCCGATGGCCTCGCGCAAAGCCAAGGTCCGGTGAGCCGTCAGTTCCATGACCAGCCGCTCGGGCAACGGCCTCAGCGCCCCGTCGTCGTCCTCCTCGGACGGGTCCGCACCGATCGGCTGACCACCCGAGGTGATGATGGTGCCGCCAGCGGGCGTCGCCGATGGTTTCCAGCTGGAACCGCCGACATCACCCCCCTGCCCCATGGCATCCACACCATCACCATCCTGGACCGCGGTCTCCTCATGCGGCTCGTCTTCGGCCCGGACATAGCCTCGATAGATCGCAAGACTGCCGTCCCGATCCAGCGTCACGAAGACACCCGCGTGCGCAACCTCGGCCGGGTCGTAGTTCAGCGGCCGCTGTTCGAGCGCCTCCATCGCCATCTCGAGCTGATCGAGCCGAGCGTCGATCTCTTCGGGGTATTCTTCCTGGCCGGAATACTCCTCCTCCAGCACTCGATACTCGGCGAGGAGCGCCGCATGGGCCACGCTCTCCTCGTCGGTCATCGGCGCAGGATCACCGGCCAGACGCCGCAGGCCGTGGCTGTAGCCATAGGGCAGGTCGGTCGCCACCTCGATCCACTTCCATCCCTCCGAGACCAGCGCCTCGGCTTCGGCTTGGAGCTTCTCGGAGACCAGCCGATCGAGCAGGGCAGGGTCCTCGAGCCAGCCTCCGTCATCGCCCTGGAAGAGATCGCGCAGGACGACACCGCCGGCCGCCTCATAGGCATCGACACCGACGAAGACCGCGCGGCGATCGGACGCCCGGACCGAGGTTTCCGTCAGCATGCGCCGGATGGCATAGGGCTCCTTGTTCCAGGAGTTTTTCACCGCATCCCAGACCTGTTCCTGACGCACGTGATCCGGGTTCACGGTGAAGGCCATCAGCTGTTCCAGCGTCATGCCATCCTCGGCATAGACCTCAAGCAGGGCAGGGGCCACGGACGCGAGTTTCAGGCGCTGCTTAACGATCTGCGGCGTCACGAAGAAGGCCGCGGCG
Organism: Rhodovulum bhavnagarense; assembly: GCF_004343505.1. Classification (GTDB taxonomy): domain Bacteria; phylum Pseudomonadota; class Alphaproteobacteria; order Rhodobacterales; family Rhodobacteraceae; genus Rhodovulum; species Rhodovulum bhavnagarense. The sequence goes on along the minus strand of NZ_SLXU01000012.1, from coordinate 11,045 downwards.
ATCGCTTCTTCACTCTGACCCTTCTCGCGCAAGGCCACGAAGGCGCGGAATTGGTCCAGCGGGTGCAGAGCGACGCGCTGCATGTTCTCTGCCAGCGAGTCGTCCTCGGCCAGAATGTCGGACGCAGCATCCCGCACGATGCAGGGGATCGGCGCGGCCTTCGCCAGCCTCTTCTGTTTCACAAGGAGCGACAGCGCCTGGAAGCGTCGACCACCGGCCGGGATCTCGAACGTGTCGGTCTCAACGCCTTCGGCATCGACCACAGGCCGCACGTTCAGGCTCTGCAGGAGGCCACGTCGGGCGATGTCCTCGGCCAGTTCTTCGACGGACAAACCCGCCTTGATGCGCCGCACGTTGGACTGGCTCAGCACGAGCTTGTTGAAGGGAATGTCCCGCGACTGGGACAGGACGATATTCTGGGCTGCTTTCGCCATCAGATCTTCTCCATGACGGGCGCCGGAAGCCACTCTCCCGATCTCACTTCCCGTCACCCCTCAAACCCCAACCTTTTCCTCTCGAACATCCTGCGGCTGCCAAGAGGCGACTTAACAGCTGTTAAGTCGTGAAACGCGAGCCATAGACGATCTGAACTTAACAGCTGTTAAGCCGCACTCCGCCGACCGATCAACGCCATGACCATTGGCCCACAAGAGAACTCGCCAGCTGCAGCTTTGGATGTCAGCGCACGGAGATAGCCCCCCGGGGATCGGATGTCGGCAAAGCGTTCCAACATGGCGACAACGACGATCGACGCCTGCTCGGGGCCCATAAACCGCTGCGCTTCTTCCCAGGCGGATGCACTGATCCCCATCGCAGGCCGGACATGGCACGCCGCGTCGAAAAGCTGGTGCCAGTGCCGGATATCAGCATGGTAGAAGGTCTTGAGCGAAGGGCAGGCGGCAAGTACCAAGTGGAGCGGGATTTTTGGGACTTGTCGAGTATCCGGCTCTTCAACGTCAGCAACAGGCGCATCGGTATCATCATCTGGCGCGCCGGCCGCCGCCCCGCCTTTTTCTAAGGCAGGTTCAAGATCTATAGATTCTTTATTTGAATTATGATGGTGACGCTCAAAACGAGCATCATTGGTGTTCATTTCTTCTGTTTCAGGACCATCGATGAGGTTGCGAGCCTGATCGAGGAGAGCTTCAAGTTCGGCCCGATAGGCCGAGAGGTCCTCAAGCGACAACTTGCGGCGAAGCGCGCGTGCCGTGAGGGCGGCCATGTCGCGCAGCTGATCCCAGAGGCCAAGGCCAGGCCGGATCTCCTCTCCGAACTCCGCGAGGGCCGCGAGATCGCGCCGCATGAGGCTGACGACCTCCCTCAACCGCCTGACACGCTCCTCGGCCTCACGCACGGCCTCTGCGGCCCGCGCGATCTCCTCGGACCGGCAGTAGAGCGGCGAGAGCTCGAAGCCGAAAGCCACATGCTCTTCACCGTGCTTGCGGACGTAGCGCTTCCCGTTGGGGCTATCGCGTCGCATCAGCAAGCCGGCCTCGACCAGGCGGGCCAGGTGACGGCGCATCGTGGAGCAGGGCATGCCGTTCAGCCGCTCGCAGATTGCCTTGTTGGACGGGAAGACGACCATCTCGGCGTTCCCGCCAAGCGCATCATCGGGAAAGAAGCTGAGCAGCCCCTGGAGAACCGTCAGATCGCGCTCGGAAACCCCAAAGGCAGCCTGCGCCTTGGACAGCTCACGCAAGAGCTCCCACTTATTGACGGGCTTGCCTGAAACGGACGCCTCGGGTCGCTCGACCACACGCAGATGGGCGTGCGAAATCGGCCGCATAAACGGCGAAATAGGTGTGTACTCCATGATTTTCGTTCACGAAGGCAAAATTTCCCTGGCCCGCGAATCGCTTTGCGCTTGCGGGAAAGGGGCCAGATCGCTACATTCAGAGGTGCGAAAACTGAAGTTTTGTAGCGGGCTGGTCCCGTGCGAAACCTAAGAAAGGTCTCGTGAAGCTTGCTTCTCGGGGCCTTTTTCTTTTCTGCCTGTCTCGTGCCTCCTTTGTTTGTTGCTCTTCCTCAGTCTTCCGAACGCTTCCAGCGCTCGTGAAGCTCGGCGATCAACTGCGGGGCATGTCCCTCCAACCAGCTGACGAAATCACTGTCCTCGGCCTTCAACTCGAGCTTGAGTTGCTTGCCACGACGTCCAGTCGTGACAGTGGCTGCACCGACGCCCGGAATGACCGTGCCAGGCTGCCCGCGAGGGCGAGACGAAGCCGCGGTCTGTTCAGGCTTTCCTGCAGCGGAGAGGACAGCCAAGAATGCATTATCGGACTTCTCGTTTATCCCGCCTTGGTGGGTGTTCTTCGCCTCACCGGCCAAAGCGGCAAGCCGTTCGCGATCGACATCTTTAGATCCAAGCAACTTCTTGAGCTCTTCCCATCGCGGCCTTCCGATGCCCGGTGCCGCGCCAATGGCCAGGATCAAGTCCTCTCCCACGGTGCGAACCACGCTTAACAGCTGAGAAACGCCTGCCTCAGTCAAATTGAGAACCTCGGCGACACCCTTGTTTGTGCGTTCGGATGCGGTCAGATGATCACCGTCAAGCAAGGCGGCGGCGACAAGCGCGCGTTCGATGAAGCTAAGGTCCCTACGCTCCTGGTTCTCCAAAAGCTGATCGCGAAGCGCCTGATCGCCCTCCATCTCCGTGACGATGGCGCGGACCTTGATCCCGAGTTCCCTGCAAGCTTCCAGACGACGACGGCCATAGATTAGGCTGTAACGCTCACCCTCAAGCGGCCGGACAAGGATAGGCACGCGCTGACCATTCTTGGAAATCGAGGCTTTGAGACCCTCGGTCTCGATGTGCAAACGGTCATCAAGCCGACCTGCGGTCTCGATTTGGTCAGGCTCGATTTCGAAGACGCCGCCGCGCAGCCTGCGCCCTTCCAGTGCGTCCGGCGCGTTGCGCAGGGTCTGCAACGGCAGCCCGAGTTTAGGCTTTCTTGCCATTTCGGCCCCACGTGTTCTGGATGATCTCAGCGATCTCGTCGTTGACTGCGTTCATGGACTCGATTGCGCGGTCGAATGTCTGACGCGTGAAGTCCTTCTTGTCGGCCTCATAGAGCGTCTGCTTGGTCAGCCCCGCGTCAGAGATAGCCGTCGACTCAACCATATGGTTGGTGAGGACTGATCTACCGAACAGTCCACGGATAAAGGCAATGACCTCGGTCTGTGGGGCATCGCCCACCTTGTATCGGGTCGGTAGGAACCGCAGCCAGTCGAAACGAAGATTTGCGCCGGCATCCCGGATGACACCGAGCAGATCAGCGGTCATGCGCAGGAACTGCGACATGGACATCAGATCGAGCATCTGCGGGTGAACGGTTACAAGGACGCCGGAGGATGCCGACAGGGCGGACATGGTCAGGAAGCCGAGCTGCGGGGGACAGTCGATGACGACGACGTCGTAGTCTGCTTCGACACTGTCGAGCGCATCACGCACCCGCGCGAAAAAGGCGCGCGCACCACCCCGCTGAATAGCGGCAGGCGTCTCGTGCTCGAATTCCATGAGTTCGAGGTTGCCAGGAATCAGATCAAGACCGCGGATGTAGGTCTTGCGGATCACCTCCGAAATCGGAACCGGCTCATCGTAGCGCACCGCGTCATAGAGGGTCCCGCCCTCCATCAGGTCCAATTCAGGCTGGATGCCATGCAGCGCGGAAAGGGAAGCCTGAGGATCGAGGTCGATCGCGAGCACCCGATATCCTTTGAGCGCCAAGCGTTGCGCCAAGTGCGCTGACGTGGTCGTCTTGCCTGACCCACCCTTGAAGTTGACGACAGAGATAATCTGAAGCTCATCCCCGCCACGACGTCCCGGGACGTAGGTGCCAGGCTTTTTTGCATTTGCCTCAAGGGCGAGGCGGATGTCCCAGACATCATCCAGCGTATACCGACGGTGACTTCCCGCAGTCGTTTCGACCTCAGCGATCTTTCCTTCTCGATGAAGCTTGCGAAGATAGGTATGGTCGACCCCAAGCAACTCGGCCGCTTCACCGCTGGTCAGGCTGCGCATGACCTTCTTGGCGTCAGGAGGGAAGTGAGCCGCACGTTGCGCGTGAAGGTTCGACGCGAGAAGCTCTGCGTAGTGCCCGATGGCAATGTCTAGGTCCTGCTCAGCGTCGCTCATCTCTGCCTCGATCTGTGGGCGCGATTTTTATGTGACCACGCGGTATTTTTCGAGACTATTGCCCGACATGCCAGATTCGCGCAAGCTCTTTCTAAATCTGGTGTTAGTGGCTGCTTCGTGCACAAGAGTGGCTACGGTTTGGTGGCAGGCTTGTTCTTGTAGCCCTTCGGATATACATTACTAAGAGTATATCCGGCTAGGAGGCCACAATGCAGGTCGCAAAATGGGGCAACTCGCTTGCCGTCCGTCTGCCCGCGGAGCTTGTTCGCGAACTTGGCTTGAAAGAAGGCGATCAGATCGACTTGGTCAAGGACGACGGCCAAGTGAGGGTGCGACGCCACGCGCGTGCGGACGAGGTGCTGAACGGCCTGCGCCGCTTCCGGGGCAAGTTGCCCGCTGCAGAACGCCTGAGCCGCGACGCTGCGCATGAGCGCTGAATTCGCAGATACGAATGTCGTTCTTTACCTGCTTGACGACGGCCAGAAGGCCGATCGCGCCGAGGTCATCCTGGGGCAGGGGCCCCGGATCAGCGTTCAGGTCCTGAACGAGGCGCTGGTGAACTGCCGCCGCAAAGCCGGCCTCAGTTGGGAGGAAGCATCGGCATTTCTCGAAGGCGTGCGCGCCTTGTGTCCCGTCGAAGATCTAACTATGCAGACCCATGACGTCGGCCGCGCCTTGGCGGAACGCTACGGTTTCTCAATCTACGATGCGATGATCGTGGCGAGCGCTTTGGTTGCGGGCTGTACCACGCTCTGGAGTGAGGACATGCAAGATGGCCTGCTGGTGGAAGGCCAGCTTCGCATCGTCAACCCCTTTGCATGAGCGGACAGTTTCCGAGTGTGGCGCTGGCCTTAACCCTGTAATCCTTCCATGGCGCGGAAGATGTGCAAGGTTGTTTGGCTACTCGAGCAGCCCCAGCCTTTCGGCTCGCTCCAACAGCATCTTAACGGATGACGGCTGCCAGCTTGTCCGCCCGCGGGGTGTGCGCTCGCGCATCGCTTCTAGCCGGGTGCAGATCGCCTGAAGCGTGATGCCGGGATCCGCACCTTTGATGGCGGCAACGATGGCGGGCAGGCGGTCGTTGGTTTCGCGTCGACCGGCGCTGCCCAGCACGGTTTCGGGCAGGAAGCCGTCGCGGACATAGGCATTCACGGCGCGGAGCAATCGGCTTTGTGTCCACTGGCGCTCATGGGGCAGGGGGCCGTTGATGATGCGCAGAACATCCTCCCAGGCCATGTCGGGCCGTAGGCGGCGCACGTGGGGCACCCAGTCCTGCGCGGTTTCGTTCAGCCGTTCCATGTAGCCGTCCTGTCGCGCCAGCCGCACCTTGCGCAGCGCCGCGGGATCGCGGGCGCGCAGACCCGGGTTGCCACCGATCCGCCCCTTGCTGCGCGCCGAGGCCAGCCCCGCCTTGGTGCGTTCGCGGATCAGGGCACGCTCGAACTCGGCTGCGGCACCAAGAACCTGCAGGGTGAACTTGCCCTGCGGCGAAGACGTGTCGATCGGGTCCATGAGCGAGCGGAAGAAGGCGCCCTTGGCTTCCAGCCGCTCGATCACCTCCAGCAGATGCGAGAGGGATCGCGCGAGACGGTCGATCCGCACGACGACCAGCGTGTCGCCCTTGCCGATGCGTTCCAACACCCGCGCAAGCACCGGTCGCGCACGATTGCCGCCCGAGGCCTGCTCCTCGTGGATCTCGACGCAGCCCGCTGACTTCAGGGCCTGCGACTGGGGCAGGGGGGTCTGATCCTCGGTCGAGACGCGCGCATAGCCGATCAGGGGCATCAAAACAGGCCGTTTGCAATTTAATATATCGCCAATAAACGACCGTTTGTAAACGGATGCAAGGGCGCATTCTGTGGCCCTGCTCAACAGAAAGCCCTTGGTTTCGGTACGGTCAGCGAGATCAGAGAGCCCTCGCCGGGCCTCGCTTACGCGTGCTATATTAAGCGCGTGAAGGCACTCTGACGAAACCCTTGGGTAAAGTGCAAAACTAAGGTATTTTGCACATATGAAGCCTCAAGCACCTGTCTTGCATGATGAATATGATGCTCTCATCCTCGACGGTGAAAAGGTGGAACAGGCGTCCGAGGACGATCTGTGGTTCCTGCCCGGTCCGATGGAAGAGGAACCGGATTATCTGCCGCCCGGACCACGTGCCGGGCCGTGTGAAACCGAGGTCCTCGACGATTGGCGAAAAGCAGAGGCGGGCCATGCCGCGCGTCTCGCTCGTGCGGCCGGTCGCCTCGGCGCGCTTGATGACAGGCTGCGGCGAGGGCCAGAGGGTTGGCGGCACAGGCTGGCCCTGATCGAGGCTGCCGATCTGAGTTGGCTCAACGGCGACCGCATTGGACCGGATAGGCTGGCGCTCTGGATGGCCCTGCGCCTGTCAGGGGTACAGGACGACACTGCCGCGCTCGCGCGTGTCGGTTGGGCGGTACGGCGGCTATCCGGTGGGCCGGGACCGGAGGTAGACCTTTCCACCTTCCTTGACCGCCGCGACCCCGAGAACCTCGCAGATGCGGCCGAACCGTTTGCGGATCGCGCAGGCAGTTGGCTGGACCTGACGGCGCAAGCCTTCGAGCTGCACCCGATCACCCGTGCTTGCTTGGGCTTTCACCTCTGGAGCCTCGCGGGACTCGGGCAGCAGGGTGACCGGATGGAGGCGGCCGTCACGGCCGCGCGGATCGCGGGTAGCGAGGGCAAAGGCGCAGTCTTCGCACCTCTGGCCATGGGCGGGGCAGGGGGGCTGCGCGCCGGTGGTCCACCCGCTGAACGTCTGGCCCGCTGGCTTGACGGAATGGAGACGGCGTGTCTGACCGCGATGCGGCACCTCGACGATATCGAGGCATGGTCAGTGCGGGCGGAAGCCGAGATGACCTCACTTTCGGGCAAGACCCCGCGTGCCTTGCGCGCCGTGTTGACCGAATGGCCCCTTGTATCGGCCCCGATGGCCGAAGCTCTGACCGGCGCCAGTCGCGCCGCCGTCCAACGCAACCTCGCCTGGATGGAAGCGCGTGGTCTGATCCGTGAGGTGACCGGGCAAGGACGCTATCGGATGTGGCGGACTGCGAACTGAAGACCGCTTCAGACTTCGCTGATCACGTTGGTGGCAAAGGCGCCAAAGCCCTCACGCAGCAGAGCATCCTGAGAAGGATGTGCACTTAATGCATTTGTTGCACTTATTTCATATATGGTGATAGACTGTACAAAACGGAGAGGAGACCACCATGAACATGTTGGCACACCGGCATCTTCCACCGACTCCGCAGGACGCGGCAATCGCGCGCGTCTCCGGACAGGTCCTGTCGCGCTTTGCGGCGACCCGAGGACCCTTGAAGCTTCGCGTTACAGACGCGGAGCAGATGGAACCGATCGAACTTCCTGCGGGCGCTGTTGCGCTACTCATGGAGGTCCTCGAGGCGATGGCAGCCGGTCGCGGTGTCACCATCATTCCTGAGAACGCCGAACTCTCGACTGTCCAGGCGGCAGAGGTGTTGAATGTCTCGCGGCCGTTCCTGATCAAACTGCTCGAGGATGGCAGTATCCCGCATCGGAAGGTCGGCAAGCATCGCCGCGTCCGCATGGAAGACGTCATGTCGTACAAGGCAGCCATCGACAACGAGCGCGAAGCCGTCCTTGATCAACTGGCCGCCGACGCACAGGACCAGGATATGGGCTATGGCTCGAAATGAGCCAGTACACGGTGCTGTTCGACGCTAATGTTCTCTACCCTGCGCCCATGCGGGACGCGCTGATGCAATTGGCGGTCACGGATCTTTTCAAGGCGAAGTGGACGGCTGACATCCATCGGGAATGGATCGACGCACTTCTGCGCAATGAACCTCATCGGGAGCGGGCGGCGCTGGAGCGAACCCGCGACTTGATGGACAGGGCGACACGCGACTGCCTCGTTACCGGCTACGAGGCCTTGGTGCCGGCCCTTAGGTTACCGGACGCAGATGATCGGCACGTTCTGGCGGCCGCAATCGTTGGACGGTGCGACGCCATCGTAACCCAGAATTTGAAAGACTTCCCGCCGGGGGCACTTGCGCCCTTTGGCATCGAGACCCAGCATCCCGATGACTTTTTCCGGAACCAGCTGTCTCTCGCGCCAGGTTTGGTCTGCTCAGCGCTGCGCAAAGTTCGCGCGCGCCTCAAGAACCCGCCCAAGAGCGTTGACGAGTATCTGTCAATCCTGACCCAACAGGGTTTGGTCGCCACAGTAGCGGACCTTGAGCAGTTCGCCGATCTGCTTTGATTGTAGGGAGAAATAGGTGACCACCATACATCGTTTGAAGAAGGCTTTTGCTCACATAGCCGTCGCTCATAGATCGCGAAATTATGCCTTCCATTACGGCTCGTTCGAATACTGCGCTCTTGGCTGCAAGACCTGGGCATCCAAATTGCTACCTGAATTTGTGTCAGCTCGAAGTCGTCGCCATGCTATTGATTTCCGATTGCACCCCAACGACAGCGATGCGCAGATCGCAGAAAATCAGACCGAAGGACGTTGGCGCTTTAAATTCGCATTCAATCATTGGGATAGTCGTTGCAATGATAGGCATCCCAAATAGTGTGGTTCGGAGGGGGTTCTGATGATGTCTTCAATACTTAAGTTTTTGCGAATTACCCTCTTTCTCGTCCTGTATTTTTTCTTATGCATGGTGTTCGTGACCGCAATGCTTCAGGGTTGGCCGGTTGGCGGCCAGATGTTGTTTGCATTTGGTGTTCCCGTCATTCTGGTCTGGTGGCAAGAAAAACGGAGATCGCGGAAAGTCGCTGCAAAGGCGCAAGCCGAGGGGAGTTCCGAAAAACTACCCCCCCGACCTGAGCCGGCGCCGCGCCCAAGTGCCTACGACAAGCGTATCGAGCGTGAGCGCGAACGAACTCGCGAAGCCAACGCGTCCAAAGAGCCGGTTGCCGGGCAGGCCTACTCCCCACCAAAGCAGGACTACGCTGAAATCGTTCAGGCTGGAAAGTCCGCGGCGCCGGCACTTGCAGCGGCCGCACAACGAAACCAGCCCTCGCGAGTGGCATCGAGCGCATCGGCCCGATCATCGAAAAGCGGGTGGGTCCCGTCTAATGAAACAGCTAGCGTGGCCGGCCGCGCCATCGGGGGGATGGTCTATGTTGGCACGCCTCCCTTGCTGAACACCTACGGGTATCGTGACAAGTGCCGAGCCTATATCGATCCGTCCCTGTCGGTCGCGCGCTCTGGAGCCGACAAAGCTGGAGAAGGTATGCCCTATTGGCCGGGGTACTCGGATATATCACCTCAGTGCCGGGCGACCTACCTCGATTGGTTGGCCAGCGGGCGAAACGATGCCTCCTACAACCCCGGCTAAATGTTCCTGTACTTTTATGGGCTGGAGCGTCGCTTCTTCGTCGATCAGTCCAACGAAGATGCCAAAGATATCGTCCAGGAAGTTCGGCGGCTGCAGTCACTTTACCCTGACAACCATTCCGTCAGGCGGTATTTGGGCGAGTTCCTCGACATTGCGATGCTTGCCGAAGCCGACCTCGATGCTATCGAGCCGATTTTCGAGAAGCAGGGGTGGGAGATTCCGTTCTCACTCAAATACGCAATCGGAGCTCGGATCGACAGAGGCGAGAACCTGACCGCTGACTGGTTGCTGAGTTGGTTCATCTGCCATCCGGAAACATATCTGAGAACTCCCGCGACGCGGTGCCGTGACGAGTTCGTCGCTCTTTTCCGTCTGCGGTTTGATCGGCGTTTTCCTGATGGGCTCAAGGTGACAAAACCCCGGAAATCACTCACGGCATCCTATCGGGCCGCCTCCAGCGAGTTTCAGGGGTCCGCCAACCCAACCGTCGATGGCAAGCCGGTCCCCGACATCTCCGGCCTGCGCAAACCGGTCGAGATTGCCCAGGAGTTGGCAGACGAGGTGATGAACGACCTTGACAAACTAAGCCGTTTCCTGGGCCGAAATCCTGATGGCCGTGGCAGCGTGGAAGCGCATGCCTTGTTGCCCTCTGAACTATGGGATGCCTTCCCTTCAGAGGAAATGGAACGCTTGAAGTCTTGGGCAAGCGATATCGTCGATCGCGGGGGATTGGTGCCGCTTGAGGAGGTGATCGGTCGACTGGAGGGAGAAACGAACGAGAAGATCGGGAAACGGCAAATGACAGGAGCGGCCGACGCGCTCGCGCGCCTCGGTTTCGGTCTAGCGCCCGACCCTCGGTTTGCGCTCCGGTCACCCAAGACGGAAGAGCCTGTTGTGCTGTTTAGCTTGGGCGAACCCATCGAAAGACTGGAGGAAGTGTCCGACAGCTATCGAAACGCCTTGATCGAATTGGCACTTGGGTCGTTCGTCGCCCATGCGGATGGACGCATCGCGGAGCCTGAACGCAGGGCACTGGAAGATCAAGTTTCTGCCGCGGCCCTCAGCGATCAGGAACGCCGCAGGCTGCGTGCAAACCTTGAATGGTTCCTGGCCGTGCCGCCGGACATGACGCTTCTGCGGCGCAAACTGAAGGATGTGGGCCAAGACAGCCAGGCCGCTATGCGGGCAGCACTGGTTGGTGCAGCACATGCCGATGGCATTATTCACTCCGACGAAGTCGCAAGCATCGAGAAAATCTACAAGGCTTTGGGCCTTGATCCTGCGCTTGCCTACTCTGACCTGCATGCTGGCGAAGTTGCGGATGGTCCGCGCACCGTTCGTGCTTCGCAACCGGGTCGCCCGGGCGAAGCGATACCCGAGCTTGAAAAAACCAGTGGACCGAAACTCGACGCTTCACGGATCGCAGCAATCCGTTCGGACACCGAGCGCGTGTCGTCCGTTCTGGGCCAGATTTTCGATGTCGAAGAGGAAGAAAGTGGTGCCTCCGGGACCGCCAGCCAAAGCCAGCTGGCGGGGCTTGACCCGAAGCACGGTGCCCTTGT
>NZ_SLXU01000011.1 GCF_004343505.1 Rhodovulum bhavnagarense | reverse complement strand
TCGAAGGCGTCACATTCACCGACGGTGTCGCCGAGAACGCCACCGAAAACCGCGCCGCCTGATCAGGCCGCGTCACCCATAATCCCGCATAGCTCCGACAACCCGGCGGAAAAGGTCGAATACCTCAAAGGCAACCCGGACGGATTCCATTCCTGGACGCTGGACGAAATCGCCCGGTTCGAGGAAGTCCATCCGGTGGGGACCCAGGCGCGGCTTGCCTTGGCCCTGGCGATCTACACCGGCCAGCGCCGTTCGGACCTGGTTCTGTTCGGCCGCCAGCATGTCAGGGACGGATGGCTTGTGTTCACCCAGCACAAGGGGCGCAACCGCAATCCGGTTCGGATGGAAATTCCGATCATTCCCGAATTGCAGCGGATCATTGACCAGACGCCGACCGGCGATCTTGCGTTCCTAGTCACGGCCTTCAACCGCCCCTTCACCTCAAACGGCTTTGGCAATCGTTTCCGCAAATGGTGCGATGAGGCGGGCTTGAAAGAGTGTTCGGTTCACGGGCTACGCAAGGCCGCCGCCGCGCGCCTGGCAGAGTTGGGATGCACCGAACAGGAGATCATGGCGATCACCGGCCACCGGACCAGCAAGGAAGTGACGCGCTACACCAGAGCGGCGAGTCAAAAGACCCGCGCCGAAAGCGCCCTTCGCCGCCTGTCAGGAGAACAAAGCTAAGACAAAAGTGTCCCACCTTTTCCCGACATGTCCGCCAGTGGGACAAAATAGGGGTCTAAGTATCTGATTTTACATTGAGATTTTTTATAGTGGTGCCCGGGGGCGGAATCGAACCACCGACACGAGGATTTTCAATCCACTGCTCTACCCCTGAGCTACCCGGGCACGGGTGAAGCGCTTGCGCTTCGGGTGGCGTGTTCTTAGACGCGGGGCGCAGGGCTGTCCAGAGGGTTGGGCAATAAAATTCAGTGTGGTTTCGATGGCGTGTGTGCCGGGGACGCCGCGGCGTGTTCTGCGTCTTTTGGTGTGTCGGCCGGCACCGCGTAGCTGCCCGTCAGCCATCGTCCAAGGTCGATATCGGCGCAGCGGCGCGAGCAGAAGGGGCGGTAGGCCGCATCGGTGGGTTTCTTGCAGATAGGGCAGGTCATCGGGTCAGGGCCTCGGCCAAGGGCAGGCGTTCGCGCTTGCGGGTCAGTTCGGCGTGCCCGAGCGGGGTCCAGCCGACGAGGGTCGTTTCGACCGGGTCGGCGCGCAGCGCGGCCCTGAGCACCTGTTCCAGGACGCGGCGGTCCTTTTTCGGCATCGGGGCGAAATCGACAACGATTTGCCCGGCAAGACCGCGCAGGCGCAACTGGCGCGGCAGGTCGCGGGCGGCGGCGATATTGGCCTTCAGCCCCGCGGCCGGCGATGTATCCGGTCCGGTATTGACGTCAACGGCCACAAGGGCGCGGGTGGGTTCGACGAAGACCGTTCCACCGCCGGGCAGGGGGGCGGGGGCGGAAAGCGCCTGGATCGCGTCCCATATGCCCATTTCGACGAAACTGCCCTCGTTTTCGATCACCATGTCGGGGGCGGGCTCTGCCCAGTCGCGCCAGGCCACAAGATGGGCGTCGGGTGCATCGAGAAGTGCCTGTGGCGTGCCGTCTGCCGATTCGGTGCACAGCTCTTCTGCGAGGGCGCGCATGGCGGCGATATCGACCGCGATCGCGTCGTCCTGGGCTTCGGCCGCGGCCGAGCGCAGGATCAGCCCAAGCCCCTCGGCAGCGCCGGCCATACCCTCATGCGCCAGCTCCAGAAGCCGGTCGCGATTATCCTCGTCGCGGATGGCACGCGAGATGTTCAGCCCCGGTGCATCGGGGGTCACGATGGCGAATCGGCTCTTGAACAAGAGTCGAGGCGTGACCGGTGCGGCTTTTCCCGGCTCGGCATAGCCAGTGACCTGCACGAGAACACCCTGGCCGGGGCGCAATCCCTTGGCCTGTTTCAGGAATGCACGCCCTTCGGGCAGGCGCAGAAAGACGCCACCCTGACCCTTGACCTGCCGATCCACCACGGCACGAAAGATCGCACCGGGGGCAGGGCGATCGTCGGGGGGATCGATCAAGAGATCCTCAAGGCGCCCGTCCACCATCAACGCGGCGGCGGCCCGCGTGCCGATCCGGTCCAGGATGACCACGCGTCCCTTCATGCCTACGCCCTCCATAGAGGATAACCCGCCCCTGCCAGCAAGGCGGCGGTTTCTGCCAGCGGCAGCCCAACCACCGCCGAGAAAGAGCCGTTGATCGACGGCACGAAGGCCCCGGCCAGCCCCTGGATGCCGTACCCGCCCGCCTTGCCCTGCCAGTCGTTAGAGGCGAGGTAGGCGTTCAGTTCCTCGTCCGAGAGGCGCTTGAACTGAACGGTGGTCATCACGTCCCGTTCCCATACCCGTTCGCCCCATCGCAGCGCGACGGCGGTGATGACACGGTGCCGCCGGCCCGATAGCGCCAGCAGGAATTCCGCCGCCTCGCCCGCATGGGCCGGTTTGCCCAGGATACGGCGTCCCAATGCGACGGTTGTATCGGCGCAGAGCACCAGGTCGTCAGGTGCGGCCTGTACGGCGCGCGCCTTTTCGACCGCCATCCGGGTGCAATAGGGGCGGGGTAACTCGGCCTTGCGCGGTGTTTCGTCGATATCGGCGGGGCGCACCTCGTCTGGCACGACGCCAATCTGCGCCAGCAGATCCCGCCGACGCGGGCTGGCAGAGCCGAGGATCAGGCGCAAGCGCTTACTTGAAACGGTAATTGATCCGACCCTTGGTCAGATCATAGGGGGTCATCTCGACCTGAACCCGGTCGCCGGCCAGAACACGGATGCGGTTCTTGCGCATCTTGCCTGCCGTGTGCGCGATGATCTCATGGCCATTTTCAAGCTCGACCCGGAACGTCGCGTTCGGCAGGAGTTCCTTCACGACACCGGGAAATTCGAGCATTTCTTCCTTGGCCATGGTCACTCCGTTGTTGCATGTCCCGCCAACTTTGCGGGCGACGTAGTACATGCGCCCAAACGGCCTGATTTTCAAGGGGCAAGTGGTCAGAGGAGCCCGGCGATGGCCAGCGCGCGCCTTGCCGTCGCAATAGGTGGGGGCACCAAGGGGAATGTTGCCCCCGGCGCGGCCGCTTTGCGTGGGGGTGGGCGAGGGCATGCCTTGATGCAGGTCAATGCCGAGATAGGGCGCACCCGTCACTGTGGCCTGAAATGGTCGCCGGATCACGAAGCGGCCAGACGGGAATCGTTGGAGTGGATGATGCCGACCGACCAGTTTCGGATGATGGGTGCATTTTCGGAGCGTGTTCCGGCGCAATGTCGCGCCTTGCCCGACGCCACGCTGCGCGAGGTTGCCAAGGCGGCGCTCTCACGGGTGGCGCTCAGCTTGCCGGCGCGCCCCACGCCGGCGCCGGACGCCGCCGAGACAGGGGCACTTTGTGTGGCGCTTTGCTGCGGCGGGATTGATGCTGCGCGCGGCGTCATCAAGGAGCTTGCGGAAAAGGGGTATGGCAGTGGGGAAATCCTGCGCGGTCATCTTCCTGCCGTGGCGCGGTTGATGGGCGAAAAATGGGAACGTGACGAGGTTTCCTTTGTCGAAGTCGGCCAGGTCGTGGGACGCCTGCAACGCTTGGTTCATCTTTTGCAGGATGATATCGGCCTGCCCCGGACCGATCCGGCGCGGCGCGCGGTCTTTGCGACGCTGCCCGGTGAAACGCATTCTTTGGGCGTGGTGATTGCGGCGGATGCCTTTCGCCGCTGTGGTTGGGAAATCGATCTGTCGCTGGCAGAGCCAGAGGCCGTTCTGGTCGATCAACTGGCCGAACAGACCCATAGTGTTCTGGGGCTATCGGTCGGTTCGGTGCGTACTGCGCGCCTGCTTGCCGCCCTGGTGCCCCGGATTCGTATGGCCGCGCCGCACACTCGCATCTTGCTGAGCGGGGCCTATGTCGCGGCAGAACCCGAGGCCGCGGCGCGGATCGCGGCGGATGGCTGGGCGCATGACATCCCGTCGGCCCTTCGGGAAATGGCGCGGCTGGCCCGAAGCGCCGCCTGAGACAACCCGATTCGCCTGGCCGTCGGGTGCGGCAGGGTGCGGGCGGGGCGGCCACCGGCGGGAACCAGCCAAAAACAGCGCGCCGGGCGTATTTCCGGCCCTTTCAACAGATATTGGGCGCGTATCAGCGTCGCAGGCACGCTATCAAGGGATGTTCTCTGTTCACGGTGACGTTATTCTGCGCCTCGGCGGTCCGGTGCCGCGGTCGCGGGGGTATCCCTCGCTCTTCCGCTTTCCGGCCCGGCGTGCGAGGTGCCCTGGCGCTTGCGACGCAACAGCAGGAGGACTTCCTGCCACGGACGGGGTGGTCCCATCCGAAGGCAGCGGAACGTAAAGGATGAAACATGGCAAATAATTCGCAAAACCTGATCCGACTCGTCGTTGCCGCTCCGGCAATCGGTATCGCTCTTTATGCGGTGGGTTACAGCGGCGACAAGGATACGACCCCGCCGCCCGCCGTCGAGGTTGCCACACAAGAGGCTGTCGTGGCCGAGGTGACGGCCGAGGAAGCCCCCGCTGAAGAAGCCGCCACCGAGGAGGTCGCCACCGAGGAGGCCGTTGCGGAAGAGGCGCCGGCAGAGGAAGCCGCCACCGAGGAGGCCGTTGCGGAGGAAGCCCCGGCAGAGGAAGCCGCCGCCGACGAGGTCGCCACCGAGGAGCCCGTTGCGGAAGAAGCGCCCACTGAGGAAGCTGCCGCCGAGGAAGCCCCGATTGAGGAAGCTGCCGCTGAAGAGGCCGTTGCGGAAGACGCGCCGGTTGAAGAGGCCGCTTCCGAAGAAGCCCCGGCCGAAGAGGCCCCGGTCGCAGAAGCCGTCGAGGCGCCTGCCGTCGCAACCCCCGAAGAAGTGGCCTCTGCCCTGACCTTGGCAGAACAGGCTTCGGCTTTGGCTGCCGAGTATGCCGAGCTTGCCGAACGCGCGGCAGCGCTGGCTGGTAAGTCCGCTGCGATGATCGAGGGTGCGCCCGCCGCTGAAGAAGCCCCGGCCGCGTCGGTATTCGACGATATGGCCGCTGCGGCACAAGCCGCTGCCGAGGAAGCCCCGGTTGAGGAAGTCGCCGCCGAGGAAGCCCCGGCCGAGGAAGCCCCGGTTGAGGAAGCCGCTGCCGAGGAAGCCCCGGTTGAGGAAGCCGCTGCCGAGGAAGCCCCGGTTGAGGAAGCCGCTGCCGAGGAAGCCCCGGTTGAGGAAGCCGCCGCCGAGGAAGCCCCGGTTGAGGAAGCCGCCGCCGAGGAAGCCCCGGCCGAGGAAGCCGCCGCCGAGGAAGCCCCGGTTGAGGAGGCCGCTGCCGAGGAAGCCCCGGCCGAGGAAGCCGCCGCCGAGGAGGCGGTCGTCATGGCCGCGGCGTTCACCGGTGATCCGGTGGCGGGTGAAAAGGCGTTCCGCCAGTGTGCGACTTGCCACGTCGTCACCACCCCCGCGGGCGAAATGGTGGCCGGTAACGGTTCCCGCGTTGGCCCCAACCAGTACGCGATGCCTGGTCGGACGGCCGGCACGGTCGAAGGATTCCGCTATTCCAACTCGATGTTGGCAGCGGGTGAGGCCGGGCTGGTCTGGACCGAGGATCTGGTTGTGGAATACGCCAAGAACCCGACCGAGTTCTTGCGTGAATACCTGGGTGATCCCAAGGCGCGCGGCAGCATGACGTTCAATGCGCGTAACGAACAGGAAGTGCGCGACATCTACGCCTACATCGCGACCCTGTCGCAAGAGTGATCGGCAGCGGGCCCCGCGCCCGCAGCCCCGCACGACGAAACCGCCCCGGCAAAGCGCCGGGGCGGTTTTTCTTTCAGGTCAGGGGTCAGCGGGTCAGCCCCGCGTAAAGCTGTGGCAGCCGCTCGGGCAGGCGTTCCACGTTGTCGAGGATGAAGAAGTTACGCTGCCCGAAGATCTGCGCGACATACTGATCCGCGCGCGGGTCCAGCGTCAGGCAGAACGGGATCACCCCGTGCTTTTCCACCTCCAGCACCGCGGCGCGGGCATCCTGGCGCAGGTATTGCGGATCGCGCTCGTCGATATCGGCCGGCGCGCCGTCGGTGATCACCAGCATCAGCTTTTTCGCTGCCGGAACCTGCGCCAGGTGATGCCCCGCATGGCGGATCGCCGCGCCCATCCGGGTGGACAACTGCCCCTGCATCCCCGCAAGGCGCGCCTTGGGCATCTCGTCCCACCGCTGGTCGAAATCCTTGTAGCGCTGGTAGAACACGTTGTGCCGCCCGTCCGAGCAGAACCCGTGCAGCGCGAAGGCATCGCCGACCTTGGCAATCGCTTCGGCCAGCAGGACGGTGGCCGCCTTGGTCAGGTCCAGCACCGTCTGGTCCTGACCCGCCACCTGGTCATTGGTCGACTCGGACAGGTCCAGCAGCGTCATCACCGCGATGTCGCGCACCTTGCGGACCGAGCGCATCATGATCCGCGGGTCGGGCTGCTGGCCCATGCGGATGTCGACCATGGCCTGCAGCGCGGCGTTGATGTCGATCTCGTCCCCATCCTCCAGCTTGCGGATGCGCTGCACGCCCTGGGGCTGCATCGCGTCCAGCAGGTGCCGCATGCGCTGGGTCAGCTTGCGGTTCTCCGTCAGGATTGCGTCCACCTCAGCCGGGTCCCCCAGTTTCGGGCGTTTCTCCAGCACCGTGGCCCAAGAGGGGCGATGCATCTGGATCTTGTAGTCGAACTCGTCATAGGGGACCGGGGGTGAGGTGGGTTCCTTGCCCTCCTTTTCGTTGAAGGACAGGCCATCGTCGTCGAAGAACTCGGTCTCCGAGACCCAGATTTCCTGCGCGTCGTCGCCGGCGGTCTCGACCTCCACCTCGTTCACCATCTCGGACACGGTGACGTATTTGCGCACCTGTTCCGGGGCAGGGGCGAATCCCTTTTCCCAGTCGATCTGTTCGAATTCCCAGATATAGCGGTTGTCGTCGCGATAGGGCGCGCCCTGCACGTCGCGATAGGCGGAAAACGGGCGGTTGCGCAGCTGATGTGCCAGATGCAGGCCCAACTCGCGCGACATGGCGGCATCCGACAGGTCCGCCTTGGCGAACGCGTCCCGCACCCAATCCACCACCGGATCGTCGATCTGCGCCTCGGGGTCCAACAGCCCCAGCGCGATCCGGTCGAATTGCGCGCCCATCGTGCCATCGGTCGAGGGCGCGTGGAACTTGCGCCACAGGTCGCGCAGGCGGGGGAATTGGGCGATGGCCAGCGCCTCGATCCGGGCATCCTCGATCAGGCCGACGCATTGCTGTTGCAGCGCGTTCAACTCGTCGCCCGGGATCGCCGCTGTCGTCAGGGCCACATGGGCGGCGGCGTGGGCGGCAGCCGCGCGGTACAGGTCCAGCCCGGGTTCCCCGTTCCAATCGTCATAGGCATCGGGCAGGTGCAGGAAGAACTCGGCAATATAAGGTTTCGCGCCCTCGCGGGTTTCGAAATCGCCCGCGGTGGGGCGCATCAGGAAATCGCGGCCCCAGAGCGCGCGCAGGTACATCCCGATCCGGCGGTGGATGTCGACGAACAGGGTGCCCTTGCGTTCGTTTTGCAGGATCGCCTGGGATTCGGCGCTTTCGAGGCTGAAATAGCGCGTCATCTCCTCGAAATTCGTCCGGTGCGCCTGCGCGCCCCAGTTGGCCCAGCGGCGCAGGCCGCCCAGCGTCAGCACGTCCAGCAATTCCTCCAGATGCTCCAGCATCGGGCGCAGCCCGCGCGGGGCCTGGGCCAGAAGCTGGTTGAGGAATTGCAGGTAGGTGCGAAAGAGATCCGGGTCGGACAGCCGGCGCGAGGCCACGGGCGCCGTGGCAATCACCCGCTCGATCACGGCACCCGACGTGCGCGAGGCAAACCCAAGGCAGGCCTGCGCCAGGTCGGGGATCACGTCCTCGCCCAGGTCGCGGGCCAGGATCGGTACCACCTCGATCCAGGTGCGCACGATGTGATCGCCGCGCCCCATATGGGCCAGCGCCACCGCGCCCTTCAGCCAGTTGTCCAGGCCGCGGGGGGACAGCACCCGGATCGCGTCGAGCCAGCATTGTTCGAGGATCTCGCGCTGGGCGGCGTCCAGCTCGTCGGTCAGTTCGGCATGGTCCTCAAGCGCGAAGGACATGACATGGCCCCCGCTCTCAGAAATAGGTGCCGACGGCGGCGTCCAGCGCGTCGCGCATGTCCGGATCGTCGGTGATCGGACGGACCAGCGCCATGTGGCAGGCGGCGACCGGCGCGATCCCGCCCGCGATCAGGCTACCCGCATGGATCAGCATCCGGGTGGAAATCCCTTCATCCAGGCCGTGGCCCTTCAGGTTGCGGGCGCGTTCGGCGATCGACACCAGCTTGTCCGCGTCCTCGGGCGTCACGCCGGATTCGTGGGCGACGATTTCGACCTCGGTGGCATGTTCGGGATAGTTGAAGTCCAGCGCGCCGAAACGCTGCTTGGTGGACTGTTTGAGGTCCTTCATCAGGCTCTGATAGCCCGGGTTGTACGAGATAACGAGGTGGAAATCGGGGTGCGCGTTCAGCAGTTCCCCCTTTTTTTCAAGGGGAAGGACGCGCCGGTTATCTGTCAGCGGGTGGATCACGACGGTTGTGTCCTGCCGGGCCTCGACCACCTCGTCCAGGTAACAGATCGCGCCGTGCCGCGCGGCGAAGGTCAGGGGGCCATCCTGCCAGCGGGTGCCATCGGCATCCAGCAGGAACCGGCCCACGATGTCACTGGCGGTCATGTCCTCGTTGCAGGCGACGGTGACCAGCGGTTTGCCCAGCTTCCAGGCCATGTGTTCCACGAAGCGGGTCTTGCCGCAGCCCGTTGGGCCCTTCAGCATCACCGGCATCTTGGCGGCATAGGCGGCCTCGAACAGGTCCACCTCGTCGGCGACGGCGCGGTAATACGGCTCGTCCGTCACGCGATATTGCTCGATCATGTCCTTCATGGGGCTCCCCTCCCTATACGGTGCGCCCGCCGCACGCCGTGGGCGCGGCGGGCAAGGTCAGATCAGACGGGCGTGCCGCGATAAACCACCATGTTGGCGCCCTGGCTCTGGCTGAAGTTGTTGTAGCCGATCAGGCGGACATGGTTGTCCGGGTTTGCTTCGTGGCAGGCCTTCAGCTCGGCCAGGATGGCGTCGACATCGGTTTCACCGAACATCGGCAGTTTCCACATGTACCAGAAATTCGACATCGCGTATTCCGGCTCGGTGTGCTCTATGGCGGGGTTCCAGCCATGTTTCACGATCCATTCCACCTGCTTGCGGATTTGCGCATCATCCATCTCGGGCAGGTAGGAAAAGGTGCCCATCTTGCGGCTGGCCGGGTCGGACAGGCGCGATGTGTAGTCCTGAACGCTCATGTTACTCTCTCCCTAAGCGATTAGCGGTGCTGGGTGTCCAGCTTGTCGACGGTGTCGAACTCGAACTTGATCTCCTTCCACGTTTCCATGGCGATCTTGAGTTCGGGGCTGTGCTTGGCCGCGTTGAGCAGGATGTCCTTGCCTTCCTTCTCGATCTCGCGGCCCTCGTTGCGGGCCTGCACGCAAGCCTCCAGCGCCACGCGGTTGGCGGCCGCACCGGCCGCGTTGCCCCAGGGGTGGCCCAGCGTGCCGCCACCGAATTGCAGCACCGAGTCGTTGCCAAAGATCGAGACCAGCGCCGGCATGTGCCAGACATGGATGCCGCCCGAGGCCACCGGGAACACGCCCGGCATGCCGCCCCAGTCCTGGTCGAAGAAGATGCCGCGCGAGCGGTCTTCCTTGATGTAGCGGTCGCGCATGATGTCGATCCAGCCCAGCGTCGCCTCGCGGTCGCCTTCCAGCTTGCCCACGACTGTGCCCGAATGCAGGTGGTCGCCGCCCAGCAGACGCAGCAGTTTCGTCAGGACGCGGAAGTTGATGCCGTGGTTTGGGTTTCGGTCCATCACGGCGTGCATGGCGCGGTGAACGTGCAGCAGCATCCCGTTGTCGCGGCACCACTTTGACAGCGAGTTGTGCGCGGCCCAGCCCAGCGTCAGGTAGTCCGACATGATGATCGGTGTGCCGATTTCCTTGGCATATTCGGCGCGCTTGTAGACCTCTTCCATGGTCGGCGCGGTCACGTTCATATAGTGACCCTTGCGCTCGCCGGTCTCTGCCTCGGCCTTGTCGATGGCCTCCTGGCAGAAATCGAAACGGTCGCGCCAGCGCATGAAGGGTTGCGAGTTGACGTTCTCGTCGTCCTTCGAGAAGTCGAGACCGCCGCGCAGAACCTCGTAGACGGCCCGGCCGTAATTCTTGGCCGAGAGGCCCAGCTTCGGCTTGATCGTGCAGCCCAGCAGCGGGCGGCCATACTTGTCCAGCTTGTCGCGCTCGACTTGGATGCCGTGGGGCGGACCAAAGCAGGTCATCACGAACCACAGCGGGAAGCGCACATCCTCAAGACGCAGCGAGCGCACCGCCTTGAAGCCGAACACGTTGCCGACGATCGAGGTGAAGACGTTGACGACCGAGCCTTCCTCGAACAGGTCCATAGGATAGGCGATGAAGGCGTAGAACGCATCGTCAGACCCCGGCACATCCTCGATCGCGTAGGCACGGCCCTTGTAGTAGTCCAGATCGGTCAGAAGGTCGGTCCAGACGGTCGTCCAGGTGCCGGTAGAGCTTTCGGCGGCCACGGCGGCCGCGGCCTCTTCGCGGGACACGCCCGGTTGCGGGATGACCTTGAACACCGCGAGGACATCGCTTTCCTTGATCGAGTATTCGGGTTCCCAATAGGTGGACCGGTATTCCTTTACACCGGCATCATACTTCTTGGCAGCCATGTCGCCTCCTCCGCGTTGATGCTGTCCCTTGCCCGCTCCGGGCGGGTCGAGCGAAACATGGCAGCTTGAAAGAGAATGCCAAAATGAATAGTTTTTAGGGATAGAATAAGTAATAGGTTATTATCATGCCGGCCAGCCTGCGCCAGTTACGCGTCTTCCTCGCCGTGGCCCGCCACGAAAGCTACACCCGTGCTGCGGAAGAGCTGCACCTGACCCAGCCCGCGGTCTTTGCCCAGGTCAAGCAGCTTGAGGATCGGCTGGGCCATCCCCTGTTCGAACGAGTCGGAAAGAAGATGTTCCTCACCGAGGCCGGAAAGGTCACCGCCGAGGGCGCGCGCGAATCGCTGGACGCGGTGGAGCGGATGCATATGCGGCTGGCCGACATGAAGGGGCTGAGGCAGGGCAAGCTGAAACTCGCGATCGTGTCCACGGCGCAGTACTTTCTGCCCCGCCTCCTGGGCAGTTTCTGTGACGCCAATCCGGGGATCGAAGTGGCGCTCATGGTCACCAACCGGCAGACTGTGCTGGCCCGGCTGGCCGGAAACGAGGATGACCTGTGCATCCTTGGCACCCCGCCCGAAGGTTTGGACGTGATCGCAACCGCGGTTGCAGACAATCCGCTGGTCATCTTGGCCCGCCACGATCACCCGCTAGTGGGCGAACGCAACATCGCCCCGGAGCGGGTGGCCCGCGAACCCTTTATCCTGCGCGAACCGGGATCGGGTACGCGGCTGGCAGCGGAAAGATTCTTTCGGGCGCGGGGGGTGAGCCTGTCGATGCGGATGGAACTGGGCAGCAACGAGGCGATCAAGCAGGCCGTGATCGGTGGCCTGGGCCTGGCCGCGCTGTCCCGCGACACCCTTGCGATGGAGGGCCGGACCGGCATTCTCAAGGTGCTGGATGTGCAGGGCTTTCCGCTATTGCGTCAGTGGCAGGTGGCCTATCCGCGCGGCAAGCATCTGTCAGTGGTGGCCGAGTCGTTCCTTGATCATCTCGTCGCCAATGCCCAAGCAGCGGTCGAGGCCGGATCGACCCCGCTTGATCTGCCCGGCGCGGTTCAGGTGGCTGAGGTCTAGAACGCCACCTCGACCCCCGGCAATTTCAGCGCCGCCATCAGGTCGCGCAACTCTTGCCGGGCCGCGATATTGGACAGGTTCAGGCTGGTGACCCCTGTATCCTTGAGATCCAGAAGGGTCAGACCGTTGGGAAACAGTTCGCGAAAGATCACCCTTTCGGAAAAACCGGGGATCACCCGGAACCCGATCCGGCGTGACAGGTTTTCCAATGCCGCGCCCATCTTTCGCTTGTTATGCATCTGTTGGGCCCCCAGGCGGTTACGCAGAACCACCCAGTCGATCGGTTTCAAACCCGCCTGCGCGCGCAACTGGCGTGCATTCCATACCATCTCGGCATAGATCGAGGGGCCGATGATCTTGCCGGTTTCGCCGTCATGCAGGGCCAGAAGGTCAAAGTCGATGAAACTGTCATTCAACGGCGTGATCAGCGTGTCGGCCAGCGTATGCGCCACCTGGCTGAGCCGGGTATGCGAACCGGGGCAATCGATCAGGATGAAATCCTTGTCCTGGTCCATTTCCGCCACCGCCATGGACAGGCGCCGATCATAGATGTTCTCGCCGGGTTCCAGGTCATCCTGTGCCACCTCCGGCAGGTCGCGGTAATCGGGGCTGGGCAAGTCCAGTCCGCTGCGGGCGAGGTAGGCGCGCCGGTTGTCGACATAACGGCCGAAACTGCGTTGGCGCAGGTCCAGGTCCAGCGCGCCGACCCGGTGCCCCATCCGCGCCAGCGCGGTGGCGACATGCATAGAGACGGTCGATTTTCCGGCCCCGCCCTTTTCATTGCCGACAACGATGATATGCGCCACTGACCGATCCCCGTCTCATGTCCGGCCCTGTCATCCCACGGGCTGGAACCACCATATGTTGTGTGCCGGATTATGGAAAGTGTCGGATGAGGGCAAGTCCGGGCATGGCCCTCTCGCAGTGCAATCTTGCATGTAACGAAAAACGCCGCCCCCGCGGGGACGGCGTTGCGATACGTGTAAAGGTCTGTGGACTCAGAAGCCAAGACCCTCGTATTTCTTCTTGAACTTGGACACGCGCCCGCCGGTGTCCATCAGACGCGAGCTGCCGCCGGTCCAGGCGGGATGCACCGAGGGATCGATATCCAGTGCCAGCGCATCACCTTCCTTGCCGTAGGTCGATTTCATCTGGACCACGGTGCCATCGGTCATCTTCACGTCGATGATGTGGTAATCGGGGTGGATGTCTTTTTTCATGGCTCCGCTCCTTACGCCCCGGTCTTGGGCTTGTAGTTGCTATCCTCGGCGATCCGGGCCGATTTGCCCCGGCGCGCGCGCAGGTAGTAGAGCTTGGCGCGACGCACGCGGCCGCGGCGCACCACCTCGATCGAATCGATATTGGTCGAATAGAGCGGGAACACGCGTTCCACGCCTTCGCCAAAGGAAATCTTGCGAACGGTGAACGATCCGGCAATGCCCTTGCCGTTCTTGCGGCTGATGCAGACGCCTTCGTAGTTCTGCACGCGCGAGCGGGTGCCCTCGGTCACCTTGTAGCCGACGCGGATCGTGTCGCCCGGCTTGAAATCGGGAATCGTCTTGTCGAGGGCGGCGATCTGTTCCGCCTCGAGTTGCGCGATCAGGTTCATCGCGGTTTCTCCATATTTGCTCGCGGTTCTTTCCGCGAAGGTGATGCAGCCCTCAGAGCTCTCGGTCTCCGTCCGGGTCCCCATCGTGACATCCACGATAAGCCCGCCAGAGGTCAGGGCGGCGTTCCTTTGTCAGCCTTTCGGCCATGGCCCGGCGCCAGGTGGCGATCTTCGCGTGATGGCCCGACAGGAGAATGTCGGGGATCTCGCGGCCTTTCCAGACGGCGGGCCGTGTGTATTGGGGGTGCTCAAGCAGCCCTTCGGAAAAACTCTCTTCTTCGGTGGAAGCCTGATTCCCAAGCACGCGCGGTATAAGCCGCACAGTCGCGTCAATCAAGGCCTGTGCCGCGATCTCGCCCCCCGAAAGAACGAAATCACCCAAGCTGACCTCTTCGACCTCGTATTCTTCCAACACCCTTTCGTCCAGACCCTCGAACCGGCCGCAGATCAGTGTCAGGCCATCGGCCCGTGAAAACCGTTCGGCCATGGCCTGGGTAAAGGGTCGGCCACGCGGCGAGAGATAGACCACCGGCCAGCGGTCGCGGTCGGACGGCGTGCCGATGGCAGCTTGCTCCAGCGCCCGGCCCACCACGTCCGCGCGCAGTACCATGCCAGCGCCGCCGCCCGCTGGCGTGTCGTCGACATTCTTGTGCTTGCCTTCGCCGAACGGACGCAGGTCGATGGCATCCAGCGCCCAAAGCCCCTGGTCCAGCGCCTTTCCCGTCAGTGACAGACCCAGGATGCCGGGAAACGCCTCGGGAAACAGGGTGATCACCCGTGCGGTCCAGGCGCCTTTCAGGCGTGGCCGCTCGGCCATCAGGTCGCGTGGCGCGAGGCTCGCCGAGATGGAAAGCCGCCCGTGAGATCGGGGTGCGTCGGACATGCGACTGGCGATCAGCCGCGCAGCGATGCGGCCAGGGTGCCGGCCAGACCCGCCGCGGACAGCCCTACCGACAGCCAGACAGGTGCGGCGATCAGCGGACCGCCCATCGCCCAGGCCGCGCCATAGCCGATCAGGAAAACGAGGTTCACCCAGATCAACTGGTTGATCACCATGCCCGGCAGAGCCTTGAGCAGGGTCTTGCCCTGCTTCGCCCGGCCTGCGCCGGCCGCGGGACTGACCGCGTTGGCGCAGGTCGCAATGATCGCGATCACCACGACCACCCAAAAGGGCTGTTCGGCGGCGCCGGCGACCAGCGCCCCGGCCAGAAGGATGACGGTAAAGACGGTGGAGATCGTGTTCGACATGGGCGGCCTCTCAGAATCGTCGGGGTCAGGCAAACAAGCCTTCGGGAGGATCGGCAATGATACGGCCCGCCGCAAGGTCGACGGTGGGCACGAATGCATTCGTAAAGGGCAGAAGAACGGTCGAGGAAAGCCCCGGCCCGTGGATTTCCAGCAGATCGCCCGCCCCGTGGTCATGCACGGCCCGCACCCGGCCAAGCACCTGCCCGCCGGTATCGACGACCTCCAGCCCGATCAGGTCTGCGTGGTAGAACTCGTCCTCGGGCAGGCTGGGCAGAACCGCGCGGTCGGCCAACAGCCGTATCCCCCTCAGCGCGTCGGCCTGTTCCTTGGTGGCGATGCCTGACAGGCGCGCGGAAAAGCCGCCCTTGACCTGGCGCGTCAGCGTCACGTCAAAGCTGCGCTTGCCATCTTCGGTGAAAAGCGGTGCGTAATCGGCAATGGACTCGGGCTGGGCACAAAAACTTTTCAGTCGCACCTCGCCCCGCACCCCGAAAGCCCCCGATACCACGCCGACGCAGACCCGATCGCTCATCTAGCGCTCCTCGATATGCAGTTGCGGCGCACGGCGTTCCCATCCTGCCTCTTCCAGCTCGGGGTGGTCACGTTCCACCTCGGGCCAGCCGATGCAGAGATAGGCCACCAGCGCCCAGTTGCCCGGAACCGAAAGATCGCGGGCCAGCCGGTCGGGGTCAAGCACCGACACCCAGCCCAGCCCCAGCCCCTCGGCCCGGACCGCAAGCCAGAACATCGCGATCGCCGACACCACGGAATAGCGCCGCATTTCCGGCATCGTGGCCGCGCCCAGGCCCGCGCCCTGCGAGGTGCCCTCGTCGGAAAAGATCGCCAGTTGCACGGGCGCGCTGTCCATCCCCGAGAGTTTGAGCCGTGGGTAAAGCGCGGCTTTTTCACCTTCGTACCCTTCCAGGGCCGCGGCATTGGCCTGTTCGAAATTGCTCCGCGCCGCAAGCCGCGCCGCGGGGCTGGAGAGCCGTACGATGCGCCAGGGTTCGGACAGGCCCACCGAGGGCGCCAGGCGAAAGGCATCGAGGCACCGCGCAAGCAGTGCCTCGTCCACCGGGTCGGGGCGGAAATGCCGGACGTCGCGCCGCCATCGCATCAACTGGTTGAGTTGATCGCGGAATGCCGGCGCGAATCGGTCCGGCCGGGGGGCGTGAACGCCCTGGTCCACGGCTTACTCCGCGGTTTCTTCTGCGGAGGCCTCGGCGACTTTCGCGGCTTTTTCTTCGGCGCGTTCCTTGGCCTTGGCGCCCGGTTCACCCTTCTTGGGGTTGTTGCGCTCTTTCTTGGTCAGGACACCGGCGGCCTCAAGCATGCGGCTCACGCGGTCGGTGGGCTGGGCGCCCTGGCCCAGCCAGTGCTGAACGCGCTCCATGTCCATCTTGATGCGCTCCTCGCTGTCTTTGGGCAGCAGCGGGTTGTAGGTGCCCACCTTCTCGATGAAGCGGCCGTCGCGCGGCATGCGGCTATCGGCAACCACCACGCGGTAGAAGGGACGCTTTTTCGAGCCGCCGCGGGCCAGACGCAGTTTAAGTGCCATGTCAGTTTCTCCTGTTCGTTGGCATGTTCGGCAGGGTCGCTGCCTATTTCTGGTGTTCGATGTGGTGACGGATAACTTCCTGGATGACGAAGCCCAGGAATTTCTTTGCAAACTCGGGGTCCAGATCGGCGCGCCTTGCCAGGTCCTCCAGCCGGGCGATCTGGGCTTCTTCGCGGGCAGGGTCCGAGGGCGGCAGCCCGTGTTCGGCCTTGAGCCTGCCCACGGCCTGCGTGTGCTTGAACCGCTCGCCCAAGGTGTAGATCAGGATCGCGTCCAGCCGGTCGATGCTCTCGCGGTGTTCCCGCAACAGCCCGGCGGCGCGGGTGGCGTCGTCAGTCAAGGGGAATTCCTTTCGTCTTGAAAAGCGGGTCGATGTAATTGCGGATCTCCAGCGCGATACCGTCGGCCAGTTGCGTACCCCGCAATTGCGAGGGCGCAGGATGGCGATAGACAATGTCATGGCTGTCGATGCTTTGTGCATGGGGGTCCAGTTTCGCCCCCAGGCGTTCGCACAGCCGGACCGAACTTACATTCTTGGGATCGACATAAGATACCGCCGTGTCCCAGCCCAGGTTGTCATAGCACCATTGCCGTACCGCGTTCACCGCCTCAAGCGCGATGCCGCGCCCCTCGACCGCGGGCCAGATCATCCAGGCGATTTCGCGCTCGGGCCAGCCCTTGGGAAACCATCCGCCGGCCATGCCGCAGGTGGCGTTGGTTTCGCGGTCGTGGATCATCCACATGCCAAAGCCGTGTATCTGCCAATGCCCGATCTCGGCTGCATAGAGCATCCAGCTTTCGTATTCCGACAGCGGCCCGCCCATGAACCTTGCGCGATAGCTGGTAAAGGTCGCTTCGAACTTTGGATAATCCTCGGGCGCCGGGCCGCACAGGCGCAACCGCTCGGTCTCGATCACGGGGATGCTGGTATGGGCCATCAGCGCAGAGCCGTCACTTTTTCTTGCCAAGGCCGGACAGGCCCGCAGGCAGGCCCATGCCGCCACCCATGCCGGGTATCCCGCCGCCCATCTTGCGCGCGGCCTCTTCAAGCGCCTTTGGGTCCATGCCGGCCATGTCGGCGGGCATGCCACCCTTGCCCATCAGCCCGCCCATCGCTTTTTTCAGCATGGCGCGGCCGCCCTTCTGGCCCAGCTTCTTCATCATGTCGGCCATCTGGCGGTGCATCTTGAGCAGCTTGTTCAACTCGCTCACTTCCAGCCCCGCACCCATGGCGATCCGCTTTTTACGGCTCGCCTGAAGAATCTGCGGGTTGGCGCGTTCCTTTTTCGTCATGGACTGGATCAGCGCGATCTGGCGGCGCAGGATGGAATCGTCAAAGCCTGCCCCCTCCATCTGCTTGGCCATCTTGCCCATGCCGGGCATCATGCCCATGATGCCCTCCATGCCGCCCATTTTCAGCATCTGTTCCAGCTGCATCTTCAGGTCGTTCATGTTGAACTGACCCTTCTGGAACCGCTTCATCATCCGCTCGGCCTGTTCGGCCTCCAGCGTGGCCTGGGCCTTTTCGACCAGGCTGACGATGTCGCCCATGCCCAGGATGCGGCCGGCGATGCGCTCGGGGTGGAATTCCTCGATCGCGTCCAGTTTCTCGCCGAGGCCGACATACTTGATCGGCTTGCCGGTGACCGCGCGCATCGACAGCGCCGCGCCGCCGCGGCCGTCGCCATCCATCCGGGTCAGGATGACGCCGGAAATCCCGATACGGCTGTCGAAATTCTCGGCGGTGTTGACGGCGTCCTGGCCGGTCAGGCCGTCCACGACCAGCAGCGTCTCGCGCGGGGTGGCGACGTCGCGCACCGCCTCGACCTCGGCCATCAGCTCTTCGTCGATGGACAGGCGCCCAGCGGTGTCCAGCATGTAGACGTCATAGCCGCCCATCGCGGCCTGCTGTTTGGCGCGCTTGGCGATGTCCACCGGGCGCTGGCCCGGCACGATTGGCAGGGTATCGACGCCGATCTGACGACCAAGAATGGCAAGCTGTTCCATGGCCGCTGGACGATTCACGTCGAGCGAGGCCATCAGCACCCGCTTGCCGTTCACCTCTTTCAGCCGCTTGGCGAGCTTGGCGGTGGTGGTGGTCTTGCCGCCGCCCTGAAGGCCGACCATCAGGATCGGCGCGGGCGGGTTGTCGATTTTCAGGTATCCCGGCTCGCCCTCGCCGGTCAGCACGTTCACCAGCTCGTCATGAACGATCTTGACGACCTGCTGGCCGGGCGTGACCGATTTCGTCACCGCCTGGCCGGTCGCCTTGTCCTGCACCGACTTGACAAAGCTGCGCGCCACGGGCAGCGACACGTCGGCCTCCAGCAAGGCGACGCGCACTTCGCGCAGCGCGGTCTTGACGTCATCCTCGGACAGCGCGCCCTGCTTGGTCAGCCGGTCGAACACGCCGGACAGGCGGTCGGAAAGACTTTCGAACATCGGCGGTCACCTCCGTCGACCGTTGCACCTGCCCCCTCATGTGGGAAGGGACGCCCTGGATTTCAGCCGGGCCAACGGCCCAAGGCTTAGCGCCCCCGTGGGCGAAACCTCGCTGACGGGGGGCGATCCCGGTTCATGCCCGGGACCGGAAGGCATGACGCTTTCCGGATATTGCGCCGTGTAAAGACACGGATGGTCGGCAGAGTCAAGCGCGGCGCGTCAGGCGCCCCACGGAATCCACACCGTTTTCACCTCGGTCGCGGCGCGCAGGAAGGCGCGGCCTTCGCCTGCCGCGCCCGACCAGTCGCGCGCGCGGCCGCGGTTCACCCAGGTCCGTTTCAGGTTGCCCGCGGCGGCGACCTCGATCCCGCCCGAGAGGTCCGAGGAGGAGAAGGACCAGACCGCATCCACATCCATATGCGCGGCCATGGGCTCGGCTAGCGCCGCGTGCGGGCCGGTCACGATATTGACCACGCCGCCGGGCACGTCGGAGGTGTCCAGCACCTGGTAGAAATCCGTGGCCGCCAGCGGGTGCGGCTCCGAAGGGACCAGCACGCAGGCATTGCCCATCGCAATCGCCGGGGCCATGACCGAGATCAGGCCCAAAAGCGGTGCCTCGTCCGGGCAGAACGCGCCGATCACGCCCACGGGCGCCTGCAACGCCAGCGCCGCGCCACGGATCGGTACGCCCTTGATCTGGCCGTCATGCTTGTCGGCCCAGGCGGCGTAGGTGAACAGGCGGTCGATGCTGGCCGCGACCTCGACCTCGGGCGCGGCGCGGGCCGTCTGACCGCCCGTCATCGCGTGCAGGCGCGCCGTGAACTCGTCCGTCCGGGCCGAGAGGTTTTCGGCGATGTAAAAGAGGATTTGTGCCCGGTTATGGCCGCTGGCCGCGGCCCAGGGGCCCTGGGCCTTGCGCGCGGCCTCGACCGCGTTGCGGATGTCCTTGCGGCTGCCCAGCCCCACATGGCCCAGGATGCGGCCGCGCAGCCCATGCACCGGGCGGGAATAGCCGCCATCGGGCCGGGCCTGCTTGCCCCCGATATAGAGCTTGGCGGTCCGGTCCATCGGATCGGCCGGTTCCGGTTCGTCGCCCGGCGCGGGTGGGGGCAGCGGTTTCAGCGCCTTGGCGGGCAGGTCGGGGCGCAGGTAGCCGTGCAGGCCCTCCCAGCCGCCCTCGCGCCCGAAGCCGCTTTCGCGCAGCCCGCCGAAACCCGCGGCGGCGTCGAACATGTTGGACCCGTTCACCCAGACCACCCCGGCGGAAAGCTTGGGCGCCACGTCGAGGGCGACGTTGATATTCTCGCTCCAGACGCTGGCGGCCAGGCCATAGCGGGTGTCGTTGGCCAGTTGCACCGCCTCGGCCGGCGTGCGGAACGTGGTGGAGACCAGCACCGGGCCGAAGATTTCTTCTTGCATCAGCGGGTCGGCCGGGGACAGGCCGGTGATGAGCGTTGGCGGGTAAAAACAACCGTGGTCGGGCAGGGGACAGTCGGCTTGGAACAGGTTGCCCCCGCCGCTTTCGACCAGCGCGGCGATCCGGTCGCGCTGCACGGGGCCGACGATGGCGCCGATGTCGATGCACTTGTCCAGCGGGTCGCCGATGCGCAGCCCTTCCATTCGGGCCTTCAGCCTGTCATGGAACGCCTCGGCGATGCCTTCCTGCACCAGCAGGCGCGAGCCCGCGCAGCAGACCTGCCCCTGGTTGAACCAGATCGCGTCGACCAGCCCCTCGACCGCCGAGTCCAGATCGGCATCCTCGAACACGATGTAGGGGGATTTTCCGCCCAGCTCCAGGCTCAGCGCCTTGCCGCTGCCCGCCGTCGCGGTGCGGATCTTGCGCCCCACTTCGGTCGAGCCGGTGAAGGCAATCTTGTCGATCCCTTCATGCGCGACGATCATTTCGCCCACCGCACCATCGCCGGTCACGATGTTCACCACCCCCTTGGGCAGCCCCGCCGCGCGTGCCAGATCGGCGAACATCAGCGCGGTGAGAGAGGTCCATTCCGCCGGTTTCAGAACCACCGTGTTCCCGGCGGCCAGTGCGGGCGCCACCTTCCAGGCCAGCATCAGCAGCGGGAAGTTCCACGGGATGATCTGCCCGCAGACGCCCAAGGGCGCATGGCCCGGCAGTTCCTTGTCCAGAAGCTGCGCCAGCCCCGCGTGGTAATAGAAATGCCGCGCGGCCAGCGGCACGTCGATATCGCGGCTTTCGCGGATCGGCTTGCCGTTATCCAGCGTCTCCATCACCGCGAAAAGGCGGGCATTTTTCTGGATCATGCGCGCCAGCGCGTACAGGTGCCTGGCGCGGGCGTGGCCGGTCAGTTTCGCCCATTTCGGCTGTGCCTTGCGGGCGGCGGCGATGGCGGTGTCCACGTCATCGGCGGTGGCCTGCGTGATCAGCGCCAGAACCTCGCCCGTGGCGGGGTTGCGGGAGTCAAAGGTCGCGCCCGGCGCGGTGAAGGCCCCGTCGATGTGGCAGCCGAACCGGTCGCCCCGGTCCACCAGCCAGGCCAGCGCCTCGGCCGCGCTTTCGGGGGCGGGGCCGTAGTCCATGCCGGTCATCAGGTCGGAAACGTCCATGCCCTTACCCCACAGGATGCCGCCACGCCGCCGAATAGGCGCCGGTGACGTGATGTTCGATCTGCCGCTCGATATCGCCCAGCAGCGACGAGGCGCCGAAGCGGAACAGCTCCGGCGTCAGCCAGGCATCGCCCAGTTCTTCCTTGATCAGCGCCAGCCAGACCAGCGCGTCCCTGGCCCTGGAAATCCCGCCCGCGGGCTTGAAGCCGACCCGGTGCCCGGTCACCCCGTGATAGGCGCGGATCGCGCGGACCATGGTCAGGCCCACGGGCAGGGTGGCGTTGACCGGTTCCTTGCCGGTGGAGGTCTTGATGAAATCGGCACCCGCCATCATGCAGACCAGGCTGGCGCGGGCGACGTTCTGCAACGTGCCCAGCTCGCCCGTGGCGAGGATCGTTTTCAGATGCGCAGGCCCGCACGCGGCGCGGAAGGCCGCGACCTCGTCATACAGCGCCTGCCAGTCGCCCAGCAGCACATGGCGGCGGGAAATCACGATGTCGATCTCGCGCGCGCCCGCGGCAACACTGGCCTCGATCTCGGCCAGCCGCGTGGCGAAGGGCGACAGGCCCGCCGGAAACCCGGTGGAGACGGCCGCGACCGGAATGCCCGATCCATCCAGCGCGGCAAGCGCGGGGGCGATCATCTCGTGATAGACGCAAACCGCGCCGGTGGTCAGACCCTCCACCCCCAACGCCCCCAGCAGGTCGGCGCGCACCGGCTGGCGCGCCTTGGCGCACAGCCGCGCGACGCGGCCGGGCGTGTCGTCGCCTGACAGCGTGGTCAGGTCGATCATCGACACCGCCCGCAACAGCCAGGCCGCCTGGTGCGCGCCCTTGACGGAGCGGCGGCCGGGCAGGGTGGCGCAGCGCCGCTCGATCGCCGATCGGTTGGCCCGCGCGGCGCGGATCCAGGCCATATCGAGTGCCATGCCGGGATTGCGTGGATGCATGGTTTGGGGCAGTGCGGCAAGCGCGGGCTGGATTGTCTGTGGCATTGTCCGGGGCATGGCGACGGCTCTCGATCTGTCAGCCTTGGTTGCATGGGCGCGCGTAGTTGGCAAGCAGTGCGCCACTGCCCTTGTCAAACGCTCCATTCGTCGCCATACATTCAATAAATTGCATTTATGGCGACCCGCATGCGGATCCGCGCGGTCGACTGGCGAATGTGCTGGACCGGGGGCAACCCGACAGAAGGAGCGAGAGATGTTGCGAGCGATCCTCATCGTGCTGGCATTGGTTGCGGCCTTGCCCGCGCGGGCCCAGACGATGGTTCTGGAACCCACCGAGATCACCGAGTGGAAAGCGGTCTATGGCGAGGTCGAAACCCGCGACCGCGTGCCCGCCCGCGCCCGCATCGGCGGCACGGTCGTGACGCTGACCGTGACCGAGGGCGACCGCGTCGAGGCCGGGCAGGAAATCGCGCGGGTCGAGGACGACAAGCTGACCTTTCAGCTGCGGGCCATCGACGCGCAGCTCAACTCTCTGGAAACCCAGCTGGAGACCGCGACCACCGATCTGAACCGGGGCGAGGCCCTGCGCGAGCGGGGCGTCATCACCCAGCAGCGGCTGGACCAGTTGCGCACCCAGGTGGACGTGCTGGAAGGCCAGATCGAAAGCACGCGGGCCGAGCGCCGGGTGATCGAACAGCAGGTGGCCGAGGGCGCGGTGCTGTCGCCCGATGCCGGCGTGGTTCTGTCGGTGCCGATCTCGCTGGGCTCGGTCATCAACCCCGGCGAAACCGTGGCCGAGATCGGCGGGGGCGGCGTGTTCCTGCGCCTCTCGATCCCCGAGCGGCACGCGACGGCGCTGCAGGAAGGGGGCGAGATCGCGCTTGGCGCCGGGTCGGGAATGGAGGGCACGACCGGCCGGCTGGCCAAGGTCTATCCGCAGATCGAGGGCGGCCGGGTTCTGGCCGATGTCGAGGTCGAGGGGCTGGATGGCCGCTTCGTCGGGCGGCGGGTGCCGGTGCGCCTGCCGGTGGGCGCGCGCGCGGCGCTGCTGGTGCCGGCCGGGGCGGTCACGCGGCAGGCGGGCCTTGATTTCGTGACCGTGCGCAGCCCCGCGGGGCTGGTCGCGCGGACCGTGGTGCCCGGACAGCTTGTGCGCCATGACGGGGCGCAGTGGGTTGAAATCCTGTCCGGCCTGCAAGTCGGCGATCAGGTGGTGACCGAAAATGACTGACCTGCAGGACACCGACCCAGCCCCGCGCAAGACGCCGCTTGGCATCGCGGGCAACCTGACCCGGGGCTTCATCCGCTCGCCGCTGACGCCGCTTCTGCTGCTGGCGGCGCTGGCCGTGGGCCTGATCGCGCTGATGGCCCTGCCGCGCGAGGAAGAGCCGCAGATTTCCGTGCCGCTGGTGGACATCCATGTGCAAGCGGACGGGTTGCGCGCCATGGATGCGGTCAAGCTGGTGACAGAACCGCTGGAAACCATCGTCAAGGGCATCGACGAGGTCGAGCATGTCTATTCCCAGACCGCCGACGACCAGGTGATGGTGACCGCCCGTTTCAAGGTCGGTCTCAGCCAGGATACCGCGATCCTGCGGGTGCGCGACAAGCTGCTGGCCAATCTCGACCGCATTCCCAAGGGCATTCCCGAACCGCTGGTGGTGGGCCGGGGCATCAACGATGTGGCCATCGTGGCGCTGACCTTCACGCCGGCCGAGGGGCAGGGCGGGATCACCGCCGCCGACCTGACCCGCGTGGCCCGCGAGGTCGAGGTCGAACTGACCAAGATCGAGGATGTCGGCCTGACCTATATCGTCGGCGAAACCGACGAGGCGATCCGCGTTGCCCCCGACCCCGAAAAGCTGGCGCTTTATGGCATCACGCTGCAACAGCTTGCGGGCAAGATCGAAGGCGCGAATGCCTCGGCCCCGGCAGGGCGGGTGCGCGACGGTGGCCAGCAGATCATGCTGGAGGTCGGCAAGACCCTGTCCACCCCTGCCGAGATCGGCAACCTGGAACTGACCGCGCGCGACGGGCGCACCGTCTATGTCCGCGACGTGGCCGATGTGGACTTCGTCGATGACCTGGACGAGCATCACGTCGCGAGCCTGATCAAGGGCGAGGGGGGCGAGGTGCTCCGCCGCCCCGCGGTGACGCTGGCGCTGGCCAAGCGGGCGGGTGCCAATGCCGTTGTCGTGGCCGAACACGTCCTGCACCGCCTGCACGAGATGGAGGGGCGGATCATCCCCGACTCCATCGAGGTGGAGATCACCCGCGATTACGGCGAGACCGCCAGCGAGAAGGCCAACGAGTTGCTGTTCCACCTTGGCCTTGCCACGATCTCCATCGTGGCGCTGGTGCTGTTCGCCATCGGCTGGCGCGAGGCCATCGTGGTGGCCATCGTGATCCCGGTGACGATCCTGCTGACGCTGTTTGCGGCCCACATCATGGGCTACACGCTGAACCGGGTGTCGCTGTTTGCGCTGATTTTTTCCATCGGGATCCTGGTGGACGACGCCATCGTGGTGATCGAGAATATCGCGCGCCACTGGGCCATGCAGGAAAAGGGCAAGAGCCGCGTGCAGGCCGCGATCGAGGCCGTGGCCGAGGTCGGCAACCCGACGATCGTGGCCACGCTGACGGTGGTCGTGGCGCTGTTGCCGATGCTGTTCGTGTCCGGCCTGATGGGGCCCTACATGAGCCCGATCCCGGCCAATGCGTCGGCGGCGATGATCTTTTCCTTCTTCGTGGCGGTGATGATCACGCCCTGGCTGATGGTCAAGATTGCGGGCCGCGCGCCCACCCATGACCATGACGGCGACAAGGCGCATCCGGGCGGGACGCTGGGCCGGATCTATGCCGCCGTGGTCCGCCCGATCCTGGCGCGGAAATGGATCAGCCTCGTCTTCCTGCTGAGCGTCGTGGTGATCTCTTTCGGGTCGATGGGCGCGCTTTATACCAAGGACGTGACCGTCAAGCTGCTTCCCTTCGACAACAAGTCGGAACTGTCGGTGGTGATCGACCTGCCCGAGGGCGCATCGGTCGAGGCCACCGACGCGGTGGCACAGGACGTCGCGCGCATCGCGCTGGACATGCCCGAGGTGATCTCGGCCCAGACCCATGCGGGCACCGCCGCGCCGTTCAATTTCAACGGGCTGGTGCGCCATTACTTCCTGCGGTCGAACCCGCATGAGGGCGATGTTCAGGTCAACCTCGCGCCGAAACATGACCGCGACCGGCCCAGCCATGACATCGCGCTGGAGCTGCGCGAGCGTCTGCGCGATCTGGACCTGCCGCCGGGCAGTTCGCTGAAGGTGGTCGAACCGCCCCCCGGCCCGCCGGTGATCGCCACATTGCTGGCGGAAATCTACGGCCCCGACGCCGAAACCCGCCGCGCGGTGGCCGCCAAGGTGCGCCAGGCGTTCGAGGACACGCCCTTCATCGTCGATGTCGACGACAGCTACGGCGTGCAACCCCGGCGCCTGCGGGCGGAACTCAAGCCGTCTGACCTGGCCTTCTTCAACGTGCAGGAAGCGGATGCGCTGGAAACCCTGCGCCTGCTGAACGGCGAGACCACGGTGGGCTATTCCCACCGCGGCGAGGGGCGTGTGCCGATCCCGATCGTTGTGGGTCGCGACCAGTCCGACCGGGTGATCGACGAACGCGTGCTGTCCACGCCGGTGCCGGCCAATGCCCTGCCCGGCGGGCGCGGCGTGGTGGAACTGGGCGATGTCGTGCAGATCACCGAAGAGCGCGCCTCCTTCCCGATCTTCCGGCACAACAGCCGCTATACCGAGATGGTGACCGCGGAACTGGCCGGCGAATTCGAGGCCCCGCTTTACGGCATGCTCGCCGTGCAGGACCGGATCGACGCGATGGACTGGGGCGAGTTGCCGAAGCCCGAGATCAAGCTGCACGGCCAGCCGCTGTCGTCCGAGGACAGCGTGCTGCTGTGGGATGGCGAATGGGAGGTGACCTATATCACCTTCCGCGACATGGGCGCGGCCTTCGGCGTGGCGCTGGTGGGGATCTACATCCTCGTGGTGGCGCAGTTCGGCTCGTTCCGGCTGCCGCTGGTGGTGCTGACACCGGTACCGCTGACCTTTCTGGGGATCATGCTGGGCCACTGGCTGTTCTCGGCGCCGTTCTCGGCCACGTCGATGATCGGGTTCATCGCGCTGGCGGGGATCATCGTGCGCAACTCGATCCTGCTGGTCGATTTCATCCGACATGCCGATCCAGAGGGCAAGGTAACGGTCGAAACCCTGGTCGAGGCCGGTGCAACCCGGTTCAAGCCGATCCTGCTGACCGCGCTGGCCGCCATGATCGGGGCGGCGGTGATCCTGCCCGACCCGATCTTCCAGGGGCTGGCGATCTCGCTGTTGTTCGGGCTGGCATCCTCGACCGCGCTCACGGTGCTGGTGATCCCGGCGATCTACCGGATCTTCAAGACCTGAGGGCTTGGCCCGGGCGTTGAATGCGCCCGGGCGACCTGGATTGACCTGAAAGCGGCCGGTGCACTGTCACGCAGTGCCCCTACCCCACGTCCGCCAGAACCCGCTCCAGCGCGCGCGACAGGGCGCCGAACGCGGCCTCCAGCTCATCTTCGGTGGCGATGAAGGGCGGGGCCAACAGCACGTGGTCGCCGTGTTTTCCGTCGCGCGTGCCCGCCATCGGATAGCAGATCAGCCCCTCGTCCATCGCCGCGCGCTTCAGCTTGCCCGCGACGCCAAGCGCGGGGTCGAAGGGCGTCTTGGTTTCGCGGTCGGCGACCAGTTCGATCCCCCAGAAAAAGCCGCGCCCGCGGATATCGCCCACATGGGCGTGCTGGCCGAAATGGCGGTTCAGCCCCTCGGCCATGGTGGTCTGGCCCATCCGCTGCACGCGGTCGACCAGATCGTTTTCCAGCAACTCCCGCACCACCGCCAGCCCGGCCGCCGCCGCCACCGGGTGGCCGACATAGGTATGCCCATGCTGGAAAAAGCCCGAGCCGCGCGCGATCGTGTCATAGATCGCGCGCGAGGCCAGCATCGCTCCGATCGGCTGATATCCCGCGCCCAAGCCCTTGGCGATGCACAGGATATCGGGGGCCACCCCGTCGGCATCGCAGGCGAACAGGTGCCCGGTCCGGCCCATGCCGCACATCACTTCGTCGAGGATCAGCAAGATGCCGTGGCGGTCGCAGATCTCGCGTATACGCTTGAAATAGCCCGGCGCGGCGGGCACCGCGCCCAGCGTCGCGCCGACCACCGGTTCGGCGATGAAGGCCATGACGCTGTCTGGGCCAAGGCGCTGAATCGTCTCTTCCAGCTCATTGGCGGTGCGCTGGCCGTAGGCCTCCAGCGTTTCGTCCTCGGCGCGTTCGGCATATTCGTAACAGGGCGCGATATGGTGCATGTCGACCAGGAGCGGGGCGAATTGTTCGCGCCGCCAGGCGTTGCCGCCCGCCGCCAGCGCCCCCAGCGTGTTGCCGTGATAGCTTTGCCGCCGGGCGATCAGGTGGCGCCGGCCCGGTTCGCCGCGTTCCACATGGTACTGGCGGGCCAGCTTGATCGCGGCCTCCGTCGCCTCGGACCCGCCCGAGACAAGATAGACCCGGTCCAGGTCGCCGGGCGCGTGCGCGATCAGCAGATCGGCCAGCGCCTCGGCCGGATCGGAGGTGAAAAAGCCGGTATGGGCAAAGGCCAACTGGTCCAGCTGGGCCTTGATCGCGTCGGTTACGCGCGCATTCGAATGGCCAAGGCAGGATACTGCCGCCCCGCCCGAGCCATCGAAATAGCGTTTGCCGTTCCGGTCGATCAGGAAACAGCCGTCACCGGCGGTGGCAACCGGCACCTGGGCGTGGCAGTGGCGCGGAAAGATATGAGAGGCCGCCATGGCGTGGACCTTTTTCAGGGAAAACGGGAAAAACAGAGCGAAATGCCGGCCCGTGCGCAGGCATGTGCGGGCAGGTCGTGCGGTTCGATATCGGCATCTGGGCACCCTCGGCATGTCGGACAACGACATAACCACCACCCTCTTGCGTTGACAATGGTCATCGCAGGCGAAAGAGTCTGCCCATTCGGACGGGTGGCCTTGCCTTTCCGGCGGGGGCCTTGAAAGGGCGATCCGCCCATCCGAGGCGGTGGCGGGGTGTGTTGCACTCCATTCGCGACCGTCACAGCCCAAAGAGTTACAGGGAGCAAGAAATGCTTAATAAAATCAAGTTGACCGGCGCCGCCCTGGCGCTGGGCATGACGACTGCTGGCGCGGCCTGGGCCGATCAGTTCATCACCATCGGCACTGGTGGTGTGACCGGGGTTTATTACCCCACTGGCGGCGCGATCTGCCGGCTGGTCAACAAGGATCGCAAGGAACACGGCATCCGCTGTTCAGTGGAATCGACCGGCGGTTCGGTCTACAACGCGCGCACGATCCGCGCGGGCGAACTGGATTTCGGCGTGGTGCAGTCCGACGTTCAGGCGGCCTCGGTTGCGGGCACTGGTGCCTTTGCCGAGGACGGGGCCTATCCGGGGCTGCGCGCGGTGTTCTCGATCCATCCCGAGCCGCTGCACCTGATGGCGCGTGCCGATGCCGGTATCGCCAGCCCTGAAGATCTGAAAGGCAAGAAGGTCAATATCGGCAATCCGGGGTCCGGCACCCGTGGCCTGGCCGACCTGTTGCTGTCCTACACCGGGCTGACCGTCGACGACCTGGCGCTGGCGGCCGAGCTGAAATCCTCGGAACAGGCGGCGGCGCTGTGTGACGGCAAGATCCAGGCTGCGGTCTGGGCGGCTGGCCTGCCCAACGGGTCCAGCCAGGAGGCAACCTCGTCCTGCGACATTCGCATGGTCCCGATGGAAGGCGAGGCGATCGACAGGCTGCTGGCCGATTACCCGCCCTATGCCAAGGCCACCATTCCCGGCGGCATGTATCCCGGCAACCCCGATGACGTTGCGACCTGGGGGCCCAAGGCGACCTTCGTGACCTCGGCCGACACTTCTGACGAGGTGGTCTATGCCCTGGTCAAGGCGATCTTCGAGAATTTCGAGGATTTCAAGCAGTTGCATCCGGCCTTCAACCGCCTGACCGAAGCCGAGATGATTTCCGACGCGCTGAGCGCGGAACTGCATCCCGGTGCGGTGAAATACTACAAGGAACGCGGCTGGATGTAATCCGGCCCACGATGCGATATCGATCCTCCGGCGCCTTTCGGGCGCCGGGGTCTTTAGTTTTTGAACCTGATCCAGTTCATCACCGGGGAGGGCAGCATGTCCGAAAAGAGCCCAGAGGCGGCCACCGATTCCGCGCTTGAGGATTTCGTCGCCGATGCCGATACCGGCGGGCGGGTGCCGCGCGATGCCTTTGGGCGCACTGTCCTGTGGTTTCTCCCGATGGCGTGGTCGATCTACCAGTTGTGGATCGCCTCGCCTCTGCCCTTCGCGCTGGGTATCGGGGTCTGGAACGACACCCAGACCCGCGCGATCCACCTCGGTTTCGCCGTTCTCCTGGCTTTCCTTGCCTTTCCTGCCTTTCGGTCCAGCCCGCGCACGCGCATCCCCATGCTGACATGGGCCATTGCGCTGGTGGGTGCGGCGGCGGCCTCTTACCAGTGGTACAACTATGCCGGCGTGGCGGCCCGGTCGGGCATTCCCAGCACGCTGGATATCACTGTCTCGGTTGCCGGCCTTGTCCTGCTGATGGAGGCTGCGCGCCGATCGCTGGGCTTTCCGCTGATGGGCGTGGCGCTGTTCTTCCTGGCCTATGTCTTTTTCGGAAGCTGGTCGGGCCTGCCCGAGGTGATCCAGTGGAAGGGCGCGTCGCTGTCCAAGGCG
The DNA here is from genome assembly GCF_004343505.1 of Rhodovulum bhavnagarense. Lineage (GTDB taxonomy): Bacteria > Pseudomonadota > Alphaproteobacteria > Rhodobacterales > Rhodobacteraceae > Rhodovulum > Rhodovulum bhavnagarense. Next base: position 65,573 of record NZ_SLXU01000011.1, on the reverse strand, counting down.
ATGAGCCATATGTGGTTGACCACCGAGGGCGTGTTCGGCGTGGCGCTGGGCGTGTCCTCTGGCTTTGTGTTCCTGTTCGTGCTGTTCGGCGCACTGCTGAACCAGGCAGGCGCGGGCAACTATTTCCTGAAACTGGCCTTCGCGGCCCTCGGCCATCTGCGGGGTGGCCCGGCCAAGGCTGCGGTCATCGCCTCGGCGGCCACAGGCCTGATCTCGGGATCGTCCATCGCCAACGTGGTGACCACCGGCACCTTTACCATACCGCTTATGAAAAAGGTGGGCTTTCCCTCGCACAAGGCCGGCGCGGTCGAGGTCTCGTCCTCGATCAACGGGGTTCTAACCCCGCCGGTGATGGGGGCCGTGGCCTTCCTCATGACGGAGTATGTAGGCATTTCCTACGTCGAGGTGGTCAAGAGCGCGATCGTTCCGGCGGCGATTTCGTATATCGCGCTGGTTTATATCGTGCATCTTGAGGCGCTCAAGATGGGCATGACCGGCAGCTCGCGGATGAATCCGGTCAAGTTCATGCTGGGCGCGATTTTCCTGATCGCGATTTCGATCGTGATCGGCGGCGGTACGCTGTGGCTGTGCGGCCTCTCTGTAGAGGGCGCACGCGCGGTCTTTGGCGCAGCCTCGATCTGGGTCATCCTCGGGGCGGTTGCGCTGGCCTATGTGGCCGCCGTGCGCTTTGCCGCCAAGGGGCCGGATCTGCCCATGGACGTAGAGTCGATGACCCACCTTCCGCCGGCGCGCGAGATCTTCAAGACCGGCATCCACTACCTGATGCCGATCCTGCTGCTGATGTACCTGCTGATGATCGAACGGAAATCGCCGGGCCTGTCGGCCTTCTGGTCGACGATGTTCATGCTGATGATCCTGCTGACGCAGAACCCCCTCAAGGCGTTCTTTCGGCGCGAGGGCGACATGCTGCGTCATCTGCGCGAGGGCCTGTCTGACATTGCCCACGGCCTCGTGATCGGGGCGCGCAACATGATCGGGCTGGCCGCCGCCATGGGCGTGGCGGGCATCATCGTGGGTGCGGTTACCCTGACCGGGATCGGGCAGGTGATGGCCGAGTTCGTCGAGTTCCTGTCGGGCGGCAACCTGCTGGCGATGCTGTTCTTCGTGGCGCTGATCTCGATCATCCTGGGGATGGGGCTGCCGACCACGGCGAACTACATCGTGGTCTCCTCGCTGATGGCCGGGGTCGTGGTGGAGTTGGGCGCGCAATCGGGGCTGATCGTACCGTTGATCGCGGTGCACATGTTCGTCTTCTACTTCGGCATCATGGCGGATGTGACGCCGCCTGTCGGTCTGGCCTCGTTCGCGGCGGCGGCGATTTCCAAGGGCGATCCGCTGCGCACCGGGTTTCAGGCCTTCTTCTACTCGATCCGCACGGCGCTGTTGCCCTTCCTGTTCATCTTCAACACAGACCTTCTGTTGATCGACGTGGGTCCGGTGCAGGCGGTTTTCGTCTTCATCGTGGCGCTGATCGCGATGCTGTTGTTCGCGGCGGGCACGATGAACTATTTCATGGTGAAATCGCGCCTGTGGGAAAGTGCGATCCTGCTGCTGGCGGCCTTCATCCTGTTCCGGCCGGGCTATTTCCTGAACCAGATCGCGCCCGAGTTCGAGGTTCGTGCCGCAGCAGAGATTTACACCCTGGCAGAACAGGGGGGCGAGGGCGCGACGCTGCGCGTGCGCTTCGTGGGCGAGAGCCTGATGGGCGATCCGGTCGATGCGCGATACCTGTTGCCGTTGGGGCCAAGCGGCCCTGACGGGGCGGATCGGCTGGCCCGGGCGGCGGGTATCGAGTTTCGCGACGAAGATGGCACCATCTATGTCGACAACCTGAATTTCGGTGGCCCGGCCGAACAGTTGGGGATAGATTTCGATTGGGAGCTGGTGGAAATCGACCTCGCCGCCGAGCGCATGCCCAAAGAGCTGTTCTACCTGCCAGCGCTGATTCTGGTGGGCGGGGTATTCATGGTGCAGATGCGGCGCAAGCGCCGCGATGAAAAGGAGGCCCTCGCATGACCCGGCATATCCTGTGCGCCGTCGACCTTCAGCACGCCGAGGCCGATGCCAAGGTTCTGAAACGCGCGGCTGAACTGGCGAAATGCTTTGGTGCCTCGCTGTCGGTGGTGACCGTGATCCCCGATTATGGCATGTCGATCGTCGGCTCTTATTTCCACGAGGGCACCATGAAAAAGGCGGTGCGCGCGGCCAACGACCAGTTGCACGCCTTCGTGGCGGACACATTGCCCGATTTCGGCAAGGTCCAGCATATCGTCGAGGTGGGCAATATCTACGAGATGGTGTTGGACGCGGTGAAACGGTCTCGTGCCGACCTGGTGGTGATGGGCGCCCATAAACCTGACATCATCGACCGGTTCCAGGGGCCTAACTCGGCCCGGGTGGCGCGCTATGCGAAAATATCGGTGCTGATCGTGCGCGAGTAGAGGCGCGGCACAGGCGTGTCTCACAGACCCCATTGACCGGCCCGAGAAAGCGCCGCATATCCCGCCCATGACCGAGCTCAGATACATCCGCAACTTTTCGATCGTGGCGCATATCGACCACGGAAAATCCACGCTTGCCGACCGGCTGATCCAGTTGACCGGAACGGTGGCCGAGCGGGACATGAAGGAACAGTTGCTGGATGCGATGGATATCGAGCGCGAGAGGGGGATCACCATCAAGGCCAATACCGTGCGGATCGAGTATCCTGCGAAAGACGGCCATACCTACGTGCTGAACCTGATCGACACGCCCGGCCATGTCGATTTTGCCTACGAGGTCAGCCGGTCGATGCGCGCGGTCGAGGGATCGTTGCTGGTGGTCGACGCCACCCAAGGGGTCGAGGCGCAGACGCTGGCCAATGTCTATACCGCGATCGAGGCCGATCACGAAATCGTCCCGGTGCTGAACAAGATCGACCTGCCAGCCGCCGATTGCGACCGCGTGGCCGAACAGATCGAGGACGTGATCGGGATCGATGCCAGCGACGCGGTGCAGATCAGCGCCAAGACCGGCATCGGCATCCCCGACGTGCTTGAGGCCATCGTTACCCGCCTGCCCTCCCCGCATGAGGGCGACCGTGCAAAGCCGCTCAAGGCATTGCTGGTCGACAGCTATTACGACCCCTACCTCGGCGTCGTCGTTCTCGTGCGGATCATCGACGGCGTGCTGAAAAAGGGTGACCGCATCCGCATGATGAAAACCGGCGGCACCTATGGCGTTGACCGGATTGGCGTGTTCCGCCCCGCGATGCAGGATATCGCGGAACTGGGGCCGGGCGAAATCGGGTTTTTGACAGCCTCGATCAAGCAGGTGCGCGATACCCGCGTGGGCGATACCATCACGACGGAAAAGAAGGGGATCGAGACCCCCTTGCCCGGTTTCAAGCCCGCACAGCCGGTTGTGTTCTGCGGTCTTTTCCCGGTCGATTCGAACGAGTTCGAAGATCTGCGCGACGCGATCGAGAAACTGGCCCTGAACGATGCGAGTTTCAGTTATGAAATGGAAACCTCCGCCGCGTTGGGCTTCGGGTTTCGCTGCGGATTCCTGGGGCTGTTGCACCTGGAAGTGATCCGCGACCGGCTGGAACGCGAATACGATATCGACCTGATCACCACCGCGCCCAGCGTGATCTACCACATCTACATGAAAGACGGGGAGATGCGAGAGCTGCACAACCCCGCCGACATGCCCGACCTGACCTATGTCGATCATATCGAGGAACCCCGGATCAAGGCCACGATCCTGGTGCCCGACGAATACCTGGGCGACGTGCTGAAACTTTGCCAGGACCGCCGCGGCGAACAACTGGACCTGACCTATGCCGGGTCACGCGCGATGGTGGTCTATGACCTGCCGCTGAACGAGGTGGTGTTTGACTTTTATGACCGGCTGAAATCGGTGACCAAGGGCTATGCCAGCTTCGATTACCAGATGATCGGCTATCGGCAGGATTACCTGGTCAAGATGCAGGTCCTTGTGAATGACGAACCGGTGGATGCGCTTTCAACCATGGTCCACCGCGACCGGGCGGAAATGCGGGGTCGCGCCATGTGCGAAAAGCTGAAGGAACTGATTCCCCGCCACATGTTCAAGATCCCCATCCAGGCCGCCATCGGCGGCCGCGTGATCGCCCGCGAAACGCTGGCCGCCTTGCGCAAGGACGTCACCGCCAAGTGCTATGGCGGGGACGTGACGCGGAAGAAAAAGCTCTTGGAAAAGCAGAAGGCCGGCAAGAAGAAGATGCGCCAGTTTGGCAAGGTCGAGATCCCGCAGGCGGCATTTATCAACGCGTTGAAGATGGATGATTGACGAGGGGATTTCCCGGCGTTCTGCAATCAGCAGGGGTAGGGGGTAATCCACCGCCTAGCCCTCGCGGTTTGGTCATGGTCGCTTACCGCCCCTTGCTCTATCCCGGGCGTGGTTTGTACCCGTTCAGGTTGATTCCGATCATGTTGGTCACAATCGCGTCAGGTGAGGGCGGTGTGCGCATTCGACATATTATGAAATCCATATGTATGTTTACCCTGCACGCCGAGTGAAACCGTCACCGAAAGGGGAACATCATGTTCAAGACGCTCAAGATTGCCACCCTCGCCATTGCGCTGACCGCAGCGCCGGCAATGGCGCGCGATGTCACCAGGCTGGCCGCCGTTGTCACCGACGCCAATCCGCAGACCCAGTTGATGAGCATGGTGTTGACCAACCAGGCGCTGGATCGTGGCGTCAAGACCAAGATCCTGCTGTGCGGTCCGGCCGCCGATATCGCGCTCAAGGATGCTCCCGAATCCGCCACCGCGGGCCAGCCGCCGCAGGGCGCAAGCCCCCAGGGCCTGTTGCAGGCGGCGATCAAGAAGGGCGCCAAGGCCGAGGTTTGCGCGCTCTACCTACCCGGCAAGGGGCTTGAGGCCGACGCCCTGATCGATGGTGTCACCGTCGCCCAGCCGCCAGCCATGGCCCGCGATCTGGTCGAAAGCGGCACCCGCGTCTGGTCGTTCTGACCGGCCTGCGCCTGTTCGGGCGGGCCGCGTACGGCGCACAGATGTCATGCACGTGCGGCCGCGGCACGGTGGCTGGCGTCGGATGCTTCGCCAGGCCGCAGTCCCGCATAGTCCCGATTCGCGCTACCTTCGGGGCGGTCGGCCCCGGTGCCGTTCCATGTGCCGGGTTCGACCGCCCCTGCCGGTGGCGCGGGCCGGGGCGCGTTTTACCTGCCGACTGCCGGGCCGCCGGTGGCCGGTTTTCGTTACTGACCATCGGAGGGTCTCATGTCGGTCACGGGTTATTCGCGGATGCAGATCCGCCTGCATTGGGCGGTATTCGCCCTTGTCGCGCTGCAATTCCTGCTCGCCGGGGGGATGTCCTCGGCATTCGATAAGTTCATGGAAACGGGCGAGAAATCTTTTTCGATCCTCGTCGCGCTTCACATTCTGCCAGGTGTCCTGGTGTTGATCCTCGCCGTCTGGCGGATCGTTCTGAGGATGCTGCGCGGTGTTCCCGCGCCCGATCCGTCGCATTCGCCCGCACAGGTGATGGTGGCGCGGGTCATGTACGGGCTGTTCTACGTTCTGTTGGTGCTTTTGCCGGTCTCGGGCATGGTCGCCTGGTCGCAGGGATCCGGCATGGCCGGCAATGTCCACTCGGCGCTGCGGGTGGTGCTGATGATCTTGATCGTCCTGCATGTCGCGGCCGCGCTTGCGGGGCAGTACATCAAGAAAGACGGCACCCTGGCCCGGATGATGAAATCCGCCGACTAGGCAAGGAACGCGCGCACCGCCGCTTCGAATTCGCGGGGTTTCTCGGCGTGAAGCCAGTGGCCCGCGCCGGGTATCCGCGCAAATCGTGCGGCAGGGAAGAGCGCCTTTATCCTGGCGCGGTGTTCGGCGCGGACATAATCCGACGCGGCGCCGGAAAGGAACAGGACGGGGCCGTTGAACGTCCCCGTTTCCATTTCGGGCCAGCCCAGGATATGCGGCATCTCGGCGGCCAGCGCATCGAGATTGAGCCGCCATCGCGGCGGGCTGGCCTTGAGATCGAGCGATTGAAGCAGGAAGGCGCGCACGGCACGATCCTCGACATGGGCTGACAAGGCCCGGTCGGCCTGGCCGCGGCGGGTTACCCCGGAAAGGTCAAGCGCCTGCATCGCGGCGACGAGGTGGGCCTGGGTATGTCCATAGGGAACCGGCGCGATATCGGCCACGATCAGCCGGTGGACCAGGTCGGGCCGGGTCAGCGCCAGCATCATCGCAGCCTTGCCGCCCATCGAGTGGCCCAGAACATCCGCCCGCCCGCCATGGGTCGCGATGACCTCGGCCAGGTCCGCAGCCATCTCGGGATAGCGGTGGCGGTCCGACCAGGCGCTTGCGCCGTGGTTACGCATGTCCACGCTCAGCACCGGGCGATCCGCGGCCAGCCGGGTGGCGATCACGCCCCAGTTCCGGGCAGAGCCGAAAAGCCCGTGCACGATCAAAAGCGGCAGTCGCCCGGATGACCCGGCCCCATGAGAATAGGTCTTCAGCATGGCCCCTTGTTAACAGCCCGTTCTCGCCTGGGCCATGGCCATTGCGAGTCGGTTCGGGATCGAGCTATCGTAAGGGTTGTGTGTAGCGATTGGGGGGCGCAGTGACCTGTCCCGTTGTGACCGAACTGGCAAGGAATGTCTCTGCGGGGTTCGAAAGGGTCTATGGCCTGCGCGGCCCTCTGGACCGACAGGTGCGCCGTGCGGGTCGGGCCTTGCCGGCGGCTTTGCGCCGCGAGGCGCACTTGCTGGCAGAGGCCTGGGAACAGGCACATCACCCCAGGCTGTCGCGCCGTCTTGACCGCGCGCGGCTGCGGCTGGCCCATGACAGGTTGATGGCCTATCTCTGCCGCGCCGATGCCGCCCGGAACCGGCGCGTGAAACTTGCCAGCCTGATCCAGACGGTGTCCGTGAACCTTCTGGCGGCGATGGCGGTGCTGGCGGGGATTGCCGTCTGGCGCGGCCTGGTCTGAAACCATAGCCTTGTACCAGGTGATGCCCCCGGCGGAGTGCGGTCGGGGAAGGGGGAGGGGCCAATGGCCCCTCCGGTAATGGCTCAGAGGTCGGGATAGATCGGAAAACGGGCGCAAAGTGCCTGCACCTCGGCCTTGACCTTGGTCTCGACCGCGGCGTTGCCCTCTTCGCCATTGGCGGCAAGACCGTCTACGACCTCGGTGATCCAGCGACCGATCTGGGCGAATTCATCCCCGCCAAAGCCGCGTGTCGTGCCCGCCGGGCTGCCCAGGCGGATGCCGCTGGTGATCGTGGGCTTTTCCGTGTCGAAGGGGATGCCGTTCTTGTTGCAGGTGATATGGGCGCGGCCCAGGGCTTTTTCGGTGGCGTTGCCCTTGACCCCCTTGGGCCGCAGGTCGACCAGCAGGACGTGGCTGTCGGTGCCGCCGGTGACCAGGCTGAGCCCGCCCTCGACCAGTGCCGCGCCCATCGCCTGGGCGTTTTCGATCACCTGTTTCTGGTAGGTCTTGAATTCCGGGCGCAGGGCCTCGCCAAAGGCCGCGGCCTTGCCCGCGATCACGTGCATCAGCGGCCCGCCCTGGATGCCGGGGAAGATGGCCGAGTTGAACTTCTTGGCCAGTGCCTCGTCATTGGTCAGGATCATGCCGCCGCGCGGCCCACGCAGGGTCTTGTGGGTGGTGGTGGTGGCGACATGGGCATGGGGGAAGGGCGAGGGGTAGAGGCCCGCCGCTACCAGCCCGGCGAAATGGGCCATGTCCACCATCAGGTAGGCGCCGACCATATCGGCGATCTCGCGGAAGCGTTTGAAATCCAGGATGCGCGGGATCGCCGAGCCGCCCGCGATGATGAGTTTCGGCTGGTGTTCCTTTGCCAGGGCCTCGATCTGGTCGTAGTCGGGCAGAAGGTCGGCCTCACGCACGCCGTATTGCACGGCGTTGAACCACTTGCCCGACTGGTTGGGCCGGGCGCCGTGGGTCAGGTGGCCGCCGGCATCCAGCGACATGCCCAGGATCGTGTCGCCGGGTTGCAGCAGCGCGGTGAACACGCCTTGGTTGGCCTGGCTGCCCGAGTTCGGCTGCACATTGGCAAAGCCGCAGTCGAACAGCTGGCAGGCGCGCTCGATCGCGAGGTTTTCGGCGATGTCCACAAATTGGCAGCCGCCGTAATAGCGTTTTCCCGGGTACCCTTCGGCATATTTGTTGGTCATCACCGAGCCCTGCGCCTCCATCACGGCGCGGCTGACGATGTTTTCCGACGCGATCAGTTCGATCTCGTCACGCTGGCGGCCAAGCTCCAGCCCGATGGCGCGGGCGATCTCGGGGTCGCGTGTGGCGAGCGCCTCGGTGAAGAAGCCGGTATCGGTAGGTGAGGTCATCCTGCAATCTCCTGCTGGGCCTGTGCGGCGATAGTGGGCGTTCTAGCGAAACTGTCGGGGCGGCAAAAGCCCCATTGAACCGGGCGTTGCATAGCGTCGCGCCCTTGTGTTTCCGATCCGCGCGGGCGATGAGAGAGGAAGAAGCGCGAGGGAATGGCGGATGACCGCAGCAGGCAAGATCGCCTTTCTGGCCAGCGGCTCGGACGAGGCGCAAAATGCGCTGGGCTCGTTGACCGAACGCTATGGGCAGGTCGTCCCCGAACAGGCGGACGTGATCGTCGCACTGGGGGGCGACGGATTCATGCTGCAGACCCTTCACGCAACCCAGGAGTTGCGCGCGCCCGTTTACGGGATGAATTGTGGCACCGTCGGTTTCCTGATGAACGAGTACCGGCCCAAGGGTCTGACAGCGCGGCTGGAAGCCGCCGAAGAGGCGATCCTGAACCCGCTGCGCATGCGCGCCACGCGTCCCGACGGATCGGTCGCCGAGGCTCTGGCAATCAACGAGGTCAGCCTTTTGCGGGCCGGCCCGCAAGCGGCGAAGCTCAGGATCAGCGTGGATGGGCGCCTCCGGCTGGAGGAACTGGTCTGCGATGGCGCGCTGGTGGCCACGCCCGCGGGATCTACCGCCTATAACTACTCTGCCCACGGACCGATCCTGCCGATCGGGGCGGATGTGCTGGCCCTGACGGCGGTGGCCCCGTTTCGGCCCCGGCGCTGGAGAGGCGCGCTCTTGCCGAAATCGGCGCGGGTGCGAATCGACGTGCTGCAACCCGAGAAACGCCCGGTGATGGCCGAGGGCGACAGCCGGGGGGCAGGGGTCGTGGTAGCAGTCGAGATCGCCTCCGAGCCCGCGATCAGGCATCGCATCCTGTTCGATCCGGGGCACGGGCTCGAGGAACGCCTGATCCGCGAACAATTCCTGTGACGCGCTGTCGCCTCGCCCGGCGACCCCCTTCTTCTTGGCCGAAATACCCCGGGGGGAGTCCGCAGGACGGGGGGCGGCGCCCCCCTTTATCCTCGCCGTCCGGCACGGCGTCGGGTTCGGCGTGCCTGGTCTGGCCCGGCTTTTCGCGCCGTCCCCAGGCTGTTTCAGCCCTCAGACCGCTTCGGCCTGCCGCGCCCAGGCTTCGCGCTTGCGGTACAGCGTCGAGGGTGAGACATCGAGAACCCGCGCCGCACGCGGCACCGAACCGCCCTCGCGCGCGATGGTTTCCTCGATCACCATCTGTTCGATCTCGGCCAGCGATTTGCCGACCAGGTCATCAATCCCAAGCCGAGACGCCTCCTCCGCCGTGCCGTGCCGGGGCGGAACCCGGTCGCCATCACGATGCAGGCCAAGCGGAAGCATGTCGCGGGTAACCACCCGTCCGTCATTCAGAACTACCGCATGGCGCACCACGTTCAAAAGCTGGCGCACGTTTCCCGGCCAGGGCAGGGCACGGAACATCGCCTCGACATCGGGGGCAAAGGCGGCAAAGCTGCGGCCCTCCTCTGCCGAGAAACGGACAAGCGCGCGCCGGGCGATCTCGATCACGTCCTCGCCCCTTTCGCGCAGCGGGGGCAGGTGAATCGGAACGACATGCAGGCGGTAAAACAGGTCTTCGCGGAACCGGCCGCGACGAACCTCTTCCATCGGGTCGCGATTGGTGGCGCAGACAATTCGCACATCGACCTTTCGGGCCTGCGATGCGCCGACCGGCTGGATCGTCGAGGTTTGCAGGAACCGCAAGAGCTTGGTCTGAAGGTCGAGATCCATTTCGCAGATCTCGTCGAGAAACAGTGTCCCGCCATTGGCCACCGTGGCCGCCCCCGGCTTGTTGGCCACCGCGCCGGTAAAGGCGCCCTTGAGATGTCCGAAAACCTCTGATTCCAGAAGGTCATGCGGGATCGCGGCACAGTTGAGCGGCACGAAAGGCCCCGTCGCGCGGGTCGACGCGGCATGGACCGCCTGCGCGCAAATCTCCTTGCCGGTGCCGCTTTCCCCGGTAATGAACACTGTCGCCATCGAACGCGCCGCCGCCGTGATCCGGTCAAAGACCTGCTGCATCTGCCAGGATGACCCGATGCATTCGGGATCGGACCCGGTCGGCGCGGTACAAGGGGACAGCTTGCGCTTGTCGTCTTTCGGGGACGGGAACATGGGAACACTCGCACTGATTGCAACACATCTGTAACGTGTCGATCAGCTTCTACCAACCTGTCTAAAAGTTCAGGTCAGGGTTGCATTCGTGTTCCCGTGCTACCCTTTCGGGTGGGTGGCGCGGATAGATCCCCGCGCCGCGCCCTTTGTTTTGACAGCCGGCTCAGCCCGCCTTGGGGTAACCCAGTTCCTTCAGCGCCACGGCGATCTCGTCCAGGATCGCGGGGTCGTCGATGGTCGCGGGCATCTTGAAATCCTGCCCGTCGGCGATCTTGACCATCGTGCCGCGCAGGATCTTGCCCGAGCGCGTCTTGGGCAGGCGGTCGACCACGCAGGCCAGCTTGAACGCGGCGACCGGGCCGATCTGGTCGCGCACCAGTTTCACGCATTCCTTGACCACCTCGGCATGGTCGCGGTTCACCCCCGTCGTCAGGCACATGAAGCCCATCGGCAATTGTCCCTTCAGATCGTCGGCGACCCCGATCACCGCGCATTCGGCCACGTCGGGATGGCTGGCCAGGACCTCTTCCATCGCGCCTGTCGACAGGCGATGGCCTGCGACGTTGATCACGTCATCGGTGCGCGACATGATGTAGAGATACCCGTCCTCGTCCTTGTAGCCTGCATCGCCCGTTTCATAGTAGCCTGGGAAATGGTTCAGGTAGGATTTGTGAAACCGGTCCTCGGCGTTCCACAGGGTGGGCAGCGTGCCCGGCGGCAGCGGCAGCTTGATCGCGATCGCGCCCAGGGTGTTGGGGCCGACCTCGTGCCCGCCCTCGTCCAGGATATGCACGTCATAGCCTGGCATCGGGACTGACGGGCTGCCGACCTTGACCGGCAATTCCTCGATCCCAAGCGGGTTGCCCGCGATGGCCCAGCCGGTTTCGGTCTGCCACCAATGGTCGATCACCGGCACGCCCAACTGGTTCTGCGCCCAGTGGATGGTGTCGGGGTCGGCCCGTTCACCGGCCAGGAACAGCGCCTTGAGGCAGGACAGATCGTATTTCTTGAGAAACGCGCCATTTGGGTCCTCGCGCTTGATCGCGCGAAAGGCGGTCGGCGCGGTGAAGAAGCTTTTCACCTTGTGTTCGGAAATCACGCGCCAGAACGTGCCCGCGTCGGGCGTGCCGACCGGCTTGCCCTCGAAGACGACAGTGGTGTTGCCGTGGATCAGCGGCGCGTAGCAGATATAGCTGTGGCCCACGACCCAGCCAACATCCGAGGCCGCCCAGAACACGTCGCCCGGATCGACGTTGTAGAGGTTCTTCATCGTCCAGTTCAGCGCCACCAGGTGGCCGCCGGTGGGCCGCACCACGCCCTTGGGCTGGCCCGTGGTGCCCGAGGTGTACAGGACGTAGGCCGGGTGGTTACCCTCGACCGGTACGCATTCGGCCGGTTCCACGCCGTATTGAAAGCCGTGCCAGTTGTAGTCGCGCCCTTCCTCCAGATGCGCGACCTCTTGTTCGCGCTGGAAGATCACGCAGAAATCGGGCTGGTGGGCGGATTGTTCAAGCGCCCCGTCCAGAAGCGGCTTGTAATGCACGATCCGGCCCGGCTCGATCCCGCAGCTTGCCGCGATGATGCATTTCGGTTTCGCGTCGTCGATGCGCACCGCCAATTCGTGCGCGGCAAAGCCGCCGAACACCACCGAATGGATCGCACCAAGGCGGGCACAGGCCAGCATTGCCTCCAGTGCCTCGGGGATCATCGGCATGTAGATGATGACCCGGTCACCCTTTTCCACACCCTTGGCACGCAGCGCGCCGGCCAGCTGGGCCACGCGGTTGCGCAGCATGACATAAGAGATCGACTTGCGCGTGCCGGTGACGGGGCTGTCATAGATGATCGCGGTCTGGTCGCCGCGGCCGTTTTCGACATGCCGATCCACGGCATTCCAGCAGGTATTGACCATCCCATCGGCGAACCATTGATAGATCGGTGCCTTGTCGTCATGCAGCGCCCTGGAGGGTTTTTGAACCCAGTCGATCGCCTCGGCGGCCTTCATCCAGAACCCTTCCGGGTCGTTTTGCCAGGCCTGATAGACCTCGGAATATGTCATGCGGTCTGTCCCTCCTTACTATGTTGGTAATTCTGTTACGCAGCGGGGGGCTGAGGCGCAAGATAGAAACCCGGACGTTCGGTCGCGGGTGGTGCTGATTTGTGCCCTCGCGCATCTTCCGGCGCCCTTGCATCCCGTGGCGCCGCGCCGCAGATTGGCAGCTAAAGGAGTAATTCCATGCCAGTCTTGTCCGCTGCGCGCGCGGTTCGCGAGAATGCCCATGCCCCCTATTCGCGTTTCAAGGTCGGCGCGGCGGTTCGGGGGGCGGACGGCGCTATCCATGTCGGGTGCAATGTCGAGAATGTCGCCTCGCCCGAGGGCACCTGCGCCGAGGCGGGGGCCATCGCCGCGATGGTCGCGGCGGGCTGCCGCGAGATTGTCGAGGTGGCGGTGATCGCCGACGGGCCAGAGCCGGTCACCCCCTGCGGCGGATGTCGTCAGAAACTGGCCGAATTCGCAGCGCCCGATGTCAAGGTCACGATGGCGACCCTTTCGGGCAGGATGCGCGAGATGACGGTGGGCGAATTGTTGCCCGGCGCATTCTCGTCCGCCCACATGACCGGGCGCTGATATGGATGCTCGCGGGATCATCACCCGCCTTCGCGATGGCGAACGTCTCGACGATGCGGCGCTGACATGGTTCGCCGAGGGGCTGGCCAGCGGCGCGGTCACGGATGCCCAGGCCGGGGCCTTTGCGATGGCGGTTCTGCTGAACGGATTTTCCACGCCTGAGCGCGTGGGGCTGACGCGGGCGATGCGCGATAGCGGTCTTGTTCTCGACTGGCATCTGCCCGGCCCGGTCCTGGACAAGCATTCCACCGGGGGTGTGGGCGATTGTGTTAGCCTGGTGTTGGCACCGGCGCTGGCGGCCTGCGGGGCCTATGTGCCGATGATTTCGGGGCGCGGGCTGGGTCATACTGGCGGCACGCTGGATAAACTGGCTGCGATACCGGGCTACCGCACCGAGATCTCGGTTTGTGAACTGAAATCCCTTACCGCGGAGGTCGGTTGCGCCATCGTCGGGGCCTCGGCCGATATCGCGCCCGCCGACAAGCGGCTTTACGCCGTGCGCGACGTGTCCGGCACGGTCGAAAGCATCGACCTGATCACCGCGTCGATCCTGTCAAAGAAACTCGCCGCGGGGCTTGAGGGGCTGGTGCTTGATGTCAAGGTCGGCTCTGGCGCCTTCATGAAAGAGATGGGCGATGCCGAGGCGTTGGCCCGCGCGCTGGTCGAGACCGCGCAGGGGGCCGGTTGCATGACCACGGCGCTGATCACCGATATGAGCCAGCCGCTGGTGGCCGCGGCTGGAAATGCGCTGGAGGTGATCGAGGTCATGGAAACCCTGACTGGCACCGGTGTCACCCCTGCGCTGTGGGACATTACCTGCGCCCTGGGCGGCGAGGCGTTGGCGTTGGGCGGTCTGGCCGAGGATGCGGCCGACGGCGCGCGGCGCATCGCCAGGGCGCTGGACAGTGGCGAGGCGGCGCTGAAATTCGGCGAGATGGTCGCCGAACTTGGCGGTCCGGCCGATTTCATCGAACGTTGGCCCGACCGCCTGCCCGCCGCCCCCGTGGTGCAAGAGGTGCGCGCACCGCGCGCGGGCGTGGTGCAGGCCATCGATACGCATGCGTTGGGCCTGGCGGTAGTCGGTCTTGGGGGGGGGCGGCGGCGCGAACGTGATCGCATCAACCCCTCGGTCGGACTGTCTGAGATCGCAGCCCTTGGCGACGAGGTCGGGGCGGGCGAGATGCTGGCGCTGGTTCATGCGGCCAGCGAGACCGACGCAGAGGCCGCCGCGGCCGGGGTGGTTGCCGCCTTTGCCATTGGCGAGGGGCCGGCCACGCTTCCGCCCCTGGTTCACCAGAGAATTCTGTCATGACCCGTGCCTTCCTCGTGGTGATGGATTCGCTCGGGATCGGCGGGGCGCCGGATGCGGACCGCTTTTTCAATGATGGAGCACCGGATACTGGCGCCAACACCTTGGCCCATATCGCGGCCGAATGCGCCGCCGGCCGGGCGGACGACGGGCGATCAGGCCCGCTGCATGTGCCGAATCTCGATGCCCTGGGCCTTGGCGCGGCGCTCCGGCTGGCCAGCGGGGCCGAGGTGCCGGGGCTGGGGGTGGTGCCGCAGGGGCTATGGGGGGCGGCAACCGAGTTGTCGCCGGGCAAGGATACGCCATCGGGCCATTGGGAACTGGCCGGTGTGCCTGTCCCGTGGGACTGGCACTATTTCCCCCGCGAGGTGCCCGCCTTTCCAGAGGAGGTGCTGGTACAGGTGCGCCGGCTCGCCGGGGTCGATGGGACGCTGTGCAATTGTCACGCTTCGGGCACGGAAATCGTGGCCGAACTGGGGTCCGAGCATCTGCGCACCGGCTGGCCGATCCTCTACACCTCTGCCGACAGCGTGTTCCAGATCGCCGCCCATGAAGAGGTTTTCGGCCTCGACCGGCTGCTTTCGCTGTGTCGGGGTATCGCGCCGATGCTGCATGCGATGCGCGTCGGCCGGGTGATCGCGCGGCCTTTCCGAGGGGATGCGCAAACCGGGTTCGTGCGCACCGCGAACCGTCATGACTACGCCATCGCGCCCCCCGCACCGACGCTGTGCGACTGGGCGCGGGGTGCGGGCCGCCGGGTGCAGGCCATCGGCAAGATCGGCGACATATTCTCGATGCATGGCATCGACGAGGTGCGCACCGGCCCAGACGCTGCCTTGATGGTCCATTGGGCGGACCTGATGCGCGAGGCCCCCGAGGGCAGCCTGACATTCGCCAATTTCGTAGAGTTCGACAGTCTCTGGGGGCATCGGCGCGACGTCGCCGGATATGCCCGCGCGCTGGAGTGGTTCGATGCGCAACTGCCCGGCATTTTCGATCGGATGCGGCCGGGCGACCTGGTGCTGTTGACCGCCGACCATGGCAACGATCCTACATGGGTGGGCACCGATCATACCCGCGAACGGGTGCCGGTTCTGGGGGCGGGGCTCGATGCACGCAAAATCGGGCTGTGCGGTTATGTCGATGTGGCCGCCAGCGTGGCCGCGCATCTGGGCATCGACGCCCAGGGACCGGGGAGGAGCTTTCTGTGACACTACCCAAGGTCGAGTTGCACCACCACCTTGAGGGGGCCGCGCCGCCAGCCTTGATTCGCGACATGGCCCGCATGCGCGGCGCCGATATCGGTGGTATCTTCGGCCCGGACGGCGGCTATGCCTATCGTGATTTCACCGGGTTCCTCGCGGTCTACGAGGTTGCGACATCGGTGCTTAAGGGCCCCGAGGATTACGCCCGCCTGACCGGTGCGGTGCTGGAAAATACCGCGGCGCAGGGCGTGGTCTATCTTGAAACCTTCATATCGCCCGATTTCTGTGGCGGGCGCGACCTGGGGGCCTGGCGTGAATACCTGCACGCCATCGCCGAGGCCGCCCGCGTCGCTGAACGTGCCCATGGTATCGTGACCCGCGGCATCGTCACCTGCATCCGCCATTTCGGCCCGGCCATGGCCCGCGACGCCGCCCTTTGCGCGGCTGAAACGGCCGGCGATTTCATCGTCGGCTTTGGCATGGCCGGGGATGAGAGGCGCGGTGTGGTCGCTGATTTCGCCTATGCCTTCGACATGGCGCGCGAGGCCGGGCTGGGTCTGACCGCCCATGCGGGCGAATGGGAGGGGCCGACCTCGGTGCGTGCCGTTCTGGACGATCTTCGCGTGGACCGGATCGGCCACGGCGTGCGCGCCGCCGAGGACCCCGCGCTGGTCGAGCGGCTTGCCCAAACCGGCGTTGTTCTGGAGATATGCCCAGGCTCGAACATCGCGCTTGGGGTTTATCCGCGCTGGTCCGACCACCCGATTGCCCGGCTGCGTGCGGCGGGGGTCAAGGTGACCGTTTCGACCGACGATCCACCCTTTTTCCATACCACGATGACGCAGGAATACGACCGGCTTGCCCAGACCTTTGGCTGGGGCGAGGATGACTTTGCCGCGCTGAACCGGGTCGCGGCAGAGGCCGCCTTTTGCGACACAGCGACCCGCGCGGCCCTGTTGAAACGACTGGAGTTTGCCGATGACTAGCCACCTGACCATCGTCACGCATCCGTTGGTTCAGCACAAGCTGAGCCTGATGCGCGACAAGTCCACGCCCACCGGCGAGTTCCGCCGCTTGCTGCACGAGATCAGCCAGCTTCTTGCCTATGAGGTGACGCGCGACTTGCCCATGACCACGCGCCGGATCGAAACGCCGCTTTGCGAGATCGACGCGCCGGTCCTTGCGGGGCGCAAGCCGGTGCTGGTGTCGATCCTGCGAGCGGGTAACGGCCTGCTGGACGGGGTGCTGGAATTGATACCCTCGGCGCGGGTCGGTTTCGTCGGGTTGTACCGCGACGAGGCGACGCTCGAACCCGTGCAATACTATTTCAAGGTTCCGCCCGGCCTGTCAGAGCGCACCGTTATCGTCCTGGACCCGATGCTGGCAACCGGCAATTCCTCGGTTGCGGCCATTGATCTGTTGAAGCGGGCAGGCGCGAAAGAGATTCGCATGATGTGCCTCCTGGCCGCGCCCGAGGGTGTCGAGCGCATGGCAAAGGCGCATCCCGACGTGCCGATCGTAACGGCGGCTGTGGATGAATGCCTGAACGACCATGGATATATTGTTCCAGGACTAGGGGATGCGGGGGACCGCATGTTCGGCACAAAATAGACGAATTGATTCTTTACTCATTTGGCGTCATCAGGCATGATTCCTCCAGATCTTGTGGGGGAAGTCATGTCTTTTTGGCACTCGGTCGCCTGTGCTGCGGTCGTGGCGGGGTTTATTGTGTCCGCCGCCGAGGCGCAATCGCTTAGAAAGGACGATGGCCCGGCAGAACTGCCGCCGGCAAGTTACCAGGATCGGCAATATGTCGATAGCCAGGGCTGCGTCTATATCCGTGCGGGCTATGCGGGACAGGTGACATGGGTGCCGCGCGTGGGCCGTGATCGCAAGGTGCTGTGCGGGTACAAGCCGTCCCTCGCAAGCGCTGTGCCCCAGCCAAAGATCGCAACCCGGCCCGCACCGGTCAGGACCGCGCAAACCTCGCAACGCACCGTTCCAAAGGTCGGCGCCGCCGCCAAGTCAGCACAGCCTGTTCAGCCCGTGCGGGTCTTGCGCAAGCCTGCCCCGCAGCCCGGACCCGCCGCCGCCCCGGCGCCCAAACGCGTGGTCCGTGCTGCCCCGCCCGTGCAGGCCGCCCCGCAAAAGCAGGTCAGGCGCGGCAAGCCGGCCTGTGCCGGCGCCTCGCCGCTTAGTTCGCAATATATCAACGACGGTTCGCGGTATCCGGTTCGCTGCGGTCCGCAGGTCGATGACCCACGCGGTCTGCCGGTGCCGCAAGGCGGTGCCAGGGTCGAGCGGGCCGCGACCCGGGATGTCCTGCGCCCGGTGCCATTCCAGATGCCCAAGGGCTACGAGAACGTTTGGGAAGACGACCGCCTGAACCCGATGCGCGGCAAGCGCAGCGAGCGGGGGGATGCGCAGATGGCGCTGATCTGGACCGATGACGTGCCGGCGCGGCTCGTCGAGATCCCGGTTGAACAGATGCGCGCTGTGCGCCTGTCGACCAGCGGGAAAAAGTAATACGGCAGCAAGCAACCAAAATCGAGCAACACCGAGGAAAGCGCCCTGTTCACCGACGGGGCGCTTTCACCTTTCAGCCGCCGCAAATGGACTGGAGCCGGACCCAGTCGCCATCCGATATCAGCGGCACGGGGATTTGGCCGCGCATCGGGTCAGCCTCGATCAGGCCCAGCACGGTTTCGCCCGACACGTCAAGCGCATAGGCGTAGCGCGCAGAGGAAAGCCCGGCCTTGGCAAAGCGTGCCAACAGCGCCTCGTCGGGCAGCGGGGCGGGCGGGTGCGTCATCACCGCCTCTGCATGAGCGTCCAGCGCGCCCTTGGGCAGGGTGCCGCTGGTCAGAAGGCGCAAGGTCGCCAGCGGACCCGCCGCGCGCAGCAGCGCGGCCAGCGGATCGGTTTGGGTGGCGCGCGCATCTTCGGCGAGGATAAAGCCCGCAACCGCGCCGGGATCCTCGAAATCCTCGACCAGGGCACGGTTCAGCAGGATCAGCCCGCCGGGCAGATGGGCCGCCCGCGCCATCCCCCCCGGCAGAACGATCACCTTGGTGCTTGTGCCGGGCAACAGGCGCATGGTCAGGCGGTCGAGTGCCGCCGCCCCGCCCGGCCGCGCGCAGGCAGGGCCCGCCACCCGCGTCAGGCGGGCCAGCACGTCGCGCCCTATCTCGGCGCGCACTGTGGCGGGCAGGACCGTCACCGCGTGGCGGACCAGCGCGCCGGGCAGCCAGAACAGCGCAAGCGCGGTCATTCCAGCCAAGAGTACGCCAAGGATCGCCAGTCGCAGCCGCCCTGGACGTGGGCGGCCCCGGGCGATGGCCGCGCGCACCGCCTCGATCGCCTCGATCATCACCGGTTCGTCCACCTCCAGCGTTTCGCCGCTATCGGCATCGGGGGTGAAGATGGCCGGTCGCATCCCCGGATTCGTCCTGGCGATGGCGGCCAGAGACCAATGGGTCAGAACCCTTTCGGCGCTGTCCGAGATCACCAGCGAGGCATCGCCGAAAGACAGGATCACGTCACGCCGTTGTGCCTCGGGCGCCTCGCGCCAGAGGGCGGGGCTTTCCAGCCGTTCATATCGGATGAGCGCCGTCATCGCGGCCCTTTGTCCTGCGTTGTCTCGTGGTGCCGGGGGCACAGCATAGCCTGTGCCCCCGGTCCTGCCAATGTCACAGCGACCGGGCAATCTCGCGCAGCTGGAACTTCTGGATCTTTCCGGTCGAGGTCTTGGGAAGTTCCTGGAAGATCACCTTTTTCGGGGTCTTGAACCCGGCCAGCCGCTCGCGGGCAAAGGCGATCAGCGTGGCCTCGTCCACCGAATGGCCATCCTTCAGCTCGACAAAGGCGCAGGGCACCTCGCCCCATTTCTCGTCTGGCTTGGCGACCACGGCACAGAGCAGCACGTCGGGGTGGTGCATCAGCACGCCCTCCACCTCGACCGAGCTGACATTCTCGCCGCCCGAAATGATGATGTCCTTGGCCCGGTCGGCGATCTGGATATAGGTATCGGGGTGCTGTACGGCCAGGTCGCCCGAGTGGAAATAGCCGTCCTTGAACGCCTCGCGCGTGGCGCGTGGATTTTTCAGATAGCCCTTCATCACGCCGTTGCCGCGGAACACGATCTCGCCCTGGGTCGTCCCGTCCATCGGCACCGGGGCGTGGGCGTCATCCCAGACCTGTACAGGTTCCATGAAGGGCATGGCGACGCCCTGGCGGGCCTTTTGCGCCGCGCGCTCATCGCCTTTCAGCGGCTCCCATTTCTCGTGCCAGGTGCATTCCGTGGCCGGCCCGTAGGTTTCGGTCAGACCATAGACATGGGTGATGTTGAAGCCCATCGGCTCGATCTTGGCCAGCGTTGCGGGGGCAGGGGGGGCGCCCGCGGTAAAGACCTCGACCAGGTGGTCGAAGGAACGTTTTTCATCCTCCTTGGCGTTGACCAGCATGTTCAGCACGATCGGAGCACCGCCGAAATGGGTCACGCCCTCATCCGCGATGGCATCGAAGATCGCCTTTGCGCTGATGTCGCGGCAGCAGACCACCGTGCCGCCCACCGCCGGCATCATCCAGGTGTGGCACCAGCCGTTGCAGTGGAACAGGGGCACGATGGTCAGGTATTTCGGGTGCAGCACGATGCGCCAGCTGATCACCTGGCCCATCGCGTTCAGATAGGCGCCACGGTGGTGGTAGACCACGCCCTTGGGCCGGCCGGTGGTGCCCGAGGTGTAGTTCAGCGCGATGCTTTCCCATTCGTCCTCGGGCATGATCCAGTCGAAATCCGGATCGGCGCCGGCGAGGATGTCCTCGTATTCCGGGTAATCGCCGAAATCATGCACGCCCGCGGCATCGTCGCCGACCTCGATCACGATGGGCGGTTCGCCCTCCATGTCCTCGATCGCGCTGGCCAGAAGCGGGATGAATTGCGGATCGCACAGCACGACGCGGGCGCCGCCATGGTCCAGGATGTAGCTGACCGTGTTGGCGTCCAGCCGGATATTGATCGTGTTCAGCACCGCCCCGCAGGCGGGCACGCCAAAATGGGCCTCGGCATGGGCGGGCACGTTGGGCAGCAACGTGGCCACCACGTCGCCGGGTTTCACCCCCATCGCGGCCAGAGCCGAGGCCAGCCGGGTGACGCGGTCGTGGTACTGGGCATAGGTATAGCGGCGGTCGCCATAGACCACGGCCTCGCGGTCTGGGAAGACCTGGACCGCGCGCTTCAGGTAGGACAGCGGCGTCAGCGGCACGTAATTCGCCGCGCATTTTTCCAGACCTGTTTCATCTGCCAACCAGCCCATTTGGTTCTTCTCCTGTGGGAATGTTGTTGTCGGGGCGGAGTTTGGCCCCGACGCGACGGATTGAAAAGGGGGCTAAAGGGGTGCGGGCTTCGGCCCGGCCCTGGCCGGGCCGACCGATGCGGGGGGCCCGCCCCCCGCACCCCCCGGGATATTTCGCCCAAAGCAGAACGGGGACTGCGGCGGGCGGGGGCGTCGCTTCGCCGGGGCTTGCCATTGCCGAGCGGCCCGTTAGCCTGTCGTTCATGATCATCTCGCGCGGGCGAAACTATATTTTCGTGCATATTCCCAAGACTGGCGGCACCGCTCTGACGCATGTGCTGGAGACGCGTGCGATGGCCGATGACATCCTGATCGGGGATACTCCGAAGGCGCGCCGGCGGCGGCGCAGGCTACGGGGGGTGCAGAGCGCGGGGCGATTGTGGAAACATTCCACCCTTGCCGATATCGAGGGATTGGTCAGCCCCGACGAGATCGCGGATTTTTTTGTCTTTGCCCTCGTGCGCAATCCCTGGGACCGGGCGGTCAGTTACTATCACTGGCTGCGGGGGCAGCGGTTCGACCACCCGGCGGTGGGGCTGGCGCAGCGGCTGGAGTTCGCGGAGTTCCTGGCCCATCCGCAGATCGCCGGCGGGTTCCGGGCCAATCCCTATGGCGTCTATATGCGCGACGGGGCCGGGGTGGAGCGGTGCAGCGCCTGGGTCCGGCTGGAGCATTTCGCCGAGGATATCGCCCCGGTCGAGGCGCATCTGGGCTTTCGTATCGGGCCGCTTGAACGGGTGAACGCGTCCGGGCGCAACGCGGATTATCGCGCGTATTACTCGGGAGCGACCGCAGCACTGGTGGCCGAATATTGCGCCGAGGATATCGCGCGGTTCGGCTATGCATTCGGGGGGTAGGGCGCCCGGGGGCGGGCGCCCCTTGCGTCAGGCCGCCTGGGCGTCGGGGGCGAAGCGGGTGTAGAAGGTCTGGCCCTTTTCCGCCATCTCGCGCAGCAGGGCGGGCGCGGCAAAGCGGGGGCCATGGCGGGCCGCCAGATCGTCGCAGATCCCGACCGCCCGTGCCGCGCCGATCATGTCCAGCCAGCTGAGCGGCCCGCCCGACCAGGGTGCGAAGCCCCAGCCGAGGATCGCGCCAACATCGCCCTCGCGGATATCCATCAGCACGCCGTCTTCCAGGGCGCGCACGGCCTCCAGCACCTGGGCAAAGAGCAGGCGATGCTGCACCTCTGACAGGTCGGGCTGGTCACTGGCCTGCGGGTATTGCGCCGCCAGACCGTCCCACAGCCCGGTGCGCTTGCCCGCCTCGTCATAGGCATAGAACCCGGCCCTGGCCTTGCGGCCCATCCGGCCCTGGTCGGCCAGCCAGAACAACACCTCGTCCACGGCGCCGTCCGGGTAGGCGTCGCCCATCGCAGCGCGCGTGGCCCGGGCGATCTTGACGCCGAGGTCGATCGAGGTTTCGTCCACCAGTTGCAGCGGCCCCAGCGGCATGCCGACCAGTTTTGCCGCATTCTCGATCAGGGCGGGGGGCACGCCCTCGCCGACCATGCGGATGCCCTCGTTCAGGTAGGGGATGATGCAGCGGTTGGCGTAGAAGAAGCGCGCGTCGTTCACGACGATGGGCGTCTTGCGGATTTGCCGGACGAAATCCAGGGCCTTGGCGACGGCGCGGTCGCCGGTCGCCTTGCCCTTGATGATTTCCACCAGCAGCATCTTTTCGACCGGGCTGAAGAAATGGATGCCGATGAAATCCTCCGCCCGGTCGGCGGCGCGGGCAAGGTCGGTGATCGGCAGGGTGGAGGTGTTGGTCGCGATGATGCAGTCGGGGCCGACGGCCGCCTGCACCTGTTGCGTCACCTCGGCCTTGATGGCGGGGTCCTCGAACACCGCCTCGATCACCAGGTCGCAGCCCTTGAGCGCGGCGTAATCGGTGGTGGCGGTGATGCGCGACAGCACCTCGACCTTCTTGTCTTCGGTCGTCTTGCCGCGCTTGATCCCCTTGTCCATGTAGGTCTGGGTATAGGCGCGGCCCTTGTCGGCGGCCTCCTGGCTCTGGTCGATCAGCACCACCTCGATCCCCGCCTGGGCCGAGACCAGCGCGATGCCCGCCCCCATCATGCCCGCGCCGATGATGCCCAGTTTCCGCACCTTCTGGTCGGGTACGTCCGCGGGCCGCACGGCGCCCTTTTCCAACGCCTCCTTGTTGATGAAGAGCGCGCGGATCATCGCCGACGAGGACGGGTTCAGCAGGACATGGGTGAACCAGCGCGCCTCGATCCGGATCGCGGCGTCGAAGGGCACCAGCGCGCCCTCGTAAACCGCGCTCAGCAGCGCCCTGGCGGCCGGATACACGCCCTTGGTCTTGCCGTTCACCATGGCCGATGCGCCGAGGAAGGTCATGAAGCCCGCCGGGTGATAGGGCGCGCCACCGGGCATCTTGTAGCCCTTTTCGTCCCAGGGCTTGACGATCTTCGGGCCCGACAGAACCCAGTCTTTCGCCGCGGCCACCGGGTCCTCGGCAACCTCGTCGATGAGCCCGGCCGATTTCGCGCGCCTGGGGTCGACCAGCTTGCCCTCCAGCAGGAATTGCGAGGCCCCCATCGCGCCCAGCTTGCGCACCAGCCGCGTGGTGCCGCCGCCGCCGGGAAAGATGCCGACCATGATTTCCGGCAGGCCGATCTTGGCCTTCGGGTTGTCCGCGGCAAAGATCCGGTGGCAGGCCAGCGGCAGTTCCAGCCCGATGCCCAGCGCCGTGCCGGGCAGGGCGGCGGCAATCGGCTTGCCGCCCTTGTTGCGCTCGTCCATGCCCGCGCGCTCGATCTTGCGCAGGATGGCGTGCATGGACATCACGCCGTCGAACAGGCCGCGGGCGGGGTCGTCCCCGGCTTCGTCGCGCATCCGGGCAATCACGTTCAGGTCCATGCCCCCGGCGAAATCCTTCTTCGCAGAGGTGATGACGACGCCCTTCACGGAATCGTCGGCCAGCGCGATGTCGATATGGGCGTCCAGTTCTTGGAAGCCGGCCAGCGACATGACGTTCATGCTGCGCCTGGGCACGTCCCAGGTGATGGTGGCGACGCCGTCCGCGTCGACGGAGTAGGTGAAATCAGTCATCGGTCTCTCCCTCACACGCGTTCGATGATGGTGGCGGCGCCCATGCCGGAGGCAACGCAAAGCGTGGCCAGCCCGGTTTCCTTGTCCGAACGCTCCAGCTCGTCCAGCAGGGTTCCCAGGATGATTGCGCCGGTGGCGCCCAGCGGGTGGCCCAAGGCGATGGCGCCGCCATTCTTGTTCACCATGGCCGGGTCCACGTCAAAGGCCTGCATGAAGCGCAGCACGACGGCGGCAAAGGCCTCGTTCACCTCGAACAGGTCGATGTCGGAAATCTGCATCCCCGCATCGCGCAGAACCTTTTCCGTCGCGGGCACGGGGCCGGTCAGCATGATGGTCGGATCTGTGCCAATCTTGCAGGTCTGACGGATACGTGCGCGGGGTTTCAGACCCAGTGCATCGCCAAACGCCTTGTTCCCCACCAGAACGCCCGCCGCCCCGTCGACGATCCCGGACGAGTTGCCCGCATGGTGCACATGTTCGATCCGTTCAAGATGCGGGTATTTCAGTATCGCCACCTGGTCAAAGCCGGGCATGACCTCGCCCATCTCCTTGAAAGACGGCTTCAGCGCGCCGAGGCTGTCCATATCGGTGCCGGGCCGCATGTATTCGTCGCGCTCCAGGATGGTCAGCCCGTTCACATCGCGTACCGGCAGGATGGACTTGTCGAATCGTCCCTCCGCCCAGGATTGCGCGGCGCGGCGCTGGCTTTCGACCGCCAGCGCGTCCACATCCTTGCGGGTGAACCCGTATTCGGTGGCGATGATGTCGGCGGAAATGCCCTGCGGCACGAAATGGGATTTCATCGCCAGGCTGGGATCGACCGCGATGGCCGCGCCGTCGCTGCCCATGGCAACGCGGCCCATCATTTCCACCCCGCCGGCGATATAGGCTTGGCCCGCGCCCGCGCGCACCTGGTTGGCGGCCAGGTTCACGGCCTCCATCCCACTCGCGCAGAACCGGTTGATCGACAGCCCCGGCACGGATTCGGCCAGCCCCGAGGCCAGCACCGCGCTGCGCGCCAGGCATCCGCCCTGCTCGCCAACCTGGGTGGCGTTACCCCAGATCACGTCCTCCAGCTCGTTGCCGGTCAGGCCGTTGCGCGCGATCAGCCCATCCAGCACCAGTGCCGACAGGCGCAGGGCGGTAACCTCGTGCAGGCTGCCATCCTTGCGGCCCTTGCCGCGCGGTGTTCGGATCGCGTCGTAGATATAGGCGTCGGTCATGTATGCCTCTCTTTCGGGGTCTGTCTTCCGGTCGACGGTGGTCTCGGTGGTTGCGTGCCGACATGGGTATCTAAACCAAGAAGAAGCCGAGGCGGTGCGTGGTAACCCCATGTTAAGCTCACCTGCCCCATGATCGAGTCGCGGTACAGGCTGGGGAGCCGATGACCGCCCAAGGAGAAGGCCCCCCGCCCCGCGCCTCTTCCCCGGTGACGATCCGGGATGCCGCGAGGACGGGGGGCTGCCTTTCCCTGTTCTTCTTGGTTTAAATACCCATGGCGCCACGACCGGGGGTGGGCGCATCGCACTGTGGTCATCGCTTGCGCGCTTCAAGCTCGGAATTGAACAGCCGCAGCCGGTGGGTCAGGTTATCCTGGTCCGTTACGCTGTCGAAATTCTCGAAGATGAAAGACAACGCCTCCCCTTCTTCCAGCCCGGCCTCTTGCGCGAAGCGGCGCAGCCGGCGGTAGCCGTCCTCGGTCATGGCGGCGTTGAAGCGGCGGGTCAGGCGAAAGCGTTTCGGCATCTTTTCCTCCGGTCGGGCGAGTTCAGAACGCGGCGGCGTCCAGTGCCATGACGGTGTCGGCTCCGCTCTTGATCCTGGCCAGGTGCAAGGTTGTGGCAGGCAGGTGGCGGGCCATGTAGTAGCGCCCGGTCGCCAGCTTGGTTTCATGAAAGGCGGGGTTGTCCGTGTCCGCCGCAAGGGCGGCGCGCGAGGCGCGGGCCATCTTTGCCCACATCAGTCCCAGGCAGCCATGGCCGAACAGGTGCAGGAAGTCGTAGCTGCCGGCCAGTGCGTTGGCGGGGTTCTTCATGCCCTCGGCCATGAAATACATCGTGGCCTCTTGCAGGTCCTTGGACGCCGCTTTCAGCGGGTCCAGGAAATCGGCCTTCAGTTCTTCGTCCGCCTCGTTTTCCTTGATGAAGCCTTTCACCAGGTCGAAGAACGCCATGACCGCCTGTCCACCGTTCTGGCCCAGCTTGCGGCCGACCAGGTCCAGCGACTGGATGCCGTTGGTGCCCTCGTAGATCATGGTGATGCGCGCATCGCGCACGAATTGCTCGGCGCCCGCATCGCGGGTAAAGCCGGTGCCGCCATAGGTCTGTTGCGCCAGCACCGTGGTCTCGAACCCCTTGTCGGTGAGGAAGCCCTTGATGACCGGGGTCAACAGGGAAATCAGCGCCTCGGCCTGCGCGTCACCCGCGCGGTGGGCGCGGTCGATCATTTCCGCCCCCCAGAAGGCAAAGGCGCGCGCCCCCTCGACAAAGCTTTTCTGGTGCATGAGGTTCCGCCGCACGTCGGGGTGGACCATGATCGAATCCGCCGGGCCGTCGGGATTGGCAAGCCCGTTGACGGCGCGGCCCTGCAAGCGTTCGCGCGCCCAGTCCAGCGCGTTCTGGTAGGCCACCACACCCTGGGCATAGCCCTGCAGGCCCACGCCGATCCGCGCCTCGTTCATCATGGTGAACATCGCGCGCATGCCCTTGTGCTCCTCGCCCACCAGAAAACCGGTGGCGCCCTCATAGCTCATCACGCAGGTGGCATTGCCGTGGATGCCCATCTTGTGTTCCAGGCCGACGCATTCCAGCGCGTTGCGCTGCCCCGGATTGCCGTCCGCATCGGGCAGGAATTTCGGCACGATGAACAGAGAGATGCCCTTTACACCATCGGGGCCGTCCGGGATTTTCGCCAGCACGAGGTGAACGATGTTTTCGGTCAGGTCATGTTCACCCGCCGAGATCCATATCTTGGTGCCGGTGATCGCGTAGCTGCCGTCACCCTGCGGTTCGGCGCGCGTCTTGATCAGGCCCAGGTCGGTGCCGCATTGCGGCTCGGTCAGGTTCATCGTGCCCGACCATGTTCCCGCAATCATCCTGGGCAGGTAGGTCGCCTTTTGCTCGTCCGAGCCATGGGCATGGATAGCCGAGATCGCACCATGGGTCAGGCCCTGGTACATGTTGAAGGCCATGTTGGCGGATACGAACATTTCGCCCACCGCGATGTTCAACAGGTAGGGCATGCCCTGTCCGCCGTATTCTGGATCGGCGTCCAGCCCGATCCAGCCGCCCTCGCACATCTGGTCATAGGCGGCTTTGAATCCCTCGGGCGTGCGCACGGCGCCGTTTGCCAGGGTGCAGCCCTGCCGGTCGCCGACGGTGTTCAGCGGCGCCAGCACCTCGGCCGAGATCTTCCCGGCCTCCTCAAGCACGGCCGCGGTGAAAGCGCGGTCAAGATCGTCATAGCCGGGGATGCCGGATTGGCTGATCCGCATAACCTCGTGCAGGAGGTATTGCATGTCCTCGGTGGGCGGCGTGTAGATCGGCATGAAAGTCCTCCCTTGACTGCTGGTCGGCCCTGGATGTCGAGCCTGGATTATTCGGCGGCGCGCATGCGGGCGAATTCCGCCAGTTTCCCGGCGCCCCAGGCCAGTTCCCGTTTCAATTCGGCGATTGCCTCGTCCAGTTCGGCGCGCTGGCGTTCCATGTCGGCCAGCCGCTCCAGGGCCAGCTCGTAGGTCTGGCGCAACTGGGCCTCCTTGCCGTGGCCGCGGTCATAGAGGTCAAGCAGCTGGCGCACCTGTTCGAGGCTGAAACCAAACCGCTTGCCGCGCAGGATCAGTGACAGCCGCGCCCGGTCGCGGCGCGAATACAGCCGTTTCTGTCCCTCGCGGCGCGGCGCCAGCAATTCCTTGTCCTCGTAGAATCGTAGCGTGCGCGGCGTCACCCCGAAGGTGTCGCACATGTCGCGAATGGTCATGTCACGATCGCTCATGCTGTGTCCTGGCGGTTTCTGCGCGACGTCGCCGCGCCTTTTTCACAGGATACAGTCAGAGGTGACGTTGACGTAAACGTAACGCTGCGTCACGAGGTGCGAGGACGTCGGGTCATACCCGTCCGGCGGCCACATCGTCGCGAAGGGTCTGCAAGTCGTCGATGGACTGGTCCAGTTGCGCGCGCTGTTCTTTGAGTGCCGCAAGCTGGCGGTCGGCCATGCCGATCAGCGCGGTCATCTGTGCCTCGGTGCCCTTGACGTCATAAAGCAGAAGCCACTGGCGGATTTCTTCAAGGCTGAACCCAAAGCGCCGGCCGCGCAGGATCAGTGTCATGCGTGCCACTTCGCGCGGGGTGTACCAGCGTGTGCGCCCATCCTTTTCGGGACTTAAAAGCTCGATATACTCGTAGTAGCGCAGGGTGCGCGGGGTCACGTCGAACTTCGCACACATCTCCTTGAAGCTGAGGTGCTCGTCTCGCATCGGCTTGTTCCATGGTGATCTGCGTCTAGCTAGGCCGTTTTGACGCGCGGGGCAAATCAGTTCATGAAACCCGGTGCGAGGAAGTGGAACCCATATCCCACGGCTATCGCGGGAACCGCCGAGCACAGCGTTGCCAGGATCGCCGCGCGAGGGTTGACTGCGATGGCCGGGAACAGCGCGTCGCCGTCGTTCGAAATCGCGTTGCCGATCAGCGCGGCAAAGGGGATTGCCCCGTTGAGGTAGAGCGTTGCAACCAGAACCTGAGGGCCGCAGCCGGGAACGAAGCCTATGGCAATGGCGATCAGCGGCAAGAGCGGCGTCACGCCGTCAAACAGGGCGCCGATATCAATCCCTGCAAAGGTTGCCACGTAATCGTAGGCGAGGTAGGCGCCGATCACCCAGACCGAGATAAAGCTGGTTTCCTCGGCCATGCGGGTGAGGGGGGCGTCGTGGGAGTTGGTCATCGCGGTAACCGGCGAGGTGGCCCAGATGAAAAGACCCAGCGCCGTGCCGATCAGGGCAAGGGCGTTGACCGGCAGCCCCAGGATCGTGTCGATTTCCGCCTGTGCAACCTGTGCAACACCCGCCACGAGCCCCGGCACGACCGGCAGCAGGTAGGCGATATCGCGCGGACGCAGCCGCCCGATGCGCGGGGCGATGTTACAAGAGGCGCCTTTCAGTACCGGCAGTGCGTTCGGGATGACCCGGTCCACCACCCAGCCGGAAATCACGCCCACCGCCAGCGACAGCGGCAGAACCACCGCCGCCGCGTCTGGCCGCGTCGCAATCAGCAGGAAAGCCGCATCGCCCATGGTGGCTGTCAGTGCGGCCACCACGGCCCCAAAGCCCGCATTGCCCGAACTGTACGCGGCGACCACGATCACCGCGCCGCCGCATCCCGGCGTCGCGCCAAGAAGTGCGGCAATCGGGACCTGCCAGTGCCGGGCGCGGCGCAACGCGTTGCCCAGGTCGTATTTGAATACCCGTTCCGAGCCGTAAAACAGCAATAGCGTCGCCGCCACGAAGACACTGACCTGCACATAGGCATCGGTCATCAGGCTTCGGGTCAGTGCCCCCAGTTCCCCCGGCGCAAGGGCCAGCGCAACAAGGACCAGCACCACGACCAGACGGCCGTACCGAACCGGTCCCGGCAGGGACAGTCCGGCACGAAGCAAGGTATTGCCCGGGGTCCAGATATTGGTGGCCATGGTGCCTCATATATGAGAATGGTTCGCAATAGCAGAAATTAGCGCTTGCAGCACGAAAAGCAAGGGTCATTATCCGGGGCTGAAAGGACAGGTCCATGAGTGACGACAAGGCCCGCATCGCGCGGCAGTTCATCCAGGCGATACCGCATTCGCGCGCGCTTTCGATGCAGGTGGAGGAGATCGGTAACGGGGTGGCCGAGATATCGATGCCCTATGACGAGCGCCTGGTCGGCGATCCCCGCAGCCGTGTCATCTCGGGCGGTGCGGTTTCGGCGTTGCTGGATACGTGTGGTGGTGCCTCGGTGATGTGCCATCCCACGGGACCGCAGGGCACCGCGACCATCGACCTGCGCATCGATTACATGCGCGCGGCGACGCCGGGTCAGCGCATCACCGCGCGGGCAGAATGCTATCACGTCACCCGCTCGGTGGCTTTCGTGCGGGCCACCGCGATGGACGAGGATCGCGACAACCCCGTGGCCACCGCCTCGGGGGCCTTTACCGTCGAACGGCCGAAAGCACAGCGGACATGACCCGCCGTGCCCCCGAACCCGTCCAAGTGATCAAGCAACGCCGGGATGCGGCGCTGTCGGCGCTGGTGCGTGGCGTGCCCTACATGCAATTCCTCGGGATCGAGTTCGAAAGGCGCGGGGACGAGCTGACCGCGATCCTGCCCTATGATGACAAGCTGATCGGAAACCCGCTATTGCCCGCGCTGCATGGCGGTGTGACGGCTGCCTTCCTTGAGGCTACCGCGATCATCGGGCTGTCATGGGCGCTGATATGGGACGACATGGAATCGGGCGTGATCGACCCGCGGGGGTTGACGCCCGAAACGCTTCCGCGCCTGCCCAAGACGATCGATTTCACCGTCGATTACTTGCGGCCGGGGCTACCGCGCGACGCCTATGCGCGGGCCCGCGTCAACCGGTCGGGGCGGCGCTATGCCAGCGTCCATGTCGAGGGCTGGCAGGATAACCGCGCCCGGCTGTTCGCGCAGGCCACCGGCCATTTCCTGATGCCATCGCGCGATGACTGAGACGGTTTTTCGGGCCGGGCCCGCGCTGACCCACCGTCGGGTTCTGGCGATCGCGCTTCCGATCGTTTTGGCGAATGCCACCGTGCCGATCCTGGGTGCGGTCGATACCGGCGTCGTGGGCCAGTTGGGCGAAGCAGCACCGATCGGCGCTGTTGGGATCGGCGCGATCATCCTTTCGGCGCTTTACTGGATTTTCGGTTTTTTGCGGATGGGCACCACGGGCCTGACCGCGCAAGCCTGGGGCGCGCGCGACCATGCCGAGGTCGACGCGATGCTGTCGCGTGCGCTGATGATCGGCGGCGTCGCCGGTCTGGGGATGATCCTGTTGCAGGCGCCGCTTTTCGCAGGCGCCTTCATCGTGTCGCCGGCCAGCCCCGAGGTCGAGACGCTGGCCCGTCAGTACATGGCGATCCGCATCTGGTCGGCCCCGGCCGCGATCGCGATCTACGGCATCACCGGCTGGCTGATCGCGCAGGAACGCACCCGTGCGGTTCTGGTCATCCAGCTATGGATGAACGGGCTGAACATCGCGCTGGACCTGCTGTTCGTGCTGGGATTCGACTGGGGTGTGCCGGGGGTTGCGGCCGCGACCTTCCTGGCCGAGTGGTCGGGGGCCGCGCTGGGCCTTTGGATGTGCAGGGGCGCTTTCAGTGGCGGGGCTTGGTGCGACCGGGCGCGGGTATTCGATCCCGCGCGGCTGCGCCATATGGCCGGCGTCAATACCGATATCCTGATCCGGTCGCTGCTGTTGCAGGGGATTTTCGTCTCTTTCCTGTTCCTCGGCGCCGATTTCGGCGATGTGCCGCTGGCGGCCAACCAGATCCTTTTGCAATTCCTGCAAATTACGGCCTACGCGTTGGACGGGTTCGCCTTTGCCGCCGAGGCGCTGGTGGGGCAGGCACTGGGCGCGCGGATGCGCGCGGCACTGAGACAAGCCGCGTTGATGACATCGTTTTGGGGTCTTCTCAGTTGCGTGGGGCTGGCCTTGGTCTTTGCGCTATTCGGGGGCGCGATCATCGATACCATGACCACGGCCGAGCCCGTGCGCGAGGCCGCGCGCGATTTCCTGCCCTACATGGTCGCCGCACCGTTGCTTGGGCTTGCGTCCTGGATGCTGGACGGGATTTTCATCGGGGCCACCCGCACGCGCGACATGCGCAACATGATGCTGTTGTCGGTGCTGATCTATGCCGCGACGGTGGCCGCGCTGGTGCCGGCCCTTGGCAATCACGGGCTTTGGGTCGCCTTCCTGGTATCGTTTGTCGCGCGCGCCGTGACGTTGGGCCTGCGCTATCCTGCGCTGGAAGCGCAGGCAGAGCGCTAGGGCTATTTTTCCCCCGCCCGCAAGGCTAGCCCGGAAAGGCGCCGGTCATGTCCATTCGTGCCGGCACGTGCCAACGGCCTGGGCCACGTTTGCGAACCCGTCGCGGGCAAGCAGGGTATCCAGCCCCTCGACGATCTCGCGCACGAGGCTGAGGCCGCCATAGACCAGCGCGGTATAGAGTTGCACGGCGCTGGCACCTGCGCGGATCTTTGCATAGGCGTCCTCGGCCGAACCGATGCCGCCGACACCGATGATCGGCAGCCGCCCGCCGGTCAGCCCGGAGAGCTGTGCCAGCACGCGGGTCGAGCGTTCAAAGAGCGGTGCGCCGGAGAGCCCGCCGGTTTCCACCTGGTGAGGGCTGTGCAACCCGGTGCGCGCCAGCGTTGTATTCGTGGCGATCAGCCCGGAAATCCCGCTTTGCAGCGCTACCTCGGCCACGTCGGCCAGTTCCGCCTCGTCGAGGTCGGGGGCGATCTTGAGGAAAACGGGAAACGGTCTCTCCAGCCGGGCGCGGGCCTCCATCACTCCGGCCAGCAGTGCCGACAGGGCGGCGCGGCCCTGAAGGTCGCGCAGTTTCTCGGTATTGGGCGAGGAGACATTGACGGTGGCGAAATCCACATATGCGCCGCAATGGGCCAACACCGCGGCATAATCGGCGGCGCGATCCGCACTGGTCTTGTTGGCGCCCAGGTTCAGGCCGATCACGGCGCCCTCGGGCCGGGTGGCCAGCCGCGCGCCGATGGCCACCATGCCATCATTGTTGAAGCCGAAGCGGTTGATCGCGGCGCGGTCCTCGGCCAATCGAAACAGGCGCGGGCGCGGGTTGCCCGGCTGTGACAGGGGCGTTGCGGCCCCCACCTCGATAAAACCGAAACCCGCGCGCGCCAGCGGCGCCAGCGCCTCGGCGTTCTTGTCATAGCCCGCGGCCAAACCAACCGGGTTGGCCAGCGCCAGTCCCGCCAGGTCGGTGGCCAGCCGTGGCGAACTCAGCCGCCCCGGCAGCGGCACCAGCCCGGTTTTCAGCGCCGCCAGCGACAGGTTATGCGCGCGTTCCGGGTCCATCCGGTGAAAGGCCGCCAGGCCCAGCCGTTCCAGCATCGTCATACCACGCCCTCGGGAAAGATATGTCCGGTAGCCCCCAGCGGCAGGGACTTGTCCCACACCACGTCGGCCACCCGCATTTCGCGGTAAAGATGGGGAAACAGCGCGCCGCCGCGCGAGGTCTCCCATTTCAGCGCGTCGCCCAACGCATCGGCCGTCACCGCAACCAGCACCAGGTCGCTTTCGCCCGCGAAATGTTTCTCGGCGGTACCGGTCACCTGCTCTGCGGTCGAGAGGTGAATGAAACCGTCGGCTAGGTCCACCGGCGCGCCGGCGGTGCGCCCGGCGGCGCGAAAGGCATCCCATTCGGAACGGCGGAATATCTTGTAGATCAGCATGAAAAGGACATGCCTGCTGTATGATCCCGGGTCAAGCATCAGAGACCTTGGCGCGGCGCATCGGGCAATCGCGCGGGGCGATGCGGGGACGGTGAAGCGGCCCGCGAGGGGCGCGATGGCCGGCCCGAGCCGCAGCCCGCCATCTTTCCTCGGTAAAACACTGTCGTCATACGATGCATCCCCTTGTCAGCCGCCCCCCTGCGGCGCTATCGCGGAATCATGCGACGTACATTTCCCTTTGTCCCGTGACGCCGCGCGGTGGGTTCATCCTGGGCGGCGTGAACATCGCCCCCGGCACCCGGCGCACCGTTGACCTGCCGGTCTCGGTGCTGTCGGATCACACGCCGGTCACCATGTCCGCCCATGTGATTCACGGCCGCCGCGCGGGGCCTGTCGTCTTTGTCAGCGCGGGCGTGCATGGCGACGAGGTGATCGGGGTCGAGATCGTGCGCCGGCTTCTCAGCCTGCCGGCGCTGGACGGGTTGCGCGGAACGCTGATCGCGATTCCGATCGTCAATGCCTTCGGCTTCCTGAACCTGTCGCGTTACCTGCCGGACCGCCGCGACCTCAATCGCAGTTTTCCCGGCTCTGCCGAGGGGTCGATGGCCGCGCGGCTGGCGCATCTTCTGATGCAAGAGGTGATCTTGCGCGCCGACCTGGGTATCGACCTGCATTCCGCCGCGGTCCATCGCACCAACCTGCCGCAGGTGCGCGTGGCGCCGGGCAAGCCCGAACTGATGCGCCTGGCCGAGGTTTTTGCCGCCCCGGTGATCCTGCCCTCGGCGCTGCGCGAGGGGTCGCTGAGGCAAGTGGCGGACGGGCAGGGGGTCGGCATGCTTCTCTACGAGGCGGGTGAGGGGCTGCGCTTTGACGAGACCGCTGTGCGGGCGGGTGTTTCGGGTATCCTGCGGGTCTTGCATGACCGTGCCATGATCCCGGCGCGCGGCGTGCCGCGGGCGCGGCGCGCGCCGTTGGTCTGCCGCAATTCGCGTTGGCTGCGCGCGCCACAGGGGGGGCTGTTGCGCACCTTTCGCTCGGAAGGGGACGTGGTCGATGCCGGTGATCTGCTGGCGATCGTTTCTGACCCGTTCGGCGAGGTCGATGCCCCAATCATCGCCCCGGAGGCGGGTATCATCGTGGGCCGCGCGGTCTTGCCCGTTGTCAACGAGGGCAACGCGGTCTTTCACCTGGCCGCCATTGCCTCGACCGCCCATGCCGAAGATCGTATCGATACATGGACCGCCGAGGTCGAGGCCGAGCGACTGTTCGACGAGGACGAGATCCTCTAGCCAGCGGCCCGCCTCGATTGCCGCACCGTGGCATCGCCGCTGCGCTTGCCATCCAGCGTGGCTTTGGCCGCTTGGATTTGGTCTGTCTCTCGCGTAGGGAGAAACCGGAGCGTGGGGAGTGCGCAGCGTTGAAACCGATCCTTCCGCAGTGGCAAGACCGTTTGCGGTGCCTGCTTTTGGCCTCGGCGTCGGTTCTTTGCGGCGCAGGGGCGGCGGCGGCCCAGCCGCAGGGAACGCTCAACACCTATGGCCTGCCCGGTTTGATCGACATGCCCAGTGCGCGCGCCATGGACGATGCCGATCTGTCGTTGACGTTTTTCGGCAACGAGGATCTTCGCCGCAACACGCTGAGCTTCCAGTTGACGCCCCGCCTGACTGGCAGCTTTCGCTATAGTTATATCGCGGCCTACGATCCTGCACAGACCGAGTATTTCGACCGCAGTTTCGACCTGCACTTCCTGCTGATGGAAGAGACCGAGTTCTGGCCCGGTCTCGCGGTCGGGGTGCGTGATTTCATCGGCACCGGCGTCTATTCGGGCGAGTATGTCGTTCTCAGCCGCATGTTGGGGTCGCGGCTGAGTGCGACGGCAGGTCTGGGTTGGGGACGGCTGGGCAGTCATGGCGACATCGGCAGCCCGTTCGGTGCGCGCCCGCCGCGCGATGTCGGACGTGGCGGAACGCTGGAAATCGACCAATGGTTCAAGGGACCCGTGGCGCCTTTCGGCGGGCTGGAATGGCGCCCCTCCGAAAAATGGAGCCTGATCGCGGAATATTCCTCGGATGGCTATACCGGCGAGGTGCAGGGCGGCATCTATGACCATCGCACACCTCTGAATTTCGGGGTGACCTACCGGCCGCGGCCGGGCTGGCAGGTATTTGCCCATGTGCTGAACGGCGACATGGTCGGGGTCGGTGGCGCGATCGTGCTGAACCCCCGTCGCCCGGTGATCGAAGGCAGTCTCGATCCCGCGCCGATGGCGGTGATGCCCCGACCGCCCGGACCACGTGATACCGGCTGGATCGTGGATGCGGGCCGCGTTGCGTCAGAACGTCAAAAGCTGGTCAGCATCCTTGAATCACAGGGCTATGACGTGCAGTCTGTCGCGCTGGATGGTGGCCGTGCGCGGGTGCGGCTGACCAATCGGAAATACGATTACGAACCTCAGGCCATTGGTCGTGTCGCCCGTTTGATGGCGCTCAGCCTGCCGCCCTCGGTCGAGCGGTTCGAGATCGTGCCCACGGTACAGGGTTTGCCTCTCTCGATGGTCACGATCCGGCGCAGCGACCTGGAAGAGTTGGAGCACGCCCCCGCAGGCTACAGGTTCGCATATCAGCGTGCCGGGTTCGACGCCGCGCCGATGCGTGGCGATGGCGAGGTATTCGTGCCCGGGCGCTATCCGAGATTCAGCTGGGGGCTGGGCAGTTATTCGGCCTTGTCGCTGTTTGACCCGGAAAATCCGATCCGGGCAGATATCGGCCTGCAACTGCAAGCCGATTACGACCTGGCCCCCGGTGCGGTCTTGTCCGGCGCGTTGCGGGCCAAGTTGGTGGGAAATCTCGACCAGGCCACGCGGCTTTCGAATTCCGTATTGCCTCATGTGCGTTCGGATTTCATCGAATACGATCGGCAGGGTGGCGATCTGGGTGTCCAGTACCTGACTTTCGAAAAATTCGGAAAAATCGGCCCCGATTTCTATACCCGGATGACGCTGGGCTATCTTGAGACGATGTATGGCGGCATCTCTGGCGAGGTGTTGTGGAAACCGGTCGATCAGCGGCTGGGGCTTGGGCTTGAACTGAACTACGCCCGCCAGCGCGATTTCGACAAGGGACTCGGATTTCGCGATTACGACGTGTTGACCGGCCATGCCTCTGCCTATGTCGATCTGTGGGACGATTTCACCGGGCAGATCGACGTGGGCCGTTATCTTGCGGGGGATTGGGGGGCGACCCTTTCGATCAATCGCAGCTTTGACAATGGCTGGCAGGTCGGTGCCTATGCCACGCTTACCGACGTGCCTTTCGACACCTTCGGCGAAGGCTCTTTCGACAAGGGTATCCGGCTGACGATCCCGTTCTCCTGGGTCGCGGGGACATCGTCGCGCAAGACCTTTGGCACCACGATCACCCCGGTCACCCGTGACGGTGGCGCGCGGCTGTCCGTCCGCAACCGGCTATACGGTCTGGTGAGCGAGTATCACCAGAACGAACTGTCCGACGAGTGGGGGCGGTTCTGGCGATGAAACGGTTCACGGTACTGGCCCTTGCCGCACTGATCGGTGTTTTGGCGGGATGCGAGAGTTACAAGCGGGACAACAACGTGACCCTTGCCTATATGCAGGGCATTTTTCAGCAACTCCGCAATCCAGCGACGCCGGTGCCGGAGCCGCTAAGCCGGGCACAGCTTGATGCCCTGCCCGGGCCGATCTTGCAGGCCGAGATCGAATCGCGCGGCACCTTTGCGCGGCTTGCCTTCCTGGCGGCCAATGGCCCCTATCAGACATGGTCCTCTGCCGATAGCGCCACGATCACCCTGCGCGAGGGCGTTCTTGTGGCGACCCGCGCATTGGGCAATGATTTGATGAGTGCGGATGTCGTGGATATCTTGCGGATGCTGCGCGATCCCTCGGTTTCCGAGGCCGCGCGGGTTCATCGTTATATTGATGGGCTTGGTCATCTTTATACCCGCACTTATCGTTGCGAGGTGACCGGGCGCGAACCTGACCGGCTGGAAATTGCCGGTACAATCCTGCCCGTGACGCGCATCACCGAACACTGCATTGGTGCAGGTGCCGAGTTCGAGAACCTCTACTGGCTTGAACGCGACGGAAGAATCCGCGCCGGGCGGCATTGGGTCAGCCCCGATATCGGCCATATCGGCCTGGTGTTGCTGAAAGGCTAGGCGGACAGGCGCAGGTTTGGCGACCTGTTGCTGAAAGATTTGCGTGCGGGCGAATTCGTGCTATCTCTCACGCCGAGGGATAACCCTTCTCTTTGCGCAAGGAGATATATGATGAACCTGACCAAGACCATTGCGGCCTCCGTTCTCGGGCTGACTGTCGCTTCCACCGGCTTTGCTGGTGAGGCCACCAAGATGACCGTGTCCACCCAGGCGCAGGACGCCGCTACGACCACGACGACCACCACCACGACCACCACGACGACCGCGACCGGCGCCCTTGTCGGTGC
Source organism: Rhodovulum bhavnagarense (assembly GCF_004343505.1). Classification (GTDB taxonomy): domain Bacteria; phylum Pseudomonadota; class Alphaproteobacteria; order Rhodobacterales; family Rhodobacteraceae; genus Rhodovulum; species Rhodovulum bhavnagarense. Next base: position 27,510 of record NZ_SLXU01000011.1, on the reverse strand, counting down.
CCCGGTTGCGGCTGCGGCGGCTGCCGGTCTGCTGACCCTGGCGGTCATTGCCAATAACGACGGTGGCACCACCACGACCACGACCACGACCAGCGCTGACTGATCGGCGGGAATCGGCGGCGCGACACGCTGCGCGGCCGTTCATATCGGTTTGAAAAGGGCGGCCAGAGGGGCCGCCCTTTTCCGTTCGAGGTGGCGTTTTTCCGTCTGTTGATTTTCATTGCTTTTTCGTGATTCAGTGATGAATAATCTTTTCACTTTCCGTTCCGATCTATAAACGGACCGCGAAAAAAGGAGTAATTTGAGAAATGAAGAACTTGGAAAAGCTTTCGCTGGATGAACTCAAGGCCCTGCGCAAAGACGTCGATGCGGCAATCGAATCCTTCCAGCAACGCAAGAAAGCCGAGGCGCGTGCCGAGCTTGAAGCGAAAGCGCGAGAACTTGGTTTTACGCTGGATGAGATCGTTCGCATGAAAGCGCGGCGCGTGAAAGCGGCCGCGAAATATCGCAATCCTGAAAACGCCTCTGAAACCTGGAGCGGGCGCGGACGCCGACCCAAATGGCTGGAGGAGGCATTGAACGCCGGCGCTGATCTTGCAGATTTCCTGATCAAGTAAAGCGCGAAAATATTTTATATCGTTATCGCGAAAATTGAAAATGACGCTGCCATAAGTTGTTTTTGGGTGGGTTTTTTCATCTTCGGGAAGATGCGGAGCCCCTTATGGGGCGCCGCTCCGGGGCGAGGCGGTCTTGGGCGTCTGTTAGGAATATCCCGCTTGACCACCGCGTGCCGCTGGCATACCCAATGCGAGCGTCGCGGGTATAGCTTAATGGTAAAGCCCCTGCCTTCCAAGCAGGCTATGTCGGTTCGATTCCGTCTACCCGCTCCAGCATCTCCAACCGCGTTGCACACGACCCCGTGAACTGTGCTTGCAGGGCGCTTGTTGCATCGGCATCCGGGTCCTAAAACTTCCCTCGAAAGGATATGCCAATGCCGCCCGGAGCGACCCAAGACGAACAACGTGCAACGTCCCGGCGCATTGGCGCATTGCGGGCGCTCTGGCCTTTCGTGGCCCCTTATCGAATTCTCGTGGCAGCGGCCCTGACCGCGCTGGTCCTGACAGCGGGGGTGTCACTGGTTCTGCCGATGGCGGTGCGCCGCGTCGTCGACGGTTTCGAAAGTGAACAGGCGGCGTTGCTGGATGGCTATTTCGCGGCGGCGCTGGGCGTTGCCGCGCTGTTCGCACTGGGCACGGCGTTGCGCTATTACCTGGTCACCCGGCTGGGCGAGCGGGTCGTTGCCGATATCCGCGGCACAGTTTTTGACCGCATGATCGGCATGAGTCCCGCATTCTATGAACGGATCATGACCGGCGAGGTCCTGTCGCGAATTACCACCGATACCACCCTCATCCTCTCGGTAATCGGGTCGTCCGCCTCGGTGGCGCTACGTAACGTTCTGATCCTGTTCGGGGGGCTGGCGCTGATGATGCTGACATCGCCCAAGCTGACCGGCGCGGTTTTGCTGCTGGTACCCGCGGTGATCGTGCCGATCGTGGTGCTGGGTCGCCGGTTGCGCGCGCTCAGCCGCGAGAACCAGGACTGGATCGCGGCCTCGTCGGGAAATGCATCCGAGGCGTTGTTGTCAGTGCAGACGGTTCAGGCCTTTACCAATGAGGGGGCCAGCCGGGCGCATTTCCGTGACGTGACCGAGAAAAGCTTCGTCGCCGCGCGCCGCCGCATCGCCACGCGGTCGGTGATGACGGTGATCGTGATCTTCCTGATCTTCGCCGGGATCGTGGGCGTCTTGTGGATCGGGGCGCGCGACGTGCGCGCCGACGCCATGAGCACGGGGGAACTGGTTCAGTTCCTGATCTATTCGGTCATGGTTGCGGGGGCCGTTGGTGCGATGACCGAGGTCTGGGGCGAATTGCAACGGGCCGCCGGCGCGACAGAGCGGTTGGTTGAACTCTTGCATGCACGGGATACGGTGCGCGATCCCGACAGCCCCCGTCCACTGCCCGCGCCGGTCAAGGGCGATATTCGTTTCGAGGACGTGACCTTCCACTACCCTTCGCGGCCCAATAGCCCCGCGCTGGACGGTGTCAGCCTGCATGTGCGTCCGGGCGAAACCGTCGCGCTGGTCGGCCCCTCGGGCGCGGGCAAGTCGACCATCGTTCAGCTTTTGCTGCGCTTTTACGACCCACAGCACGGGGTGATCCGCATCGACGGGGTGGATTTGCGCGATACCACGCGGGCGACCTTTCGCCACCAGATCGCGCTGGTGCCGCAAGACCCGGTGATCTTTGCCGATACCGCGCGCGAGAATATCCGCTTTGGCCGCCCCGAGGCCACGGATGCCGAGGTCGAGGCCGCCGCCCGCGCCGCGGCCGCGCATGATTTCCTGTGTGCGCTGCCCGATGGTTACGACACCTATGTCGGCGAACGGGGGATCATGCTGTCGGGGGGGCAGAAACAACGCATCGCGATTGCCCGTGCGATCTTGCGCGATGCGCCTGTTCTGCTGCTGGACGAGGCGACCTCGGCGCTTGATGCCGAATCCGAACGCGCGGTGCAGCATGCGGTTGACGAACTGGCCGTGGGCCGCACAACCCTGATAGTGGCACACCGTCTTGCCACGGTGAAAAAGGCAGACCGCATCCTTGTTTTCGACCAGGGGCGGATCGTGGCCGAGGGCAGCCATGAGGCCCTTGTCGCCCAGGACGGGCTTTATGCACGGCTTGCGCGTTTGCAATTCACCGATGGCATATCCGACGCGGCCTGAGCCTTTCGTGGTCCGGGCATGAACCGTTCGCGCCGTTCGTCTTGCGCCTCTGCCCGGTTTTGACGCTGCGTAGGGCGCGGGCGGCGGGCTTGCGGTGCGCGCCGTTTGCTTTCATCCTTTGGACCTACGGGATGCAACGTCCGAACCAACGGGCGGCAGGGAGGACAATGAATGGCTGGTTATGCCACGCGTGCCGATCGTGATGCGATCGAGGCTGAATCGGACTGGTCGCTGCGCGATGTCCCGCGCAGTATGTATGCGCTGCTGAGTGCGACCGCTCAGGCCCATCCCGGCCGCCCGGCGATCTCGTTCCAGTTGACATCCGACCCCCGCGCCCCGGCCGAGACATTGACCTGGGCCGACCTGCATGGTCGCGTCACGCAGGCGGCCAACCTGTTCCGACGGCTCGGCGTGGGGGAAGGGGACGTGATTGCCTATGTCCTGCCCAATGCCACAGAAACCGTTCTGACGCTTTTGGGGGGGGCAGTTGCGGGAATCGTCAATCCTATCAACCCGCTGCTCGAACCAGAGCAAATCGCCGCGATCCTGCGCGAGACCGGCGCCAAGGTCGTGGTCACGCTGAAAGCCTTTCCCAAGACCGATATCGCCGCGAAGGTGGCCGAGGCGGTCCGCCATGCCCCAAAGGTCGATACCGTGCTCGAGGTAGATCTGCTGCGCTATCTGGGCGGTGCCAAGAAACTGATCGTGCCGCTGATCCGTCCGGCCAATCCGGGCCGGAAAGCGGCCCATGCCGATTACCTGGATTTCAACAAGGCGCTGGCCGCGGAACGGGCCGATGCGCTGGATTTCGACGATCATACGCATGACAGGATTGCCGCCTATTTCCATACCGGCGGCACCACCGGAATGCCAAAGGTCGCGCAGCACAAGATTTCGGGGATGATCTATAATGGCTGGCTGGGCAACCGGCTGTTGTTCAAGCCAGAGGATACGGTGATTTGCCCGCTGCCGTTGTTCCACGTTTTTGCGGCCTATCCGATCATGATGTCGATCGTGTCTTCGGGCGCGCATGTGGTCTTTCCCACGCCTGCGGGCTATCGCGGCGAGGGAGTGTTCGACAATTTCTGGAAGCTGGTCGAACGCTGGCGCGTTACCTTTGTCATCACCGTGCCCACCGCGATTGCCGCGCTGATGCAGCGCAAGGTGGATGCCGATGTCTCATCCCTGCAATACGCCTTTTCGGGGTCGGCGCCGCTGCCGGTTGAACTATACAACCGTTTCGAAAAGGCCACAGGCATCACAATCTGCGAGGGGTATGGTCTCACAGAGGCGACTTGCCTTGTCTCGATCAACCCGCCAGACGGGCTCAAAAAGATCGGCTCGGTCGGGTTGCCCTTCCCGCATACTCATGTACGTATTCTCCAGTTCGATCCCGAGGGCGCGCTGGTGCGGGAATGCGATACCGATGAGGTGGGCGAGATCTGCGTATCTAACCCCGGCGTGTTCGAGGGCTCGACCTATACCGAGCAGGACAAGAACCATAACCTGTTCGCCGAGGGTCGCTATCTGCGGACCGGCGACCTGGGTCGGATGGATGACGACGGGTATCTCTACATCACCGGCCGGGCCAAGGATCTGATCATCCGGGGCGGTCACAATATCGATCCGGCCGAGATCGAAGAGGCGCTTGCCGGGCATCATGACGTTGCCTTTGTCGGGGCCATCGGCCAGCCTGACAGTTTCGCCGGTGAACTGCCCTGCGCCTATGTCGAACTGGTGGCCGGCGCCACCGCAACGCCCGATGACCTGATGGAACACGCCCGGATTCACATCCACGAGCGCGCGGCGATCCCCAAGCATGTCGAGATCCTGGACGAATTGCCCAAGACCGCCGTGGGCAAGGTGTTCAAGCCCGACCTGCGCAAGCGGGCCATCGCGCGGGTCTATGACGCGGCGCTGGCCGAGGCGGGACATGCCGCGCGAGTGGCCGAGGTGGTTGAGGATCGCAAACGCGGCCTGGTCGCGCGCCTGGTGCGCCAGGCCGAGGTGGATGACGAGGCGGTGACGCACCTTTTGGGCAATTTCACCCGGCCATGGGAATGGGGCGATTAGATCGGGTCACAGCCGTCCCAGCAGCGCGGCCAGCCATAGCGCAAGTTGCGCCGCGCGGCTCTGCCGATACAGTCCCATGCCCGACAGCAGTCGCAGGCGGCTGACAAGGGGTGCATCATGCGCAGCGGCAAACCTGTCCAGCAGCGCGCGGTTCGCCGGTGTCAGCCGATGGGCAGAGGCGCGAAGCGCGGCAATGTTGACCCGGTTCCATTCCCGGAAATCGCCGCGCAGCAATTGGCCAATCCGTTTAAGCCGTGCGCGCAGGTGGTCATTGGCGCCGATCTGATTGCCAGGGTGCTGACGATACAACAGTGTCGGTTCGTCGTCATGCACCACCGTACCGCCCGCCCCGGTGACCAGTTGATAGACCCACCAGTCATGCACGACCAGCTCTGTCACCTCCTGGGCGGCCGCGCAGACCAGTTGCGCCGCCGCCGGATTCAGCAACGTTGTGTTGCCCGAGGCGATATTCTGCACCAGTGCGTTGCGAAACCCCGGCGGCCGCGGCCGTGCGGCCGAAAGGCGCCGCGCCTTGAGATCGAAATCGGTGACCCAGGTCCGGCTGCAATAAAGGGCGGGTTGTCCCTCGGGCAGGGATGACAGGGCGGCGATGCCGCGCGCCAGCTTTCCAGGTAGCCACACGTCATCCTGGTCGCAAAACGCGATCCATCCCGTGGCGCCCTCGCGCCGTCCCGCCTCGCGCAGCAGGAAGACGAAATTGCGCGCAGCCCCGTTGCGCGGCCCGCATAGCGGCGTCAGGCGACCCGGATGCGCCGCGGCAAACCGGGCGAGGGTTTGCGGGCTGTCATCGGACGAGCCGTCATCGGCGGCAAGAATGTGCCAGTTCGCATGGGTCTGGTCGAGAATACTGTGCAGTTGAGGATCAAGGGTTTTGCCCGCGTTCCAGACGGCCATCAGAATCGTGACCCGGTCCGTTTCGTCGGCCCGTGCGGTCGTGTCTGGGATGGTGTGGTCGCGCATTCTCAAAACGCCGTATCGGCCTTGGGCCCTCTGGGGCGCGCCTGTCACCCTAGGCGAGAACCGGCCAGAGCGCCAGCCGCCCGCAGCCGCGTCAGCCGCATTTTTCTCGGGCCTGGCGGGCAAGGCGGTTATCATAGCCGAATTCGTCCAGGATTGCGGCGTTCTGCCGGGCAAAGGCGGCCTCGATCCAGGCGGTGCGTGCCTCGGTCTTGCCCGCATCGGGTTCGGCGGTCATGTGAAAGGCTGTGCGGAACATGTCGCGGATATCCTTGGCATTCCGGTCGAGGTCACGCATCGCCGCGACGATGCGGTCGCAATCCTCCATCCGCAGGGAGGGGTTCGTTTCGTGCCGGCGCACGGTCCAGTCCATCGCCGGAATCTCGCCCAAAAGCCGTTCCAGGACCGGGCGTATTGCGCGATGACTGTCCAGCGCCAGCGGCACCGAGGGAAAGCGTTTCTGCCAGTTCCGCAGGAATTGCGCCGGGTTGAGTGTCTTGACCCGGCGTTCGCAAAACTCGCGGAAGGAGCGTCCGTCGTAGGGATTGCGCGTGGCCAGGAACTGTTCGAAATGCTGTTTCATGAATTGCGAATAATCCCCGTAGAGGAATTCGCTGAACGGGCGCAGAAAGGCAACGATCTGAACCTCGGCCCCGTCCTCCGCTGCAAGCGCGGCCAGCGCATCGCCGCGACCGGGCAGGGAATAGAGGTCTTCGTGGCTGAGGACCACGGTCTCGATCCCGCCTGCGAAATAGGATTCGAGCCGTTCGCGGGTGATCGTCTGCAAGTCCCCGGCATTGCCGGGATGGGTCGCGGCCGGGGCGGGATAGCGAATGCCGACGCTTCCCAGTGCCTCGGCATTTTGCGACAGCACCTTCTGGAGGTATGTCGACCCGCATTTGGGCGACCCGATATGCAGTATGATACGGCGCGTCATGGGGTAGGGGCCTTTCCGTTGGCAAGCGCCGGGCGCAGCCGTTCGGCCAGCCGGTCGATGGTGTCGTCCTTCGTCGCCCCAAGGCGCGAGAGGTCGATCTGCCGGTCCTGTGCGCTCACGGGGCCGGCCCGCCACGCCCGTGACAAGGCTTCGCCAAGGGCGGTCGCGGTGGGTTCGGTGCTTTCGATGGCGGGGGTCAAAAGGCCCAGGTCCTTGGACGGGAAGGCGTTGGTCACCACGCGGCAGCCCGAGGCTGCCATCTCGATCGGAGGGTGGCTGGGATGGGGCGAATACATCAGCGACAGCCCGATATCTGTTTCCAGCAAGAAGCCGGGGTAGTCCTCCAGCGCAAGCTTGCCAAGGCTTTCCATCACCACCCCGTTGGGCAGCTTGACCGGATCGTGCGGCATGCCGACCGAGACGATCTCGATATCGCCTGGCGCCAGGTTCTCGGCGACGACAAAGCGGCCAAGTGCCTCGACCGCGGTGGCAAACATGTTGCGCGCGACCGCTGGCCGGCCATAAAGGGCCAGCCGCCGTGGCTGGCTAGCGGGGCGCGGCGGGCGGGTGCCCGCGGCATAGCGGGCAATGTCGATGGCTGGGCGAAAGGCCGGGGCATCCGGCCCGGCAAAGCCAAAGCCCTGCGCAGCGAAATAGGCGCGCAACAGTGACGTGTTGAAAATCGCCTCTAAATCGAACGCGTAGCTTGCCATGGCATCGGCGAATTCTGGACCCCAGGCGTAGAAATTCGGCTCGTAATCCTGGATCAGGTAATGGAACCGGGGGTGGAAAAAGCCGTGCCGCCTTATCAGTTTCTCGGCGACATGCGCGGTCCACCAGGCAGTGGCCATGAAGATGTCGCCGCGATGCATCGGCAGGGTTTGGCTGCTGACGCCGCAATGCACCCGCACCCGCCCGGCCGTGCCCGCCATGGCAGCGTTGCGGTCCATCCGGCGCAAGATGAACTGGCGCGAGGCCCCGGGCGAGGAAACCGGCAGGTCGGTTGCCACAAGGCGCACGACGATGCCCCGCGCCGCCAGCCCCACCGCGAAATCGAGCGCAGTGTCGATCCCTGCAAATATCTCGGTCGGATTGAGCGTGGGCACCAGGATTACGAGGCCCGGGTCCGGGGCGGAAAACTCGGGTGACCAGCGTGGCGTCTTGCGTTCGTCGGAAATCTCCGTCCAATCCCTCGGGCGGTGGCGTTTGTGCCGTTCGCGCAGCGTGTCGGGCACCTGTGCCGCCCTGGGGGGCATTCCGGGCGACAGGCTGTAAAGCCGGGTATCAAAGGCCTCTAGCGCCTCGCCCAGATGGGGACCAAGCGCCTCGCGCAGGGCCCAGGCCACCCGGCCCGTGCCGACCACCGCAAAGCCCGTGGCGATTCGCGCCAGTCCTGCGTGACCCGTCATCAGGTAACGCCCCGCATCCCAAAAATGTGCCCCGCTGCCGCGCAGCCGCCGCAGAAAGGGGCGCAGCGGCGTGGTGTTCAGCCCGCCATCGGGCAGGCGGTTGTCGTGGACCGCCTCGATAAGACGGTTGTGCGCGGAATGCGCAAGATAGCGCGCCAGTGCGTAAGAGGCCGCCTCGCGCCGCAGCCACATCTTTCCGGGCAGCCGGCGGCGCAGACGAAATACGCCCTTGAGCCAACCCGCCTGCCGGTCGACGGCGCCGATGGCGTTGCGATCATGTTGGCGGTAATCGACCAGCGCCGCGTCGATGCGCCCGACGCCGCCGGTGGCCTCGGCCAGCAGGCCCAGCCAGAGGTCATGATAGAAATGCACCCCGGCCTGCGCCGGAAACGGCAGGGCCAGCCGCGCCAGCCCGGCCCGCATCAGCACGGTCATGCCCGTGATCGTATTGCGGTAAAGCAAACCGCGCGCACCCGGCGCCGGCAGGCGGCGCTCATAGGCGAACATCGAGGGGTGAATCTCGGTAATGCCGTCGCCGGCCACCAGCCGGGCATCGCTATGGACCAGTTGCAGATCGGTTCCCGCCAGCGCCTCTACCCCGTGTGCCAGCCGGTCGGGATGCCAGATGTCGTCCTGGTCCGACAGCGCGATCAGCGCCGTGTCGCGCACAGCGGGCGACAGCATGTCGATCTGGGTCAGCGCCTCTGCGATCCCCAGTTCGAAGGCCCGCACCGCGTCAAGCGCCACATCCGGCGTCACGATTACCGGATCTGCCAGCCCGGCCTCGCCCGCCGTGTCACGCAACAGCGCGCCGGATTCGGTATCGGCGATGACCGCCACCAGCCGGTGGTTGCGGTGGGTTTGCCCGGCCAGCGACCCGATCTGTGCGCGCAGTTGCGCGGGATCGGGGCGAAAGACGGCCATGACAACGAAAATCAGTGGCGCGGGGGAAGACACGCGGTCACTCTCCGGACTTGTTACACGATAGGGCCCATGTCGATCGGCACGCGGTCCGGCATCAGATCCGGTTCGGTACGCTGACATGAAATTGGGTTTTGGTACATCAGTGCCGATCCTGCCCGGAATTGTTGTCATTCCACCCTCAGGTCTGAAACGGGCTTAGAGAGTTCCGGCCGGGGTTTCAAGCGTCCGTCCCCGCCGCGACCGCATTCGCGCCGTTCTTGATCACGGAGCGCGGACGCGCCCGACCCCGGCCCCTTGCAAAGCGAGGCACAAGCGCGTATCCCGGCCCCGTTCAGCCCAAGGAACGGAACCGTCACGGCCATGGCAAACCCTTTTCAGTTCATCCAGCAGACCCGCTCTGAAGTCGGCAAGGTGTCATGGCCGACGCGGCGCGAGGTCGTGCTGACCACGGTCATGGTCTTTGTCATGGCCAGCCTTGCCGCGGTCTTTTTCTTTGTCGTGGACTTGCTGATCCGCACCGGGTTGCAGTTCGTGCTGGGCTTTTTCGGATAACGGGACGATTTCCGTCGGCCGAGGCTTGAAACCGCGCGTCCGGGCCTGTATGGCGGACGCTACTCTGGGCGCCGGCGTGCAACGATTCGGATTGCGCGCTGTTTTTTGTTCAGCACGAGATGCAACAGTCTAATGAAATCGGTCTCTGGCCGGTGGACACGAGGTAACGGGCAAGATGGCGAAGCGGTGGTATTCGGTGAGCGTGCTCTCGAACTTCGAGAAGAAAGTCGCCGAACAGATCAAGCAAGCCGTTATCGATGCCGGTCTCGAAGACGAGATCGAAGAGGTTCTGGTGCCCACCGAAGAGGTGATCGAGATCCGGCGCGGCAAGAAGGTTACGGCAGAGCGGCGTTTCATGCCCGGCTATGTGCTGGTGCGGATGGATATGACCGATCGCGGCTATCACCTGATCAACCAGATCAACCGCGTCACCGGGTTCCTCGGGCCGCAGGGAAAGCCGATGCCGATGCGCGACGAGGAGGTGAACCAGATCCTCAACCGCGCCGAAGAAGGCGAGGTCGCTCCGCGTTCGCTGATCACCTTCGAGGTGGGCGAGCAGGTGAGCGTGACCGATGGTCCGTTCGAGGGCTTTGCCGGTATGGTCGAGGATGTGGATGACGACAACCAGCGCCTCAAGGTGACGGTGTCGATCTTTGGCCGGGCGACCCCGGTCGAGCTTGAATTCACGCAGGTTTCGAAAGGCGCCTGACGTGTGATCCGTGGGAGGCAGTCGGGCGCGCCCGCGAGCCGGACCACTAAACCGATGCGCCGCCCTCGCGTGGGTCCGGTGCGGTGAAAAGAAGGAGACGGCCAGATGGCCAAGAAACTGATCGGCCAGCTCAAGCTGCAGGTCAAGGCGGGGCAGGCGAACCCGAGCCCGCCCGTTGGTCCGGCGCTGGGTCAGCGCGGCATCAACATCATGGAATTCTGCAAGGCGTTCAACGCCAAGACCCAGGACATGGAGCCCGGCGCCCCTTGCCCGACGGTCATTTCCTATTACCAGGACAAGTCCTTCACGATGGAAATCAAGACGCCGCCGGCGTCTCATTACCTCAAGAAGGCGGCCAAGCTGAAATCGGGCTCCAACAAGCCCGGCCGCGAAACCGCGGGCAGCGTGACCGCGGCCCAGGTGAAGGAAATCGCCGAAGCCAAGATGAAGGATCTGAACGCCAACGATATCGAAGCGGCGATGCAGATCATCCTGGGGTCTGCCCGCTCGATGGGCATCGAGGTGAAAGGGTAAGCGTCATGGCGAAACATGGAAAACGCATCCGTGCCGCGCGCGAAGCCTTTGCCGGCAAAGACGAGATGACAGTCGAGGAGGCAATCGCCCTGGTCAAGGGTAACGCCACCGCAAAGTTCGATGAGACCGTCGAGATTGCGATGTGCCTGGGTGTTGACCCGCGCCATGCCGACCAGATGGTGCGCGGCGTGGTCACCTTGCCGAACGGCACCGGCAAGACGGTGCGCGTGGCGGTTTTTGCCCGCGGCCCCAAGGCCGATGAAGCAAAAGCGGCTGGCGCCGATATCGTGGGTGCCGAGGACCTGATGGAAACCATCCAGGGCGGCAAGATCGAGTTCGACCGTTGCATCGCCACGCCGGACATGATGCCGATCGTCGGCCGGCTGGGGAAAATCCTTGGCCCACGTAACTTGATGCCGAACCCCAAGGTCGGCACGGTGACGATGGACGTCAAGGCCGCCGTCGAGGCCGCCAAGGGTGGTGAGGTCCAGTTCAAGGCCGAGAAAGCCGGCGTCGTGCATGCCGGTGTGGGCAAGGTGTCGTTCGACGCTGCCGCCCTGGTGGAAAACGTCCGCGCATTTGTGGATGCGGTGAACAAGGCCAAGCCTTCGGGGGCCAAGGGCACCTACATGAAAAAGGTCTCGGTCAGCTCGACCATGGGGCCGGGCGTGACGGTGGACGTGGCCTCGGCCACGGGCAACTGAGTTTTCGGTGGGCGCGCGGCGCCCGCCTTCATGAATTCCCGCGCTTTCAGGCACGGGAATGGCGGGGCGGCAACGCCCCGTCCTGTCCGAGACGGAGGGTGCGCCGAAAGGGGCTTAATTTCCTTCCCGAGATGGGGAAACGAGACAGATTTCGCGAGGGTCTTTCCCTCGGGTGATCTTGGCCTCGGGACCCTTCCGGACCCGAACGCCGGACAATCTCCGGCAGAACTGAGCCGGGGGGAAACCCCCAAACTGGAGTGAAACTGTGGATAGAGCCCAGAAAGAGAAAGTGGTCGAGGAACTCGGCCAGATCTTCGAAAGCTCTGGCGTCGTGGTGGTTGCACACTACGCGGGCCTCACGGTTGCCGAGATGCAGGACCTGCGCGCGCGTATGCGTGAAGCGGGCGGGTCCGTTCGCGTCGCCAAGAACAGGCTCGCCAAGATCGCCCTTGAGGGAAAGCCTTGCGCCAGCATCGCCGACCTTCTGACGGGCATGACCGTACTCACCTATTCCGAGGACCCCGTGGCAGCAGCCAAGGTCGCGGAAGGGTTCGCCAAGGACAACTCGAAATTCGAGATCCTCGGCGGTGCCATGGGTGAGACGGCCCTGGACCGGGCCGGTGTCAAGGCAGTGTCCGACATGCCGTCGCGCGAGGAGCTTATCGCCTCGATCGTCGGTTGTATCGGCGCACCTGCCAGCAACATCGCCGGTGCCATTGGCGCGCCCGCTTCCAATATCGCGAGCATCCTCTCGACCATCGAGGAGCGTGCGGAAGCCGCTTGAGCAACTTCGTGATCCCCGCGTGGGGCAAGACCGCCCCCGCGTTGGAACAGACAAAGTGAAAGAACGGAACAGAAAATGGCTGATCTGAAGAAACTTGCCGAAGAGATCGTGGGTCTGACCCTCCTCGAGGCCCAGGAACTGAAAACCATCCTCAAGGATGAATACGGCATCGAGCCCGCCGCCGGCGGCGCCGTGATGATGGCCGGCCCGGCTGCCGGTGGCGATGCCGCCGCTGCCGAAGAGCAGACCGAGTTCGACGTGATCCTCAAGTCCGCTGGCGACAAGAAGATCAACGTGATCAAAGAGGTTCGCGCCATCACCGGCCTGGGCCTGAAAGAGGCCAAGGAACTGGTCGAGGCCGGCGGCAAGGCCGTCAAGGAAGGCGTCGACAAGGCCGAAGCCGAAGAGATCAAGAAAAAGCTCGAAGAAGCAGGCGCCGAGATCGAGCTCAAGTAATCGGGTGGCGGGCGCTGTTCCCGCAACCTGTATCGAAATGGCTGGGCCCGGAACTTGTCCGGGCCCGGCTGAACCTGTCTTGAAAAGGGCTGCGGAGAGAAGCCCTTTTCAAGGTGAGGTTCGCGGTTCGGGAGCGGCCGGTGGGACGGCCGCAGGAATGGAACCGCCCCCCTTCATTCGTGAGCAATGCGGCGCCGGGGCCCGACGGCGCAGGCCATTGCGACAGACGAAAGGTGAGACCACGACATGGCGCAGAGCTACGTTGGCCAGAAACGACTCCGCAAGTATTTCGGCAAGATCCGCGAAGTGCTGGAGATGCCGAACCTCATCGAGGTTCAGAAATCCTCGTATGATCTTTTCCTGAATTCGGGCGATGGCCCGGCCCCGCTGGATGGCGAGGGCATCCAGGGCGTGTTCCAGTCGGTCTTTCCGATCAAGGATTTCAACGAAACGGCGGTTCTGGAATTCGTGCGCTACGAGCTGGAAAAGCCGAAATACGACGTCGAAGAGTGCCAACAGCGCGACATGACCTATTCCGCGCCGCTCAAGGTCACGCTGCGCCTGATCGTGTTCGATGTCGACGAGGATACCGGCGCAAAGTCGGTAAAGGACATCAAGGAACAAGATGTGTTCATGGGCGACATGCCGCTCATGACCCAGAACGGCACGTTCGTCGTGAACGGCACCGAACGCGTGATCGTGTCGCAGATGCACCGCTCTCCGGGTGTCTTTTTTGACCATGACAAGGGCAAGACGCACAGCTCGGGCAAGCTGCTGTTCGCCTGCCGGATCATTCCCTATCGCGGCTCGTGGCTGGATTTCGAGTTTGACGCCAAGGACATCGTCTTTGCGCGTATCGACCGCCGCCGCAAGCTGCCTGTGACCACGTTGCTTTACGCGCTGGGGCTCGACCAGGAAGGCATCATGGATGCCTATTACGACACGGTCGATTTCAAGCTGGAAAAGAACCGCGGCTGGATCACGCGGTTTTTCCCCGAGCGGGTGCGCGGCACCCGGCCGACCTATGACCTTGTCGATGCCGCCACCGGCGAAGTGATCTGCAAGGCTGGCGACAAGATCACGCCGCGCCAGGTCAAGAAACTGATCGAGGAAGGCACGGTCACCGAGTTGCTGGTGCCCTTTGATCATATCGTCGGTCGCTATGTCGCCAAGGACATCATCAACGAGGAAACCGGCGCGATCTATGTCGAGGCCGGGGACGAACTGACCTGGGATGTCGACAAGGATGGCGAGGTCACCGGCGGCACGCTGAAATCGCTGCTGGATGCCGGGATCACCGATATCCCGGTGCTCGACATCGACAACATCAATGTCGGCCCCTACATCCGCAACACGATGGCGCAAGACAAGAACATGGGCCGCGACACCGCGCTCATGGATATCTACCGTGTCATGCGTCCGGGTGAGCCGCCCACCGTCGAGGCCGCGACGACGCTGTTCAACACGCTGTTCTTCGATTCCGAACGCTATGATTTGTCCGCTGTTGGCCGGGTCAAGATGAACATGCGCCTGGCGCTGGACGCGCCCGACACCCAGCGGACCTTGCGCAAGGAAGATATTATCGCCTGTATCAAGGCGCTGGTCGAACTGCGCGACGGCAAGGGCGATATCGACGACATCGACCACCTGGGCAACCGCCGGGTGCGGTCGGTCGGCGAGTTGATGGAAAACCAGTATCGCGTCGGCCTTCTGCGGATGGAACGTGCGATCAAGGAACGCATGTCCTCGGTCGAGATCGACACGGTCATGCCGCAGGACCTGATCAACGCCAAACCGGCCGCGGCCGCGGTGCGCGAATTCTTCGGTTCCTCGCAGCTGTCGCAGTTCATGGATCAGACCAACCCGCTGTCGGAAGTGACCCACAAGCGGCGCCTGTCGGCGCTCGGACCGGGCGGTCTGACGCGTGAACGCGCGGGCTTCGAGGTGCGCGACGTTCACCCGACCCATTACGGCCGTATGTGCCCGATCGAAACGCCCGAGGGTCCGAATATCGGCCTGATCAACTCGCTGGCCACCTTTGCCCGTGTGAACAAGTACGGCTTTATCGAAACCCCCTATCGCGTGGTGAAGGAAGGGCAGGTGACCGACGAGGTTCACTACATGTCCGCCACCGAAGAGATGCGTCACACGGTCGCCCAGGCCAACGCCCATCTCGATGACCAGGGCCGGTTCGAGAACGACCTGGTCAACACCCGCCAGTCTGGCGAATACACCATGGCCCCGCGCGAAAGCGTGGACCTGATCGACGTTTCGCCGAAACAGCTGGTCTCGGTTGCCGCGGCGCTGATCCCGTTCCTTGAGAACGACGATGCCAACCGTGCGCTGATGGGCTCGAACATGCAGCGCCAGGCGGTGCCGCTGTTGCAGGCCGACGCGCCCTTCGTGGGCACGGGCATGGAGGCCAAGGTCGCCATCGATTCCGGCGCCGCGATCCAGGCCCGTCGGGCCGGTGTGATCGACCAGGTGGATGCGCAGCGTATCGTGGTGCGTGCGACCGAGGACCTGGAACTGGGCGATGCCGGCGTTGACATCTATCGCCTGCGCAAGTTCCAGCGGTCGAACCAGAACACCTGCATCAACCAGAAACCCCTGGTCAAGGTGGGCGACCCCGTGGTCAAGGGCGAGGTGATCGCCGATGGCCCCTCGACCGACATGGGGGAACTGGCGCTTGGCAAGAACGTGATCGTCGCGTTCATGCCGTGGAACGGCTACAACTACGAGGACTCGATCCTGATCTCGGAGCGCATCGCACGCGATGACGTGTTTACCTCGATCCATATCGAGGAATTCGAGGTCGCCGCCCGCGACACCAAGCTGGGGCCGGAAGAAATCACCCGCGACATCCCGAACGTGGGGGAAGAGGCGCTGCGCAACCTCGACGAGGCGGGCATCGTCTATATCGGCGCGGAAGTTGGGCCGGGCGATATCCTGGTGGGTAAGATCACCCCCAAGGGCGAAAGCCCGATGACGCCCGAGGAGAAACTGCTCCGCGCGATCTTTGGCGAAAAGGCGTCGGACGTGCGCGACACTTCGCTTCGCCTGCCGCCGGGCGATTACGGCACCGTTGTCGAGGTGCGCGTGTTCAACCGTCACGGCGTGGAAAAGGACGAGCGTGCACTCCAGATCGAGCGCGAAGAGGTCGAGCGCCTGGCGCGCGACCGCGATGACGAGCTGACGATCCTCGAACGCAACATCTATGCCCGTCTCAAGTCCATGATCCTGGGCAAGGTTGCGGTGAAGGGCCCCAAGGGCATCAAGCCGAACTCGGAAATCACCGAGGATCTGTTGGCCGGCCTCAGCCGCGGCCAGTGGTGGCAACTCGCCCTTGAGGGCGAAGAGGATGCCGCCCAGGTCGAGGCGCTCAACGCCCAGTTCGAGTCGCAGAAACGCGCGCTGGAACACCGTTTCGAGGACAAGGTCGAAAAGGTGCGCCGCGGCGACGACCTGCCGCCAGGCGTGATGAAGATGGTCAAGGTCTTCATCGCGGTCAAACGCAAGCTTCAGCCGGGCGACAAGATGGCCGGACGCCACGGCAACAAGGGTGTCGTTTCCAAGATGGTTCCCATGGAGGACATGCCATTCCTTGCCGATGGTACGCCGGTCGACCTGGTGCTGAACCCGCTGGGCGTGCCCTCGCGGATGAATGTCGGCCAGATCCTCGAAACCCACATGGGCTGGGCCGCGCGTGGCCTGGGGATCAAGATCGACGAGGCGCTGGATGAATACCGCCGCTCGGGCGACCTGACCCCGGTGCGCGAGGCCATGCGCCTTGCCTACGGCGAGGACGTCTATGACGAAGCGATCCGCGACATGGACGAGGGTCGGCTTGTCGAAACAGCGGGAACCGTCACCCGCGGCGTACCGATCGCGACCCCGGTCTTTGACGGCGCGAAAGAACCTGACGTGAACGACGCGCTGTTGCGTGCAGGCTTTGACCGGTCGGGTCAGTCGATCGTCTTTGACGGCCGTACCGGTGAACAGTTTGCGCGGCCGGTGACAGTAGGGGTGAAATACCTGCTGAAACTGCACCACCTGGTCGACGACAAGATCCACGCCCGCTCGACCGGCCCCTACAGCCTGGTCACCCAGCAGCCGCTGGGCGGCAAGGCCCAGTTCGGTGGTCAGCGTTTCGGCGAGATGGAGGTCTGGGCGCTGGAAGCCTATGGCGCGGCCTACACCTTGCAGGAAATGCTGACGGTGAAGTCCGATGACGTGGCAGGCCGGACCAAGGTCTATGAGAGCATCGTCAAGGGCGAGGACAATTTCGAGGCCGGCGTGCCGGAATCCTTCAACGTGCTGGTGAAGGAAGTCCGCGGCCTCGGGCTGAACATGGAACTCCTGGACGCGGAGGAGGACGAGTAGGGCGCCCCCCGAATGGTGGGTTTAACCCACCCTGCGACGGTTTCGTAGGGTGGGTGCCAACCCGCCGCCCTTCCTTCTTTCCGCCAGCCTTTCAAGGATCGAGACATGAACCAGGAACTGACCACCAACCCGCTGAACCCGCTGGCCTCGCCCAAGCAGTTCGATGAAATCAAGGTTTCGCTGGCTTCGCCCGAACGGATTCTTTCGTGGTCCTACGGCGAGATCAAGAAACCTGAGACGATCAACTACCGCACGTTCAAGCCTGAACGTGACGGGCTGTTCTGTGCGCGCATCTTCGGGCCGATCAAGGACTACGAATGCCTGTGCGGCAAGTACAAGCGCATGAAATATCGTGGCGTCGTCTGCGAAAAATGCGGCGTCGAGGTGACCCTGCAAAAGGTGCGCCGCGAACGCATGGGCCATATCGAACTGGCCGCGCCCGTTGCCCATATCTGGTTCCTCAAATCGCTGCCTTCCCGCATCGGCCTGATGCTGGACATGACCCTGCGCGACCTGGAACGGGTCCTGTATTTCGAGAATTACGTGGTGATCGAGCCGGGTCTGACCGACCTGAACTACGGTCAGATGATGACCGAGGAAGAATATCTCGACGCCCAGGACCAGTATGGCGCCGACGCCTTTACCGCCGGGATCGGCGCCGAGGCCATTCGCGAGATGCTGGCCCAGATCGACCTCGAGGCCGAGGCCGAGCGCCTGCGCGAGGAACTGAAGGAAGCCACCGGCGAGTTGAAGCCCAAGAAGATCATCAAGCGGCTGAAAATCGTCGAGAACTTCCTCGAATCCGGCAATCGTCCGGAATGGATGGTTTTGACCGTGATCCCGGTCATTCCGCCCGAGTTGCGCCCGCTGGTGCCGCTGGACGGCGGCCGGTTCGCCACCTCGGACCTGAATGATCTCTATCGCCGGGTCATCAACCGCAACAACCGCCTCAAGCGGCTGATCGAACTGCGCGCGCCCGACATCATCGTGCGCAACGAAAAGCGGATGCTGCAAGAGGCGGTCGATGCGCTGTTCGACAACGGCCGCCGCGGCCGGGTCATCACAGGCGCCAACAAGCGCCCGCTGAAATCTCTGTCGGACATGCTCAAGGGCAAGCAGGGCCGCTTCCGCCAGAACCTTCTGGGCAAGCGCGTCGACTTCTCGGGGCGCTCGGTGATCGTGACCGGGCCCGAGTTGAAGCTGCATCAGTGCGGTCTGCCCAAGAAGATGGCGCTCGAACTGTTCAAGCCGTTCATCTATTCGCGGCTGGAGGCCAAGGGCCTGTCATCGACGGTGAAACAGGCGAAAAAGCTGGTCGAGAAAGAACGCCCCGAGGTCTGGGATATCCTTGACGAGGTGATCCGCGAACACCCGGTGCTGCTGAACCGGGCGCCGACGCTGCACCGGCTCGGCATCCAGGCGTTCGAGCCGATGCTGATCGAGGGCAAGGCGATCCAGCTTCATCCGCTGGTCTGTTCGGCGTTCAATGCCGACTTTGACGGCGACCAGATGGCCGTGCACGTGCCCCTTTCGCTGGAAGCCCAGCTTGAGGCGCGCGTTCTGATGATGTCGACGAACAACGTGCTGTCGCCGGCAAACGGCGCGCCGATCATCGTGCCGTCGCAGGACATGATCCTGGGGCTTTACTACATCACGATGGAACGCCAGGGCATGACGGGCGAGGGCATGGCCTTTGCCTCGGTCGAAGAGATCGAGCATGCGCTGACCGCCGGCGAGGTGCATCTGCATGCCCGGATCACCGCCCGGATCAAGCAGATCGACGACGAGGGCAACGAGGTTCTCAAGCGCTACGAGACCACGCCGGGGCGGGTCCGGCTCGGCGCGCTCTTGCCGCTGAATGCAAAGGCGCCGTTCGAACTGGTCAACCGACTGCTGCGCAAGAAAGAGGTGCAGCAGGTCATCGACACCGTCTACCGCTATTGCGGCCAGAAGGAATCGGTCATCTTCTGCGACCAGATCATGTCGATGGGATTCAAAGAGGCGTTCAAGGCGGGGATTTCCTTCGGCAAGGACGACATGGTCATTCCCGATTCCAAGTGGACCATCGTCGAGGGCGTCCGTGACCAGGTCAAGGAATTCGAACAGCAATACATGGACGGCCTGATCACCCAAGGTGAAAAATACAACAAGGTGGTCGATGCCTGGTCGAAATGTTCCGACGCGGTGGCCGCGGCGATGATGGACGAGATTTCGGCCGTTCGGGTGGATGATGCGGGCGCCGAGATGGAACCCAACTCGGTCTACATGATGTCGCATTCGGGTGCGCGGGGGTCCCCGGCGCAGATGAAGCAGTTGGGCGGCATGCGTGGCCTGATGGCCAAGCCGAGCGGTGAAATCATCGAGACGCCGATCATCTCGAACTTCAAGGAAGGTCTGACCGTTCTTGAATACTTCAACTCGACCCACGGCGCGCGGAAGGGCCTTGCCGACACCGCGCTCAAGACCGCGAACTCGGGCTACCTGACCCGGCGCCTTGTGGACGTGGCGCAGGACTGCATCGTGCGCCAGCATGATTGCGGCACCGATAACGCGATCACCTGCGAGGCGGCCGTCAATGACGGCGAGGTCGTTGCGACGCTGGCCGAACGCCTGCTGGGCCGCGTTTCGGCCGAGGACGTTCTGAAACCCGGCACCGACGAGGTCATCGTCAGCCGCAACGAACTGATCGACGAGCGCAAGGCGCAGGCGATCGAGGCGGCGGGCGTGGCTACCGTGCGCATCCGGTCGCCCCTGACCTGCGAGGCCGAAGAGGGCGTTTGCGCAGCCTGCTACGGGCGTGACCTTGCCCGCGGCACGATGGTCAATGTCGGCGAGGCGGTGGGCATCATCGCGGCCCAATCGATCGGCGAGCCCGGCACCCAGTTGACGATGCGGACCTTCCACATCGGCGGGATCGCCCAGGGCGGCCAGCAGTCGTTCCAGGAAGCCGGCCAGGAAGGCAAGATCGAGTTCCGCAATCCCAACCTTCTGGAAAACGCCGCCGGCGAACAGATCGTGATGGGCCGCAACATGCAGCTTGTGATCGTCGACGAGAACGGCGTGGAACGCGCCAGCCACAAGCTGGGCTATGGCACCAAGGTCTTCGTGGCCGAGGGCGTCAGCGTCAAGCGCGGCGACAAGCTGTTCGAATGGGACCCGTACACCCTGCCGATCATCGCCGAGAAGGCCGGCAAGGCCAAGTTCGTCGACCTGACCACCGGCATCTCGGTGCGCGAGGATACAGATGACGCCACCGGCATGACCCAAAAGATCGTGTCGGACTGGCGCGCCGCGCCGCGCGGCAACGACCTCAAGCCCGAGATCCTGATCGTCGATCCCGCCACCGGCGACCCGGTGCGCAACGACGCCGGAAACCCGGTGACCTACCCGATGTCGGTCGACGCGATCCTGTCGATCGAGGACGGCCAAGAGATCAAGGCCGGCGACGTGGTCGCGCGTATTCCGCGCGAGGGCGCCAAGACCAAGGACATCACCGGCGGTCTGCCGCGGGTGGCGGAACTGTTCGAGGCACGCCGTCCCAAGGACCACGCGATCATCGCCGAGATCGACGGCTATGTGCGGTTCGGCCGCGACTACAAGAACAAGCGCCGGATCACGATCGAGCCAGCGGATGATACGCTTGAGCCTGTCGAATACATGGTGCCCAAGGGAAAACACATTCCCGTCCAGGAGGGCGATTTCGTCCAGAAGGGCGATTACATCATGGATGGCAATCCCGCGCCGCACGACATCCTGTCGATCATGGGGGTCGAGGCGCTGGCCGATTACATGATCGACGAGGTGCAGGACGTCTACCGCTTGCAGGGCGTGAAGATCAACGACAAGCATATCGAGGTGATCGTCCGCCAGATGCTGCAAAAATGGGAAATCCTGGACAGCGGGGAAACCACGCTGCTCAAGGGTGAGACGGTGGACAAGGCCGAGTTCGACGAAGCCAACGAAAAGGCAATTGCCAAGGGTGGGCGCCCGGCTACGGGCGAGCCGATCCTGCTGGGGATCACCAAGGCCTCGTTGCAAACCCGGTCCTTCATCTCGGCGGCCTCGTTCCAGGAAACCACCCGCGTGCTGACCGAGGCGTCTGTCCAGGGCAAGCGCGACAAGCTGGTGGGCCTGAAAGAGAACGTGATCGTTGGGCGCCTGATCCCGGCGGGTACGGGCGGCGCCAGTCAGCGCGTTCGCCAGATCGCGGCCGAACGCGACCAGAAGGTCATCGCCGCGCGCCGCGCCGAGGCCGAGGCAGCCGCCGCGCTTGCCGCGCCCACACCCGACCTGATGGGTGGTGACGAGGCCGACATGGGTCTGGTCGAGACGCCCGAAAGCCGCGAGGAATAACAGGCGAAGTACCAGGCACAAAGGCCCCCGCGAATGCGGGGGCCTTTTTCGTTATGGCGCAGGGGCCCGATGCGCTGTCTAGCCGGTTTCGACAAGCAACAGCTTGCAGCGCTTTCCGGGTTCGGGGAACATGCTGCGGGTCATGAAGTGGCGGCTGGCGTTCAGATAGCTACAAACCAGATCCGCATGTTCCTGGGTGACGATATCGTCGAATACGAAGACACAGCCCTCGCCCCCGAGTTCTGACAGGCGCGGGAGGTTCTTGCGGATTTCTTCTTCGTCATGAGTCGCATCGCAAAATATCATGCTGTAGCTGCGCGCGATCGGGCTATTGTTAAAATCACCCCGGATCACATTGGTGACGTGTTCCAGAAGGGCGTTGGCCTTGAGGTTGCGGATAAGTACCGCAATCGTCCCGCCGGGATGGTAAACGGCTTCTACGGTGCGTCCCTTGTCCTTGGCAAATTTAAGTGGTTGGCCAAAGCGCCGTTGCCATTCCTCGGCGCTGGTGATGCCGTAGTCGACGGTATCGAACATCACAGGCATCGTGCCCGCAGCGGCGCGATCACGAAGACCAGATGCAATAGCTGTTGTCGATCGCCCCAGCCATGGTCCGACTTCCAGAACGTCGCCTGTGCTACGTCGAGCGACATTGTAAAGAAGTCTCAAGTCGCTGGCAGACATCCATCCATTGGGATAGCCGTTGGGCTGGGTTGGCAAGGGATGTTCATAATAGCCGAGTTGCCATTGATCCGTATTTTCTGATGAAACCATTGCGAAGCTCGTTCCACGGGGTGGCCGTTGCGGCGGCGCGTATCGTCTATTTTGTACTGACGCTATTTCCATCCGGGGTACCGCGCAAGCGCTTTAGGGTTATTTGTGTCACCGCTTGACGACTGGCGGGAAATTATCTCTGACAGCGGCCTTGCCATGTCGCGAAAGGACATTCCGGCGCCCCGGCAAGCTGTTATGGGCAGAGCATGGTTCCATTGTCCGACAATCTGCGCGGTGCGGCCCTGATGACGGGGGCGATGGCCGCTTTTACCTTCAACGATGCCTGCATGAAGGCGCTGTCGGACGAGGTGCCGTTTTTCCAGGCGCTGTTCCTGCGCGGGTTGGGCACGGTCGCCCTGCTGGCCCTGGCGGCGACCATGCTGGGCGGGGTGCGCCTGCGCATTCCGCGCCGGGACATGGGATTCATGCTGTTGCGCACCGGGGCCGAGATCGGGGCGGCCTATTTCTTCATCACGGCGCTGTTTCATGCGCCGCTGGCAAATGTGACGGCGATCATCCAGGCCATCCCGCTGAGCGTGACGCTGGCGGGCGCGCTTTTCCTGGGCGAGGCGGTCGGATGGCGGCGCTGGCTGGCGATCGGGATCGGCTTTGCCGGGGTTTTGCTGATCGTCCGGCCCGGCAGCGAAGGGGTCAATATTCACTCGGTCTACGCGCTGGTGGCGGTTGCCTTTGTAACACTGCGCGATCTGGCGACACGTCGATTGTCGGGCGCCGTGCCCTCGATCACGGTCGCGTTTGCCGCGGCGGCGGGGGTGACCCTGTTCGCGGCGACCGGGGCGGCCGCCAGCGATTGGGCCCCCATGAGCGGCCTGTCCATCATCCAGCTTTGCGCCGCATCGATCCTGGTGATCGCCGGCTATCTCTGTTCGGTCATGGCGATGCGGGTTGGCGAGGTCGCCATCGTGGCGCCGTTCCGCTATACCTCGTTGATCTGGGCGTTGGCGTTGGGTGTCGTCATCTTTGGCGAGCGGCCTTCGGGGCTGACGCTGGCAGGTGCGGCGATCGTGGTGGCCACGGGCATCTACACGTTCCATCGCGAGCGGCGCCTCGCCCGAAAACCGGGTCCGGCGCCCTTGCGTCCGCGATGAGCGGGTGGAGTGTTGACACCCCGTCCGACTCGACCTATAGACAGCGCACTCGGGTCGGCGGCCCTGTCTGCCATGCCTGAAATCAGAACTGAAGTGGTCACGATCCGGGCCCTGCGCCCCGATCCTCTGGAATTCCACCGCGTCGTTCCCGCGAACGAGGGGACGCATGCGGTTTTCGCGTTTCGTGGACGCACGAGGCGCCTGAGACGAGATTTGAACGGGTTGCAACACGGGGAACCGGAATGCCGACAATCCAGCAGCTGATCCGCAAGCCGCGGCAGCCGAAAGTAAGACGCCAGAAGTCGATGCACCTGCAAGGCTGCCCGCAAAAGCGGGGCGTCTGCACGCGCGTCTATACCACCACGCCGAAAAAGCCGAACTCGGCCATGCGGAAAGTCGCCAAGGTGCGCCTGACCAACGGGTTCGAGGTGATCAGCTACATCCCCGGTGAAAGCCACAATCTTCAGGAACACTCGGTTGTGCTGATCCGCGGTGGCCGGGTCAAGGACCTTCCGGGTGTGCGTTACCACATCCTGCGCGGTGTTCTTGATACCCAGGGCGTCAAAGACCGTAAGCAGCGCCGCTCGAAATACGGCGCCAAGCGTCCGAAGTAAGGAGAGACGTAGATGTCCCGTCGTCACGCTGCCGAAAAGCGCGAAGTTCTGCCCGACGCCAAATTCGGCGACCGGGTGGTCACGAAATTCATGAACAACCTGATGGTCGACGGCAAGAAATCGGTCGCCGAGCGCATCGTCTACTCTGCCTTTGACCGGGTCGAGGCCAAGCTCAAGCGGTCCCCCGTCGAGGTGTTCACCGAGGCGCTGGACAACGTCAAGCCGTCGGTCGAGGTTCGCTCGCGTCGGGTCGGCGGTGCCACCTACCAGGTGCCGGTCGAGGTTCGCCCCGAGCGCCGCGAGGCCCTCGCGATCCGCTGGCTGATCGACGCCTCGCGCAAGCGCAACGAAAACACCATGGAAGAACGCCTCGCCGGCGAGCTGATCGACGCGGTTCAATCGCGTGGCACGGCCGTGAAGAAGCGCGAAGACACCCACAAGATGGCCGAAGCCAACAAGGCCTTCAGCCACTATCGCTGGTAACCCCTTCCAAAGGCCCCCTAAGGACCCCATCCCATGGCACGCGATTACCCCCTCGAGCGCTACCGCAATTTCGGTATCATGGCGCATATCGACGCCGGCAAGACCACCACGACGGAACGTATCCTGTTCTACACCGGCAAATCCCACAAGATTGGCGAGGTGCATGACGGCGCCGCGACCATGGACTGGATGGAGCAGGAGCAGGAGCGCGGGATTACCATCACCTCGGCTGCGACCACCACCTTCTGGGAACGCACCGAAACCGGCGCCGAGGCACAGACGCCCAAGCATCGCTTCAACATCATCGACACTCCCGGCCACGTGGACTTTACCATCGAGGTCGAGCGTTCGCTTGCCGTTCTCGACGGCGCGGTTGCGGTGCTGGACGCCAATGCCGGTGTCGAGCCGCAGACCGAGACCGTCTGGCGCCAGGCCGACCGCTACAAGGTTCCGCGCGTCGTGTTCGTCAACAAGATGGACAAGATCGGTGCCGACTTCTTTAATTGCGTGCGCATGATCAAGGATCGCACGGGCGCCATTCCCGCGCCGATCCAGATGCCCATCGGGGCCGAGGACCAGCTTGAGGGTATCGTCGACCTGATCACCATGGAAGAATGGACCTGGACGAGCGAGGATCTCGGTGCGTCCTGGACCCGTCAGCCGATCCGCGCCGAGTTGAAAGACAAGGCCGAGGAGATGCGCGCCGAGCTCATCGAGATTGCCGTCGAACAGGATGACGCGGCAATGGAGGCCTACCTGGAAGGCACCGAGCCCGACATGGACACCCTGCGCAAGCTGATCCGCAAGGGGACGCTGTCGATGTCCTTCGTGCCGGTCCTGTGCGGCTCAGCGTTCAAGAACAAGGGTGTTCAGCCGCTGTTGAACGCGGTGATCGACTATCTGCCCAGCCCGCTTGACGTGCCGCCTTACATGGGTTTTGCGCCTGATGACGAGACCGAGACCCGCAATATCGAGCGCCGTGCCGATGATGCGCAGCCCTTTGCCGGGCTGGCGTTCAAGATCATGAACGACCCCTTTGTCGGCTCGCTGACCTTTACCCGTATCTATTCCGGGGTGATGAAAAAGGGTGACGCGGTCGTCAACACCACCAAGGGCAAGCGCGAGCGTATCGGCCGCATGATGATGATGCACTCGAACAATCGCGAGGAAATCGACGAGGCGTTCGCGGGCGACATCATCGCGCTGGCGGGTCTCAAGGATACCACCACCGGCGATACCCTGTCCGACCCGCAAAAGCAGGTCGTTCTGGAAACGATGACCTTCCCCGATCCGGTGATCGAGATCGCAGTCGAGCCCAAGACCAAGGCCGACCAGGAAAAGATGTCTCAAGGTCTTGCGCGGCTTGCCGCCGAGGACCCGTCCTTCCGCGTCGAAACCGACATCGAGTCGGGCCAGACCATCATGAAGGGCATGGGCGAGCTTCATCTCGATATTCTCGTCGACCGCCTCAAGCGCGAGTTCAAGGTCGAGGCCAATATCGGGGCGCCGCAGGTGGCCTATCGCGAGACCATCAGCCACGAGGCCGAGGTCGATTACACCCACAAGAAACAGTCGGGTGGCTCGGGTCAGTTCGCGCGCGTCAAGCTGGTCGTTACGCCGACCGAGCCGGGCGAGGGTTACAGCTTCGAAAGCCGCATCGTCGGTGGGTCGGTTCCCAAGGAATACGTTCCCGGCGTCGAAAAGGGCATCCAGTCGGTGATGGACAGCGGTCCGCTGGCGGGCTTCCCGGTGATCGACTTCAAGGTCGCCCTGGTGGACGGTGCCTATCACGACGTTGACTCCTCCGTTCTGGCCTTTGAAATCGCGGCGCGTGCCGCGATGCGCGAAGGTCTCAAGAAGGGCGGCGCCAAACTTCTGGAGCCGATCATGAAGGTCGAGGTCGTGACCCCCGAGGAATATACCGGTGGCATCATCGGCGACCTGACCTCGCGTCGCGGGCAGGTGCAGGGGCAGGACACCCGCGGCAACGCGATCGTCATCAATGCCTTCGTGCCGCTGGCCAACATGTTCGGCTACATCAACACCCTGCGTTCGATGTCGTCGGGGCGGGCACAGTTCACGATGCAGTTCGACCATTACGAGGCCGTGCCGCACAACATCAGCGAAGAGATCCAGGCGAAATACGCCTGATCGCGGACATCTGCCGGGCGCACCACCGGGTCGCGCCCGGCCAACAGACACGAAGGAGGCCATCATGGCGAAGGCAAAGTTTGAACGCAACAAACCGCATGTTAACATCGGCACGATTGGTCACGTTGACCACGGCAAGACGACGCTGACTGCGGCGATCACGAAGTATTTCGGCGAATTCCGGGCCTATGACCAGATTGACGGTGCGCCCGAGGAAAAGGCGCGCGGGATCACGATTTCGACGGCGCATGTGGAATACGAGACCGATGCGCGGCACTACGCGCATGTCGACTGCCCCGGCCACGCCGACTACGTGAAGAACATGATCACGGGTGCTGCGCAGATGGACGGCGCGATTTTGGTTGTGAACGCGGCGGACGGCCCGATGCCGCAGACGCGCGAGCACATCCTTCTTGCGCGCCAGGTTGGCGTTCCTGCGCTGGTCGTCTTCATGAACAAGGTTGACCAGGTCGATGACGAGGAACTTCTCGAGCTGGTCGAGATGGAGATCCGCGAGCTTCTGAGCTCTTACGATTTCCCTGGCGACGACATTCCGATCGTTGCGGGCTCTGCGCTGGCGGCGATGGAAGGGCGTGACAACGCGATCGGCGAGGACAAGATCCGCGAACTGATGGCGGCGGTTGACGATTACATCCCGACGCCCGAGCGGCCGATCGACCAGCCGTTCCTGATGCCGATCGAAGACGTTTTCTCGATTTCGGGCCGCGGCACGGTTGTGACGGGCCGTGTTGAGCGTGGCGTGATCAATGTTGGCGACGAGATCGAGATCGTCGGGAT
>NZ_SLXU01000010.1 GCF_004343505.1 Rhodovulum bhavnagarense | reverse complement strand
CGAACGGCCATCCCCAAAGCCGGCTCGACGAACTGCTCCCGTGGAATTTCCGGCCGTCAAGCTGAAAGCCGGGTGACCGTCAGACGACGCTTACGGGCCATCCGCGCCACGTAATGGAAGTAATAGGCCAGCGTGTAGCTGGCCCGCGTGGCGGTGACATAAACGTTGCGCGCCGCGGTCAGATCCTCCGTCACCGCGGCGGCTAGTTCCGGGCGCAGCAATTGCAGCGAGCGCCCGACGATGTCCAACTCGTTGCGCGCCACCCTGGCCTGCGCCGCGCCCATCGGCCCTGCGGCGGCCATCCGGCGCAGCCAGGTCTCGCCGCTGTCGCTGTCGTGCCGTTCGACCAGGGCGGTACGGAAGGCGGCGCGCAACGCGTCGAAACTGTCGAAGCCCAGGTGCCGGGCCAGCCGGACCAGCGTGTTGGGGCTGACCCCGATCTTTTTTGCGCTGGCGCGGATCGGGTCCAGGCCGAAATCGTTGCCATTGTCGACAACATATTTGGCCGCCGCCTGCATGCGGGGCGGCAGAGTCTCGATCTCATCGACAAGGCGCGCGCACAGGCGCAGTCGCAGCGTGGCATCCATGATGAAACACGGACATTTGTTTTTCAAACTTCCAATGAAAAACCTTTGTGTCTTCGCGATCCTATGGGGGATCGGACAGGAAACGCGGAACACCCCCCATGACATACGAAACCCTCCAATGCGAAACCCACGGCCCGGTGGCCGTGATCAGGTCCAACCGGCCCGACCGGCTGAACGCCTTGGTGACAGGGCTTTATGCCGAAACCCTCGCAGCCCTCGATGCGTTCGCAGAGGACGACGCGATCCGAACGATCGTTCTGACCGGCGCGGGCCGAGCGTTTTGCGTCGGTGAAGACCTCAAGGAACACGCCGCCCGTAGCCTCTTGCGTGAACCCGGTCGATGTTGCCGGCGGCACCGATGCCGATCCGGGGCTTTTTGCGACCTGCGCCGAGGTGATCCTGCAGGATGCCGGTGTCGACCTTCTGCTGACCGTAGGCATGTTCGGGGGCTATGCTGAACGTTTCGATACCTCGCTGGGCAAGGCGGAACAGGCCGCGGCGCGGCGGTTGGCCGATATCGCCGCCAAGACGGGCAGGCCCCTGATCGTGCACAGCGTCTATGCGGGGCTTGGCACCGCGCCGCTGATCCTTCACGCCGAGCGCGGCGCGACAACGCACCAGATCGCCGCATGGAGCGGGCATGAATCCCTGAAAGAGGTTGAGCGTTACACGAAGAGGGTAAACCGGCGCCGCTTGCTGACACCGAGTCCTTCGGTCCTGGAGACTGGGGAGTTCTTCTGACCAGTTTCATCGACCGACCGCCTTTTAGGGGGCCCACCACGTTGTGGTGGGCCCTCTTCGTATTCAGAACCTCACGTGGAGGTTCGCGATCAAATCAGAAAGCGCGAGGTTACCGAAACAGGATGATCGTCAGATCGAAGCCCCAACCGCCGCCATTTTCGACGTGCCCGCAACAATCTCCGGCCGTTACAAAATGGCCACGTGCAAGCGAATTTCTTATCCGCGATTCCACGCCCAACAGCGGCCCTCACGGCACGGAAGAGGGGGAGCATTGTCTAATGGCTGAATGGCCTTAGACAAAAACGGCAGAAAACCGTTGTTTTTAAATAGACTTTAGAGGGGAGTGGCGCGCTGGGGAGGATTCGAACCCCCGACCCCTTGATTCGTAGTCAAGTACTCTATCCAACTGAGCTACCAGCGCGTGGGAGCTTTCGTCTATCGCCGCGGGCGGGGCATTGCAAGGGGAGAATTTGCATTATCGCAGCACGGCCGGATTCACCCTGGCGAAAGGGTCGCGCCGAGCAGGGTCGCGCCCTTTGGCAGGCGGATGGCAAAGACGGTGCCCTCGGCCCCGGTGCGCACGAGTTCAAGCCGCCCGCCATGCCCGCGCACCAGCTCGGCCGAGATTGCAAGGCCCAGACCCGTGCCGTCCTTGCGCGTGCCGCCCTGGAACGGCTGGAACAGGTGTTCGCGCGCCTTGGGCGGCAGGCCGGGGCCGGTATCGGCGATGCGGATGGTCCAAGTATGTTCGTCTTCGTCGGCCTGGATCGCGATCTCACCCGGCCGGGCGCTGGCGGCGATCGCTTGCCGGGCATTGCGCAAAAGGTTCGACAGAATACGGTATAACTGTTCTGGATCGGCTCGGAGCGTCAGGCCGGCAGGCACATCCTCGGCAAAGCTGATATCGGCATCTGCCGCCGCCATCCTCTCGGCCTCTACCGCCTCGGCCACGATCGGGGCTAGCGAAAGGCGTTCCAAGCGCGGCGGGGGTTCCTGCGCGCGGCCGAACGTCAGTGTCGTCTCGCAAAGATTCACCGCCCGGCTGATCGAGCCGACAAGCTTGGGCGCGGCGCGCATCACCGAAGGATCGTCGCTCATTTCCATCCGGTCCGCGAAAAGCTGCGCAGTGGACAGGATATTGCGCAGGTCGTGGCTGATCTTGGCAACCGCGCTGCCCAGTTGGGCCAGCCGGTCCTTCTGGCGCAGCGCGGCGGTCAACTCGGTCTGAAGGGTTTGCAGCGTCGTCTCGGCCTCGCGCAATTCGCGCACGCTTGCCCGCGGCGTGATGATCCGTCGGTTATCCTCGGGTGCCTCGGCATAGACCTGCATCGCCCGGACCACCCGCTTGATCGGAACGACCAGCAAACGCCGCACCGCCAGAAACAGCAACAGCGCCGTCAGGACCGAGATCACCGCCGACAGCAAAAGAATGCGCAGGCCGTATTCGATCATTGCCGCACGCAATGGCGCGGTGTTCATCGTGACCTCGATCAGTTGTCCACCCTCGCGCACCGGCGCGCCGATCACACGGATGATGCGCGGGGCCGGATCGACGAGCCGGTGCAACGCGTCGGAAACCAGCTCGAGGGGGCCTGCATCGCGCAGGTCGAAACTGTCGCTGATCGCCTCCGGGATCGGCGAGGACAGCATCAGTTCGCGCGCCTCGTCGCGGCGCAGCACGACGTTGTAGACGCCCGCATTTTCCAAAAGTTCTGACTCGAGCCCCTCCTCGATCATCTCGTCCGTGGTCAGAACCGCAAGCGAGGCGATCTGCGCCCGTTCCAGCCGCGACAGCAGGAAATCGACGCGGAACCGCGCAACCGAGGGCACGAAGATCAGCACCTCGGCAAGCATGACGAAGGCGACAGTCAAGAGCAGGAAACGCCCGGAGAGTGAATTCAGCACCATCGTCGCCTCAATCGCCCGCAGGCTAGGGCAAGAGGGTCTGAACCAGCCGCACCCCCCGTTTCACCCACGGGTTTTCAAACAGTTTGGGAGAAAAATAGGCACCCACGACGCGCTTGTTAACCTCGGAAAGCGTCGGATAGGGCGCAACCATGCCGGCAATGGCACTCATTGTCATTCCATTGGCAAGGGCCAGCGCCCACGGGGCGATCAATTCCCCGGCCTCGGGCCCGG
The DNA here is from genome assembly GCF_004343505.1 of Rhodovulum bhavnagarense. Taxonomy (GTDB): domain Bacteria; phylum Pseudomonadota; class Alphaproteobacteria; order Rhodobacterales; family Rhodobacteraceae; genus Rhodovulum; species Rhodovulum bhavnagarense. The sequence continues at coordinate 103,081 of NZ_SLXU01000010.1, read as the reverse complement.
CGATAGAGACGCCGATCGGCCGCCCCTTGACCACCATGACCTTGATAAGCCCCTTGGCCTGGCCGGTGGCGATCACCCGGTCATTCCCGGCGAAATCGAACCGGGCAACGCTCAGCGCGCTGCCATGCGTTTCGCGCGCCTCGGCTTCGGTCGGGCCGATCTGGGCAAGCTCGGGCTCGGTATAGGTGACGCGCGGAATGTGATCAACCCGCGCGCGGGCGGGCAGTCCCAACAGGATCGGGCGGATCACCACCCCCGCCTGATAGCCCGCCAGATGGGTGAATTGCGCGCCACCCGCCGCGTCACCGATGGCATGGATGCGGCGGTTGGCGGTGCGCAAGTCGGGACCTAGAATGAGACGCCCCTCTCGCATCGTCACCCCCGCGGCATCTAGGTTCAGCCGCTCCAGCGCCGGTTTGCGCCCGACCGCGACCAGAAGGTGCGACCCGGCAAACACCCCGCGCCCCGTCTCGACCGTGATCGCTCCCTCGCCTCCGCCGACGCGCGCAACCTGCGCGTCCTCCACGATCTCGACCCCCTCGGCGCGCAGGCGCTCAAGCACCAGCGCGCGCAACTCGGGGTCTTCGCGCCCAAGCGCCTTGCCCCTCTCGATCAACGTCACCCGCGCCCCCAGCCGGGCATGGGCCTGTGCCATTTCCACCCCGACGGGGCCCGCCCCGACGATCAGTAGGTGATCGGGGCAGTTGCGCAGATCGAACAGCGTCTCGTTGGTCAGGAAAGGCACCTCACCCAGGCCGGGGATGGGCGGGACCACCGAACGCGCGCCGGTGGCGATGACGTAGCGGCGGGCGCGAATCACATCGTCGCCGACGGCCAGTGCCCGGGGGCCCGTAAACCGCCCCCAACCCAGGATGACCTGCACGCCCAGCTCTTCGAATCGGTCCACGCTGTCATGGGGTGCGATGGTGGCGATCGCGTGTCGAACATGTCCCATCACGGCCGCGTAGTCCACTTCGGGCGCCATGCCCCGGATACCACAGCCCCCCGCACGCATGGTTTGCGCAGTCCTTGCAGCCGCCAAAAGCGCCTTTGACGGCACGCAGCCATGGTTCAGACAGTCGCCGCCCATCTTGTGGCCCTCGACCAGCACCACCCGCGCGCCCATCTGAACCGCCCCCGCAGCCAGCGACAGCCCGCCCGAACCCGCGCCGATGATACAAAGATCGGTTTTGACAATCGCCATCGTCTACCTCTCCTGCCGGATCGCCCTGACCAGGATCGGCAGCGCCGCAAGCGCGGCCAACGCCAGCAAAGGCCCCAGGATCCGCGGCTCGAAGATGAGGCCCAGGTCAGGCCGCGCGCCGCGGGCAAGAACCTCGCCAAGCCCTGCCCCCACCCACGTGTAGACAAGCGCGCCCGGCATGATCCCGAAAAAGGTGGTGAACGCGAATCGTCCCAGCGACACGCCAACCAGCGCGGGCAAAAGGTTGGCGACGAAGAACGGCACCACGGGCACCAGCCGGATCACGAAAAGCACGGATAATTCATTCGCGCGCAGCCCCTCCCTGAGGCGCCTGATACGCCCCTCGCCTGCATCGATGCGAGCGGATAGCCGCGCTCCCAGCCCCCAGCGCGCAGCAAGAAAGATCACCACCGCGCCAAGGCTCGCCGCCGTGACGTTGTAAAGAACCCCGGGGAACACCCCGAACAGGAACCCCCCGGTCAGCGTGGCCACCATCGCCCCCGGGAGCGAAAACGCCACGATCACGACATAGGCCAGCACGAATCCCAGCACCGCCCCCCCGTAATTGGCATCCCGAAACGCCAAGAGTATCGCGCGATTCTCGGCCAGCGCCTCGAAAGATAACCGCTCGCGCAGCATGATCGTCCCGAACAGCGCAACGGCAAGGATCACGATCAGTGGCAACCGCTGCCAGATCCCGCTCCCGTCATGTCGCCGCGTATCGTCCATCGCCCCCTCGCCTCTCGGCCTGCGCGCTTTCGCCATAAGATGCAGCCCGCAGGCCCTTTGGAAAGGGCACTCACGCCGGGTTCATCGGAAATTGAGACATGACCTCCCGCCACGCCTGCCGCGCCGACGTTTCGCGCTGGCCCTCCGCTCCAGTCGCAGGCGCGATTCAAGAAAAGCACCGCTGACGAATTGACTTCGCCCTGCCAAGCCCCTAGTAAGCGGGCTTCGAACACAATGGGGCCGTCGAATCCGCACAAGGGTCAGGCCTGATCTGACGGAGCGAAGCGCGATGAAACGCACCTTTCAACCCTCGAACCTGGTCCGCAAGCGGCGCCACGGTTTCCGCGCGCGCATGGCCACCAAGGCCGGCCGCAAGATCCTGAACGCCCGCCGCGCCCGCGGCCGGGCCAAGCTGAGCGCGTAACTCCAGCGCCAGCGTTTGCGATCATGACATCGCCGGGCGCAGGTGAGGTATCCGACAGGCCGGACACCGCACCTGTCGTACCGGCGATGTATTCTGTGCAGATACTGCGAAAGCGCAGCGATTTCCTTCGCGCGGCCCATGCCCGGCGGCAGGGAATGCCAGCGTTCATGCTGCAGGCCCGCCAGCGTGCCCCGGACGAGGCCATCGGTATCCGCGTCGGGTTCACCTGTTCGAAAAAGGTCGGCAATGCGGTCGCGCGCAACCGCGCCAAGCGACGCTTGCGCGAAGTCGCGCGTGCCGTGCTCCCGATCCACGGGCGGCCGGGCTGGGACTATGTGCTGATCGGCCGCCGCGACACCACCGCAACGCGTGACCTCGCCCGGATGCAGGATGACCTGCGCCGCGCCCTCGCCAAGGTCCACGGAAACAGCACATGACCCCGCTCGCCCGCCTTTTGGCCCTGCCGATCCGCGCCTACAGGCTGGTGTTGAGCCCCTGGATCGGGTTCAACTGCCGCTATCAGCCCACCTGCTCCGCCTATGCGCTGGAGGCGCTGGAAAAACATGGCGCGATCCGGGGCGGCTGGATGGCGGCCAGACGCATCGCGCGCTGCAACCCCTGGGGCGGCTGCGGCTACGACCCGGTACCCGATCCCAAGGACAAGCGCTGATGTTCGACAATACCGACGACATCCACCCGATCTTCGAAGGCGCGCCATCCTCCACCGAGTTCAAGAAGCTGCGCAAGCGGATAGTGCGCCAGACCCGCGAGGCGATCGAGCACTACGGCATGATCGAACGCGGCGCGCGCTGGCTGGTCTGCCTGTCGGGTGGCAAAGACAGCTTCACCCTGCTCGCCGCGCTGCACGAGCTGAAATGGCGCGGTCTCTTGCCCGTCGACCTGCTGGCCTGCAACCTCGACCAGGGCCAGCCGGGTTTCCCCGCAACCGTCCTTCCCGAGTTCCTGACCCGCAGGGGCGTGCCGCACCGGATCGAGTACCAGGACACCTATTCCATCGTGATGGACAAGGTGCCCCAGGGCCGCACCTATTGCGCGCTCTGCTCACGGCTGCGGCGCGGCAACCTGTACCGCATCGCGCGCGAAGAGGGCTGTTCGGCGGTGGTGTTGGGCCATCACCGCGACGACATCCTCGAAACCTTCTTCATGAACCTCTTCCACGGCAGCCGGCTGGCCACCATGCCGCCGAAGCTCGTGAACGAGGAGGGCGATCTTTTCGTCTACCGCCCGCTGGCCCATGTGGCCGAGGCCGATTGCGCCCGCTTCGCCCGCGCAATGAACTACCCAGTCATCCCCTGCAACCTGTGCGGCAGCCAGGACGGGTTGCAGCGCATGCAGGTCAAGGCATTGCTCGACCAGTGGGAGGCCAACCACCCCGGACGCCGGCAAAAGATGTTCCGCGCCCTGATGAACGCGCGCCCCAGCCACCTGCTCGACCCCAAGCTCTTCGATTTCGCGGGGCTTTCGCGCGGCACGCCACCGGTGGAGAACGATCAGACAAGCCCCTGATGTTTCTCCGGTCGTCCCGTCAGGATGATGGGTATTTTTTCCAAGAAGAAAGGCCATGGACCTTCTTCTTGGCTCAAATACCCCCGGCACGGAGGGCGCCAGGCGCGCGCAATGCAGGCAAGGGAGGGCGTAAGCCCCATGCGTCGGGAAAACAGCTTGACCTCGCGGGCCGCGTTCTGTTGAACCAACCCGACCTTCCTCAGGCAAAGGCTGGCGGCCCGTCATGGACGATCAGAACAAGAATCTCATCCTCGCAACCGCGCTCAGCTTCCTGGTGATCCTGGGCTGGTTCCTGCTGTTCCCGCCCCCCGAACAGGAGCCCGCCATCGAGACCGTGGCCCAGATCGACAGCGCGGAACCTCAGGTTGCCGCTGTTCCGGGTGTGGCGCCGGCGCCGCCTGCCGCGCGCACCGGGGCGTCGCCTGGCGAGACCACCGCGCCGGGCGCGAGGGCGCCCCGACTGGTGATCGACACGCCGCGGCTGACCGGCTCGATCTCGCTTTTGGGGGGGCGGATCGACGAACTGGCGCTGAAGGATTACCGCGAGACCATCGAAACCGGTTCAGACCTCGTCAATCTGCTGTCTCCGGTCGGCAGCGCGCAACCTTATTACGCGCTTTACGGATGGGCGCCGGCGGGCCAGCTCGCCTATGAGGATGTACCGGGTGCAAACACGGTCTGGGCGGTCGAACGCGGCGAGCGACTGGACGTGGACAGCCCCGTCACCCTAGTCTGGACGAATGGCGATGGTCTGACCTTCCGCCGTACCATTCGGGTGGACGAGAATTACCTTTTCACCATCGAGCAGAGCGTCGATAACGCGACCGGCGAGACCGTGCGCCTTGCCCCCTATGGCATCGTTGCGCGCCACGGCGAACCCGAGACCAGCCGGTTTTTCATCTTGCACGAGGGCGTCGTGCGCCAGACCGACAAGGAATTGTCGGAAATCGATTACAAGGGCTTGCGCAAGCTTGACTATGTCGATCGCGAGGCCGCCCTGGCCGAGATCGCGCCGGTAGAAGAAAACGGCTGGATCGGCTTTACCGACAAGTACTGGATGACCACGCTGATTCCTGCACCGGGCCAGCGTTTCACCAGCGTCACGAAATTCGTCGAAAGCGCGAATATCTACCAGGTCGAGTCGCGCATGCCGCTCGTCACGGTCGCCCCCGGCGCGCAGGCCAGCACGCGAAGCATGTTGTTTGCCGGTGCCAAGGAATGGGAAACGATCCGCAATTACGAGCGTGAAGAAGGCATATTCCGGTTTATCGATTCCATCGACTGGGGGTGGTTCTTTTTCTTCACCAAGCCGATTTTCTGGCTGCTCCACTGGCTGAACGGGGCCTTTGCCAATCTCGGCATACCCGGTTCGATGGGCTGGTCGATCATTGGTCTGACGCTGATCATCAAGGCGCTGCTGCTGCCCTTGGCCTACAAGTCCTACAGTTCCATGGCCAAGATGAAAGAGCTTCAGCCCAAGATGGAAGAACTCAAGGAGCGCTGCGGTGACGACCGCCAGAAGCTTCAGCAAGAGATGATGGCACTCTACAAGAAAGAGCAGGTAAATCCGGCAGCGGGCTGTTTGCCGCTCTTGGTGCAGATCCCGGTCTTTTTCTCCCTCTACAAGGTCATCTTTGTAACGATCGAATTGCGCCACGCGCCTTGGATTGGCTGGATCAAGGATCTCTCGGCACCGGACCCGTCCTCACTGTTCAACCTGTTTGGCCTGCTGCCATGGGCTGCGCCGGTTCCCGGGTCGTTCCTGGCCTTGATCTTCATCGGTGTGTTCCCGCTCTTGCTGGGGATATCGATGTGGTTGCAGCAAAAGCTGAACCCGACCCCGACGGACCCGACCCAGGCGATGGTCTTTGCCTGGCTCCCATGGGTATTCATGTTCATGCTGGGCGGGTTCGCAAGCGGCTTGGTGCTGTACTGGATCGCGAACAACGTGATCACCTTTGTCCAGCAATACGCGATCATGCGCAGCCATGGTTACAAGCCGGACGTGTTCGGCAACATCAAGGCGGGGTTCAATCGCCGCAAGGCCGGGGCCGACCGGAAATGACGGCACGCCCGGCAGTGCCACGGCACCCATCCATCGCGGGCCATTGCGCGCAACCGACGTGCGCCATCGGAACCTGTCGGGTAGGCATGGCACCGGGCGGCTTTCGGATACTGACCCGAAAGGCGCACGCCGCCCTGCCCCTCATGCTGGAGTCGTCGTGAACACCCTGCCCTTTCCCCTTGCCTCTCCCCCCGACGCGCTGGCCGCGGAGCGAGGAAGAAAGCTGTTCGCCGGGCCTGTCGATTTCCTCAAGGGCGTGGTCGCCATGGAGGGTTTACCCCCCGATGACCGGCCCGAGATCTGCTTTGCCGGCCGGTCCAACGTGGGCAAGTCGTCGCTTATCAATGCGCTGACAAACCGCAAGGGGCTGGCCCGGGCATCGAACACGCCGGGCCGGACGCAAGAGATCAACTATTTCACCCTCGGCGACGGCCATTACATGGTGGATCTGCCCGGCTATGGCTATGCAGAAGCCCCCGTCGCGGTGGTCGAGAAATGGCAGCGCCTGTTGCGGACCTATCTGGCCGGGCGAGCCACGTTGCGCCGGGCCTTCGTTCTGATCGATGCGCGCCACGGCATCAAGCCGGTGGACGAGGATATCATGGCGCTTCTCGACACGGCGGCGGTCAGTTTCCAGGTGGTTCTGACCAAGGCCGACAAGATCAAGGACAAGGACCGCGAGCGCGTTCTGAAACAAGTGCGCGAGAAACTTGCCGCACACCCCGCCGCCTATCCCGAACTGGTCCTGACCTCGTCGGAAAAGGGCGAGGGAATCGCCACGCTGCGCACGATCATCGCCGGGATCGACTGACCCTCAGACATGTTGTCCGCCATTGACCTCGATCTCGGCGCCGGTGACGTAACTGGCCTCGTCCGAACAGAGGAAATGGATCACGTTGGCCACCTCTTCGGTCCGGGCCAGGCGGCCCAGCGGCAATTCCGCGACGATGCGGTCGGTCTCTGGCCCGGGCGGGATACCCTCGACCTCGCCGGGGGCGATGGCGTTCACGCGAACCCCCAGCGGGCCGAAATCATGCGCCATCTCGCGGGTCAGCGCGGCAAGGGCCGCCTTCGAGGTGGCATAGGCCGCACCCGCCACCGGATGAACACGACTTCCCGCGATCGAGGTGACGTTGACGATCGCACCACCGGCCGCCACCAATTCATCCTGCAACCCGCGCGCCAGGACGATCGAGGCAAAGAAATTCACGTTGAACACCTGCCCCCAACTGCGCATGTCGGTCTCAAGTGCGCTCAACCGCGCGCCCTCTTCGTCGCGGGGCAAGATCGCGGCGTTGTTGACCAGCGCATGCAGCTTGCCCGCCTTCAGCTTGCCGCGAACGACCTCTATCCCCTTCAGCGTCGCGGCCGGGTCGGACAGGTCGATCTGGATGTGATCCTCCGCGCCCCCGGGCCAGGGACAGCGCGGATCGAAGGGACGGCGCGAACAGGTCAGCACACGCCACCCCTCGGCCGAGAACCGTTTGACCGTCGCATGCCCGATACCCCGGCTCGCCCCCGTCAGCAGCAGAATCTTGCTCTCCATCACGCGACCTCCTTTCGAGCGCACCCTATGCGGACCCGTGGAAAAGACAATCACTCTTGGCACAGGCGTCCGCAGGGGATAACACCGGCTGTCAGAAAACGGACAGACCGGATGAAAAAGCAGACCGCCATGAACCGCGACTGGATCGCCACGGCCCGGACCCTGTCCGAGGCGCTTCCCTATCTTCAGCGCTATACCGGCGCCATCGTCGTGATCAAGTTTGGCGGCCACGCCATGGGCGACGACGCGGAAATGGAAAGCTTTGCCCGCGACGTGGTGCTGATGCGCCAAGTGGGGGTAAACCCGGTGATCGTCCATGGCGGCGGTCCGATGATCAACGAGATGCTGGCGCGCCTTGGGGTCCAATCGCATTTCGTGAACGGCAAGAGGGTGACCGATGCCGCCACCGTCGAGGTGGTGGAAATGGTGCTGTCGGGCCGCGTGAACAAGCGCATCGTGCAGGCGATCAACGACCAGGGCGGGCGCGCGGTGGGGCTGTCGGGCAAGGATGCCGGGCTGATGACCTGCGTGCAGACCAATCCCGATCTGGGTTTTGTCGGCACGCCGACCGAGGTCAACCCCGCCGTCCTGCGCCAGCTGTTCGAGGCCGGGATGATCCCGGTCGTCGCCCCCCTGGGCGCCGGCGGCAAGGGCGAAACATTCAACGTCAACGGCGATACCGCCGCGGGCGCCATCGCCGCTGCGCTCAAGGCCGACCGGTTGCTTCTTCTGACGGATGTCGCGGGCGTCAAGGATGCGGGCGGCGAGGTCGTGACCGAACTGACTCCGGATCATATCCGCACCCTTACCGAACAGGGCGTTATCGCGGGCGGCATGATCCCCAAGACCGAAACGGCGCTTTCGGCCATTGAAGGTGGGGTGCGCGCGGTGGTGATCCTGGACGGGCGCGCGCCCAATGCCTGCCTGCTGGAACTTTTCACGGATCACGGGGCGGGCTCCCTGATCCGCACCCCACGGACCTAGGCAGCGGAGACGAGCTGTGACAGGATATACTGGCGCCCAATCCCGCAGAGCCCCGCAATGACCCTGCGTCTGATCCTCGTCCGCCATGCAAAGTCCGGCTGGGACGATCCCCTCCAGGACGACCATGATCGCGTTCTCAACCCCCGCGGTCGCGACGCCGCGCCCCGAATCGGAACCTGGCTGGCCACGCGCGGCTACCGCCCGGCAGAGGTTGTCAGTTCGACTGCGCGGCGGACACTGGAAACCTGGGAACGCATGGCGCCGCTCCTGGGCGAGGGGACGGTGATGCGGCGCGATCCGGGCCTCTACCATGCCGGTGCCGAGCGGATGCTCGAGACCCTGAACGGTTGTGCTGTCAGCCCCGTGCTGATGCTGGGGCACAATCCCGGTATCGCGGATTTCGCCGCGCGGCTCTTGCGCAAACCGCCCGACAGCCCCCGCTTCGCCCGATACCCGACCTGCGCCACGCTGATTGCCGATTTCGACACCGATGACTGGAGCATGGTCGCATTCGGCACCGGCACCGTCATCGACTTCATCACCCCGAAAGACCTCGAGGGCTGACGCCGCTTCTTCTTGGTCCAAATACCCGATCGTCCGGCCGCACCCGCGGCCGGACACCGAATTTTCGCAGGAAATTCGTCCTTCAGTCAGACCCGCCAGGCGTGCCGGTAAAGGTGATCGTGACATCCTCGTCGCGGGCGATGAACTGGCAGGCCAGCCGATAGCGCGGCGGCATGTCCTTGACCTCGGCATTCTCGATCTCTTCGGCGGTGATCTTGCCCAACTCCTTCAGCGTCGTCTTTTCCTTGTCGGTCAACATGATCGCCTTTTTCTTCTCGGGGTTGTCATAGCTCACCTCGATCAGGCACGAGCCGCAATTGCCATCGCGGCATTCAAAGGGAATCGGGATCCTGTTGTCCTCGGCAAGAGCCAGGATGGTCTTGGTATCGCCCGCCACGGCGTAGACCGCCTTGTCCTTGTGCATCATGGGGGAGGTGAAGGTCACAATTGCCATATCGCGTCTGTCCTTGTCTGGCCGCCCGGCCGGGGCGGCGGGATGGGTTCGAACCGGTTGCACGTCTCCATCCCGGAAAAAGCACGGACCATGCCACGCGCCCCCGGCAGGCGAAATCGGACCAGTGGTGGGAAAGACGACATTTCAGAAGGAACAAAAACGACAAGGGGCGCCGCGACCGACGCCCCTGCCCCGCCGCCGATGGCACGGGTTCAATGCCCCAGGATCTGGCTGAGAAACAGCTTTGTGCGCTCCGATTGCGGGTTGTTGAAGAACGGTTCAGGCTCGTTCTGTTCGACGATCTGGCCCTGGTCCATGAAGATCACCCGGTTCGCCACCTGCCGGGCAAAGCCCATCTCGTGGGTGACGCAGATCATCGTCATGCCTTCCTCGGCCAGTTCGATCATGGTGTCGAGCACCTCCTTGATCATCTCGGGGTCCAGCGCAGAGGTCGGTTCGTCGAAGAGCATGATCTTGGGCTTCATGCACAGCGAGCGCGCGATCGCCACCCGCTGCTGCTGACCGCCTGACAACTGGCCGGGATACTTCAGCGCCTGTTCAGGGATCTTGACCTTTTCGAGGAAATGCATGGCGGTTTCCTCGGCCTCCTTGCGCGGCACCTTGCGCACCCAGATCGGGGCCAGCGTGCAGTTTTCAAGGATGGTCAGATGCGGGAACAGGTTGAAGTGCTGGAACACCATGCCCACCTCCGAGCGGATCTTGTCGATGTTCTTCAGATCGCTCGTCAACTCGATCCCGTCCACCACGATCTGTCCTGCCTGGTGTTCCTCCAGCCGGTTGATGCAGCGGATCAGGGTGGATTTCCCCGAACCCGAGGGGCCGCAGACCACGATCCGCTCGCCTTCGTAGATCGTCAGGTTGATATCGCGCAGCACGTGGAACGCGCCATACCACTTGTTCATGTTGGTAATCTGGATCGCGACATTTTCCGAGACCGACATTTTAGACCGGTCGATCGCGCGTTCTGTTGCAAGTTCGGACATGACGATAGCCTCCTCAGCGGTGCCCGGTCCGGAGCTTACGCTCCAGGTACATCGAATAGCGGGACATGGAGAAACAGAAGACGAAGAACATCAGCGCGATAAAGCCATAGAGCTCCCAAACGATGCCGTTCCAGGCGGTGTTGGCGCGGATCGCGTTGGACAGCCCCAGCGGATCGAGCAGCCCGATGATCGAGACCAGCGTGGTGTCCTTGAACACCCCGATAAAGGTGGACACGATACCGGGGATCGAGATCTTCAGCGCCTGCGGCATGATGATCAGTCGCTGCGCCTTCCAGTAATCGAGGCCAAGCGCATCTGCCGCCTCGTACTGGCCCTTGGGCAGCGCGGCCAGCCCGCCCCGTATTACCTCGGCCATGTAGGCCGAGGCAAAAAGCGTCACCATGATCATCACCCGCAAGATGATATCGAAACTGGTGCCCGGCGGCAGGAAATAGTTCAGCAGTACCGAGGCCACGAACAAGAGCGTGATCAGCGGCACGCCGCGGATGAACTCGATGAAGCCGACGCAAATCGCGCGCAGGATAAGAAGGTCGGACTGTCGCCCCAGCGCCAGCATGACCCCGATCGGCAATGACGCGGTGATCGCGACCAACCCGATGGTGATCGACAGCATGAAACCGCCGAACCTGCGGCTTTCCACCGGGATCAGACCGACACGCCCGACCTCCTTGACCACCGAGGCGATGCGATTGTCGACCGTGGCGAGCCGCGCCTCAAGATCGCCGCGCGCGGCCCCGGTCGCGTTGGCAAGCTGCGCAAGCAACGTCTCGCGAGTGGTCCGGTTCTCGGGCAATGCCTCCAGCCCCGCGAGCAGGGTGCGCGCGCGGCTCAGTTCCTCGTTGCGCACCAGCCGTTGCTTTTCCAGCGCGGCAAGCGCGTCTCGTGGGCCGCGCAACTCATGGATCGCGGACAACACGGCGGTGCGTGCCGCCTCGGTTTCAGCCGCTTCAAGGGCCGACACCAAGGCATCCTTTTCGGCCTCTGCCCTGCCAACCGTCTGGCCCAGGGCCGCGATCTGCGCATCAAGCGCGGCGATCTCGCCGGGCAAGATCTCGACCTTGTCGCGCATGTCGGCGCTGACATCGGGGATGCGTTGATTGGCGATCATCGCCGTGACCGCGTCATTGACCGGCATCACGGCATAAAGCCACCACAAGATCGCCACCAGAGCAGCGACCGGAACCGCCAGCAAGCCCGAGACATGGCTGGAAAGGACGCGCGTAACGACGTAAGCCAGCCCAAGGCCCGCAACCACCAGAAGCGGCACCCACACCGTCCCGCCCCATAACAGCCAGGGCACGACGAAGGGCGCAAAAGGCGAAAGCCACAGCATCTTGCGCGGCAACGCGGTAAAGAGGATCGGCGCCAGCGCGACAAGCGTCAGCCCAAAGGCGAGGATCGGTCGCCAGTAAAGTTCCGAAGGGTAAAAACCAAAGACAAGCTGGAGGTAACGCTCGCGGATGACGGCCCAGCAACCGCCCTCTGCCGCCATCCCATAAGCGGCATCGACCTGTGCGCGGCATTCCTGCAACGAATTGGCCGTCCAGCTTGAATGGATCAACCATGGCAAAATGGCCGCGAAGACCTGGTAGATGAAAACCAGCGAAACCAGCGTCAGGATCGTGTTCAGCCAGTTGGAAAACAGGTTTGCCCTCAACCAGCCGACGATGCCTATGGCCGTGCCCGGTGGCGATTGTTCACCCAGCATTTCGGTGCGGACGTAAGACAGGTTGCTCATCTTACCTCTCCACCAGTTTGACGCGGTCGTTGTACCAGTTCATCACCAGCGAGATGATCAACGATATCGTCAGGTAAACCAGCATCAAGAGCAGAACGCATTCGAGTTCGCGCCCGGTCTGGTTCATCGTGATCCCCCCCAGTGTTCCGGTGATGTCCATATAGCCCACCGCGATCGCCAGGGACGAGTTCTTGGTCAGGTTCAGATATTGCGAAATCAGCGGCGGGATGATGACGCGCATCGCCTGTGGCAAGATCACCAGTGACATGATGCGCTTGGGGCGCAGGCCCAATGCCGCGGCGGCCTCGCTCTGACCCCTTGAAATCGCCAGGATACCGCCACGCACGATTTCGGCGATAAAGGCCGCAGTGTAGAAGCTTAGCGCCAGCCACAATGCGATCAGCGACGTCCGCATGTGAATACCGCCCTGGAAATTGAACCCTTTCAACTCGGGCTTGCCCACGTGGAAACCCAGTGCGATCAGCACCGCCAGCACCGGCAGAACGATGACGACCAGCCGCAGGTACCAAGTGGTCGGGCGGATGCCCGTTTCATTCTGGATACGATCCGCGCGTTTGCGGATCACCCCCGAAACGAAGAACGACACCACCAGCACGGCGACGATGACCAGGAATTCAAGACTGACGTTGAACGCACCAAGGACCGACAAATCGCCCAGCGGGCGACTGAACAGCGGCTCTGGGATGTAAAAGCCCCGGTTGGTTAGCGCCACGCTGTCGCCGAACAGCATCGAGGCTTCGGGATTTTCCCCTCGAAAGGCCCGCGGTTGTGGCAGGCTTTCGATCAGGATCGCCATGACAAAGACGATCCACAACAAAACCGGAACGTTGCGGAACATCTCGACATAGACGGTCATGATGCGTGCCACCAGCCAGTTCGTGGATAGCCGCAACACCCCGATCAATACACCCAGCACCGTTGCCAGCGCACAGCCCAGCACCGCGACCAGCAATGTGTTCAACAGCCCCACGACCGAGGCGCGCAGGTGGCTGTCCTGATTGTCGTACTCGATCAGGCTCTGGTTGATATCGTATTGTGCGGATTCGGTGAGAAATCCGAACTGGATCGGTTTGCCCAGATCGGCAAGGTTTTGCGCGGTATTATTTATGATCCACGCGGCCATCAACATGAAGGCCATCAATGCGACCACCTGGATCGTCATCGATCGGTAGCGCGTATCATATATCAGCATGCTCAGCCGAAACTCAGCTTTCGGCGAATTGGAAATCGTCGACATCAGGGTTCTCCCCCGTGGCTGTCGGACCGGCGGTCGAATAAAAGAAACGTCCTGCGTCCGCCCGTGGCGGCGCATCCGGTTCCGCGCGAATTGCTTTGTCTCGGGCGTTCGAAACAACAAGGGCGCGAAGCGGTGCTTCGCGCCCTTGCCGTTGTCTTAGCGGAACGGCGGGGCGTACATCAGGCCGCCGTTGGTCCACTGCGCATTCAAGCCGCGCGCCAGGCCGACCGGAGTGGTCTCGCCGATATATTTCTCGAAAATCTCGCCATAATTGCCACCGGCCTTGATCGCCTTGACGGCCCAATCCGCCGGCAGGCCCAGCATTTCACCCATGTTGCCCTCGGTGCCGAGCAGGCGGTTGATCTCGGGGTTGGAGGTGGGCGCAGCCGCCATCTCATCGATATTGGCCGAGGTGACGCCAAGTTCTTCGGCGGCAATCAGCGCGTTCAGCGTCCAACGGGCGATATCGGCCCACCCATCGTCACCGTGCCGGACCAGCGGGCCCAGGGGCTCTTTCGAGATGATTTCGGGCAGAATCGCGTAATCGCCCGGATTCTCGAACGTGGCGCGGGTCGCGGCCAGGCCAGAGGCGTCGGTCGTGTAGACATCGCAGGCACCGGCAAGGAACTGCTGCTGCGCCTCGGCATTGGTCTCGATCGGAACCGGCTCATAGCTGATATTGTTGGTGCGGAAGAAATCCGCGAGGTTCAACTCTGTCGTGGTACCGGTCTGGATGCAGACCGTCGCGCCATCAAGTTCCTTGGCCGAGGTCACGCCCAGCGCCTTGGGAACCATGAACCCTTGACCGTCATAGTAGTTCACGCCGACAAAGGTGAACTTGAGGTCAACATCACGGGTCAGGGTCCAGGTGGTGTTGCGCGACAGCGCGTCGATCTCGCCCGAGGCCAGCGCGGTAAAGCGCGTCTTGCCGGTCAGCGAGACGAACTCGATCGCGCTCGGATCGCCCAGAACAGCCCCGGCCAGCGCCCGGCAATAGGCAACGTCAAAACCGCTCCATTCGCCGTTGGCATCGGGCGCGGCGAATCCGACAAGACCGGTATTGATCCCGCAGTTCAACTTGCCACGGGCCTTGACATCGTCCAGCGTCGCGGCGCCCGCCGCGCCAGCAAGCAGACCGGCAACAGTCAGCGCGCCGAGAATTACCGATTTTTTCATATTTACCTCTTCCTGATGCTCCGCCCGTGCGGACGGTTTTAATTATCTCCTGCCCGTCAGGGCATGGGACGACGCGAGAGACAGGCAACGCCCCGATCGATGCCGCAAGTTTGGGCAAAATCCCGCCAATCCGTCAAGGCTGCACTGCCCCGATGGACGTCGGAAGTCAGATCGTCGGATGTGGGAAACAAAATGTCTAGATTTTAGGCAATCCGGCCCACCCCTCGGGCATCAGGCGGATATCCGCGCAAGATCGTAAAAACGTCTCGCATGCAGGAAATCGCGCCGTTTCAGTCCGGCGGCCTCGGCGGCCTCGGTATCGACACCCCATTGTTCTTCCTGCCAAGTCTCGTCGATCCGCGAAATTTCCCAAAGCCGCTCGATCGGGGCGACGGCATGGATCGCAGCAAGCCCGATAACCAAGGACCCGGACAACCCCACAAGATCGTACAGCGCCGTAAGGCAAAATATGTCCTGTCCCGACACCTGTGCGCGCAGGGCGGCAAGGGTCGCATCCGGCTGAGGACAGGGCAAAACACCGCAGATCACGTTCAGCCGCGCGTCCAGCGCCGTTCCCGCCCAATCCAATAGCGGGTCCCAGGCCTGCGCCTGACGCGCGGCCAGTTCCGCGGGCGTATCGGCACGGTGACACAGCAGATCGCTTTCACCATAGGCCGCGATCAAGGCCACGACCTCGGCCTTTTGAGTGGCCACCTTGTCAAGCGCCGCATTGACCGAGCGGGTCACCGGCATGGTCAACGGGTTTATGAGATCGCCTTGTGCATCCCATTCGGTGGCGGCGGCCTCGGCCATGGCGCGGGTCGGCACCACGAAGGCTGCCTTGGCCGGCGTCTTGACCGGCCGCCCGTCCAGATGAACGGTGAAACCGCCCTCGGTGCCGACCACCTCCGTCGTCTTCCAAAAACGTTTGGGCGCCCATTCGACCATGTCTAACCCTCCCAAAATTCCGCAAGCGCAGGGCCAAGCGCGGCGAAATCGTCGATCACGCGATCCACACCGGCGGCGTGCAACGCTGACACCGGGTGATAGCCCCAGGCCACCCCGATGGTGCGATAGCCCGCGGCCCGGCCCATCTCGATATCGAAACTCGTGTCGCCGATCATCACCGCGCGGCCCGGCGCGACCCCGGTCTCGGCCAGCGCAGCCTCCAGCATCGCGGGATGGGGCTTGGAGGGATGTTCGTCGGCGGTATGCGTCGTCTGGAAATATCCCTCCAGCCCGTGCGTCTCGACCATGTGGACGAGCCCACGCCGGGCCTTTCCCGTGGCCACCCCCAGCAAAACCTCGTCACGCATATGCAACGCATCCAGCGCCGCGCGCGCCCCTGGAAACAGCGCCGCCGCCGCCCCGTCAGTGCTGCGCATCGCAAAGAACGAGTCGCGATAGGCTGTCACGGCATCATCCAGCCGGTCAGGAACCAGCGCAGGGGCCAGGCGCGCCATCGCCTGCGGCAGCGACAACCCGATGATCGACAAGATCTCGGGCCGCGCGGGTACCGGCAGGGCCAGCGCCTCGAACGCATGTGTCATTGCGCGCACGATCATGTCCTGGCTGTCGACAAGGGTGCCATCGATATCGAACACCGCCAGCTTGAGGTCGGTCATTCCAGGTCCTCGAACGGGTCGGCGGGCACATCGGCCGCATTCCAGCCCAGCATGTCCCATGTGCGCTGCATATGCGGCGGCAGGGGCGCGGTCAGGCGCAAGGTCGCGCCCGTGACCGGATGGGCCAGCACAAGGTGACGGGCATGCAGGTGCAGCTTGCGGCTGATCTCACCGCCCAGCTGCGCGCCCCAGCCCTCGCCCAGGTTTTCCTGACCCGAACCACCGTATTTCCCATCGCCCACGACGGGGTGACCGATCTCGGCCATATGCGCGCGCAACTGGTGGGTGCGCCCGGTAACGGGCACAAGCGCGCACCAACTGACCCGCCGCCCCAGTGAGGACAGCACCGCGTAATCGGTTACCGCCCGTTTTGCCCCCGGCGTCGTATCCACGGCGCCGGGATGCACGCAGCGCATCTTTTCGCCCTCGCCGCCAGCGCCATGGCCCGGCGCCTTGACCAGCCCGAAGCGAATCGTCCCCATCGCGGGGCTGGGCGTGCCCGCCACGGCGGCCCAGTAGATCTTGCGCGTTTCGCGCGCGCGAAACGCGGCGGTAAGCGCATTCGCCACCGCCCGCGTGCGCGCCAGCAGCAAGACACCAGAGGTATCCTTGTCCAGCCGGTGAACCAGCCGGGGCTTTTCGTCGAGGTCGAAGCACAGCGCCTCGGCCAGCCCATCGACATGACGCGCCTGGCCGCTACCGCCTTGCACAGGCAGGCCCGGCGGCTTGTTCAGCGCGATGATGTGGTCGTCGCGATAAAGCACGCATTCGCGGATCATCGCCGCGTCGGCCTCTGAAACGCGGGGACGGTCGTGCAGGGGCGCCGCGCTCGCGGGCAGGGGAGGGATTCGGACGCTTTGCCCCTCTTGCAACCGGGTTGCGGTTTTGACCCGCCCGCCATCGACTCGGATTTCACCCTTGCGGCACATCTTTTCGATCCGGCCCTGCGGGATATGGGGGAACCGGCGACGGAACCAGCGGTCGAGTCGTTGATCGCCTTCGCCCGCCTCGACCGTCAAGGTTTGCACGCCACTCACGTTATTTGCCCCCATAAAACCGGCATCAAGCCCACCGCGGCGGAACCATTGAGATAGGTCGCCGGGTGACGCCCCGCCGCCCGCACGCTGCTCGCCTGGGTGATCCTTGGAAATGTCATTGTCCGTGCTGTGTCGCCTCGGGCTTCGGGTGTCAACCATCCTGCCGCTTTGCGCGCAGTTTGGTGAAATAGTCCAGCCGCCTCTTGAGTTCGCGCTCGAATCCGCGTTCGACCGGGATGTAATAAACGCCCCGTTTCATCGCCTCGGGGAAATAGTCCTGCCCGGAAAAACCAGCCTCGGTATCGTGATCGTATTCATAGCCCACGCCGTAGCCCTGATCCTTCATCATCTGCGTCGGCGCGTTCAGGATGTGTTTCGGCGGCGGCTCTGACCCGCTGCGCCGGGCCGCAGCACGAGCATTCTTGTAGGCGGCGTAACCCGCGTTCGATTTCGGCGCCAGAGCAAGATAAAGAACGGCCTGCGCCAGCGCCAACTCGCCCTCTGGACTGCCCAGCCGTTCATAGACAGCCCAGGCATCAAGGCATACTGTTTGTGCCTGCGGGTCTGCCAGGCCGATATCCTCGATCGCCATGCGGGTGATCCGGCGGGCCAGAAAGCGGGGGTCTTCGCCCCCTTCCAGCATCCGGGAGAACCAGTAGAGCGCGGCGTCCGGGTCGGACCCCCGCACGGATTTATGCAGCGCCGAGATAAGATTATAGTGCGCCTCGCCCGACTTGTCGTATTGCGCGGCGCGCCGTTGCAGGCGGCGCGCCAGGTCGGTGGGCGACAACGCCCCCTCGACCGTCCATGCCGCGACCTGCTCGACCAGGTTCAACAGCGCCCGGCCATCGCCATCGGCCATTTCCAAAAGGCTATCGCGCGCCGGACCGGTCAGCGGCAGCGCATGGCCCAGTTCGTGTTCGGCCCGTTGTGCCAGAAGCTCCAGATGCGCAAGATCCAGTCGTTCGAGTACCAGCACCTGTGCGCGCGACATCAGCGCGGCGTTCAGCTCGAAACTGGGGTTCTCGGTGGTCGCACCGACCAACAGGATCGTGCCATCCTCCATATGCGGCAAGAATCCATCCTGCTGGGCCTTGTTGAAGCGGTGGATTTCATCCACGAACAAAAGCGTCCCCTGACCGTTGGCTTGGCGCATCCTCGCGGCCTCGAACACCTTTTTCAGGTCCGCCACCCCGGTAAAGATCGCGCTGATCTGAACGAAATGCAGGTCGGTCTCGTCGGCCAAAAGCCGCGCGATGGTGGTCTTGCCGACGCCCGGCGGCCCCCAGAAGATCACCGAGGACAACGTCCCCGAGGCCAGCATCACGCCCAGCGGCGCATCGCGGCCAAGGATATGATCCTGCCCGATGACATCGGCCAGGCGTTTGGGCCGCAAGCGGTCGGCCAGCGGTCGGTGGCCCGACGGAACATTGGAACCATTGCTCTGATCGAAAAGGTCAGCCATGGGCCAACCCTATCCCAGCCGGCCTAGACACGGAAGCGCAGCACGCCACGCCGTCCACCGCGCAGGTATTCGATCTGCCAGTTTGGGCTCTGAACTGTCGCCGCCCGTTCGACATCGCCGGTATCGTCAATCTCTCGATCATTGATCCGCAACAGGATATCCCCGGCCCTCAGTCCGACACGCGCACCCACGCTACCCGGATCGGCAACCAGGACACCCGCGCTGTTCGCAGGCAGATCGTAATCCTGCACCACGGCAGGGTTGATGTTGATCGCACTGAGCCCCGCGAGAACCCAGCGGCGCCCGATCGTTACTGGATCGCGGGCAGGGATTTCGGGGGGCGCGACCAGGGCCAGGCGCACGGTACGGTCCCGGCCGCCGCGCAGATAGGTCAGAGGCAACACGCCGCCGGTCCCCTCGGCCGCCAGGCGGAAAAGCATCTCTTGCGGGGTGTTGACCGGCGTTCCGTCCAGATCCAGCACCACGTCGCCGACATCCAGCCCGGCCTTGGCAAAGGGACTTTGGGGATGAACCGCAGTCAGAACCAGGCCGCGCGGCCGTCCCATGCCCAGCGCATCTGCCAGCGCGGCATCGACGGGCTGGCCCGACACCCCAGCCCATGGTCGCTGGAACCGGTCATGCCCGGCCTCGGCCTGTTCGACGAAACGGGCAACCAGGTTCGCCGGGATTGCAAAACCAATGCCGTTCGACCCGCCCGAACGCGACAGGATCGCGGTGTTGATCCCAACCAGCTTTCCGGCCATGTCTACCAGCGCGCCGCCCGAATTGCCCGGATTGATCGCCGCATCGGTCTGGATGAACAATCCCCGCCCGCCACCGATAGACAGGCCCGACCGTGCCAGCCCCGACACGATACCGGAACTGACCGTCTGGCCGATGCCGAAAGGGTTGCCGATGGCCAGCACCAGGTCGCCGACCTCGACCATATCGGACTCGCGAAAACTTAGCGCGGGCAAGTCGCGCGCGTCTTTGAGGCGCAGGACGGCAAGATCCGCCTCTTCGTCACCCAAAAGAACCTCGGCGTCATATTCGCGTCGATCATTCAGAACCACGCGGATCTCGGTTGCCTGGCCGACGACATGGTAATTCGACACGACCAACCCATCAGGCGACACGATCACGCCCGAGCCCAGGGAATTTTGCACACGCGGCTGAACCCGCCCGAAATCGCGGAACAACTCCGAGAAAAAAGGGTCCGCGGCAAATGGGCTTACCCGGTCGGCAACGATCCGGCGGGCATAGATATTGACCACGGCCGGGGCGGCCATGCGCACCACGGGCGCAAAGCTGAGACCGATCTCGGCCTGGCTGGCGGGCACGCGCGGCTCTGCGCCGGCGGGCGGGCCCAGCAGGCAAAGGCAAAGGATCACGGCAAGACGGGTCATCGACGGTTCCTTTCCGGGACGCTGCCCAGATATGGAAAGCGGCCGATCGTGCGTCAACGGTGCGAAATGCCCCCGCCCCGAAAGGCGGGGGCCGTGGCACTCAGTGCAGGTTCGACGCAAAGTTCATCGACACCACCTGGTTGTTGATGCCGTCGATTTCCATCACCGGGCCCATGGCCGTCATGTCGATGCCAACCCTCTTGTTCCACAGGTGCCAATTGGCATTCAGCAATGTCAGGCATTGGGTCGCGCCCAAGCTGCGCGCGGCCTTGGCCAGTTCCTGCACAAGGTTGAAATAGATCGGACGACGCTGCATGAGCGGTACCTTCTGGCTGACGAACAAGCGCGAGCTTTCCCAGACGGTTTCCGCCACCGGTGCCTCGGCATAAAGCAGGTTGGAAGGTATGGTGTCCAGCAAGCCAAGCTGCGCATCGCGGATCATGTAGGTATAGATGCCGCAACGCGCGGTGGTGGGCGTCAGGCGGTTGCCGGCCAGAACCTCGCCCAATTCGTCATGAACGACGACCCAGCGGCTGGCCGGCGTGTCGTACTGATCGTACTCCATGCCCAGCGCCTCTGGCAGTTTCCACTTGTTACGCTCGATGAAAAGTTCGCGCCTTGCGCGCAACATGTTCGCGAATAACTCGCCATGGTTGTGAAGATTTTCGAAAGAAAGGGTAGTGGTCTGCATTTGAGCCTCCTGCAGGGTTGGTGGTGGGTAAAAAACCTTGCGGAAGGCGTTTGCTCTTCAGAGCAGTCCGTAATCCTTTGCGCGCTGAATCGCTTCGGCAGTGGTGCGCGCCATGAGACGCTGACGGGCAGATGTCAGGCGAGCCTTGAGCGCACTTTCCGAAATCCCCAGCTTGCAGGCCGCGGCCGCATGCCGGTCGCCATCCGCAATGCACTTCAGCGCCTCGATCTGAGCCTTGGTCAGCTCTTGCGGTGGCTCGGTCATGTCATGAAGCCGACGAACGAGGGCCTGGATCCTGTTGATCTCTGCATCCTCGAATTCCCGATCTGCTCGTGCCACACTTGCAATGGTTCTGGAGGAAATCTCCCCCCAGGAGATCGTCACGCCGAACCTCAACCCGAATCGTTCAGCTTCCGCGAGGATGCCGAACGGGTCGGGAATGTCTTTGTTGCTCCACCGGGTCGCGCCGGTGGTTGAAAAGCCCCACGCGACCATGGGATCGCGAAGGACGTAACCGTTTTCGGTGTAATGCGTCAGCCATTCTGGGCTGTAGCTTTGAAAAGTCATCAACGGTGAGGTGAACCGGATATGAAGGCCGATATTGTAGCCCATCGGGGCCAGTGCCTCCAAAGTCTTGAGTTCGCGATCGAAGACAGATTTTTCAAACATGGTTTTTTTAGACCGTTGAGCAGTGTTTTCGTCAACCTAAAATTGCATCAGGCGCGATTTGGGCCATGAAAGGCGAGCACGCCCTCGTCCCCGTGCCGGGAACAAGAAGGGGCCCCGCCATTCCTGGCGGAGCCCCTTTCCATCCAGCGGTGGCCGTGATCAATCCTCGGCAGCCTCTTCGGCGGCAAGGCGCGCGCGGTCGGCCGCGCCCTTGGCTTCGGGATCACGGTCCACGAATTCGACGATGGCCATCGGCGCCATGTCACCATAGCGGAACCCGGCCTTGAGAACGCGGGTATAGCCACCCTGCCGTTCGGCATAACGGGGGCCAAGAACCTCGAACAGCTTGGCAACCAGGACATCCTGCTTGAGCTGGGCGGCAGCCTGTCGACGGGCATGCAGGTCGCCGCGTTTGCCCAGCGTGATGAGCTTGTCAGCAATTCGCTTGAGTTCCTTGGCCTTGGGCAGCGTGGTCTTGATCTGCTCATGCTCGATCAGCGAGCCGGCCATGTTGGCAAACAGCGCCTTGCGGTGCTCGTGCGTGCGGTTCAGGCGGCGATAGCCGCGGGCGTGACGCATGTGTTTTCTCCTTCTTTGCCCTCTACGGGCGATTTTGCTTTGTCTGGCCGGCGATGCGTGTCACCGGCTCTCCTTGGGGCGGGTGCCCGGTGTTGTGGCGATGGAAACCCCCACCCTGCGCCAGATGGGCAGGATGGGAACCCACCGAATCTCAGAACTGGTCCTCGAATTTCTTGGCCAGGTCCTCGATATTTTCCGGCGGCCATTCCTCGACATCCATGCCGAGGTGCAGGCCCATGCCGGACAGCACTTCCTTGATCTCGTTCAGCGACTTGCGGCCGAAGTTCGGCGTGCGCAGCATCTCGGCCTCGGTCTTCTGGATAAGGTCGCCGATATAGACGATATTATCGTTCTTGAGGCAGTTGGCAGAACGCACCGACAGTTCGAGCTCATCAACCTTCTTGAGAAGGAGCGGGTTGAACTCCAGCCCGTCATCCTCTGCCTCGCGGCCAGCGGCCTCGGGCTCGTCGAAGTTGACGAAGATCGACAACTGGTCCTGAAGGATGCGCGCGGCAAAGGCCACCGCGTCCTCGGGAGTGACAGAGCCATCGGTCTCAATCTTCAGCGTCAGCTTGTCATAGTCAAGAACCTGGCCCTCACGGGTGGGCTGAACGTCGTAGGCCACGCGTTTGACCGGCGAAAAGATCGCGTCGATCGGCATCAGCCCGATCGGCGCATCCTCGGGGCGGTTCTTGTCGGCAGCGACATAGCCCTTGCCGGAGTTGACGGTCAGTTCCATGAACAGATCCGCACCGTCGTCGAGGTGACAGATCACGTGATCACGGTTCAAAACCTCGATACCGGCCGTTTCCGAGATATCGCCGGCGGTCACGACCGACGGACCCTTGGCCTGGATCGACAGCCGCTTGGGCCCCTCGACCTCCATCCTGAGGGCAACGCCCTTGAGGTTGAGCACCACGTCGGTCACGTCTTCGCGGACTCCGGCGATGGACGAAAACTCGTGCAGAACGTTGTCGATCTGGACACTGGTGATCGCGGCACCCTGCAAAGAGCTCATCAGAACGCGGCGCAACGCGTTGCCCAGGGTCAGACCGAAACCCCGTTCAAGCGGTTCGGCGATGACGGTGGCCTGGCGCGCGGGATCGTTGCCCGGCTTGATCTCAAGCTGGGTCGGCTTGATCAATTCCTGCCAATTCTTGTGGATCATGCCTGTCTCCTCAATTCCTGCCCGCCGCCCATGTCCATAGCGGCAGACGCCCGAGGGAAAATACGACGGACTCGGGCCGCGACACGTTCACGGCCCGAGCCAAGAATCCCGGTCAGACCCGGCGGCGTTTCGGCGGACGGCAGCCGTTATGCGCGATCGGCGTCACGTCACGGATGGACGTGATGTTGAAGCCTACGGCAGCCAGGGCGCGAAGCGCGGATTCGCGGCCCGAACCGGGCCCCTGCACCTCGACCTCAAGGGTCTTGACGCCATGTTCCTGCGCCTTGCGGCCAGCGTCCTCGGCGGCCATCTGCGCGGCATAGGGCGTCGACTTGCGCGAACCCTTGAACCCCATGGTGCCCGCAGAGGACCACGCGATCGCGTTGCCCTGAACGTCGGAAATCAGGATCTTGGTGTTGTTGAAGGACGAATTCACATGCGCCACACCTGCGGCGATGTTCTTGCGTTCCTTGCGGCGGATACGGGTCTTGTCACGTGCCATTGGTCCTGCCCTCCCTTACTTCTTCTTGCCGGCGATGGGTTTCGCCGGGCCCTTGCGGGTGCGGGCGTTGGTATGGGTGCGCTGGCCGCGCACCGGCAGGTTGCGGCGATGCCGCAGGCCCCGGTAACAACCGAGATCCATGAGACGCTTGATGTTCATCTGCACCTCGCGGCGCAGGTCGCCCTCGACGGTGAAATTCGCGTCGATATGTTCGCGGATGGCCAGAACCTCGGCATCCGACAGCTCATTGACGCGACGGGTCGCATCGATGCCGACGGCCTCGCAGATCGAGCCGGCGGCGGCCGGGCCGATACCGTGAATGTAGGTCAGGGCGATGGGGACGCGTTTCCCGGTCGGGATGTTGACGCCAGCGATACGTGCCAAACGTATGTTCCTTTTTGTTGCGATTCCGTAGTTCCGGAACCTTTTTTCACAACTGAGGCCCGAAAGCATCCTGCCTTCGGGCCGCTTTGCCTCTGCCGGCGATTGGCCTGCGGCCTGCGGCAAAAGGTCGGGTCTCTGTCGAGACGCTGTGCCTAGGGCGATTCTTGCCCGGCGTCAAGGCACATCACGCCTTGTCAAGCACCGCGTTGATGGCACCCGCGACATCGTCGATCTCGGCCAGCCCGTCCACACCCGAAAGCTGGCCCTTGGCATAGTAATAACCGATCAACGGCGAAGTCTTCTTGTAATATTCCATCAACCTCTGGCGCAGGCTGTCCTCGTTGTCGTCGGCGCGGCGCTTGAACTCGGTTCCACCGCACTTGACGCACTTGCCATCCGCGGGGATCGGCCGGGTGATGTCGTTATAGACCTCGCCACAGCCCGCGCAGGTCGAACGCGCGGTGATCCGGCTGACCAGCGCCTCGTCATCGACCCGCATCTCTATAACCGCGTCCAGCCTGGCGCCGTGACGATCCAGAAGGGCCCCCAGCGCATCGGCCTGGGCCAACGTGCGCGGGAACCCGTCAAAGATGAAGCCACCCGCATCGCCCGCGTCCAGCTTTTCCTCGATCAGCCCGATGACGATCTCGTCGGTCACCAACTCGCCCCGCGCCATCACCTCGGCCACGCGCTTGCCCATTTCAGTGCCCGATTTCTGCGCCTCGCGCAGCATGTCGCCGGTCGATAACTGCACCATGCCACGCTCTTCGACAAGCTTGCGGGCCTGGGTTCCCTTGCCAGCCCCCGGGGGGCCCAGAAGAATGATATTCATCGACGCGCGGGTCCTTTTCTCTTGGTCTTGCGTTTCCGGCCGAGTTGGGATTTCTCGATCAGCCCCTCATACTGGTGCGCCAGCAGGTGAGACTGGATTTGCTGGATCGTATCCATCGTCACCGACACGATGATGAGCACCGAGGTACCACCGAAATAGAACGGTACGCTCAACTGCGAACGAAGTATTTCCGGGAACAGGCAAACCAGCGCAAGATAGCCAGAGCCGAGCACCAGGATACGGTTGACAACGTAATCCAGATATTCCTGCGTCCGCTTGCCCGGCCGGATGCCGGGCACAAAACCATTCTGGTTCTTCAGGTTCTCGGCCACATCCTCGGTCTTGAAGGCGACGTTGGCCGTATAGAAATAGGTAAAGAACACGATCATGATCGTGAAGAACGCCAGGTAAAGCGGCTGACCAGGCCCGAAATAGGCCATGACCGTCGACATCACCGGCCCTGACTGACTATGCGAGAAGGTCGATATCGTCGTCGGCAACAGCAGCAGCGACGAAGCAAAAATCGCCGGAATGACACCCGCCGGGTTAACCTTGATCGGCAGGTGTGACGATCCCCCATCGTAAACCTTCATGCCGACTTGCCGGCGCGGGTACTGGATATGGATCTTGCGCAGGGCGCGTTCCATGAACACCACGAAGGCGATCAAGACCACGATCATCGCGAACACCCCGATGATCACCGCGGGCGACACCGCGCCCGACCGCCCCTGGCTGAGGAACTGCGCCAGTGCCGCGGGCACCTCGGCGATGATGCCGACGAAAATGATCAGCGAAATGCCGTTTCCGACACCGCGCGCGGTGATCTGTTCGCCCAGCCACATCAGGAACATGCATCCACCCACGATGGTAATCACCGTCGAGGCGCGGAAATACCAGCCCGGATCGGATGCAAGGCCGCCGGCCTCCAGGCTGACGGCCAGTCCATAGGCCTGGAAAGTCGCCAGGAACACTGTGCCGTAGCGGGTATACTGGTTGATCTTCTTGCGCCCCTGTTCGCCCTCTTTCTTGAGCTGCTCAAGCTGGGGCACCATCGCCGCCAATAGCTGGACGATGATCGAGGCCGAGATGTAGGGCATGATACCCAGGGCAAAGATACCCATCCGGCCCAGCGCGCCGCCGGTGAACATCGACAGGATGCCCCCCAGCCCGGCCGAGGCCTGCTCCATGAAATCGCGCAGCGCAGCACCGTCGATTCCGGGTACCGGAATATAAGTGCCCAGCCGGTAAACGATCAGAAGCCCGAGGGCGTAGAAAATCCGCTGACGCAGCTCGGTGGCCTTGCCGAAGGCCCCCCAGCTCATGTTTGCAGCCATTTGCTCTGCTGCTGATGCCATGCTGAGCCTCTATTCAGGACAACGCCGCCGAGACCGTTTTCCGGCTCGGCGGCGCAAAGGGAAAACTAGGGGTGGTGTAAGCGGCACGAGGCCCGCGAACAATCCCTTATTCGGCCGCGGCCGCCGAGGGTGCGATCTTGAGCGTGCCGCCCGCCTTTTCGACCATGTCGATCGCCGATTTCGAAGCACCGGTCACGTCCAGGTCAAGCTTGGCCGAAAACTCGCCCTTGGCCAGGACGCGTACCCCGTCCAGCTTGCGGCGCACAAGGCCCGAAGCCACCAGCGCATCCTCGGTGATCGGTGCCTTTGCATCCAGCTTGCCAGCATCGACGAATTTCTGGATCAGGCCAAGGTTGACCACGGCGAATTTCTTGCGGTTGGGCTTGTTGAAGCCGCGCTTGGGAAGCCGCTGGTAAAGCGGCATCTGCCCGCCCTCGTAGCCGTTGATGGCCACGCCCGAACGCGACTTCTGACCCTTGATACCACGGCCGGCCATCTTGCCCTTGCCAGAGCCGGGACCACGGCCGACCCGCTTGGCCTTTTTCGCCGCGCCTTCGTTGTCGCGCAATTCGTGAAGTTTCATATCGCTTCTCCTGACGCCGGATGTGACCCCCGAAGCGGATGGGACCAACCACGGCATTTTTCGATGTTATATACTGCGGCCCGCCGGACCACCGGGCGCGTATAACGGCCGCCTGTCATGGAATCAAGCCCCGTCGCGAGACCCGGCACGCCGCAACTGGCCTGCGCCCTTGGGCACGCATCGGGCACGCGAAACCGCACGCCGCGCGCTTGCCGCTTGGCCTTGCGACCGATTTGTGGCATCGGACAGGGCGACCGTCCGGGCCATCACCGCCCGAACCGGCGCCAGCATCAGCGATCGAGACGTGTTTTGAACGACATCCCCCAGAAGAACGGAACCGATACCCCGTCAAATGAGCGCCCTGTGGGAAATCCGCCAGGCACGGGGCCGCACCGGGGGTCGGGGACGACGATGCCCACGGCCGGGCCCGCGCGACTGAAACTGCGCCATGTCGTCCTGATGATCACCTTCCTCGCCTGGGTGGTCGTGCCATTCATCGGGGCCGCCTATTACCTTTTCAGTATCGCCAATGATCAATACGCCTCGCGCGTGGGGTTCGCGGTGCGTACCGCCGACACCGGGTCGGCGATCGAACTTCTGGGCGGGATCAGCGAGTTGTCGAGCGCCAACTCATCGGATACCGACATTCTTTACGAATTCATCCAGTCGCCGCAGATCGTGCGCGCAGTGGACGAAAGGCTCGGCCTTGCCGGGATCTATCGCCGTGACAACGATCCGGTTTTCGCACTCGGCGAAGACACGCGGATAGAGGCGCTTTCGGCCTATTGGCGGCGCATGGTCAAGGTATTCTACGACCGCTCCAGCGGTTTGATCGAGGTGCGGGTGCTGGCCTTCGACGCTGCAAGCGCCCATGCCATCGCTGTCGCGATCTTCGAGGAAAGCAACGGCATGATCAACGAGCTGTCGGCCATCGCCCAGGCCGACACGCTCCGCTATTCCGAACAGGAACTGGCCCGAGCGCAGGACCGGATGAAACAGGCCCGGCAGGCATTGACGAGTTTCCGCAACCAAAGCCGGATCGTCGATCCCACCGCCGATATCCAGAGCCAGATGGGTCTGATTACCTCGTTGCAGGCGCAATTGGCAGAAGCGATCATCGAACGCGACCTGTTGCTTGAAAACGCGAGCACCAACGATCCGCGCCTTGCCCAGATCGAACGCCGGATCGAGGTGATCCGCGACCGGATCGAGCGCGAACGCGACCAGTTCGTCGAAAGCGGCGAACGCAAGGATGACGCCTTTTCCCGCCTGCTGGAGGAATACGAGGCCTTGTCGGTCGATCTCGAATTCGCCGAACGCGCCGCGATCTCGGCACGTACCGCCTATGACCTTGCCCTGTCCGAGGCACAACGCAAGTCGCGCTATCTTGCCTCCTATATACCACCCACGCTGGCCGAGACCCCGGAATATCCGCGCCGCATCGTTTTGCTGGCGATCCTTGGCGCGGGGCTGGCGATCTCGTGGGCGATCGGGGCCCTGATCTACTATTCTTTGCGCGACCGGCGATGATCGAACTGCGCGAGCTTTCCAAGACCTATGTCCTGAACGGCCGGCACAAGGTGGTCGCCGACCGGATCTCGGCGGTTTTCCCGCCCCGGACCGCGGTCGCGGTACTCGGGCGCAACGGGGCAGGAAAATCAAGCCTTCTCAAGATGATCTCGGGCGCGATGGACCCCGATTCGGGCGAGGTCATCCGCCACGGCACCGTATCCTGGCCGGTCGGCTTTGCCGGATCGTTTCATCCCGAACTGACCGGGCTGCAAAACACACGCTTTATCGCGCGCGTCTATGGGGTCGACACCGACGAACTGGTTGCATTCGTGCGGGATTTTGCCCAGTTGGGCCAGCATTTCGGCCTGCCGGTGCGCACCTATTCCTCGGGAATGCGCTCGCGGCTGGCCTTCGGGGTGTCGATGGGTATCCCTTTCGACACCTACCTCGTGGATGAAATCACGGCCGTGGGCGATGCCTCGTTCAAGAAGAAAAGCGACGAGCTGTTCCTTGCCCGGTTGGAAACGGCCGGCGCGATCATGGTCAGCCACGCCTTGCCACAGGTCAAGCGGCTATGTACCGAGGCGGCCGTCCTGGAGGGTGGAAGGATGCGCTACTTTCCCGACATCAACGAGGGCATCGCCTATTACCAGTCCCTGATGTGAGATTGAGGCGGGACAGCCCCGTCTTCAGGTGATCACATCCGGCGCCAGGCGTCCCGTTTTCGCGCCGATACCCGCGATAGCGTCAGCCGCGGCCACGATATCGGACAGCGCCGTTTCGGGCGCGAGGTCCAGCCGGGTCGGGTCGTCGACGAAATCCTCAAGATAGACGCGCAGGGTCGCGCCCTCGGTGCCCGTGCCCGACAGCCGGAACACCGCCCGCGCGCCGCCCTCGAAACCGATGCGCAGACCCTGCCCCGCGCTGTGGCTGCCATCCACCGGATCGTCATAGGCGAACTCGTCGGCCTCGGTCACGCGCCGCCCGGCAAAGCTCTGCCCCGGCAGGACGGCCAGGCAACCGCGCAGATCGCCCATCAGCGCATCGGCCACGGTCTTGTCCAGCGCCTCGTAATCGTGGCGCGAATAGTAGTTGCGCCCGAATTCCCGCCAATGCGCCTGCATCGTCTCCGCGACCGAACGCCCGCTGGCCGCCAGGATGTTCAGCCACAGCAGCACCGCCCAGAGCCCGTCCTTCTCGCGCACATGGTCCGATCCGGTCCCGGCGCTCTCCTCGCCGCACAGCGTTGCCCGCCCCGCATCAAGCAGGTTGCCGAAGAATTTCCACCCGGTCGGCGTTTCATAGCACGCCAGCCCCCGCGCCGCCGCCACGCGGTCCACCGCCCGCGAGGTCGGCATCGAGCGCGCCACCCCCTTCAGCCCGTCCGCATAGCCCGGCGCCAGATGCGCATTGGCCGCCAACACCGCAAGGCTGTCGGACGGTGTCACGTAGACCCCGCGCCCCAGGATCATGTTGCGGTCGCCATCCCCGTCCGAGGCCGCGGCGAAATCCGGCGCGTCGGGTCCCATCACCAGATCGACCAGCGGTTTCGCCCAGATCGGGTTGGGGTCCGGGTGCCCGCCGCCGAAATCGGGTTGCGGCACCGCGTTCATCACGCTGCCCGGCGCGGCGCCCAGCCGGTCCTCCAGGATCGCCTTGGCATAGGGGCCAGTGACCGCGTGCATCGCATCGAAACGCAGGGTGAACCCACCTGCGATCAGCCGCGCGATGGCATCGAAATCGAAAAGACGCTCCATCAGAGCCGCATAGTCGGCAACCGGGTCCACGACCTCGACGATCATGTCGCCAAGCCGCGTCTCGCCCGTGCGGGACAGGTCGACATCACGCGATTCAACGATATCGTAGGCGGTGATGGTCCTTGTCGCCTCGAAGATGCGGTTCGTCACATCCTCGGGTGCGGGGCCTCCGTTGGGCATGTTGAACTTTATCCCGAAATCGGCGTCGATCCCGCCGGGATTGTGGCTGGCCGACAGGATGATGCCGCCATCGGTCTGGCGTTGCCGGATCAGGTTCGACGCGGCGGGCGTGGAAAGGATCGCCCCCTGCCCCACGATTACCCGCGCAGCGCCCCCCGCCGCCGCCATGCGCAGGATCACCTGGGCAGCACGATCGTTGAAATAACGCCCGTCACCGCCCAGGATCAGCGTCTTGCCTTGCACGCCGCCAATCGCTGTCCAGATCGCCTGGACGAAATTCTCAAGATAGTGCCTCTGCATGAAGACCCGCGTTTTCTTGCGCAGACCGGATGTGCCGGGCTTTTGCCCCTCGATCGGCGTGGTTGGAACGGTCAGCTTTTCCATGTGGGGGCTCCTATCGTCCGTTGTCCTGCATTGCGCGGGCAGTCCGGGCCAGGGCATCGCATTGCCCAAGCGCACCGGGCGCCGGCCCGATCCGGCGGCGCCAGTTGGGATGGCTGTCTATCGTACCGGGCAGATTGGCCTGCGCCTCGCGCCCGAGGATATCCTCGATCTGCACCGCCACAAGGCGGGCGGGTGACGCGGCCAGCAGGCGGTACAGCGCGTCCACATCCGCCCCGCCGGTGCGCGCGGCCAAATCCCGCGCATCGTCCAGCCGCTGCGCCCGCGCCGCGCGTGCCGCGTCAGATGTCAGGTGGCCCAGCCTTTCGTGCCAGTCGATGTCGATTCCCTCACGCCAGCCGGAATAGGGGGGCAAGTCATGGGTGCCAAAACTGGCCATGACCGCCTCGGGCCAGGCGCCGGGTGAATGATCGAACATCGCAAGCCGACAGCCAAGC
Organism: Rhodovulum bhavnagarense; assembly: GCF_004343505.1. Classification (GTDB taxonomy): domain Bacteria; phylum Pseudomonadota; class Alphaproteobacteria; order Rhodobacterales; family Rhodobacteraceae; genus Rhodovulum; species Rhodovulum bhavnagarense. The sequence continues at coordinate 71,803 of NZ_SLXU01000010.1, read as the reverse complement.
ACACCGGCCCCCGCCAGATCCGCCTGCAACCCATCGGGCACAACGCCCAGATCCTCGCCCACCAGGACCGCACCCGCCCGCGCGGCCTCGATCCGGGCGACGGCCAGCATCGCAGCCCTGGGCATGGCGACATAGGCCCCCGGCGCCCCTTTGGGGACCCAAAAGGCACGGTCGAACCCAAGGATATGATCGATCCGCAGCGCGCCGGCGAATTTCAGTTGGGCGCGCAGGATCTCGGCCAGCGGCGCAAACCCGCGCGCGGCCAGCCGGTGCGGGATCATTGGCGCCAACGTCCAGCTTTGGCCCTGGGGCGCAAAGGGGTCGGGCGGCGCCCCCAGCGAAACCCCGCGCGCGAAAAGATCGGGATCGGCCCAGGTCTCGGCCCCGGCCGGGTGGGTGCCCACGGCCAGATCCAGATAGAGGCCCTGCGCCATCCCCTGTGTCCGCGCAACGTCCCGGATCGCGCCCAGTTGCGTCTCGGCACGATATTGCAGCCAGGCATGAAAGGCGATCTCATCGGCATGTTCGACGGCAAAACGGCCCACGGCGGGGCCGTCGACTGCATGAAATTCGACGGGCCAGCCAGTCCAGTACTCGCCGAAATGCCGTGAAAGCGCCTGGTGAATGGCAAAGCGCTCAAGCTCTGCCCCACCGGCACGGCGAAAGACCGCCAGCGCGGCATGATCATCTGGGGAAAGGTGCGCGAATTCCGACCGAAGACAGGCCATCCGGGCAGCAATGGCAGGGGCATGATCGACCAGCACCCGACCCGGCAGCGCAGTCTCTTGCGGGCAGGCGATATGGGCCACGTTGAAACGGCGTCGCGACGAGGGCGAATAGGGGCTGATCGCCGTCGGATCGCCCGGGAAACCGGCATGGATCGGATTGATCCCGACAAAGCCCGCCCCCTGCGACGCGATCCCGGCAAGGGCCAGATGCAGATCGGCATAATCGCCCAGCCCCCCGCGGGCCTCATCGCGCAACCCGTAAAGCGGCAGCATCACCCCCCAGCCGCGCGGCGGCAGGGGCAGTGCGGCAGGCGCAGCCAAAAGCGTGGTCTCCTGCCCGTCGAAAATCAGCCGATGCAGGCCTAAAGGCAGTGGCGGCAGAGCCAGGCGGTCCCCGGCGCGGCCTTCGTGCTGGGTGCCATCCTCCAGTTGCAGGTGCCACTCCCCGCCCCGGACGGGGCGCAGATCGGGCGCGTTGCCCGGCTCTGCCACCGCCCACGCTGGCAAGGCGCGCCCGGACGTTTCGGCCTGCCATGCGGCCAGCGTTCCGGCGGCCTCGGCCTCGGTTTCAGCCGCCAACCCCATCGCCGATAACAGCGCGCGGGCGGTCTCTGGCCCGGTTGGGTGGGCCACACCCGCAAGATCACGATAGACTGGCAAAACGCCCGCCGCGCGCGCCAGCGCCCCAAGCGCGCTCATGACGCCGGCTCCAGCACCAGAACGACGACCGCCTCTGCGGGCATGTCCAGAATGCCCGTCACCGGGGCGGTGCCCAGACCAGGGCGCGAGGTATCCAACCGCAAACTCCAGCGCTGGTTTCCGGGGGCCTCGGGCACGCTGACCGCAACCGCCTCGCCGGCATTGAACACCGCGAAGATCGCGTATTCCAGCGTGGCATATTCCGGCGTACCAGACGCGGTGCGCATTTCGACAGCCAAAAGCCGCAATTCGGGGTCTTCCCAGTCGGCCCGTCGCATCGCGGCACCGTCGGCGCGACGCCAGAACAGGTCCTCGATCCGGTCGAGCGCGCGTTCGCGCGAATGCAGGAACAGCTTTTGGCGCAGGATCGGATGCGCCTTGCGCAGGGCGATCACCCTGGCGGTAAAGGCGAGAAAGTCATCATCCACCGCCTGCCAGTCGATCCAGGACGTCGCGTTATCCTGGCAATAGGCATTGTTGTTGCCCTGCTGGCCGTGGCCCAGCTCATCGCCCGCCAGGATCATCGGCACCCCTTGCGACAGCATCAGCGTCGCCATCATGTTGCGCCGCCGTCGCGCCCGCGCCGAAAGGATCATCTCATCTTCGGTCGGGCCTTCATGCCCGAGATTGTCGGAATAGTTCGCGTTATGCCCGTCGCGCCCTTCCTCGCCATTGGCCAGGTTGTGCTTTGACAGGTAGCTGACGACATCGGCCAGGGTAAACCCGTCATGGGCCGTAACGAAATTGACCGACGCGGTCGCGGGCCGCCCGGAATGGTCGAATTGCGGCGCCGAGCCCATGATGCGCCCCGCAAGGTCCGGCGCGCGCCCCGGATCGCCGCGCCAGAATCGCCGCACGCCGTCGCGGAACTTGTCGTTCCATTCCGAAAACGGCGCGGGAAAGGCGCCAAGCTGATAGCCGCCGGGGCCGATATCCCAGGGCTCGGCAATCAACTTGACCCGGTTCAGCACCGGGTCCTGCCGGATGGCCTGAAAGAACGGCGCGCGCGGGTCGAATCCGTGCGGCATCCGTCCCAGCGTGGCAGCCAGGTCAAAACGAAAGCCGTCCACATGCATCACCTCGACCCAGTAGCGCAGGGAATCCATCACCATGCGCAGCACCATCGGGTGGTTCGTGTTCAAAGTGTTGCCGGTGCCGGTATCGTTGACATAATGCCGCCGGTCGTCGGCGAGCCTGTAATAGGACGCGTTGTCGAGCCCGCGAAAACAAAGTGTCGGGCCAAGCTCGTTGCCCTCGCCGGTATGGTTGTAGACCACGTCGAGGATCACCTCGATCCCGGCGGCGTGCAACCGCGCCACCATCCGCTGGAACTCTGCTATATCGCCGGTTTCCATGTAGCGCGGGTCGGGTGCAAAGAACCCGATGGACTGGTATCCCCAGTAATTCGTCAGCCCCTTTTCGACAAGGAACCGATCGTTGAGGAAGGCATGAACCGGCAAAAGCTCGATCGCGGTGATGCCAAGGCGGGTGTAATGGTCCAGCATCGGATCAGAGGCCAGCGCCCGAAACGTGCCCGGCGCGGGCACTCGCGGATGGCGGAAGGTCAGGCCCTTTACATGGGCCTCGTAAATGACGGTATCGGTCAAGGGTGTGCCCGGCGGGACATCGCCCGCCCAGTCGAAACCGGGCGCAACCACGATGGAACGAGGCGCATGGGGGGCGCTGTCACGCTTGTCATAGCTCAGATCGGCGCGGGGGTTACCCACCTCGTAGCCCATCAGCGCGTCGTGCCAGGCCGGGTGCCCGCTGATCCGCCGCGCGTAAGGGTCGATCAACAGCTTGTGCGGATTGAACCGATGCCCCTCGTCGGGGCGATAGGGACCATGCGCGCGATAGCCGTAATGCTGTCCCGGACGCAGGCCGGGAATATAGCCGTGCCATACATGGTCCGTCCGTTCCGGCATGTCGAAATTCGCGATCTCCCTGCGCCCCGTCTTGTCGAACAGGCACAGGATCATGCGGCTGGCATGTTCCGAGAAGACGGCGAAATTCACGCCCTCGCCGTCGAACCGGGCGCCCAGCGGTTCGGGGCGCCCGGCCTGCATCTTGACCGGCAGGATCATGTCTGGGCCAGCATCCCGGCATAAAGGGCCGCATAGGCCGCCGCCGAGGCCCCCCAGCCGACAGGCGCGCGCATCCCGTTGCGCTGAATCCGTTCAAGAACCTTGGGCTGCGCATACAGGTCGCACAACCTGTCCAGTGCGGTGCCCAGGGCCTGCGCCGTGACCGGGGTGAATTGTATCCCCGTGGCCACGCCGGCCGCCAGTGCGGCGGGATTGGCGTCGATCACGGTGTCCGCCAGCCCCCCGGTGCGTGCCACCACCGGCACGGTGCCATAGCGCAGCCCGTAGAGCTGTGTCAGGCCGCAGGGTTCGAAACGCGAGGGCACGAGGATCGCATCGCCCCCCGCGATCAGCCTGTGGGCCAGCGCCTCGTCATAGCCGATCCGAACCGCCACACCCGCGTACCGGTCGGCGGCCGCGCGCCAGGCCTCTTCCAGCGCGGGCTCGCCCGACCCCAAAAGCGCCAGGCGTCCGCCGCGGGCCAAAAGGCCCGGCAGCGCCTCAAGCAGAAGGTCCAGACCCTTTTGGCCGGTCATCCGCGAGACCACGACGCAAAGCGGCCCGTCGCCCTCGGGCAGGCCGGTCTCTGCGATCAGCGCGCGACGGGCGGCAGACTTGCCGCGCGGCTGTTTATAGGGGGCAATATCGGGATCGGTGGCGGGGTTCCAGATCCCCTCGTCAATCCCGTTCAGCACGCCAAGAACATCCGCACCGCGCGCCCGGATAACACCATCCAGCCCTTCGCCGAACTCGGGCGTTCTTAGCTCCCGCGCGTAGGTCGGGCTGACGGTCGTGACCTTCCAGGCATAGACCAACCCCGCCTTCAACGCCGAGACCTGGCCATAATATTCCATCCCCTCGGGCTGGAACGCCCATCCAGGCAGGCCCAGCCGCTCGGTCCGTTCGGGCGGCATCAGCCCGTGAAAGGCGATGTTGTGAACCGTCATCACCGTCGGCAACTCGAAACCGCCGGCCTTGAGGTAAAGCGGCGTCAGCCCCGCTTGCCAGTCATGGGCCTGCACGACATCCGGGCGCCAACCCTCTGCGCCCTCGGCCCCGATCCGCGCGCCCATCCATGACAGCGCCGCAAAACGCATATCGTTATCGGCCCAGTCCCGCCCGGCCGCATCCAGGTAGGGGCCGCCCTCGCGGTCATAAAGGTGGGGCGCATCCAGCACGAAAAGTGACAACCCCACCGCCTTGCCTGCCAACAGTCGCGCGGGTCCGCCAAAGAGATCGGGCACATCCAGGACGCGGTCGAAATCGCGCGCCGCCGCCAGAACGGCCGGATAGCCGGGCAACAGAACCCGCATCTCGACACCCTCGCCGGCCAGCGCGGCAGGCAATGCGCCCACCACGTCGGCCAGCCCCCCGGTCTTGATCAGCGGGGCGCATTCGGATGCGACGGAAAGAACACGGATCACGACCCTGCCCTCCGGTCCAGCATGTTCTGGGTAATCAGCGTGATCCCCCCTTCGCTGACGCGGAACCATTTCGCATCTTCCTCGGGGTCTTCGCCCACGACAAGACCGCGGGGGATTACCACGCCGCGGTCGATCACCACGTTTCTCAACCGGGCATGACGCCCGACCGTCGCATAGGGCAGCACCACCGCGTGATCGAGAACCGCGTAGGAGTTGGTGTTCACCATCGTGAAAAGCAACGAGTTGCGCACCTCTGTCCCCGAGATGATACATCCCCCCGACACCATGGACGACACTGCGGAACCGCGCCGATCCTCTTCGTCATGGATGAATTTCGCGGGCGGCACGCTTTCGGAATAGGTCCAGATCGGCCAGTTGCGGTCCCACAGGTTCAACTCGGGTGTGAAATCGGTCAGGTCGATATTGGCCTTCCAGAAAGCATCCACCGTGCCGACATCGCGCCAATAGACCGGGGCGTCAGGATGATCCTTGACGCATGACTCTGCAAAGCGGTGGGCGATCGCGCGGCCCTGGCGGACCACTTGCGGGATCAGGTCCTTGCCGAAATCGTGGCTGGACGCGGAATCTTCGGCATCGCGCACCAACAATTCGCGCAGGAATTTCCAGTCGAAGACATAAATCCCCATCGACGCGAGACAGTGATCGGGATCGCCGGGCATCGCCGGCGGATCGGCGGGTTTCTCGACAAAGTCGGTAATGCGATCGTTCTCGTCGACCTGCATCACTCCAAAGGCGCCTGCATCCGCCCTGGGCACGGTCAGACAGCCCACGGTGACATCGGCCTTGTTCGCGACATGCTGGCGCAGCATGATCTCGTAATCCATCTTGTAGACGTGATCGCCCGCAAGGATCAAAACGTAGTCCACGCCGTAGCTGTCGACGATATCGATATTCTGCGTCACCGCGTCGGCCGTGCCGAGATACCACTGGTTTTCCGCCACCCGCTGACTGGCTGGCAGGATGTCCAGGTATTCGTTGCGTTCCGCGCGGAAAAAATTCCAGCCGCGCTGGCAATGGCGGATCAGGCTGTGCGCCTTGTACTGGGTGGCGACCGCCATCTTGCGGATACCGGAATTGAGCGCATTGGACAGCGCGAAATCGATGATCCGCGTCTTGCCACCGAAATAGACCGCCGGTTTCGCCCGGTGATCGGTCAGTTCTTTCAGGCGGCTGCCACGGCCACCGGCCAGCACAAATGCCATCGTTCGGCTGGACAGCCTGCTATAGCGCGTTTCCATGGACAGTCCTCCCTCAGGGTCACGCCTCTGGCACCAGGAATAGCACCGAGAGCGGCGGCAAGGTCAGCAGAGCCGAGGCAGGAAAACCATGACTGGGCGTATCTGTTGCGCCGACGCCACCGAGATTGCCACGCTCGCCCCCGCCATAGGCCGCAGAGTCGGTATTGAGCACCTCGCACCAATGCCCCGACCACGGCAGGCCGATGCGTATATCCCTGCGTTCAACCGGCGTAAGGTTGCATATGACGGCCACCGGCGGATCGTCGCCCCCCCCCTGGCGCAGCCACGCATAGACACAGATATCGCCCGCCCCCGCCTCTATCCAGCGAAACCCGTCGCCCTCGCAATCCTTGGCATGCAGGGCGGGGGTGTCGCGGTACAGCGCATTCAGATCGCGCACCAGTCGCTGGATGCCCGCGTGGCGCCCGGCCCCCAGCACGCCCCAGTCCAGCTGACCGCGATAATCCCACTCCCCGCGCTGCGCGAATTCCTGGCCCATGAAAAGCAGCTTCTTGCCGGGATGCCCCCACATGAACCCGTAATAGGCGCGAAGGTTGGCAAATTGTTCCCAATCATCGCCGGGCATCCTGGACAACATGCTGCCTTTGCCGTGGACAACCTCGTCATGGCTGATCGGCAGGATGAAGTTTTCCGAAAAGGCGTAGAGCAGCCCAAAGGTCAGTTGGTGATGGTGAAACTTGCGGTGGACCGGCTCGCGCGCAAAATAGTCCAGCGTGTCGTTCATCCAGCCCATGTTCCACTTGTAACCAAAGCCAAGCCCACCGGCATCGACCGGCTGCGAGACACCCGGAAAGGACGTGCTTTCCTCGGCCGCGGTCAGGATGCCCGGCACCTCGCCATAGACCAGCGTGTTCATCCGTTGCAAAAGCGAGATCGCCTCAAGGTTTTCGCGCCCGCCATGGATGTTGGGTATCCACTCTCCCTCGGGCCGGGAATAATCGCGGTAGAGCATGGACGCCACGGCATCGACCCGCAGCCCGTCGACATGGTGTTCCTCAAGCCAGTAAAGCGCGTTGGAGAACAGGAAATTGGCGACCTCGGTCCGGCCGCAATTGTAAATCAGGGTGTTCCAGTCACGGTGGAACCCCTCGCGCGGGTCGGCGTGTTCGTACAGTGCCGTGCCATCGAACCGGGCCAGCCCATGCGCGTCAGAGGGAAAGTGCGCGGGCACCCAGTCGAGGATCACGCCCAGACCCTTGGCATGGGCAGCGTCGATCAGGTCGCGGAATTCATGCGGGGGGCCGTGGCGGACGGTGGGCGCGAACAACCCAACCGGCTGATAGCCCCAGGACCCGTCGAAGGGATGTTCGGAAATCGGCAGGAACTCGATGTGGGTGAACCCCATGTCGTGGACGTAATCCACCAGTTCCTCGGCGGCCTCGCGATAGGAAAGCGGGCGGTTGCCGTCCTCGACCCGGCGCCGCCACGATCCCAGGTGCACCTCGTAGATCGAGATGGGCGCGGTCCGGGCATTGTGCGCCGCCCGCGCGGCCATCCATTCGCCATCGTGCCAGCCATAGCCCGCGATGTCGCGCACCATGCTGGCGGTGGCAGGCGGGTGTTCGGCCCCGAAGCCCACCGGGTCGGCCTTGAGCGGTTGCAGCACCCCGTCCGCGCCCAGGATCTCGTACTTGTAGACCTCGCCCTCGCCGATGCCGGGCAGAAAGATCTCCCAAACTCCCGTCGCGCCCCGGCGCCGCATCGGGTGGCGCCGTCCGTCCCAGCCGTTGAACGGCCCCACGACCGAGACGCGCCGGGCATTCGGCGCCCACACGGCGAAATGGGTGCCCGCCACGCCCTCGTGCTCGCGGACATGGGCGCCCAGCACCTGCCACAGCCGGTGATGCGTGCCCTCGCCCAACAGGTATTCGTCCATCTCGCCAATGACAGGACCGAAGCGGTATGGATCATCGAAATCCCAGACATGGCCCTCGCCATTGGTGGCGCGCAAACGATATGGCCCCTCCCCCGGCACAGGGCCGGAAAACAGGTCGGGCGCACCGGGGTGGCGGGCTAGGGGGTAGGTGGCGTCATGTGCCAGCACCTCTAGCCCGGCGAGACCGGGATGAAACACGGCCACATGCCGGCTCCCGCCATGGAAATGCGGCCCCAGCACCGCGAAAGGATCGTCATGCGTTCCCGTCTGAAGACGGTGCGCCGCCTCGGACATGGGGAAAGGACTGTCATGCGGGGCGGCGTGAGACGGGTTCATACCCCTAGCCTAGGGAAGAGCCGGGTGGTTGCATAGCCTCGTCAAGCCCGGACCTGACGGCCACAACGTCCCAGATGTCGGCCATGTAACCCCGGATCGTGCGGTCGGACGAAAACCAGCCCGACCGCGCGGTGTTGCAGGCCGCCATCCGCCGCCAGGCATCCGCATCGGCAAAGGCCGCGTCGGCCCGGCGCTGCGCATCCCAGTAGGCGGTGAAATCCGAGCAGACCAGGAAGTAATCCGCACCCGACAGATTCGCCACGACCCCGCGATAGCGGTGCCTGTCGCGCCGCGAAAAGGTGCCGCGCGAAATCTCCATCAGGGCACCGGACAGCCTGGGATCGGCCGCGATGGCCTGCGCGGCATGTTCGGGTACCGCGCGCCGGGCCTCGACCTCATCCGCGGTCATCCCGAACAGGAAGAAGTTGCGCGCCCCCACGCGATCGCGGATCTCGACATTCGCGCCATCCAGCGTGCCGATGGTCGGCGCGCCGTTCAGGGCAAATTTCATGTTGCCGGTGCCAGAGGCCTCCTTGCCCGCGGTGGAAATCTGCTCGGACAGGTCGGAGGCGGGGATCAACCGCTCGGCCAGGCTGACATTGTAGTTGGGTAGGAAGATCACCTTCAGATACCGGTTCGTCTCGGGATCGGAATTGATCACGGCGGCCACATCGTTGATCAGGCGGATGATCTCCTTGGCAAAGAAGTATCCCGGCGCCGCCTTGCCGGCAAAGATCTTGACCCGCGGCACCCAGTTGCCCTGCGGGTTGGCCTTGATGTCGCGCCACAGCGCGATGGCCTCCAGGATGTTCAGGTGCTGGCGCTTGTATTCGTGGATGCGCTTGATCTGGACATCGAACATCGCGTCGGGATCGACCTGCACCCCGTGCTCGGCCGCCAGCCAGTCCGCCAGATCGGCCTTGTTGGCGCGTTTGGCCGCGGCATAGGCGTCCAGAAAGGCCGGATCGGTCAGACTGGGCTCCAGCCGTTCCAGCTGTTCCAGGTCGTCGACCCAGCCTTCGCCGATGGTCCTTGTGATCAGACCGCTCAGCCGCGGGTTGGCCGACAAGAGCCAGCGCCGCGGCGTCACGCCGTTGGTCTCGTTCACGATGCGGTCCGGGTGCAGGCGGTGCAACTCGGCAAAGACCGTCTTTTTCATCAGATCGGTATGCAGTGCCGAGACCCCATTGACCTTGTGCGCCATGACGAAGGCCAGTTCGCCCATCCGCACCTCGCCATCGCCGGTCAGGCTGACGCTGCGCGAGGGCTGTTCGGCGGCGTGGGCGGCGTCGATCCGCTCGATCAGCTGCATGTGGCGCGGCAGCAGGCTGGTCATCAGATCCTCGGACCAGCGTTCCAGCGCCTCGGGCATCAGGGTGTGGTTGGTATAGCTCAGGCAGCCCCGCGCGGTGGCGATGGCCTGATCCAGCGGCATCTCGCGTTCGTCATGCAACAGGCGCACCAGTTCCGGCCCGGCAATCGCGGGGTGGGTATCGTTCAACTGGATCGCCGCGCGTTTCGGCAGATCGGTCAGCGCGCCGCCCTCGGCCTCGAACCGGCGCAGGATGTCGCGCAGGCTGGCCGCGGTGAAGAAATATTCCTGCTTGAGCCGCAGCTCCTTGCCCTGCTCGGTCGTGTCGTCGGGGTACAGCACCCGCGAAATCGTCCGCGCCAGCGCCTCGGGCTCTGCCGCCGCCGCGTATTCGCCGCGGTTGAACCGGTCCAGGTCAAAGCCATGCAGTGGCTGCGCCGACCACAGCCGCAGGGTATTGGCCCAGCGCCCCCGCCAGCCGATGACGGGCGTATCATAGGCCTGCGCCATCACCGCCTCCTGGCCGTGCCAGACGGGCTTGCCGCCCTCCTCGACCACCTCGCCGCCGAAACACATCTTGAAACGCACGTCGCGGCGCTCGAATTCCCAGGCGTGGTATTGCGTCAGCCAGTCTTCGGCGGTCTCGATCTGGCGACCTTCCTCAAACGACTGGCGGAACAGGCCGTGTTCATAGCGGATACCATAGCCGAAGGCCGGCACGCCCAGCGTGGACAGCGATTCCATGAAACAGGCCGCCAGCCGCCCCAGACCGCCATTGCCCAGCGCCGCGTCCGGTTCGTCCTGGATCACCGCGACCGGGTCCAGGCCAAGGCCGGTCAACGCCTGCTGCGCCTCGTCCTCCAGACGCAGGTTGACGATCGCATCTTCCAGAAGGCGGCCGATCAGGAATTCCATCGACAGGTAATAGACCCGCTTGGCCCCGACCGCGCGCGTCGCGCGGGACGCGGCGTGCCAGTTCTCGATCAACCGGTCGCGCACGGCCAGCGACAGCGCGATGCGCCAGTCATGTTGTGTCGCATGGTCGGCATCGCTGCCCAGCGAATAGGTCAGGTGACGCAGGATACTTGTGCGCAGGTCGACGTCAGTCACGGGGCAGCCTCCAGGATGTCTGGAACGGTAATGTCTTGCGGGATATGTGCGGAAAACCAAGGGGGCTGCAAGCGCGGGCTGGCATTTCACGACGGATCGTGACGGCAGTGCCGTATTTGAAGGCATCCGGGGGATGATTTGTGATCATCCTGCCCTAGGCTGGATGAACAGGCGACTCGCGGCAAAGGCCGAAAGGACTGGCGATGAAACTGACGGTGAACGGAACCGAACACGAGATCGACGTCGAACCGGAAATGCCCCTGCTTTGGGTGTTGCGCGACGTGCTGGGGCTGACCGGCACGAAATATGGCTGCGGCATCGCGCAATGCGGCGCCTGCACGGTGCATGTGGACGGGGTCGCGGTACAGTCCTGCCAGGTCGCGGTGGGCGATGTCGCGGGCGCCGTTACCACGATCGAGGGGCTGGGCACGCCGCAGGCCCCCCACCCGGTGCAGGCCGCCTGGATCGAACACCAGGTCGCGCAATGCGGCTATTGCCAGTCGGGCCAGATCATGACCGCCGCGGCGCTTTTGGCCGAAACGCCCACCCCCGACGACCGGCAGATCGATGATGCCTTCTGGGGCAACCTGTGTCGCTGCGGCACCTATCCGCGCATCCGCGCGGCGGTCAGCGCGGCGGCGCGAAAGTTGCAGGAGGGCTGAGCGATGGGAAAAGGGGCCATGATCGCACGACGCGCGTTCCTGATGGGATCGGTCACGGTGGCGGGCGGCTTTGCGGTGGGGTGGTATTCTCTGAACCAGCCCTATGCCTTTCCGCTAGCCGATGAATTGCCGCGCGGCATCACCCCGCTGACCGCCTATGTCCTGATCGACGCGGGGGGGGTGACGCTGATCACCCCGCGGGCCGAGATGGGACAGGGCGCGACCTCGATCCAGGCCGCGCTGCTGGCCGAGGAACTGGACGTGCCGTGGGACGAGATCCGCACCGATCCAGGTCCGCCCGCACCGGCCTATTTCAACGCAACCATTATCGGCGAGGGTATGCCCTTTGCCGCAACCGATACACGGTGGCGGGCCGAGGCCATGCGCGGCCTTGGTGCGACGATGGGCAAGCTGATGGGGTTCCAGATCACCGGTGGATCGTCCACCGTGCCCGATGCCTATGATCGGCTGCGTCTGGCCGGCGCCGCCGCGCGCCAGATGCTGGTAAGTGCCGCGGCTGCCCGGCTGGGCCTGCCAGAGGACCAATTGACCACCCGCGAAGGCGCGGTGATCGCCCCGGACGGCACGGCCCTGCCCTATACCACACTTGCCCCCCATGCCCGCCGCGTGCCCCGCCCGCGAAAGGTGACGCCGAAAGATCCAGCCGACTGGCGGCTTTTGGGCAAACCGATGCAACGGCTTGACATCGCAGCGAAATCTACGGGCACGGCGCGTTTTGGCATCGATGAGACCGCGCCGGGCATGGTCCATGCCACGGTGCGCACCAATCCGCGCCGGGGCGGCGGGGTGAACGGGTTCGATGCCGGCGCGGCCGAGGCGATGCGCGGCGTATTGAAAATCGTGCCGGTTCCAGGCGGGGCGGGCGTGATCGCCGACAATACATGGCGCGCGATGCAGGCGGCCGCGGCAATCCGTTTTGACTGGGCGCCGTCGCCCTATCCCGCCACGACCGACGGGCTGTTCGACAGCATCGCCGCGGCCTTTGTCCACGATGCCCGCGACAGCCGCCTGCGCGATGATGGCGAGGTGGACAAGACCCTTGAACGCGGCGCCGATGTCAGTGCCGAATACCGCGTGCCCTTCCTTGCCCATGCGCCGCTGGAACCGATGACCGCGCTGGCATGGTTGACGAGCCGCGGCCTGGAAATCCGCGCCGCCACCCAGATCCCGCGTTTCGCGGTCAAGACCGCCGCGCGGCTGACCGGCCTGCCCGAGGACCGGATCGTGCTGCGCGCACTGCCGATGGGCGGCAGTTTCGGCCGCCGGCTGGAGGACGACTATATCGCGCAGGCCGTGGAACTGGCGCGCGCCATGCCGGGTCGGCCGGTGAAACTGACCTGGACCCGCGAAGAGGACATGACCCACGATTTCCCCCGTCCCGCCGCCATCGCGCGCGGGCGCGGCCGGGTGGAGGACGGGCGTGTAACCGCGCTGGACCTGTCGATTTCCAGCCCCTCGGTCAGCGCCTCGCAACTGGGGCGGTTGGGATTGAACCCGATGGGCGCGGATACCAGCATCGTCAACGGGGCCTGGGACCAGCCGCTGGCGATTCCGCATTACCGCGTCACCGGCTATCGCGCGCCCGAAACCGTGCCGGTCAGTTCCTGGCGCTCTGTCGGAGCCTCGGGCAATGCGTTCTTCCACGAATGCCTGCTGGACGAATTGATCTACGCGGCGGGCGCCGACCCGCTGGAGGAACGGCTGCGGCTGTGCACGCACGCCCCCTCGCGCGCGGTGCTGGAGGCCGTGGGCGAGATGTCGAACTGGGGCCGCCCCCTGCCCTCCGGTGCCGGGCGCGGGCTGGCCTTCTGCCTGTCCTTCGGCGTCCCCTGCGCCGAGGTCGTTGAGGTCAGCCAGACGCCCCGCGGCCTGCGGATAGACCGCGCCTTTGCCGCGGCCGATGTGGGCCGTGTCCTGGACCCTGTGAATATCGAGAACCAGATGCAGGGCGGCGTGATCTGGGGGCTGGGGCACGCCATGCGAGCAGAACTGACCTATGCCGATGGCCGCCCCGAACAGGAAAATTTCGACACCTACCCGGCGATGCGGATCACCGAATGCCCCGAAATCAAGGTGCGCGCCCTGGAAACCGGCGACACCGTGCGCGGCATCGGCGAGCCCACGGTGCCCCCCGCCGCCCCCGCGCTGGCCAACGCGATCTTCGCCGCGACCGGTCAAAGGGTGCGCGAGATGCCGTTGACACGGGAAGTGACCTTCGCCTGACGCGGTCGACTCAGGCCCGCGATCGGGGGCTTTGCAACGCTTTCACGCCCCCCCCCGATCCGGGCGGGCGTGCCACCTTGCCCTGCCCGCGCCCGGTGCGGGTGGGGGCGGCGCACAGATCACCAAGCACCTATCGCGAGACCCCACACGGATTGCCCCAACGCCCGTGCAAGTTTCACCCCGCCAGGACCACTTGCCGCTGGCGGCCCAGGCCCTCTATCCCAAGCTCCATCACGTCACCGGGCCGAAGAAAGCGCTGTGGCCTCATCCCCATGCCCACGCCCGACGGCGTGCCGGTCGCGATCAGGTCGCCCGGCACGAGCTGCATGAACTGGCTGAGGTGGCTGACGATCTGCGCCACCGTGAAAATCATGTCCGCGGTCGTGCTGTCCTGCACCTGCACGTCATTCAGCGCCAGCGTCAGCCGCAAATCCTGTGGATCGGCCACTTCGTCGGCGGTAACCATCCAGGGGCCGACGGGGCCAAAACCCGGCAACGACTTGCCCTTGATCCACTGGCCGCCCCGATCCATCTGGTAGGCGCGCTCTGACAGGTCATTGACCACGCAATAACCCGCGACATGGGAAAGCGCCTCGGCCTCGGACACGCGGAAGGCCGCGCGCCCGATCACCACGCCCAGTTCGACCTCCCAATCGGCCTTGTCTGCGCCTGCCGGCAGAATGACCGGGTCATCGGGCCCGGCCAGCGCCGTGGTGGCCTTGGAAAACACGATTGGCTCTGTCGGCTTTGCCATTCCGGCCTCTTCGGCATGACGGGCATAGTTCAGGCCGATGCAATAGAAATTCGGCACCGCCGCAAGGCAGGGGCCGATGCGCGTGCCGGGCGCAATCACCGGCATCGACGAAAGTTTCAGCGCACGCACCGCATCCAGCGATTCGGGCACCATGGAGAACGCATCGAAATCGGGAACATGGCCCGAGATATCGCGGATCTGCCCATGGTCATCCATCACTGCGGGCCGTTCCATCCCCCGCGGCCCCACGCGCATCAATTTCATCGTCTTGCTTCCTTCTTGCCGGTTCCCCGTTTCATATCGCGCCCGCGCCGCTTTGCCAGCACGTCACGACCCGCGGGGCCGGTTTGCGCTGTCTTTGCGTGCCGCGACCCACTATAGCGGGCACAGCGTGGCCCGCAGCCCCGGAAAGACCCATGAAAGAGACCCTGTTTTCGTTCCTCGCCATAGATAACTGGACCGAGTTCTGGTGGGTCATGCTTGGCCTTGCCGCACAACTGACCTTTGCCGCGCGCTTTATCGTGCAATGGATCGCCTCGGAACGCGCAGGCCGGTCCTACGTGCCGGTGGCGTTCTGGTACTTGTCGATCCTGGGCGGTGCGATCCTGCTGACCTATGCGATCTACCGAAAGGACGCGGTGTTCATCCTGGGCCAGTCGACCGGGCTGCTGGTCTATGTGCGCAACTTGATGCTGATCCGCCGTGTCACCCGCGCCGAGGCCGAAGGGCGCGAAACTCAAGGCTGATCAGCCCCACGGCCCCGCGCGACCCTTTGGGGCGCGCCCCCAGGGGGCCTGCGGACGCGACCGTCCCGCGGCGCCGACGGCCGGGGTGTTTTGTGCCGCCATCCGGCGCAGCGCGGCGACCCGGTTGGCGGTCGCGGGATGCGTGGCAAAGAGGTTGTCGCGCTTGTGCGCATGCAGCGGGTTTACGATGAACATATGCGCGGTGGCCGGGTTGCGCTCTGCCGCGTCATTGTCGATACCGGCAGCCCCCTGCTGGATGCGTTCCAGCGCCGAGGCCAGCCACAGCGGGTTGCCGCAAATCTCGGCCCCTGCCTTGTCGGCGGCGTATTCACGGGTGCGGCTGATGGCCATCTGCACCAGCGCGGCCGCCATCGGCGCCAGGATCATCATCGCGAGGCTTCCCACGATTCCCGGCCCCGCGTCGCGCCGGCCACCAAAGAACAGCGCAAAATTGGCCAGCATGGAAATCGCCCCCGCAAAGGTCGCGGTCACGGTCATGATCGCGGTGTCGTGGTTGCGGATATGGGCAAGTTCATGCGCGATCACCCCGGCCAGTTCGTCGCGATCAAGGCTGCGCATGAGTCCAGTGGTCACCGCCACCGCGGCGTTTTGCGGGTTACGACCGGTGGCAAAGGCATTCGGCTGAGGTTCGTCGATGACATAGACCGCGGGCATCGGCAAACCGGCGCGCGCCGCAAGCCCGGCCACCATCTGGTGCAGGCCCGCCGCCTCGCCCGGCGTCACGGGCCGGGCATTATGCATCCTGAGCACCATCTTGTCAGAGTTCCACCAGGCCGCAAGGTTCATCCCCGCCGCAAGGATCAGCGCGATCAGGCCTCCCCCGGCGCCGGCCAGAAGATAGCCAAGCCCCATGAACAGCCCCGTCATCGCGGCCATCAACAACGCCGTGCGCGT
This sequence comes from Rhodovulum bhavnagarense, assembly GCF_004343505.1. Taxonomy (GTDB): domain Bacteria; phylum Pseudomonadota; class Alphaproteobacteria; order Rhodobacterales; family Rhodobacteraceae; genus Rhodovulum; species Rhodovulum bhavnagarense. The sequence continues at coordinate 55,633 of NZ_SLXU01000010.1, read as the reverse complement.
GTATCCCATTGCCCTGTCCATCGTTGTTGCAAGGATCGGCTAGGATATGGGGTCCGTATGGCGGTGCTGCAACGCGCGTGGCGGGGCTTGAAACACGGGCAATGCCGGTGTTCGTTGAAAAGGTGAACCACCGAAGGAGGCCCGCGGGATGGACGAGATCGCCACCGGCCAGCCGATCGAACCCGCCCGATTGCGACCGGGCGCGGCATTCGCGCTGGACTTTGAGAGCACCGATACGCTGATCCCGCTGGAGGACTGGCCAGGCCAGGACCGTGCGCTAGAGGCGATGCGGCTTGCCGCCAGCACCCCGCATGAAGGGTTCAACCTGTTCGTGCTGGGCCCGCCCGGCAGCGGACGGCACAGCGCGACGCACAAGTTGCTGGCCGAAACTGCCGTCACCCGCCCCGCCCCCGAGGATTGGGCCTATGTCGGCAATTTCGACGACCCCCGGCGCCCCGTTGCCCTGGCCCTGCCCCCCGGCCGCGCCAATGCCCTGCGCGACGGGGTGCGCAAGGTCATCAACGACCTGGCCAACGACATTCCCGCGATCTTTGAATCCGAGGATTACCAGGCCCGGCGCCGCGCCATCGAGGAAACCTACGAGGAACGCCACGAGGCGGCGATGAGCGCGCTGGCCGACACCGCGCGCGAAAAGGGTGTGGCGATCGTGCGCACGCCCATGGGCTTTGGCGTGGCGCCCCGCAAGGATGACGACATCCTGCCGCCCGATGAGTATGAAAAGCTCTCGGACGAGGCGCGTGCCGCGCTGGACGCGGCGGTGGGCGAGGTGCGCGAACAACTGGAGGCGATACTCCAGGAGGTTCCCAAGGGCATGAAGGCACAGCGACGCGAAGTCGAAGAAATGAACATCGCCATGGCCCGCGACGGGGTTGAAAGCGCGATGGCCGGATTACTGGCAGAGTTCGCCGACCACGAGGGCGCGCTGCGCCACCTTCAGGCGATGCGCGACGATCTCATCGACAATGCCGAACTGTTCCTGATCCGCGAGGACGGCCCGCAGGCGGGCGCCTTTCCGGTGGCCACCGCCAAGCACTACCAGCGTCCGCAATTCAGCCGCTATGCCGTCAACGTCATCGTCTCGCGCCACGAGGATGCGACCGCGGGCGCGCCGGTGGTCGAGGAATCGCTGCCCACGCTGGCCAACCTGATCGGCCGGATCGAGTACCAGGCCGAACATGGCGCGCTGGTAACCAATTTCACCATGATCCGCGCCGGCGCGCTGCACCGGGCCAACGGGGGCTTCCTGATCCTCGATGCCGCGCAGGTATTGACCGAGCCTCTGGCCTGGGATGCACTTAAACGCAGTCTCAAATCCGGCGAGATCAAGATATTCTCGGCCGGAGAACGGTTCAGCCTGATCTCGACCGAAACGCTGGAACCCGACCCGATCCCACTGCGGCTGAGGGTCGTCCTGGTGGGCGACCGGATGCTTTACTACCTGCTGGTCGCGCTTGATCCCGATTTCTCGCGCCTGTTCAAGCTCGAGGCCGATTTCGATGACCGCATGCCACGCTCTGCGGCCAGCGCATTGTTATTCGCCCGGCTGATCGCGCGGATGGTCCAGACTTCGGGTCTGCGCGCGGTCAGTGCCGGGGGGGTTGAACGGCTGTTAGAAGAAAGCCTGCGCCTGTCAGACGATGCAGAGCGATTCTCGCTGAACCTCGCCGCGCTGGCCGACATCCTGCACGAAGCCGAACACCGCGCGGGCGAAAACGGCGCGGCACGCATCGGCGCGGACGAAATCGCCGCCACCATCGAGGCCGCCGAGCGCCGCGCGGGCCGCCTGCGCGATCTGAGCCAGGAAATGATCGCGCGCGGCACGCTGCTGATCGACACGGACGGTGCGCGGATTGGCCAGATCAACGCGCTGTCGGTGCTGGAAATCGGCAAGTCCCGCTTTGGCCGGCCCACCCGTGTCAGCGCGAGGGTGCGCATGGGTGCAGGCAAGGTCGTGGATATAGAGCGCGAGGCGGAACTGGGCGGGCCGATCCATTCCAAGGGGGTGATGATCCTGTCGGGCTACCTTGGGGGAACCTATGTGCCCGACCTGCCCATGTCGCTCTGGGCGAGCCTGGTCTTCGAACAAAGCTATGGCGGGATCGAGGGCGACAGTGCTTCGGCCGCGGAACTGTTGGCGCTGTTATCGGCGCTGGCCGAGGTTGCGATCGACCAGTCCTACGCGGTGACCGGCTCGGTCAACCAGTTCGGGGATATCCAGCCCATCGGCGGGGTGAACGAAAAGATCGAGGGCTTTTTCGACATCTGTGCGGCGCGCGGGCTGACCGGGCGACAAGGGGTGCTGATCCCCGCCACCAATCTCGGCCACCTGGTGCTGCGCCCGCGCGTCATCGAGGCGGTCGAGGCCGGAGCGTTCCGCATCATCCCCATGGCCCATGTCGACGAGGGCCTGGCCATCCTGACCGGCCACGAGGCGGGCGCGCGCGGAAAAGACGGGACCTTTGCGCCAGACAGCATAAACGCCAAGGTCGAGGCGCGGCTGACAGCATTCGCCGAGGCGCGGCGCCACTTCGGAAACAGAGGCAAGCACGAGGAGAACACCCCATGAGCGCCCGTGTCATCCTGGGCGCATCCAGCTTTGCCGATGCCGGCCCGGTGCTGGGGCTGGCCTTGGCGCTTGCCGCCGAGGCCGGGGCAGAGCTGCGCGGCCTGCTGGTCGAGGACGATGCCCATCTTGCACTATCGGGCCTGTCATCGGCCTGTATCGTCGACGCGGCGGGCCGCACGGTGGCCAGGCATGGGGCAGGCCCCATGCGCGCGGCCTTTCTGCGCGACGCGGCCCGGTTCGAACAGGCGCTTGCACGCGAGGCCGACCGGGCCGCGCTGACCTGGTCGTTCCAGCACCGCGCCGGGCGCCTCGCGGCGGTGCTTGCCGACACGCTTGGCCCTGACGACATGCTGGTTCTGCCCGCGGGACCCGTGCGTGCCCGCCTGCGCGAGGTGGTATTGTTACAGACCGGCGCGGCGGCGGGACTTGAACCCTTGGCCAGGGCGCTGGCAGAACGGCTGTTAAGCCCGTTACGGGCGCTGGCCGACGATCCCGAAACGCTGAAAGAACTGGGCCCCGGCAGCGTGGTGATCGGCGCAACCGCCGGAAAAGACCTGCCCGGCCTGCTGGCCCGGACGCGCTGTATTCATATCCTGCACAGCACCGGCGCGACCACCCCGCGCCTGTAGGCCGGAAAAGAGGCAAGACGCCATTGCCCCAGCAGGCCGAGACACACGAAGCCCGCCACGGGGAGGCTTTGTGTAATTTCTTGTCCGGCCACTCTTGTCAGTTGCATCAACGCCTTTCCGAGACAAAAATAAGGAACGTTGATTTTATTAAACAATTTTTAAAATATTCAAATCTGTCGATTTTCAGAAGGCGCCGCCGCCGTGATACATCGGTGATCTTTGTTCAAAAATACGAAAAACCCCAGCCTTCACAAGCCGGGGCAAACCACGGTCAGAAATTCAGCAGGAGGAAGGGCGATGCCTCGTCATCGGCGGCGTCGAGATCCCGGTCATTGCACACCAAGTCAGTGACCGGCGCAGGTGACGGCCCGCGAAACGGTCCATGGCAAGCCTGCGCTGGACATCGTGACAAGGCGGTGGGCTGGCATCAGCCCGGATCGTGTCCGACTTCGGGTTGTCAGCCATCACGCCTCGGCGTCTGCGGGAGGGCGTTCAGATCGGTCCAGGCCTGGCGCCATCCCGGCATATACTGGTTCAGCGCAGTCAAGAACACGTCATCATACCGGTGAGACATGAAATGCTGAACCGATGCCATGGATCGCGGCCGCAACATCGGCCCAATGTCAGACTGTGTTCGAATGGCTTCGCCCTGCTTTGTTCAGGCAGGAACGAAACGGGCGCGATAGGTCTCGCGCAGAACATTCTTCTGTACCTTGCCCATGGTATTGCGCGGCAGTTCGTCGACAATCAGCATGTCTCGGGGATGCTTGTAGCGCGCCAGGGCATCGCGCAGTTCGGCCGCTATAGCATCCAGATCCGGCGTGACACCCGGCTGCGGCACGATCAGCGCCAGCGGCGTTTCGCCGAAATCGGGATGCGGCACGCCGATCACGGCCGATTCCAGCACACCGGGCTGGGCGTCCAGCACGACCTCGATCTCCTTGGGATAGACGTTGTAGCCGCCGGAGATGATCAGATCCTTGTCGCGGCCCACGATCTGCACATAGCCGTCCTCGTCCAACCGCCCGAGGTCGCCGGTGATAAAGAAGCCGTCGGGGCGCAGTTCGGCCGCCGTCTTCTCCGGCATCTGCCAGTAGCCCTTGAACACATTGGGCCCGCGCACCTCGATCCGGCCGATCTCGCCGGGTGCCACCTCTGCATCCGTGTCCGGGTCGGTGATCTTCAACTCGACCCCGGGCAACGGGAAGCCGACGGTACCCGGCCGACGCTCCCCGTCATAGGGGTTGGAGGTGTTCATGTTGGTTTCCGTCATCCCGTAGCGTTCCAGGATGCGGTGCCCTGTCCGCGCCTCGAAACGTTCATGTGTCTCGGCCAGAAGCGGCGCACTGCCCGAAACGAACAGGCGCATATGCTCGGTCAGGTCGCGGGTCAGGCGCGCATCGTCCAGAAGCCGGGTGTAGAAGGTGGGCACGCCCATCATGGCGGTCGCGCGCGGCATCGCCTCGATCATCCGGTCGGTGTCGAATTTCGGCAGGAAGATCATTGCCCCACCCGCCGCCAGCGTGGTGTTGGTCGCCACGAACAATCCGTGGGTATGGAAGATCGGCAGCGCATGCAGCAGCACGTCATCCTTGGTAAAGCGCCAAATATCGGTCAGCGCCTGCGCGTTGGACAGCAGGTTGTCATGGCTCAGCATCGCGCCCTTGGAGCGCCCCGTGGTGCCCGAGGTGTAAAGGAACGCCGCCAGATCGTCCCGCCCGCGCGGGACGGTATCGAAACCGTCGGGCTGGCCCGCCGCATCGGCCATCAGCGTGCCCGTGCCATCCGCGCCCAGCGTATGCAGCACCGCGTCGGCGGCATGGGCCAGCGAGGCCAGCGCCCCGGCCCGATCCGGGTCGCAGACGAGCATGCGCGCGCCGCTGTTCTCGACGAAATAGCGCAGTTCCTCGACGGTGTAGCCGGTGTTGAGCGGCAGGAAGATCACCCCGGCCTGCACGCAGGCGGCATAAAGGGCCAGCGCCTGGGGACATTTCGGCACCTGCGCGGCAAGCCGATCACCGGGCGCCAGGCCCGCCTGCGTCAGCACATGCGCGATCTGTGCCGCCTGCCCGAGGAAATCGGCATAGGTGACGATGCCACCATCAGGCAGATGCAGGAATGGCGCGTCCCGGCCGGCATGCGGCGCGAAGAGGGCGTCGTAAAGAATGTTGGTCATGTCTTCTCTTCCTCGACCTGGTCTGCCCTTGTCTGCTCTGCCTTCGACAGGGCCTTTTCTGCTGTCGCGGCCAGCCTCCGCACCTCGCCAGAGGTCGCGATCTCTTGCGCCCCGGCGAAGCGTTCATGGTTCTGCGCCACCTTCGACAGATCGTAAAGGTAGTTGACCATCACACCGAGGGACTGCGCCTGTCCCTTGCCCGAAATGTCGGCGCGGGCGTGGACCTGGTGGATCGACGCACCGTTGCCCAGATGGAACCGCGCGACCGGGTCAAGCGGCTGAGCGTCGGTCCGCTTGGCCTGGGTCAGGTACAGCGCGGCAAGGCTGCGCATATGTGCGTCGTCCTCAGGGTCGTTTGGAATGCCTTCGTCCGCCAGCCAGCGGGCGAAACCGGGCAGAGGCGACAACGTGACAAAGGTCTTGAGGCCCGGCAGCTCTACCGACAGGTCGGCTGCGACCTGCTTGATCAGAGAGTTACCGAACGAGATGCTGGCCAGCCCCGCCTGGCAGTTCGAGATGGAATAGAACACCGCCGTGTCGGCACGATCACCGGGCAGTTCCTCGCGATCCTCTGCCAGAAGGCCCTGGATCGAACCGGGCACGCCGCGGGTCAGCGCCACCTGGACAAAGATCAGCGGCTCGTCCGGCATGGCGGGGTGAAAGAAGGCAAAGCAGCGACGATCCGACGGCTCGACCCTGCGGCGCAGGTCGGCCCAGCTGCGGATCGCGTGCACCGCCTCGTAGGCAATGATCTTGTCCAGGATCTGCGCGGGGCTTTCCCAGCTGATCGGCCGCAACACCAGGAACCCGCGGTTGAACCAGCTTGTGAACAGGTGCCGGAAGTCGAGATCGAGCGCGCGAAGCGCGTCGTCGTCGCGCCCCAGCCGCAGCAGATCGGCGCGCATCTGGACCAGCGCATGTGTCGCACCAGGCACCTGGTTCAACCGCCGGATCAACTCTTGCCGCGGGGGCTCCGTGGCCTCGACAAAGGCACGGTAGGTCGCCTTGGTCTGGCCTGCCTCGTAGGCGTCGATGGCGGCGCGCACGCGGTCGGGTTTAACGCCCATGTCCTGTGCCAGATGGTGGAAGAAGGCGCACTTGCCCTCGTCGTCCAGCGTCGCGTAGCGATCCAGTATCGAGCGGGCCAGCGTCAGGCCGGAAATCTCGCCCCGCGCACCAATCAAGTCGGCGGTCAGCTCCGGCAGGGGGCGTGTGTCGTACTCGTCGTCGCGCCAAGGCACGAACCGGCGCTCAAACAGGGTCGACATCATTTCGGCAAGCAGGGTCACAGCTCAGCCCCCATCACAAGGTCCGGCAGCCACAGCGCAAGGCCAGGGAACAGGCACAGCAATAAGATCGCAACCACCATGCAGGCAACGTAGGGCAGCGATCCCACCAGGATCGTCTTCAGCTTGATGTCCGGCGCGATGCCGTTGATGACATACAGGTTCAACCCCACCGGCGGCGAGATCAGCCCGATTTCCATATTGATGGTCAGCACCACCGCGAACCAGATCGGGTCGAACCCGGCACTGGTGATGATCGGCAGCAGGATCGGCGCGGCCATCAGGATGACGGCCACCGGCGGCAGGAAAAAGCCCGCGACCAGCAGGAACAGGTTGATCATCCCCATCAGCACCCAGCGGTTCACATCCAGCCCGCCGATCCATTCGGCGATGGACTGGGTAATGTAGAGCGAGGACAGCATGTAGCTGAACACCCCCGCAGCCCCGATGATGAACAGGATCATCACCGATTCCCTGGTGCTGTCGCGCAGCACGTCCCAGATCCTCGCCGGACTCCACAGCCGGTAGATCACCATGGCGATCAACAGGCACAGCAGCGCGCCGACCGCGGCGGTTTCCGACGGCGTGGCAATGCCGCCATACATCGCGTAAAGCACGCCCAGGATGATCGCGAGGAAGGGCAGGACCCGCGGCAGGATTTCCACCTTCTCCCGCCAGCTATAGGTGGTGGCGCGCAGCACGCGCGCGTCGCCCGACGACCAGGTTGAATATAGCGACCAGGCCATGAACAGCCCGACCAGCATCAGCCCCGGCACCACGCCGGCCAGGAACAGCCGGCCGATCGAGGTCTCGGTCGCGATCCCGTAGACGATCATCGTGACCGAGGGCGGGATCAGGATGCCCAGCGTGCCCCCCGCGGCGATGGACCCCGCTGCGACCGAGTCCGGGTAGCCGCGCTTGCGCATCTCCGGAATGCCCATCTTGCCGATCGCGGCGCAGGTGGCGGGGCTGGACCCCGACATCGCCGAGAACAGCGCGCAGGCCCCCAGATTGGACACGACCAGCCCGCCCGGCACGCGGGTGAGCCAGCGCTCCAGCGCCTCGTACAGGTCCGCGCCCGCGCGGGTCGAGGCGATTGCCGCGCCCATGATGATGAACATCGGAATCGACAGCAGGGCAAAGTTGTCCAGTTTGCCGAAAAAGACCTCGGGCATCAGCTGCAGCGAGGACAGCCCATCGAACAGGATCAGGAAACCGGCCGAAACCACCAGCAGGCCCGCGGCCACGGAGATGCCGGAAAACAGCACGATGATGGTGGCAAGCGCGACCAGGGCGCCAAGGGAAAGCGGATCCATCAGTCAGCCCTTTCGGCGATATCGTCGACCAGCCCCGCGCCAGGGTCGAGTCCGAAGGGCGGCTCGATTTCAGAAAGCATCGCCCAGGTGTCGGCGGCCAGTTGCAGCGCATACAGGCCAAATCCCAGTGGCAGCGCAAGGTAGGGCACCCAGAGCTTGGGGTTCCAGGGCGTGTTCGATGTCTCGCCCCAGTCCCACGCCTCGAACCAGAAGTGATACCCGTGCCACAGCATCACGCTGACAACCGCCAGGGTCAGCACCAGCACGAGGGCCGCCAGCCCCTTGCGCGCCGCCGGCGGCAGCATCAGCGGCAGAAGGTCCACGTTCACATGGCCCCGCAAGTACTGGACATAAGGCAGGCCCAGCATCGTGGCGCCAATCATCATGTAGGTGACACCCTCGGTCTGCCAGATCGTGGACTGGTTCAGCACGAAGCGCACCCAGATCATCTGGCAGGTCACGCCGACGGAGGCGACGATCAGCAGCGCCGAGGCTATGCCGGACAGACGGCTGAGCAAGCCGATGACGCGCAAGACGGGGTTTCCGCCATGCTGCGCGGGCAGGGTGGCGTGGGGCGAGCCGGACATTGCGGCGTCTCCGTTTTCGGGGTCGAATTGCCGGGGGCGCGCGGTGACGCCCCCGGCCGACGAGGTCAGTCGCGGATCACTCGACCGACAGTGCGAGGTCCAGCAGGCGCTGCCCGTCCGGCGAGCCCTCCAGGAAGGCGGCATAGGCGGTTTCCTGCGCGATCGCGCGCCAGGCGTCGAACTCTTCCTCGGTCATCTCGGCGATCTCGACGCCGTTCTCGGCGAAAACCTCGCGCGCCATGCCGTCCTGCTTCTTGGCCTCTTCCAGGTAATAGGCCTGTGCTTTCTCGGCGCCGGCCATCAGCGCCGCCTGCTGCTCTTCCGTCAGGCCCTCGAACACCGACTTGTTCATCAGCATCGGCTGGTACATGAACCACAGCGCGTAGTCGCCCGCAGGCGTGAAGCAGGCGACCTGCTCGTAGATCCTGTAGGATACGAAGGACGAGGACGAGGTGATCGCCGCATCCAGAACGCCCGTCTGCATCGCGTTGTAGATCTCGGACGAGGCCATTGAGGCGATCGAGGCCTCCGCACCGGCCAGCATCTGCTCGAACGCCTTGCCGGCGGCGCGCATCTGCTTGCCTTTGACATCCTCGGGGGCAGTGATGCACCCGTCCTTGCCCGCAAAGCCACCCGCGAGATAACCGTGGACAAGGACCATGATGTCGTCCTCGGCCATGATCGCCTCGATCTCGTCCATGAACTCGGACTCGTTCAGGCGCGCGGCGTGGTCATGGTTCTTCACCAGACCGGGCATCAGGGTCAGATTGTAGGCGTTGCGCAGCCCGCCGGCGTAGGACAGCGGCAGCACGATCATGTCGACCTGACCACGCGCCAACGGCTTGTATTGCTCGCGCGCCTTGAACAGCGACTGGCTGGGGAAGATCTGCAATTCGAGGTCGACATCGGCCGCGGCGACCTCGTCGGCGACGATCTGGGCGACCTTGTGGCGCACGTCGCTCTCGGACCATTGATGCGAAACGCGCAGGGTCTCGGCCCCGGCAGCGCCGGCCACGGCAGCAAAGGCCGCCGCGATGGCGGCAGTCGTGAAACGGTTCATATTTTCCTCCCTAGGTGTGGCCCTGTTTCGGGCCATCCCGGGGAAGAGTTGCAGCCGAATCGCGCGTCGTCAAGATTTTTGTATACAAGAATGCCAAGCTTGTCGCACAGATGGGGTGGTCGTATACTTGCGCCATGACGCAGAAGCGATCCGATACCATTGCCGAAACGCTGGAGGGCATGATCCTCGACGGCACCTTCGCCGACGGGGAGCGCCTGGACGAAACGCAGCTCGCGCAGCGCTTTTCGGTCTCGCGCACACCGCTGCGCGAGGCGCTGCAGCGTCTTGCCGTGTCGGGTCTCGTCGAACAGCAGCCGCGCCGCGGTGTTTTCGTGCGCCAGCCCGGCCCGGTGGAACTGCTGGAGATGTTCGAGGTCATGGCCGAACTGGAGGCCGCCTGCGCGCGGTTCGCGGCCGTTCGCATAAGCGACGACGCCCTGGCCGCGATGCGCGCGGCGAATGCCCGCTGCCAGGCCGCGGTGGAGGCCCGCGACGCCGACGGCTACTATCGCGAGAACGAACATTTTCACGCGATCCTCTATCGACAGTCGGGCAACGCCTATCTCGAACAGGAATGCCGCCGGTTACATCGCCGGCTGACCCCCTTCCGCCGCCTGCAATTGCGCCTGCGTGGCCGGCTTGCCCAGTCCATGGCCGAACACGAGGCCGTGGTTGCCGCATTGGAAAAGGGCGATGCCCAAGCCGCGTCAGACGCAATCCGGTCCCATGTCGCCGTACAGGGCGAGAAGTTTCATAACCTGATGGCCAGCCTTCGCTCGGCTGCGGAATAAGGCCCACGCCAACGCTCGCCCGCGGGTGTGGCTGGGGCTGGATCGGATTCAATGCCTCCGAGCCGTCCGCAACAGCCCACACGAGACCGCCTCGATCCAGGTGATTTGCGCGCCCCGAATGCGGCCCAAGTAAAGAACCGCAAGACCGCAATCAGCCGTATTACCAAGAAACCTTTGATTTCAGTGGTGAGCCGTGCAGGATTCGAACCTGCGACCCACTGATTAAAAGTCAGTTGCTCTACCAACTGAGCTAACGGCCCACGTGAGGCCTGCTACCTAGAAAAACGCGCGAGGGCGGTCAAGGGCAAAATCGGCGTTTTTTCATGCCATCGCTGGATTCGTCGCGGGCGCCCCGCTATATGCGCTGTCCATGACGCAAGAGGCACATATGAACGGCCTGCCCTTCCTCAAGATGCATGGGCTTGGCAACGATTTCGTCGTGATCGACAATCGGCGGGGCAAGGTGGCCCTGCCCGCCGGGCTGGTCACGGCAATCGCCGACCGCCATCGCGGTGTGGGGTTCGACCAGCTTGCAGTGATCGAGGCCCATCCCGACGCCGACGCACGGCTGGTGTTTTACAATGCCGACGGCTCTGTTTCGGCGACCTGCGGGAATGCCACGCGCTGCATCGCGCGCCACCTGATGACAGAAAGCGGCGCAAGGGAACTGGCGCTCGTCACGGAACGCGGGCGGCTGGCCGCGGTCGATGCGGGGGACGGGCTGACCTCGGTCAACATGGGGTTGCCACTGCTGGATTGGGCCTCGGTGCCGCTGGCAGGGGATACGGATACGCTTCACCTGCCGATCGAGGGCGACCCGGTGGCCACCGGCATGGGTAATCCGCATTGCACCTTTTTCGTCACGGATGCCGAGGCGGTCGACCTCGCCTCCTTTGGTCCAGAACACGAATACCATCCGCTCTTCCCCGAACGCACCAACGTGCAGGTCGCCCACCTGGTCGGCCCGGATCACCTGCGCATGCGGGTCTGGGAACGGGGCACCGGCATCACGCTGGCCTCGGGGTCGTCGTCATGCGCAACGGCGGTGGCCGCGGCCCGGCGGGGGCTGACCGGGCGGCGGGTACGGATCGACCTGGACGGCGGCACGATCCTGATCGACTGGCGCGAGGATGGCGTCTGGATGACCGGGCCGACAGCGCATGTCTTTGACGGGGTTTTCACCGCCGCATTCGTCGGGAGCGCGTGATGGACCGCCCCGCCCCCCTCTTTGCCACCTTTGGCTGCCGGTTGAACGCCTATGAAACCGAGGCGATGAAAGAGCTTGTCGCGCAGGCCGGGCTGGACAACGCGGTGATCGTGAACACCTGCGCCGTGACCGCAGAGGCCGTGCGCAAGGCACGGCAGGAAATCCGGCGCCTGAAACGCGAGAATCCCGGGGCTCGGATCGTGGTGACCGGCTGCGCGGCACAGACGGAGCCTCACCGTTTTGCCGAGATGGACGAGGTCGATCTCGTCCTCGGCAATGCCGCGAAAATGCACGCCGATACATGGGCCGATATCGCCCATGGCCCTGACTTCATTGGTCAGGGCGAAAAGATTCGGGTCGATGACATCCTGTCGGTGCGCGAAACCGCCGGCCACCTGATCGATGGGTTCGGCACGCGCTCGCGCGCCTATGTGCAGGTTCAGAACGGCTGCGATCACCGCTGTACCTTTTGCATCATTCCTTATGGCCGCGGAAATTCCCGGTCCGTGCCCGCCGGCGTGGTGGTGGACCAGATCGCGCGCCTTGTGGCCGGCGGCTATAACGAGGTGGTCCTGACCGGGGTCGACCTGACAAGCTGGGGTGCCGATCTGCCCGGCACACCGCGGTTGGGCGATCTGGTGCGGCGCATCCTGAAACTGGTGCCCGAGCTTCCGCGGCTGCGGATTTCATCGATCGATTCCATCGAGGCCGACCCGGCGCTTATGGCCGCCATCGCCGATGAAGAGCGGCTGATGCCGCATCTACACCTATCGCTGCAATCGGGTGACGACCTGATCCTGAAACGGATGAAGCGGCGCCATTCCCGCGCCGATGCGATCGGGTTCTGCGCCGAGGCGAGGCGGCTGCGCCCGGACATGACCTTTGGCGCCGACATCATTGCGGGCTTTCCCACAGAGACCGAGGCGATGTTCGAAAATTCGCTGCGTCTGGTCGAGGACTGCGCGCTGACCTGGCTGCATGTCTTTCCCTATTCGCCCCGGCCGGGCACACCCGCCGCCCGGATGCCCCAGGTGGACGGCGCCGCGATCCGCGACCGCGCAGCCCGGCTGCGCGCGGCCGGAACGGCTCGGGTCGAACAGCATCTGGACGGCCAACTGGGCAAGACCCACAAGATCCTGATGGAACACCCCCGCATGGGCCGGACCGAGCAGTTCACAGAGGTTGCCTTTGCCGTCGACAGGCCCGAGGGCCGGATCGTCACCGCCACCATCACCGGCCAGGCCGACGGGCGGCTTTGCGCCACCTGAATGGGCTTGCATACACGTGAATGGACAGTCGCCGCATGGCTGGCCTAAACTCTTACCCGTTCCATTCGGAGATGCCGCGATGCCCCTGCCCCTTGCGACGCTTGCGCCAGTCCTCGCGCGAACAGCGCTGCGTTACGGCACGGTCGCACTCGCGGTTTATGCACTCACCAGCCTGCGCGAGCCCGCCCGCCGCGACCAGCGGGCAGAGGATGCGATGGACGATATAGACGAGGGGCTGCGCCTGCGCCATGAGCCCGGACAGACCAATGGCACCGCCCGTTGGCGCCGCACGATTCGCGTCGGCAGTAACGGTCCGGGGGTCGAGGTCGACGCCACGGCGTTGGGACGGCTGCGCCTGCGCCGCGTCTGAGCCTTTCGCGCCCCGGTGCGCCAAGCGGGCGCCCACAACCACCCTTGCGGTCAACACGGCGTGAACGTCAAGCGGCACCCGCACCGCCATGCGGCCCCGCCGCTGCGCCAGAACGTCCCAGAACGACCACTTAAAACGAATTTAAGGTAGCTGCCCGTCAGGCCCGGGGGTATACCAATGTCGACGATATGCCATTCGCCCCCTTGACACTGCGCTGCGCGACTATGTCCGCTGGACGCAAGTGATTACGGGGGATAGGTAAGTCAAGCAAACGGCCGGGCCATGCCCCGGTTCCGTTGTCATGGAATCGGCCGGCACACCGGCCACGGAAAGGAGAATTCTCGTGTCGCACGCAGAAGATACCGACGGCTCCCGCCGCGATTTCCTTTATTACGCCACGGCGGGCGCCGGTGTTGTCGCCACCGGGGCGGCAGTCTGGCCCCTGGTGGACCAGATGAACCCCTCTGCCGATGTTCGCGCGCTCAGCTCGATCCAGGTCGATGTCAGCCAGGTGGTCGAGGGCCAGCAGATTACGGTCAAGTACCTGGGCAAGCCCGTCTTTATCCGCCTGCGCACACAAGAAGACATCGAGCTGGCCCGCAGCTTTGACGTCAACAGCCTGCGCGACACCGACTCGCGCAACCCCAACAAGCCCGGCCCTGCGACCGATCAGAACCGCACCATGGACGAAGAAGGTCGCTGGCTGGTGATGATCGGGGTCTGCACGCATCTGGGCTGTGTGCCGATCGGCAACCAGTCGGGGGATTTCGGCGGCTGGTTCTGCCCCTGCCACGGCTCGCACTATGACTCCGCGGGTCGCATCCACAAGGGCCCCGCGCCCGAGAACATGTACATCCCGGTCGCGTCTTTCGTTGACGAGACGACGATCAAACTCGGTTAAGGGAGAGCCCGATGTCCGGTATTCCTCACGATCACTACGAGCCGAAAAGCGGCTCTGAAAAGTGGCTGCATCGGCGCTTGCCGATTGTCGGACTGCTTTACGACACCCTGATGATCCCCACCCCCAAGAACCTGAACTGGATGTGGATCTGGGGCGTCGTTCTGTTCTTTGCGCTGGTGCTGCAAATCATCACCGGCATCGTTCTGGCAATGCATTACGTGCCGCATGTCGACATGGCCTTTACCTCGGTCGAACACATCATGCGCAACGTCAACGGCGGCCATTTCCTGCGCTATCTGCACATGAACGGCGCCTCGCTGTTCTTCGTTGCCGTTTACCTGCACATCTTCCGCGGCATCTATTACGGCTCGTACAAATCCCCGCGCGAGGTGACCTGGATCATCGGCATCCTGATCTACCTGGCGATGATGGCGACCGCGTTCATGGGCTACGTGCTGCCTTGGGGCCAGATGTCCTTCTGGGGGGCCACCGTGATCACCGGCCTGTTCGGCGCGATCCCGTGGGTTGGCGAACCGATCCTGATCTGGTTGCAGGGCGGGCCCGCCGTGGGCAACGCAACGCTCAACCGGTTCTTCTCGCTGCACTACCTGCTGCCCTTCGTGATCCTGGGCCTGTCGATCGTGCATGTGTGGGCCTTCCACACGACCGGCAACAACAACCCCACCGGGGTCGAGGTGCGCCGCACTTCCAGGGAAGAGGCCGACCGCGACACCCTGCCGTTCTGGCCCTATTTCGTGATCAAGGACCTGTTCGCGCTGGGGATCGTTATGATCGTGTTCTTCGCGATCGTGGGCTTCATGCCGAACTATCTGGGCCACCCGGACAACTACATCCCGGCCGACCCGATGGTGACGCCGACCCACATCGTGCCCGAATGGTACTTCCTGCCGTTCTATGCCATCCTGCGTGCCTTTGACGGCGACGTGTGGCTGGTGCAGATCCTCGAATGGGTATCCTTCGGCGTGATCGACGCCAAGTTCTTCGGCGTGATCGCGATGTTCGGCTCGATCATCGTGATGGCCCTGCTGCCCTGGCTGGACACCTCGAATGTGCGTTCGGGCCGCTATCGTCCGATGTTCAAGGTCGCTTTCTGGATCTTCTTCATCGACTTCTTCGTCCTGATGTGGGCGGGGGCGATGCCGGCCGAGGGTATCTACCCGACCATCGCGCTGATCGGTTCGGCGGTGTGGTTTGCCTACTTCCTGGTGGTCCTGCCGGTTCTCGGTGTGATCGAGAAGCCGCTACCGCAGCCTGAAACCATCGAAGAAGACTACAACGCGCACTACGGCGACGGCGCTGCCTCCGGCACCGCTACCCCGGCCGAGTGAGAGAAGGGATCGTAAAAGATGTTCAAGAAACTCACGATCACCGCGCTGACCGCCCTCACGCTGGGGGCGGGCAGTGCCCAGGCCGCCGGAGGTGGCGGGCATGTCACCGACTTCGACTTCCCGTTCGAAGGGGTCATGGGCACCTATGACCAGGCCCAGTTGCAGCGCGGGCTTCAGGTCTTCACCCAGATCTGTTCCGCCTGCCACGGCCTGGAACTTCTGCCGTTCCGCGCCCTTTCCGAACCCGGCGGGCCTGCCCTGTCGGAACAGGCAATGCGCGACTACGCGGCAAGCTGGGAGGTCTTTGATCCCGAGATCGAGGATTGGCGCCCCGGCAAGCCGACCGATCACTTCCCGGCCGGCACCTATCCGGGCGCGCCGGACCTGACCGTGATTGCAAAGGCGCGCGCAGGCTTTCACGGGCCGAACGGCCTGGGTCTGAACCAGCTGTTCAAGGGTATCGGTGGCCCCGAGTACATCGCCACCTACCTGCTGAGCTTCAGCGACGAGACCAAGGAAGAGGCGGGGACCTTCTACTACTACAACGAGGTGTTCCCGGACAACTGGAGCGCCATGGCCCCCGCGATCTTTGGCGATGACGTGGATTACGCCGACGGCACCGAGGCAACCGCCGAACAGGTTGCCCAGGACGTTTCCGCCTTCCTGATGTGGACAGCCGAGCCCAAGCTGATGCAGCGCAAGCAGGCCGGGTTCATCTCGGTCGGCATCCTGCTGGCGCTGACGGTCCTGCTCTACCTCACCAACAAGCGGCTCTGGGCCCCTTACAAGCCCAAGAAATCCGTCTGATCCGGCCAACGGCCTGACCAAGCGGGAAACGCGCCCCTCGGGGCGCGTTTTCTTTTCGCGATCGTTCTGCTGACACCCTCCGGGCCAGATGCGCCCAACGGCGCGATCACCCCAGGTAACGGCGCAACGCCTCTGGCGGATCGGCCAACAGCGCCCCGGTCGGATGTGGGGGATGGACACGACCATCGGCCACCAGCGCGGTTTCCGACGCGATGGCACGCGCATCTTCGGGATCATGGGTTACCATCAGAACCGTCGCGCCGGCATCCTTGGCAAGCGCGGCAACAAGGTCCAGCATCTCGGATTTCAGCGCAGGCCCAAGCGCGGCAAAGGGCTCGTCCAACAGCATCACCGGCCGTCCGCGCAACAGTGTTCGCGCGAGGGCAACCCGGCTGCGCTGTCCACCAGAAAGCTGGCCCGGCATGCGCCCCCCGAACCCCGCCAGCCCGACCCGCGCCAGCGCCCCCGCCACCGCATCATGTTGCGCGGATGAAAGACGCAGGTCGGGGCGCAGGCCAAGCCCTACGTTCTGCGCCACGCTCAGGTGGGGAAAGAGATTGTTATCCTGGAACAGGATCGACACGGGCCGGTCCGCGGGTGGCCGCAATGTAATATCCTGGCCCTGCCAGGTGATCCGACCCGATCGCGGGGTCACGAACCCCGCCACCGCGTCGATCAGCGTTGATTTTCCCGCCCCCGAAGCACCAAGCAGCGCCAGGATGCGACCCGGGGCCACCTCGAAATCCGCCCTCAGGCAAAAGCTGCCCTGCCGGATCTCGACGCCGTCAAACCGCAGCATTCGCACGCCCTCCCCTGTCGAAAATCCAGAACAGCCCCAGGCTGAGCGCCAACAGCAAAAGCGCAGCCCCCGCGGCGGCCTCCATCCGGTAGGCGCCCATCAGGCCATAAAGCTGTAGCGGCAACGTTGCCTGCGCCGGATCGGCAAACAGCGCGATCACCCCCAGGTCACCCATAGACAGCGCCGCCGACAGCCCCAGCACGAAGCCCAGCGGGCGGCGCAGACGTGGCAGGGTCACCAGTCGCAGCCGTGTGTAACCGTGCAACCCCAGGCTATCGGCCAGCCGGCCATGGCTGCGCTCGGTCTCGGCCAGGACCGGGCCAAGCGCACGCAGCGCGAAAGGCAGACTCATCGCGGCATTGACCACGGCCGTCACCGGCAGGGCCAGCGCAACCGGATCGACAACCGGGAACAACAGCAGGAAAAGCCCGGTCCCCATCACCAGCGGCGAGGCGGCGATGGCCAGCATCCCCGCCCCCTGCAACGCCGTACCGCGCAGACCGCCCAACCGGTTCGCCGCCAAGGCAAGGGGCAAGGCCAGGCCCACCGTCACCGCCGCCGAAACCAAGGCCACCACCAGCGACCGCAGCGCAGCGGCGTAGACGGCGGCGGGCATCTCGGCCAGCCCCGCCAATCCGCGCAAGACGATCAGCGCCAGCGGCACCAGCAGGAACAACCCGGCCAGGCCCAGCCATGCCGCGTCCTGCATCCGCAAGCCCAGATGATCGGCATCCCAACGCTTCAATGGCCGGTCCAGTCCCGCGCCAAAGCCCCCGGGTACCGTAACCGCCAAGGCCATCAGCGCCGCGGCCGCGCACATCCCGAACTGGATCAACGATAACAGCGCAGCGCGTCCGAGATCGAACTCGAACCGAAAGGCATGGTAGATCGCAAGTTCCACAGTCGTGGCCCGCGGACCGCCCCCAAGTGTCAGGACGACGGCGAAACTCGTCACGCAGATCAGGAAGGTGACGAGAAAGGCGCCGGGCAGAACCTCGCGCAGCATCGGGACTTCCAGGCGCCTGACCACGTCACCGGGGCCAAAGCCAAGGGCTGCGGCCAGCCGGAACCGTTCCGCCGGGATCGCCAGCCATCCTTGCAGGATCAACCGCGTGGCCAGCGGCAGGTTGAAAAAGACATGCGCCAGCAAAACACCGTGCAGCCCATAGATATCAACCGGCCCCAGGCCCAGGGGCGCCAGTGCCGCCGAGACCATCCCGTTGCGGCCGAACAGGGCCAACAGGCCCACCACCCCCACGATCACCGGCAGGATGAAGGGCGCGCCCAACAGCGTGATCAAAAGGCCACGCCCGGCAAACTGGCGCCGAGCCAGCGCCCGCGCCACGGGGATGGCCAAGGCACAACTCAGCCCCGCCGACAAGGCGGCCTGAAACAGCGTAAAGCGGATCGCCGCCCAATCGGCCGCGCCCAGACCCCCGCCCGCCTCGGCCCGCCACGCCACGGCCGCCAGCGTACCCAGGCAGAGCGCCAGCACCAGCGCCCCTGCGGCCACCCCTGCGGGAACCACCGCCCCTAGCGGCTGAGCCCGTCGCGCCATTCGGCCAATGCCTCCTCGCGCAGCTTTGCCGCCTCGCCCGGGGCGAAGATCAGCGCGGTCTCGGGGGTGATCAGGGTCTCGAACCCTCTCGGAAGGCCCCCCTCGGGCGTGACCGCCGGATACATCCAGTTGGTCGTCGCGATCACCGACTGGAACGCATCGCTCAACATGAAGTTCAGGAAAGATTGCGCCAGTTCCGGTTGTTCCGAAGAGGCGATCCGCCCGGCGACCTCGATCTGCATGTAATGTCCCTCGTCAAAGGGCGCGGCCGCCTTGGTGTCATCTCCCTCCGCGATCAGGTGATAGGCTGGCGAGGTGGTATAGCTCAGCACCATGTCAGCCTCGCCATCGAGAAACATGCCATAAGCCTCCGACCAGCCCTTGGTCACGGTCAGGACATGCGGCGCAAGCCCCGCCCAGATTTCGGGCGCGCGCGCGCCATAGGCCGCCTTGACCCACAGCATCAGGCCCAGGCCAGGCGTAGAAGAGCGCGGGTCCTGGATCACCACCTTGAGATCATCGGGGGCCGCGATCAGCTCTTCGAAACTGTCCGGTGCATCGGGCAGACGCGTCTTGTCATGGACAAAGGCGAAATACCCCCAGTCGAAGGGCAGGAACATGTCATCATCCCAGTCCACCGGCAGATTGAACTCGGCTTCGATCCCGTGTTTGGCAAAAAGCCCGGTCCCGGCGGCGGCGGCTGTCAGGTTGGTATCCAGCCCCAGCACGACATCGGCCCTCGTGCGCACCCCCTCAAGCTGGAGCCGCGCCAGCAGCGCCGCCCCGTCGCCCGCGCCCACGAATTTCAGGTCGCAGCCGCAGACCTCCTCGAACGCGGTCTCGATCTGCGGGCCGGGGCCCCAGTCGGCCACGAAGCTGTCATAAGTATAGACGGTCAAGACGGGCATATCGGCCAATGCCGTGGTGGCGCCCAGCACCGCGGTGGCGATGATCGGAAATTTCATGGTCCTCCTCCAACGATGGGGGCGGACGGGCAAGGGTGGAGCGATATCCATTAACCTTCCCTCCGCCGGTTCTAACCGGGTCAGGTTCAACGGGTTCGCGGGCCGGTCCCGCATCTCAGCCCACTCACAGAAGGGCACCCCGAGGCGCACCCAGCCTATCCCCTCGACCCACCCGCGGCAAGTGAAAGCGCTTGAGGGGCCGGGGCCTGCCCGCTATGCCGGGGCCAAAGGAGTGCCTGCCATGAGCCTGAACACCTTCGGTCACCTGTTCCGCGTCACCACCTGGGGCGAAAGCCACGGCCCCGCGCTTGGCGCGACGGTGGATGGCTGCCCGCCGGGCGTGGCGCTGGATGCCGACGCGCTGCAATACTGGCTGGACCGACGCAAACCGGGTCAGAACAAGTACACCACCCAGCGCCGGGAACCGGACGCTGTGGAAATCCTGTCGGGCGTGTTCGAGGGGCAGACCACCGGCACGCCGATCCAGCTGATGATCCGCAACACCGACCAGCGGTCCAAGGATTACAGCGAGATCGCCGAGAAGTTCCGCCCCGGCCATGCAGACATCACCTATTGGCAGAAATACGGCATCCGCGATTATCGCGGTGGCGGCCGGTCCTCGGCGCGCGAGACGGCGGCGCGGGTCGCCGCCGGCGGCGTGGCGCGCGCGGCACTGGCCATGCTGGCCCCCGAGGTCTCGATCACCGGCTACATGGTACAGATCGGCCCACACCGCATCGACCCGAACCGCTTCGAGTGGGATCAGATCGAACGCAACCCGTTCTGGGTGCCCGACGCGCAAGCAGCCGAGGATTGGTCCGCCTATCTCGACGGGCTGCGCAAGTCCGGCGATTCCGTCGGCGCGGTCGTCGAGGTCGTCGCCCGCGGCGTGCCCGCGGGGCTGGGCGCACCGATCTATGGCAAGCTGGATACCGATCTCGCCGCCGCGATGATGAGCATCAACGCCGTCAAGGCCGTCGAGATCGGCGAGGGCATGGCCGCGGCCACCCTGACCGGCAGCGCGAATGCCGATGAAATCACGATGGGGCCGGACGGGCCGATCTACTCGTCGAACCACGCGGGCGGCATCCTTGGCGGCATCTCGACCGGTCAGGACATCGTGGTCCGTTTCGCGGTGAAGCCGACCTCGTCGATCCTGACACCGCGGCGCACCATCACCCGCGGCGGCGAGGAAACGGATATCGTGACACGCGGGCGACATGATCCTTGCGTCGGTATCCGCGCGGTGCCCGTGGCCGAGGCGATGATGGCCTGCGTGATCTTGGACCACTGGCTGTTGCATCGCGGACAGGTGGGGGAAAACCGCGGACAGATCGGTTAATCCTGCCATCCTCTTGCCCGCGACGACCGCCCCTTCTTCTTGGCCGAAATACCCCGGGGGGTCCGGGGGGCAGCGCCCCCCGGCCGTCGACAGGCGCCAAAGGGCCGTGCGCTCAAGCCCCCTGCGACCCGCGTGCTGGATTCGCCTGCTTGGACAGTTGCACGGCCAGGATGCCTGCCATGATGACCGCCACCCCGGCGATGTCCCACGGCCCAAGCCGCTCGCCCAGCAGGATCGCGGCAATGCCGACACCGAAAAACGGGCTGAGGAAATGAAAGGTCGCCGCGCGCACCGCGCCGATACGGCGCACCAACAGGAACCAGATCAGCGTGGCGACCAGGCCGGGAAACACCGTCGTATAGGCAAAGGCCGCGATAAGCCTCGCACTCCAGGTCACCTCCCATGCCTCGCCCGCGACCAGCGCCGCACCACCCAGCGCCGCCGCTCCCAAAAGCATCTGCAACCCCACGATCATAAGCACGTTTCCTCCCGAGGATGCGCCGCGCACCGACAATGTCGCAGCCGTCAGTGCAAAGACAGCGGCGATACACAGAACAAGCCCAAAGAGATCCACGCCGCCCGAAATGCGCGTTCCCATGATCAGGGCGACCCCAGAAAACCCCACCACCAGCCCCAGCACGCCAAGCGGACGCAATCTTTCGCCCAGCACCAGCCACCCGAACAAGCCCACCAATAGCGGCATGGTCGAGGCGATGATCGAGGCCATCGACGCCTCCAGCGTCTGCATGGCGACAAAATTCAGCCCTAGATAAAGCCCGTTCTGGCTGATTCCGAACACTGCGGTCGCGCGCCATTGCGCGCGCGTCAGCCGCCAGCTCTGGCCCAGCGCGGCCGCGATCCCGACCCCCAGAAGACCCGAGATAAGAAACCGCAGCGCCAGCGCGCTCAGGGGCGGAGCATCGGCCACGATGATCCGCGCCGAGGTAAAGGCCGAGGCCCAGATGAAGGCAAAAGCCAACCCCATCGCCAATGCACGGAAATCCATCATCCCTCCCCGAACGGCCGGCCAAACAAAAAGGGCCGCCCCGAGGCGACCCTAGAAGAATTCTGCCGTGCGCGTAAGGCTCAGCCGTTGACGCTGTCTTTCAGCGCCTTGGCGATGGTCATCTTGACCACCTTGTCGGCCTCTTTCTTGAACTGCTCGCCGGTGGCGGGATTGCGCACCATGCGCTCGGGACGCTCGCGGCAATAGATCTTGCCGACGCCCGGCAGGGTCACGGCGCCACCTGCGGATACTTCGCGGGTGATGATATCGGTAATCGCGTCCAGCGCGGCAGAGGCCACTTTCTTGTCGGCGTCCATCTCTTCGGCCAGGGCAGCGACAAGCTGCGTCTTGGTCATCGGTTTTGCCATGTGTCGTCTCCTCGTTCGGGCCCTTTTATTGGGGGCAGATCGCAGTGATTTAACGTCATCTTGGGGGGGCACACAACGATTTGTGGTGGAATCGGGGCGATTTCCAAGGGTTTTGTGGCCGTATTCCCCCAATTTTCCCTTACAGAAAGGCGGTTTCCTCGAAACTGCGCAACTTGCGGCTGTGAATTCGTTCGAGTGGCATCTCGCGGAGCCGCTCTATCGCCCGTATTCCGATCGCAAGGTGACGTGCGACCTGCGTCTTGTAAAAATCGCTGGCCATGCCCGGCAGCTTCAACTCGCCATGCAGCGGCTTGTCGGAGACACATAAAAGCGTGCCATAGGGCACACGGAACCGGAACCCGTTTGCCGCGATCGTCGCGCTTTCCATGTCCATCGCGATGGCGCGGGATTGCGACAGGCGCTGCACCGGGCCGGACTGGTCGCGCAGTTCCCAGTTGCGGTTGTCGATGGTGGCAACCGTGCCGGTGCGCATGATCCGCTTCAACTCGAACCCTTCCAGCCGCGTGATCTCTTCGACCGCGTCCTCCAGCGCCACCTGGATCTCGGCCAGCGCCGGGATCGGCACCCAGACCGGCAAGTCGTCATCCAGCACGTGATCCTCGCGCAGATAGGCATGGGCGAGCACGAAATCGCCCAGCCGCTGGGAATTGCGCAGCCCCGCACAATGCCCCACCATCAGCCAGGCATGGGGGCGCAGCACCGCGATATGGTCGGTCGCGGTTTTAGCGTTGGACGGCCCCACCCCGATATTGACCAGCGTGATCCCCTGCCCGTCGGGCCGTTTGAGGTGATAGGCTGGCATCTGCGGCAACTTCGAAAGCACAGGCAGCGGCGCGCGCGGCTCGGTGATTTCGTGATTGCCGGGACCGATCAGCGCACAATAGCCGCTGGCGGGATCGGCCAGGGCGGTGCGGGCATAGGCCTCGAATTCATCGACATAGAACTGGTAGTTGGTGAACAGGACGTGGTTCTGAAAATGCTCGGGCGCGGTGGCCGTGTAATGGGAAAGCCGCGCCAGCGAGTAATCGACGCGCTGCGCGCTGAATGGGGCAAGAGGGCGGGCTGCGCCCTCGGGCAAGCACAGCGTGCCATTGACGATATCGTCATTGGTGGTGCCCAGGTCGGGCACGTCGAAAAGATCGCGCAGCGGGAAATCCAGCACCCCCTCTTGCGGAACGCTGATCCCCTCGGCCCCGGTCATCGCGAAATGCACCGGGATGGGCGTGTCAGAGGGACCGATCACCACCGGCTGACCATGGTTTTCCACCAGGAGTCCGATCTGTTGGCGCAGATAATTGGCAAACAGATCGGGCCGTGTCACCGTGCTGGCATAGGGGCCGGGCTGGGCGACATGACCGAAACTGAGCCGGCTGTCCACTTGCGCGTGACTGGTGGTGACAAACCGGATTTCGGGATAGACCGCACGGAACCGGGTGCGCGATGCGTGTCCTTGCAAGGTTTGCGAGAACCGGTCGCGCAGGAACCCGACCGAGGCCGCGTAGATCTCGATCAGGCGGGTCACCGCCGCGGCGGGGTCGGTAAACGCCTCGGGCGCGGGCAGTCGGGGCGTTTCGATCGGGTGCTCGCAGGCCGGTATCTGCATCGCGGTTCCCCTGTTTGCGCTCAGGAAAAGATGTCGCACAAGGACGCGTCGTTCAACCCCGGCAGTGACACCTTGCGCTTGCGGGCGGGCTATACGATCTAAAGGGGATGGAAAACGTACTTCTTTCGATTGGCCATGGCTATTGCGCGCAGGAACTGGCCCGGCAGCTTGGCCCCGGCTGGCGCGTGATCGGCACCACCCGCAGCCCCGCGCGCGCGGCGGCGTTGCGCGATGCGGGGGTCGAGCCGGTGATCTGGCCCAGCGGAGACCTTGACCCGGCTTTGGCCAAGGCCACCCATGTCCTGAGCTCTGTCCCCCCTGGCCCAGAGGGCGATCCGGTGGTGGCCGCGCTGAGGCCGGCACTGATGGCTGCGTCGAAACTGCGTTGGGTCGGATACCTGTCGACTACGGGGGTTTATGGCGATCATGCTGGCGGCTGGGTATCCGAGGACACCCCCCCCGCCCCCATGACCGAACGCGGGCAGGCACGGCTGTCGGCCGAACGGGCCTGGGCCGGGCTGGGGCTGCCGTTGCACATCTTCCGGCTGGCGGGGATATATGGGCCGGGACGCGCGCCCTTTGACCAGATACGCGACGGGACCGCGCGGCGCATCGTCAAGCCCGGACAAGTGTTTTCACGCATCCATGTCGAGGATATCGCGCAGGTGCTGGCCGCCTCGATGGCCGCACCAGCCCCCGGTGCGATCTACAACCTTGCCGATGACGAACCGGCCGCGCCGCAGGACGTGATCGGCTTTGCCGCCCGGTTGCTGAACCTGCCGGCGCCGCCCGAGATTCCCCTTGAGGCGGCCGGGCTCGGCCCGATGGCACGCGGGTTCTATGCCGAATCCAAGAGGGTGGGAAACGACCGCATCAAGACTGACCTGGGCATATGCCTGCGCTATCCCGATTACCGTGAGGGGCTGGCGGCCATCCTCGCAGCGGATCAAAAACAGCATGGATGACGGCCAGGGGATGCACCGGTCCGGCGAGGCGTTGACCGTCAACGCAGTTCTGGACCGACTGGTTGCCAGTATCCAGAGCGACCGGGTCAGCGTGGCCGAGATCGTGCAAGGCTTGGGCGAACGGTCCTTTGCCCCACTCTTGTTGCTGCCCGCGCTGATCCTGGTCTCGCCGGTCTCGTCGATACCCGGAATGCCGACAATGGGTGCGCTGATCATGGGGCTGGTGACAGTGCAAATGCTGTTTGGCCGTTCCAGCCTGTGGCTGCCGCGGACGCTGGCCCGCCGCAGTATCCCGGCCAGGCGGATGTGCCGGGCGGTCAAGTGGCTGCGCCGCCCTGCCGGCTGGGTCGACCGGCATGTCCGCCCCCGCCTGCTTCGCCTGACGCGCCAGCCGCTGAGTTCGGTCGCGCTGTTGACCTGCCTCGCGGTGACGCTGGTGATGCCGCTTATGGAATTCGTGCCCATGCTGGCCACGGTCGCGGCAAGTGCGATCACTTTGTTCGCGATCGGCCTGATGACGCTGGACGGCGCCTATATCATCGCAGGCTACGCCTTTGTCAGCGCCGGTGTGGCGCTGGCGGGCGTATTTTTCTAGGCCCGCCTGGCCGCCGCGTCTGCCTCGCCCAACACGTCCAGGACCTTGGCCTCGATATCGGGGGCGTTCATCCCCGCAACCGCATACATATCGGCCGGGTTTGCCTGGTCGATAAAAATGTCGGGCAAAACCATGGAACGGTATTTCACCCCCGTATCAAAGACGCCCTTTTCAGCCAGAAGATGCGCCACGTGGCTGCCAAAGCCGCCAACCGCGCCCTCCTCGACGGTGATCAGCGCCTCGTGATCGCGCGCCAGTCGCAGGATCAACTCCTCGTCCAGCGGCTTGGCGAAACGGGCATCCGCGATGGTCGGCGTGATGCCCTTGGCGGCCAACATCTGCGCGGCCTCTTTCACTTCTTTCAGCCGGGCGCCAAAATTCAAAAGCGCGACCCTGGCGCCCTCCTGGATCATGCGGCCCTTGCCGATTTCCAGTGGCACACCCCTATCGGGCAGGTCCACGCCCACGCCCTCGCCCCGCGGAAAGCGAAAGGCGATGGGCCCCTCGTCATGGGCCGCGGCGGTGGCAACCATGTGCATCAATTCAGACTCGTCGGCGGCGGCCATCACCACGAAACCCGGCAGGTTGGCCAGGAATGCCACGTCATAGGCCCCCGCATGGGTCGCACCATCGGCACCGACCAGCCCGGCCCGGTCAATGGCAAAACGGACCGGCAGGCGCTGGATCGCCACGTCATGCACGATCTGGTCGTACCCGCGTTGCAGGAAAGTCGAGTAGATCGCGACAAAGGGTTTCTGCCCACCCGCCGCAAGGCCCGCGGCAAAGGTCACGCCATGCTGTTCGGCGATTCCCACGTCGAAACAGCGTTCGGGGAAGCGTTCGGCAAACAGGTTCAGCCCGGTTCCATCGGGCATCGCGGCCGTGATCGCAACCACCTTGCGATCGGCCTTGGCCTCGGCGATCAGGGCATTCGCGAATACCTTGGTATAAGAGGGGGCGTTGGCCGGGCTCTTTTTCTGCTCGCCCGTAACGATGTCGAATTTCGAAACCCCGTGACACCGGTCGGCGGCCGCCTCGGCGGGGGCATAGCCCTTGCCCTTTTGCGTGATGACATGAAGCAGCATCGGCCCGGTGGCCCGCGTCTTGACGGTACGCAGGATCGTCAGCAACTGATCCATGTCATGCCCGTCGATCGGGCCCACATAGGAAAAGCCCAGCTCCTCGAACAGGGTGCCACCGACCGTGACATGCTTGATCAGGTCCTTGGCGCGCTTGGCTCCCTCTTGCAGCGGCGAGGGCAGGTGGCGCACCGCGCCCTTGGCCAGCGACTTGAACTCCTGGAAGGGCGCACCGGCATAAAGGCGGTTGAGATAGCGCGACATCGCCCCCACGGGCGGCGCGATGGACATCTCGTTGTCGTTCAGGATCACGATCACCCGCGTGCCCAGGTGGCCGGCGTGATTCAACGCCTCGAACGCCATGCCCCCCGTCAGCGCACCGTCGCCGATGATCGCGATGGCATCGCCTACCCCTGCCTCGGGGGCACTGCCCAATTCGCGCGAAACTGCAAACCCGAGGGCGGCGGAAATCGAGGTCGAACTATGCCCCGCACCAAAGGCGTCGTATTCGCTTTCCTTGCGCTTGCAAAAGCCCGACAGACCATCCTTTTGGCGCAGCGTGGTCATGCGGTCGCGCCGCCCGGTCAGGATCTTGTGCGGATAGCATTGATGGCTGACATCCCAGACCAGCCGGTCGCGCGGCGTGTCGAACACTGCATGCAACGCGACGGTCAGTTCCACCACGCCCAGCCCGGCACCCAGATGGCCACCGGTCTGTGACACCGCGCCGATCATTTCCTGCCGGACCTCGCCCGCCAGTTCTGTCAACTCGGCATCGGACAAGCCCTTGAGATCGGAGGGGCTCGACACACGGTCCAGCAGCGGGGTGGTCGGAAGATCGGTCAAATCCTTGCCCTCCTTGGGCGTTTTGCGCATCTCAGGCTTCGCGGGCAATAACGAAGCGGGCCGCCGCCCGCAAGGGATCTGCCCGGTCACCGAACACCGCAAGCGCGGTTTCGGCCTCTTCGACCAGCGCGCGCGCACGGGCACGAGCCCCGTCCAGCCCCAAGAGCGAGACAAAGGTCGCCTTGCCCGCCGCGGCATCCTTTTGCACGCGCTTGCCGGTCTTTTCGCTGTCGCCTTCGACATCAAGAATGTCATCGGCAATCTGAAAGGCCAGTCCCAGCGCGGTGGCATAGCCCGACAGCGGCGCGATATCGGCACGGGCCAGACGCGCACCCGCCTCGGCAGACCAGCGGATAAGCGCGCCTGTCTTGTTGGCCTGCAAGTCGGTGATCTCGTCCAGCGTCAGGGGCCGGCCGGCGGTTTCGGCGGCGATATCCTGGGCTTGGCCCAGAACCATCCCGTCGATCCCCGAGGCCCGGGCCAGCGAGGCGACCAGATCGATCCGCACGGTCGGGTCCTGGTGGCAAGACGGATCGGCCAGCATCTCGAAGGCCAGCGTCTGCAACGCATCGCCCGCCAGAACGGCGGTGCCGTCGTCCCATTTGACATGCACGGTCGGCTGGCCGCGGCGCAGATCGTCATTGTCCATGCAGGGCATATCGTCATGCACGAGGCTATAGGCGTGCAACGCCTCGATCGCGGCGGCAGCGTGGACCGCCTGTTCCGCCGGAATGCCGTAAAGCGCCGCGCCCTCGATCACCAGGAAGCCGCGCAGCCGCTTGCCCCCCGACACCGCATAGCGCATCGCGTGGGTCACGGGCTGGTCTGCGGCCCCTGCCAGGGCCGATGCAAGGCGGGTTTCGATCCGCGCGGCGGCGGATTTCAGTTGCGCCTCGAACATGAGTCAAAGACCCTCGACCGGCGCGGTGCCCGTCGGGTTGCCCTCGCCATCCAGCGCGATGGCGGCGACCTTTTCCTCGGCGTCCTTGAGCTTCTTCTCGCAATGGCGTTTCAGTTCCGCGGCATGCTGCGAGAGGTTGATCGACTCTTCCAGCGGCACGTCGCCCCGTTCCAGCGCGGCCACAGCGGCCTCCAGCGCGGCCATGGCCTCTTCGAAACTCATCTCGGCAACAGGCTTGTCGGTCATACCCCCCGCTCCATCAGAACCTTTACATGCGCCGCAACGCACGCGGCCAGCGCATCCAGATCATATCCACCCTCCAGTGTCGAGACCAGCCGCCCGCCGCAATGGGCGTCGGCGATGTCGCACAGGCGTTCGGTGACCCAGGCGAAATCATCCTCGCGCAGATGCAACTGCGCCAGAGGATCGGCGGTATGTGCGTCGAACCCCGCCGAGACAAGCACCAGCTCGGGGGCAAAGGCCTGAAGCCGCGGCAGCACGCGGCCCTCAACCTCGCCGCGAAAGCGTTCCCCATCCGAACGGGGTGGCAGGGGCACGTTCAGCACGTTGTCGTGGGCCCCTTTTTCATCCGGCGAACCGGTAAAGGGCCATAGCGGCATCTGGTGGGTCGATACGAACAGCGCGCGCGGTTCGTCCCAGAGAATCGCCTGGGTGCCGTTGCCGTGATGCACGTCGAAATCGATCACCGCGACGCGGGACAGGCCGTGGTGATCCAGCGCGTATTTCGCAGCGATCGCCACGTTGGAAAACAGGCAGAATCCCATTGCGCGGTTTTCCTCGGCATGGTGGCCGGGCGGGCGCACGGCGGCAAAGGCGTTTGTCACCTCTGCGCCCATCACCATGTCGACCCCGCGCAAAACCGCCCCCAGCGCGCGCAACGCGGCCTCTATCGAACCGGGCGACACATGCGTATCGGCGTCAAGCGCCACGAAACCAGAGGCCGGGATCTCAGCCTTGAGGATATCGAGATAAATCCGGGGATGGGCACGCAGCACCGCCTCTTCATGGGCCAGCGGCGCGGGGATGCGCAAAAGCGGCGCAAAGGAATCGGCGGCCAGGACCTCGGTCACCGCCTTCAACCGCTCGGGCCGCTCGGGATGGCCCGGCGGCACCAGGTGGCCCAGGCAATCGGGATGGGTCAGGAGCGCGGTAGTCATTTCGCAACGCTAGACCAAGCCCGGCGCGATTGGAACAGGCGCGGCGCCATGACGGCATCGGGCCTGCGGGCGGTTCGCCCTGCCACGGATATCCCTGCCCTCAATCAGGGGCCAGCATATAGCCCGCCCCGCGCACGGTTTGCAGATAACGGGGCTGCTTGGGGTCGGATTCCAGCTTGCGGCGCAGGCGGGTAATCTGCACGTCGATTGCCCGCTCCTGCGCCTGCCCGTCGTCGCGGCCCAACTCCTCGACCAGGCGCGCCCGGCTGACCGGCTCGCCCGCGGCGGCGGAAAAGATGCGCATGAGCTGTGCCTCGGTCCCAGTCAGGCGCACGCGCGTCTCACCTTGCCATAGCTCGCCGCGGGCGACGTCATAGCGCAAGGGGCCCAGATGCAGCACCTTGGGCAGATCCACCGACCCCTCTTCGGCGGGCATCCGGCGCAAGATCGCGTTGATCCGCAACAGCAATTCCCTGGGCTCGAACGGTTTGACAAGATAGTCGTCGGCCCCCGCCTCCAGCCCAGCGATACGATCCGTGGCTTCGCCCCGCGCGGTCAGCAACAGGATCGGTGTCGCGATCCGGGTCCGCAATGCGCGGGTCAACGCGATCCCGTCCTCGCCCGGCATCATGACATCCATGACGATCAGATCGAATTCCAGCCCATCCAGCAACCGCCGCGCATGTGCCGCATCGCGCGCCACGCTGACCCAGAACCCGTGCCGCACCAGGAATTTTCGCAAGAGATCACGGATACGGGCATCGTCATCGACGATCAACAGATGTATCCCGGCCGGCCCGTTCACGGTCTCAGACACCCCTGTCCGAAAGCCGCTGGAAATGACGGCGCTGCTCGGGGTCCATCATCGCCTCCAGCACCTGGCGAAACCCCGCCACGGCCTCGGGCCCGGCCGCGCGATAGGCCGCGCGCATCCGCTCACGCTGGGCATCGGAAAGCTGGCGTTCCAATTCGGCACCCGTTTCAGTCAGGAAAAGATGCCGCTCACGCTTGTCGCGGGCACCTATCCGGCTTTCGACCAGGCCATCCGCGATCAGCGCGCGCAGAACGCGGTTGAGCGATTGCTTGGTCACCCCCAGGATCGACAGCAAGTTGTTCACCGTTGTGCCCGGCGCCCGGTGGATGAAATGAATTGCCCGATGATGGGCCCGGCCATATCCATGCTGTTGCAGGATACGGTCAGGATCGGCGGTAAAACCCCGATAGGCAAAGAACATCGCCTCGGTCCCTTTTCGAAGCTGCTCGTCGGTCAGGTAAAGCAGGCTTTTGCCGGTTTGGGCCACGGCTGGCATTCCTTCGGCCATAGAATACCCCAATAGCTATGCAGATAGTTCAATACTCGGGCAACCTTATGTCAGCCTTGTTGACTTTCCAAGACTCAACTGATAGCGAACCGTGAATTTGGCGCAACATTGTGCCCATATCGGACCTAATTTGCGCAATATTCGACAAATGAAAGCGTATTTCAGCGCAGAGGAAAGGACAAAGGCGATGTCTGCCTATGACGACCGCGACGGCTTTATCTGGATGGACGGGACACTACAGCCTTGGCGCGAGGCCAACGTCCACATCCTGACCCACGCGATGCATTATGCCTCGTCCGTATTCGAGGGCGAACGCGCCTATGGCGGCAAGATCTTCAAGTCGCGCGAACATTCAGAGCGGCTGAGGCAGTCAGCCAACCTCATCGACTTCGAGATCCCCTATTCGGTGGAGGAGATCGAGGCCGCCAAGGCCGAGGTGATGCAGGCCAACGGCCTGTCCGACGCGTATGTGCGCGCGCTGGCCTGGCGCGGCGCCGGCGAGGATATGGGCGTCGCAAGCCGCCGTAACCCGGTGCGCATGGCTGTCGCGGTCTGGGAATGGGGCGCCTATTACGGCGATGCCAAGACGCGCGGCGCCAAGTTGGACATTTCTAAATGGAAACGCCCAAGCCCCGAAACCGCGCCCAGCCAGGCCAAGGCCGCCGGTCTTTACATGATCTGCACCATGTCCAAACACGCGGCCGAGGCCAAGGGTTGTTCGGATGCGATGATGTTCGACTATCGCGGCTATGTGGCCGAGGCGACCGGGGCCAACATTTTTTTCGTCAAGGATGGCGA
Source organism: Rhodovulum bhavnagarense (assembly GCF_004343505.1). GTDB lineage: Bacteria > Pseudomonadota > Alphaproteobacteria > Rhodobacterales > Rhodobacteraceae > Rhodovulum > Rhodovulum bhavnagarense. The sequence goes on along the minus strand of NZ_SLXU01000010.1, from coordinate 23,953 downwards.
GGTCCACACCCCCAAACCCGACTGTTTCCTCAACGGCATCACCCGGCAAACCGTGATCGCGATGCTCAAGGAACGCGGCGTATGCGTGCATGAACGCCATATCGAGCCCACCGAACTGGAAGGGTTCCAGCAATGCTGGCTGACCGGCACCGCGGCAGAGGTGACGCCCGTGGGCCAGATCGGCGATTACAATTTCGAGGTGGGCGCGCTCACCCGCGACATGGCCGACGCCTATGAACGGCTGGTGCGGGAATAGCCCACCTAGCCCTGCGGGGTTGTGCCCTGACGGGCGCGACCCCGTTCCAGCCCCAATTGCCGCTCGCGCCAGATGATCAGGATACCCGCCGCGATCACCAGCCCCGCGCCGGCCAGCATCGCAGGCGTGGGCACCTCGTCGAACACCGCATAGCCCACCACCAGCGCAAGCAGGAGCGAAGCATAATCGAAGGGCGCAACCACCGCAGCCTCGGCATGACGGTAGGACAGCGTCAGGCAGACCTGCGCCACGCCCCCGATCAGCCCCGCCAGAACCAGCATGACCGCGACCGCTGGGCTGGGCCATGTCCAGCCAAAGGGCATCGTCAACAGCGACAGAACCGAGGCGATGATCGAGAACCAGAACACGATGGCCTCTGTGCGCTCGCGTTGAACCAGCTTGCGCACCATGACCTGTGCCAGGGCCGCACAGGTAGCACCGCCCAGCATGATCAGCGCACCGATCGCCTCTTGCCGGCCGGTTTCGCCCCCATCCAGCGCCGACAGGCGCGGCCACAGCACGATCAGCACCCCCACCAGGCCCAACCCGACCGCCGCCAGGCGAAACATCCGCACCCGTTCACCAAGGAAAAGTGCCGCGAAAATCACGATCAACAGCGGCGTGGCATAGCCGATCGCCGTAACCTCGGGCAGCGGCAACAGCCCCAGCGCAGTGAACATCAGCCCCATCGCCATCACCCCGATCACCCCGCGGCCCAGATGCCCCAGCGGGTCGCGGGTGCGCAGCCCCGCGGCCAGGTCGCCACGCGCGGCCAACCAGATCACGATCACCGGGATTGCAAAGAACGAACGGAAAAACACGGCCTGGCCTGGCGGCACCTCGGCGGCGCTGACCTTTATCAGCGCGGACATCGCCACGAACAAAGTCACGGCGGCAAGTTTCAGGGCAATGGCGCGGGCGGGATTCATGGCAACGGCATGTAAGGAAACAAGACCTTCTTACGCCCGCCCCCGTGACTTGCAAAGCGCCGGATCAGGCCCCTCCAAGACGCGCCAACGCCCATCGCGCCGCATCGGCCACGGCCGCGTCCTGGTCGTCGGTCAGTGCCGCAACCACGGATGACAGCGTCGGGTCACCCGAATTGCCGATGGCATAGCAGACATTACGCACGAACCGGCCGCGCCCGATCCGCTTGACCGGCGAGCCGGAAAATCGCGCGCGAAACGCGGCATCGTCCAGCGCCGCCAGCTCGGCCAGGGGCGGTTCGATCAGGTCAGGGCGGGCAAGGTATTTCACCTCACGCGCCGCGACCGCAAACTTGTTCCAGGGGCAAACGCCCAGGCAATCGTCACAGCCATAGATGCGGTTGCCCATCAAGGCGCGCAATTCCCCATCCACCGGCCCCTTGTGCTCGATCGTCAGATACGAAATGCAGCGCCGCGCATCCAGTTGGAACGGGGCCGGAAACGCGCCCGTGGGGCAGGCGTCCAGACAGGCGGTGCAACTGCCGCAATGTTCCGCCTCGGGCGCATCGGGAGGCAGGTCCAGCGTGGTGAAGATCAGCCCAAGAAAGAACCAGTTGCCCAGATCGCGGCCCAACAGGTTCGTGTGCTTGCCCTGCCACCCCAGGCCCGCCGCCTGCGCCAGCGGCTTTTCCATCACCGGGGCAGTATCGACGAAAACCTTGATCTGGTGCTCCGGCGCCTGTTCCAGCAGCCAGCGTCCCACCCGTTTGAGCCGCTTTTTCAAAACGTCATGGTAATCGCGGTTTTGCGCGTAGACCGAGATCGCGCCCCGGTCAGGCCGGTCCAGCACCGCCAGCGGATCATGCGCCGGGGTGTAGGGTTCGGCGAAACTGATGATGGCGCGCGCCTCGGGCCAAAGCGCGGCGGGATTTCCCCGCCATCCCATGCGCTCGGCCATCCAGGCCATCTGGCCCTGCCGGCCCTGCGCAACGAATTCGGCCAGCCGGGCGGGGGCATGGGGGATCGCATCGGGGCGGCACACGCCCATCGCGGCAAAGCCCTCGTCGCGGGCCGTCTCGGCAAGGCGGGCTTTCAGCGCGGCGCTCAAAAGTCCAGGTTCGCATAATGCGCAGGCGGCGGGAATCCCGGCACCTGGTCGGCCAGGATGCTGCGAAAGGCAGGGCGCGACTTTATCTTCGCGTACCAGTCCTTGACATTGGCGTTGCGGTTCCAGTCCACGTCCGAGATATAGTCGAGGCTGGACAGATGCGCAGCGGCGGTAAAATCGGCCAGCGTCATCGTATCGCCCGCCAGCCACCTGCGCTGATCCAGCAGCCAGCCCATGTAATCGAGATGATACTTGATCGCCTGCGCACCGGCCTTGACATTGCGGCTGTCGGGATAGCCCTGGCCGGAAACCTTCTTGTTGACGCGCTCGTATAACAGTTTCGACGTCACCTCGGAATGGAACTTGTCATCGAACCAGCCTGTCAGGCGGCGCACCTCGTAACGCTCGCCGGCAGAGGCGGGCATCAGGCGCGGATCGGGATGAACCTCTTCGATATATTCGCAGATTGCATGGCTTTCGGCCATGGTGCGGCCATCCATGCGCAACACCGGAACTTTCGCCGCCGGGTTGCGGCGCAGGAAATCGGGGGCTCGTTCCCAATAGCGTTCCTCGACCAGTTCAACCTCGATCCGCTTTTCGCCCAGAACAAGACGCACCTTGCGGCAGAACGGAGAGAGGGGCACGTGGTAGAGACGGTTCATTCGGGTCACCGATGGGTTGATCTTTCCCCTCTTGCCGCGCGAGGGGCGGATTTTCAACTCTGGAAACAGGCAGCGCGGCCATCGGCCCGGATCGTTGCCGCCCCGTCGCGCACCGCGCGGGCACGGCGCTCCAGCGCGGGTGTCAGCCGGGCGGCGTCGCGATCCTTGGGGTCGGGCAGAACAACGGCCAGCGCGGCGGCCTGCGCGGCAGTCAGTTTCGAGGCCGGAATGCCGAAATAGTGGCGCGCGGCAGCCTCGACGCCAAAGACACCCTCGCCGAATTCTGCCACGTTGAGATAGACCTCGAGAATGCGCCGCTTGGACCATGTCAATTCGACCAGCGGGGTCAACACGCCCTCTATCGCCTTGCGCGACCAGTTGCGCCCCTGCCAAAGATAGACATTCTTGACCGTCTGTTGGCTGATCGTCGAGGCGCCGTATCGCCCGCCTGCAGCCAGCGCGCCACGGATCGCGGCCATATCGAATCCCCAGTGCAGGCAGAAATTGGCATCCTCCGCAGCCACGGTCGCGCGCAGCATCACCGGCGCCACGGCCTCGATCGGCACCCACTGGCGTTCGACCTCGCCCAGCCGGCGTTTTTCCGACCAGATCGTGTAGGTGATCGGCGGGTTCAAGACCGACGGCCCGATCACGGCCAGCGCCAGCAGCAGCACCAAGCCCAGCAACACCCGCCGCCGCATACGCCGCAGCAACATGCCCAGCCGTGCGAGTAGGCCGGGTGCTGCCGGGGCGGCGGATCGGCCACGGGCCGGTTTGCGCGTCTTGCGCGGGGTGGGGGCTTTGCGTTTCGCCATGGCGGGGTCATAGCGCGGCACGGGCCGCTTGGCTATCGGCGGCGGAAAGGATAGGGGCCGCGCAATGCGCGGCCCCGATATGTCGACACGGAAGGGCCGTGCCTATTCGGCCGGAACCGCGCGTTCCTCGATGCCCAGCGGGTGCGAGAGCTTGTCGAGCATTTCCTGCGGGCAGACCTGCACGAAATTGCCCTTTTCCAGCTCCCAGTGGCCGAGGATGTCACGTGCGCGGCGGCTGCCGGTTTCCTCCACATGGGCGGCGATCAGGCCCTTCAGCTCGGCCTCCCAGTGCTGGACGGTGACTTTGCAGGTGACAAGCGTCTCCATGTTCAGCCGATCCGCCACCTTGCCTTCGGGATCATAGAGATAGGCCATGCCACCTGTCATGCCCGCGCCGAAATTGGCCCCGATCTCGCCCAGGATCACCGCGACCCCGCCGGTCATGTATTCGCACCCGTTCGAGCCGCAGCCCTCGACCACCACCTTGGCGCCCGAGTTGCGCACACAGAAGCGTTCGCCGGCCCGGCCCAGCGCAAAGAGATGACCGTCCGTCGCCCCGTAAAGAACGGTATTGCCGATGATCGTGTTGTCGGCCGCCACCAGCGGCGAGGACAGCGGCGGACGCACCACGATGGTGCCGCCCGACAGGCCCTTGCCGACATAGTCGTTGGCATCGCCCGCCACCACGATCTTGAGCCCCGGCGCTGCGAAGGCGCCCAGCGACTGGCCCGCGCTGCCGGCCAGTTTTACCGTCAGGTGGTCACGCTGCAACTTGTTGCGCATGCCAAAGCGGCTGACGATGTGGCTGGAGACGCGGGTGCCGATGGTCCGGTGCGTGTTGCGCACCGCATAGGAAAGCTGCATCTTTTCGCCATCCTCGAAGAACCGCTGCGCATCGCGCAGGATTTCCGCGTCCAGCGTGTCGGGCACCGCGTTGCGCGGGCGCAGGCGATCCAGTTTCGGCCGGTCGCTGGCATCGACCTGCACCAATAGCGGGTTGAGATCGAGGTCGTCCAGATGCGCCGAGCCACGGCTGACCTGGCACAGCAGGTCGGTGCGCCCGATCACCTCGTCCAGCGACCGCGCACCGATCGAGGCAAGGATTTCCCGCACCTCCTGCGCGTAGAAGGTGATCAGGTTCACCACCTTGTCGGCATTGCCGGTGAACTTGGCCCGCAGGCGTTCGTCCTGCGTACACACGCCCACCGGGCAGGTGTTCGACTGGCACTGTCGCACCATGATGCAGCCCATCGCGATCAGCGCGGCGGTGCCGATGCCGTATTCCTCGGCCCCCATCATCGCGGCCATGACGATGTCGCGCCCGGTGCGCAGGCCACCATCGGTGCGCAGCGTCACCCGGTCGCGCAGGTTGTTCATGGTCAGAACCTGGTTGGCCTCGGTCAGGCCCATTTCCCAAGGCAGGCCCGCATACTTGATGGACGTCGCCGGGCTGGCCCCCGTGCCGCCATTGTGCCCCGAGATCAGGATCACGTCGGCCTTGGCCTTGGCCACGCCCGCCGCGATCGTGCCAACGCCCGAGGCCGCCACCAGTTTCACCGTCACCTTGGCACGCGGGTTGATCTGTTTGAGGTCATAGATCAGCTGCGCCAGGTCCTCGATCGAGTAGATGTCGTGATGCGGCGGGGGCGAAATCAGCGTCACGCCCTTGGTGGAATGGCGCAGCCGCGCGATCAGGTCGGTGACCTTCATGCCCGGCAACTGGCCGCCCTCGCCGGGCTTGGCACCCTGGGCGACCTTGATCTCCAGTTCCTCGCAGGCGTTCAGGTATTCCGCCGTGACGCCGAACCGGCCCGAGGCCACCTGCTTGATCTTGGCCGAGGGGTTGTCGCCATTGGGTTCGGGGTGGAAATGCGCCGGATCCTCGCCGCCCTCACCGGAATCCGACTTCGCGCCGATCCGGTTCATCGCGACGTTCAGCGTCTTGTGCGCCTCAGGCGACAGCGCGCCCAGCGACATGCCCGGCGTCACGAACCGCTTGCGGATCGAGGTGACGCTTTCGACCTCTTCGATCGGCACCGGCTTGCCGATCTTCTGGATCGCGAGCAGGTCGCGCAGATGGATCGGCGGGTTGGCCTGCATAGCGGCCGAGAACTGTTTCCACACCTCGAAACTGGCAGTGTCGCAGGCTCGCTGCAACAACGCCATGGTCTTAGCCTCCCAGGCATGGGTTTCGCCGGTGCGCCGCGCCTTGTAAAAGCCGCCGATGGGCAGGACATCCTGGCCGCCGCGCCAGCCAAGGCGATGCACCTCTTCCAGCTTGCGCTGGATACCCGACACACCGATACCGGAAATCCGGCTATGCATGCCCGGGAAATACTCGGCGCACATCGCGCGGGACAGGCCCACGGCCTCGAAGTTCAGGCCGCCGCGATAGGAGGACAGAACCGAAATGCCCATCTTGGACATGATCTTGAGCAACCCAAGGTCGATGGCCTTGCGGAAACGTGCCACCGCCTCTGTCAGGGTGCCCTCCAGCAGGCCGCGCTGAATCCGGTCTGCAAGCGTGTCCTCGGCAAGATAGGCGTTCACGGTTGTCGCACCACACCCGATAAGCACCGCGAAGTAATGCGGGTCGACACATTCGGCAGAGCGAACGTTGATCGAGGTAAAGGTCCGCAGCCCCTTGCGCGTCAACCAGCTATGAACGGCCGATGTCGCCAGGATCATCGGCATCGGCACCTTTTTCTCGTTCTGGTGCTGATCGGTCAGCACAAGGTGCCCCGCCCCCGATCGCACCGCGTCCTCGGCCTCGGCCCGGATGCGTTCCAGCCCGGCGCGCAGGGCATCAGGCCCGGCATCGGCCGGGAAGGTGCAGTCGATCTCTGTCATCGGGACGACGAATTCGCTGACCAGCTTGGAGAACTGGGCATTGCCCAGGAACGGGCTTTCCAGGACGATGATGCGGGTCTGGCTACCATCCTCGTCCAGCACGTTACGCAGGTTGCCGAACCGGGTCTTGAGGCTCATCACCCGGTATTCACGAAGCGAATCGATGGGCGGGTTGGTCACCTGGCTGAAGTTCTGCCGGAAGAAATGGCTGAGCGGCCGGTACTTGTTGGACAACACCGCCGAGGGCGTGTCGTCGCCCATCGAGGCAATCGCCTCTTTGCCCTCTTCCGCCATGGGCATCAGGATCTGTTCGATCTCTTCGACCGAGTATCCCGCCGCGATCTGGCGGCGGCGCAATTCGGTGCCCTCGAACAGCGGGGCCTCGGATTCGACGGCCAGGACGTCGTCCAGTTCATCGACCTTTTCCAGCCAGTCGCCAAAGGGGTGGCTGGCGGCCAAAAGGTTCTTCAGCTCGGCATCGTGGTAAAGCTTGCCCTCTTTCATGTCGACGGCGATCATCTGGCCCGGGCCCAGCGCGCCCTTTTCGCGCGCGGTGGCCTCGTCGGTCGGGACCATGCCGATTTCAGAGCCGGCCACCAACAACCCGTCACCGGTGATGACATAGCGCATCGGCCGCAGGCCGTTACGGTCCAGCCCCGCACACACCCAGCGGCCATCGGTCATGGCCAGCGCCGCGGGACCGTCCCAGGGTTCCATCACCGAGTTCACGTAGGCATACATGTCGCGCCAGCTTTCAGGCAGTTCGACCGCCTGTTTCGACCAGGCCTCGGGAACCAGCATGGTCTTTGCCATCGGCGCGTTGCGCCCCGCCCGCACCAGCACCTCGAACACCGAATCCAGTGCCGCCGAATCCGACGAGCCCTGCGCCACGATCGGCTTGATATCCTCGGCCAACTCGCCAAAGGCCGATGATGCCATGCGGATCTCATGGCTTTTCAGCCAGTTCAGATTGCCCTTGAGCGTGTTGATCTCGCCGTTATGGGCCAGCATGCGGAACGGCTGGGCCAGCCACCACTGCGGGAAGGTGTTGGTCGAATAGCGCTGGTGGTAGATCGCGAAGGACGACACGAAACGTTCGTCCTGAAGGTCGGGATAGAACTCGGCCACCTGTTCGGCCAGCATCATGCCCTTGTAGATCACGCTGCGGCAGGACAGCGAGCACAGGTAAAGCGTGGGCACCTGCGCGGCGGCGGCGGCCTTTTCGATGCGGCGGCGAATGACGTAAAGTTCGCGCTCGAACGTTTCCTCGTCCACGCCCTTGGAGTTCGAAATCAGGATCTGTTCGATCTCGGGGCGCGTGGCATTGGCCTTTTCACCCAGAACATCCGTGTTCACGGGGACATGGCGCCAGCCATAGATGTAATAGCCCAGCCGCAGCACCTCTGTCTCGACAATCGTGCGACAGACCTCTTGCGCGCCGAAATCGGTGCGCGGCAAGAACACCTGGCCCACCGCGATCAGGCGGTCGGGATTGGGTTCGTGCCCGGTCTGGCGGATCTGGTCGTAGAAAAACGGCACGGGGATCTGCACATGAATGCCCGCGCCATCGCCGGTCTTGCCATCGGCATCGACGGCGCCACGGTGCCAGACCGCCTTTAGCGCGTCGATCCCGTTTTCAACCACTTTTCGCGACGGCTTGCCATCGACCGACACGACCAGCCCCACCCCGCAAGAGGAATGTTCGTCCTCTGGGGAATAGAGGCCATTCTCGGCCAGTTGAGCGCGCTTGGCTTCTTCCTGGGCTACCCAGGCGGCATCGAATTTCGTCATGGTCTTACCCTTTTCTCCGGAGGGTCGGGGCGCGCATCGCTTGCGGGCCCGGCTCATGTGTCACTGCGGGAAAGCCCCGGTTATTCCGCCGCCACCTGCGCAGGCTGCGCCAGGAAGTCGAGGATGGCATCGGCCGCCTCGCGCCCGTCGCGGATCGCCCACACAACCAGCGAGGCCCCGCGCACCACGTCGCCCACGGCGAACACACCGGGCAGCGACGTCGCGTGCGTGCCGAACTCGGCCCTGACGGTGCCCCAGCGGGTCACTTCCAGCGCGTCCTCGCCCCAGAGCGTCGGCAAATCCTCGGGTTCGAAGCCCAGCGCCTTGATCACCAGGTCGGCAGGTTCGGCGTAATCCGCGCCCTCGATGACCTCGGGGGTCTGACGGCCGGTGGCATCGGGCGGACCCAGGCGCATCTTTTGCACCATGACCGATTCCACCGGGTCGCCAGCAAACCCTTTCGGGGCCGAAAGCCACACGAATTCAACACCCTCTTCCTCGGCGTTCTGCACCTCGCGCTGACTGCCTGGCATGTTGGCGCGATCACGGCGATAGAGGCATTTCACGCTGACAGCCCCCTGCCGGATCGCGGTGCGCACACAATCCATCGCGGTGTCGCCGCCGCCGATCACGACCACGCGCTTGCCATTGGCATTCAGCGTGCCCGCCTCGTACTCCGCCACCTCGTCGCCCAGGCTGACGCGGTTGGACGCGGTCAGGTAGTCCAGCGCGGCCACGATGCCTGCGCCCCCCGCACCGGGGCCGGACAGGTCGCGAGCCTTGTAGACGCCCGTTGCGATCAGGGCGGCGTCATGCTTGCCGCGGATCGCGTCAAAGCTGATATCGGTGCCGACGTTGCAGTTCAGCACGAATTCGACACCGGCCTCTTGCAACTGTGCGACACGGCGCAACACCACGTCCTTTTCCAGCTTGAAACCGGGGATGCCATAGGTCAGCAAGCCGCCCGCGCGGTCATGCCGATCATAGACCGTGACCTGGATACCAGCGCGGCGCAGCCGGTCGGCCGCGGCCAGACCACCGGGGCCGGCACCGATGATACCCACGCTTTCGGGGCGCTCCTCGGCCGGCTGGATCGGTTTGACCCAGCCCTCGTCCCAGGCGGTGTCAGTGATGTATTTTTCCACCGCGCCGATGGTCACGGTGCCGTGGCCCGACTGTTCGATCACGCAATTGCCCTCGCACAGGCGATCCTGCGGGCAGATGCGGCCGCAGATTTCCGGGAAGGTGTTGGTGAACTGGCTCATCTCATAGGCCTCTTGCAACCGCCCCTCGGCGGTCAGGCGCAGCCAGTCGGGAATGTTGTTATGCAGCGGGCAATGCGCCTGGCAGTAAGGCACACCGCATTGGCTGCATCGGGCGGCCTGTTCGGCGGCCTTTTCGGCAGCGAACTCGGTGTAGATCTCGTGGAAGTCTTGCGCGCGCGCATCGGCGGCACGTTTCTCGGGCATTTCCTTTGCCACGCTGACGAATTGCAGCATCTTCCGCTTCGACATCGTGCTGTCCTCCGGCACAGAGTTCGGGCCAATCAAGCGCCTTCTATACGGGGGGCGCCCCGCAAATAAAAGTCACACACATTGACCTAATTACATTTTATTTTCCAGTCGCCGTCGCGATTTGGCTGGATCGCACCCAAAATAAGGTCAATAACACTGATCTTTATGCACCCTTCTCTTTCCGAATCAGCCTACTATGCTGAGACTGATCCAACGCGAGCCCCGCCATGGCCCTTTATCACCTGCTCCTGATCGCGATCATCCAGGGCGTGACCGAATTTTTGCCGATCTCGTCCTCGGGGCACCTGATCCTGTTGCCCAACCTCACCGGGCTGGACGACCAGGGGCAGGCCATCGACGTGGCGGTGCATGTGGGCACGCTCGGGGCGGTGGTGCTGTATTTCCGCAAGGATGTGGCGCTGGCCGTCGCGGGGCTGGGCCGGGTGCTGCGCGGACAGATCGACACGCCCGGCGCATTCCTTGCGCTCTGCCTGATCGTGGCGACGATCCCGGTGATGATCCTGGGGCTGATCGTCGAACTGACAGGGCTGGACGCGGCACTGCGCAGTATCGCGGTGATCGGCTGGACGATGCTGGTCTTTGGCATACTGTTATGGGCCGTTGACATGCGCGCACCGCGCATCCGCAAGGCGCCGCAATGGACACTGAAACATGCCGCCATCATGGGACTGTGGCAGGCGGTTGCCCTGATTCCCGGCACCTCGCGCTCGGGCATCACGATCACGGCGGCACGGGCGCTTGGCTATGACCGGGTGGGCGCGGCACGGCTATCGATGCTGATGTCGATCCCGACCATCACGGTCGCGGGCCTGTTGGTCGGCGGCGAGGTGGCAGCCGATGCCAACCTCGCAATGGCGCGGGACGGGGCAATAGCGGCCGCCTTCGCCTTTGCCTCGGCACTGGCGGCATTGGCGGTGATGATGCGCCTGGCCCGCACCGTCAGCTTTACACCCTACGTGATCTATCGCGTGATCCTTGGCCTGGTGCTGCTTTCCATTGCCTATGGCTAGGGGCGCAGGCGCTTGGCCGATTCACGCACCTCGTAGAACTGGCCCGCCGGACGATAGCGCCACAGGTATTCCGGCAGCACCGCGTCCATCGCGGTGGGCGCGATGCCCAGCTCCGGCAGCCCCGGCATATCCTTGCCAACCACGTTGTCCAGCCCCAGGCTGCGCACCTGGTCGCGGGTCAGGACCGAGTTGGTGAACAGCCCCAGCGACAGCGCCTGAAGCAGGTCGAACACAGCCCCCATCAGCGCCGAAACCGGCAAGGGCAGGTTCAGAACCAGAACCTTTGGCCGCCGGATCACCTCGAGCATCTCCTCCATCAGATCGGCGAAACTGCGCGTTTCGGGGCCGCCCAGTTCGTAGATACCCGGCGCCGCGTCGCCCGTCACCCCCATCGCCGCCGCATGCGCCACGTCATCGACATAGACAGGCTGGAACATGCTCGCTCCGCCGGTTACCGGCAGAACCGGCAGGAATCGCGCCATGCCGGCAAAACGGTTGAAGAACTGGTCCTCGGGCCCGAACACGATCGAGGGGCGCAGGATCACCGCCTGCGGAAACGCCTCTGTAACCGCCGCTTCGCCCAGTCCCTTGCTTTGGGCATAGGCGCTTTTGCCGTGCGGGTCCGCGCCGATGGCAGATATATGCACCAGCCGCGCAATACCGGCCTTTGCGGCCTCTTGTGCGACATGCTCGGCACCGTGATGCTGGACCAGGCCAAACGTGTTGCGACCCACCTCGTTGAGGATACCCACGCAGTTGACCGCGGCATCGGCCCCCCGCAACGCGGCGGCGACCGAGTCGCAGTCGCGGATATTGCACAGAACCGGCTCTACCTGGCCGACCGCGCCATAGGTGCGCACGAACAGCGCCTCGTTGGGGCGCCGCACGGCGACGCGCACGCGCCAGCCCTCTTGCGCCATGCGGCGCGCAACGTATCGGCCGACGAATCCAGAGCCCCCGAAAATGGTAACAAGCCGCGACATGGCAATTCCTCCCGAGCTGGATGCCCAGCATTGGATATATGCACAACCGCCTGCAAACAAGCGCGCGCGACAGCATCACATTTTTCCTTCAGATCGCCGTTGACACCACCCGCCGCCCCCGTTATTGCACCGCCTCACGACACCGGCCCAGGTGGCGGAATTGGTAGACGCGCTAGCTTCAGGTGCTAGTGTCTGTATGGACGTGGAGGTTCGAGTCCTCTCCTGGGCACCATTGTCAAGCCCAAAAGCCCCTGGAAACCCTGGTTTCCAGGGGCTTTTGCTTTCTGGGCAGGATTTTGCCCACCCGCGTGGCATCCTTGACAGGAAGGCGCCGCGCGATCCCGTTGACGACACGGAGCCACTCGTATCAGCATACGAATGCTGATAGGAACAAGGCTTTGCTCGTATGAGGAATTGAATGCTCAAGACCTTTTGGAATGCCGCGCTATCGCCACTGCTGCGTCGACCCGCCCGGTTTCAGGTCGCCGCCCTGTGTTTCCGCAAGGGTCCCGACGGACCAGAGATCCTGATGATCACCTCGCGCGATACCGGGCGCTGGATTCTGCCGAAGGGATGGCCAAAACCCGGCCTGAACGCAGAGGGCACCGCCTGCGAGGAAGCCTGGGAAGAGGCCGGGGTCCGCGCGAAAAAAGCCCCCGCCCGCAAGATAGGGCAGTACCATTACGACAAGCGGCTGAAAGGTGGCGTGCCGGTCCTGACCGAAGTCGATGTCTATGCCGTTGAGGTGGAAAACCTCCACAAGACCTTTCCCGAGATGTCGGAAAGAACCCGCCGGTGGATGAGCCCGCCGGAGGCCGCGGCAGCGGTGGATGAGCCCGACCTGAAAGAACTCCTTGAAAACCTTCCATCCGATCTTGGGACCTGATACCCGCTCGGGAACTTTAACGGCCCACAAGACCGGACAAGCGCGTGACCGACAGTTCAAAGCGTTACCAGTGGCGCACGCTGGACAAGGATCTCAACCGTCTGACACGGGTCGAGTCCGCTACCATGTACGTGTCACGCCCGCTGATCGGCGTGGGTATCTCCCTTGCGTTCATCGTGCTCGCGGCGCTGGTGGCAGGTGTCATCGTCGGCCAGGCGCCCGGAATGCTGTTCATCGTCGCGGCGGCGGGCTTTGGCGCCTATATGGCGCTGAACATCGGGGCCAACGACGTCGCCAACAACATGGGGCCCGCCGTCGGGGCCAGCGCGCTGTCCCTGAGCGGTGCCATCATGATCGCGGCCATCTTCGAAAGCGCCGGCGCGCTGATCGCGGGCGGCGACGTTGTTTCGACCATTTCCAAGGGCATCATTGACCCGGCCGCGGTAGAGAATGCACAGGTCTTTACCTGGGCGATGATGTCGGCGCTGTTATCCGCGGCGATCTGGGTGAATATCGCGACCTGGTTCAGCGCCCCGGTCTCGACCACGCATTCCGTGGTGGGGGGGGTCCTGGGCGCCGGGGTCGCCGCCGCGGGGGGCGCGGCGGTGAACTGGTCCACGATGGGCGCCATCGCGGCAAGCTGGGTAATCTCACCGCTCTTGGGCGGGGTAATCGCGGCGGCTGTCCTGGCCTTTATCAAATGGCGGATCATCTATGTCGAGGACAAGATCGCGGCGGCCCGCAGATGGGTTCCGGCACTGATCGGTCTGATGGCAGGAACCTTCGCGAGCTACCTCGCGTTGAAGGGCCTCAAGCGTATTGTCGATATCGACCTTTCGCACGCGCTCGCAATCGGGGCGGGGGTAGGTATCGCGGCCTGGCTGATCGCGATTCCGGCCATCCGGCGCCAGTCACGGGGAATGGAAAACCGTAATAGATCGCTCAAGGCGCTGTTCGGCTTTCCGCTGGTGGTCTCGGCGGCGCTCTTGTCCTTTGCGCATGGTGCGAATGACGTGGCCAACGCCGTGGGGCCGCTGGCAGCCATTGTTCATGCGCAGGAATTCGGCGCGGTGGCCGGCAAGGTGGCGATCCCGGCCTGGGTGATGGTGATCGGCGCCTTCGGCATCTCGTTCGGGCTGATGCTGTTCGGGCCCAAGCTGATCCGCATGGTCGGCAGCCAGATCACCAAGTTGAACCCGATGCGCGCCTATTGCGTGGCACTGTCGGCGGCGATCACGGTGATCGTGGCATCCTGGCTGGGTCTGCCTGTCAGTTCCACCCACATCGCGGTGGGCGGCGTGTTCGGCGTGGGCTTTTTCCGCGAATGGCATGCCGAACAGCGCGCCCGCCAGATCAACATGGCACGCCCCCCCGCAAAACGCATCCCCGCAGAGGAACGCCGCCGCCGCAAACTGGTGCGCCGGTCGCATTTCATGACCATCATCGCCGCCTGGGTTGTCACAGTACCGGCCGCGGCGATCTTGTCTGGCGCCATGTTCGTCGTTATGCGAGGCTTGATGGGGTGAGATGCGGCCGCGCCGAGCCGTTTGACCGCGCACGGCCCCGGCCAGATCACCTCCCCATCCGCACCTGTGAATGCCGCGACGGGCGGGGGACTGGCACAGCGTTCCCCGCCCGGCGCCTGTGGGCCGGACTACCAGGCCCGGTGACGCGACATGTCGTCCGCGATCTCGGCCGCGAAATCCAATGCGCCCGCGCGGGGCCGCGTGGCAAGGCTGACGCCCACGAACAACGCCGCGCTGACGCCGCCCACCGTGAACGGAAGCAACGGGTTGAACACGCTGACCCCTTGCAGGATCGCCATCCAAACCGCGACCGCGGCCCCGCCGAGGATACCGGCCAGCGCCCCCGCCGCCGTCCCCCGCGACCAGAAGAACGCGCCGAAGATCGGCGGGACAGTCACCAAGAGGCCGGCCGCCGACAGCGCCGCCAACTGGTCGACGACCTGGGCCTTTTGCAGGGCGAAATAACTGGCAAACAGGATCACGCCAACGATCACGACGCGCCCGGCCAGGATTTGCAGCCCGTCATTGGACACTCCCTCGCGCCGGACGAAATCACGCGCGATCATCGCGCCCACCGCAAGCGCGATGGAATCAAGTGTCGAAATCGCCGCCGACAGGATACCGAGGATCAACAACAGCCCCACCCAGACCGGCACCGCCCCCGAGGTCAACAGCGCGGGCGTAGCCATGGAACTGTTTTCCAGCCCAGGCACCAGTTGCAACGCCGCAAACCCCCAGGCCACCGCGATCAGCGTAAAGACAAAGCCAAAGCCCAGAACCCATAGGATCATACGCCGCATTGCGCGGAAATCGCGCAGCACGAACAATCGCTGGCTGACCTGCGGGTTCGATAGCGCGAAAAAGAACCACGGAAAGGCCAGGGCAACAAAGGTTGGCAGGCTCCACAATCCCGAACCCGGCACGCCCAGCCAGGCGCCGTGATCGGCGACCAGCCCCTGGCCAAAGGCCGCAAGCCCCCCCAGTTCGGACACAGCGAACCCCACCGCAAGCAGACCCGATCCCAGCATCACCACCGACAGCGCCGCATCCGTCCAAGCGACCGAACGCAGACCGGCCAGAACCGCCCAGAACATCGAGAGGGCCGCGCCCGTGGCCACGGCACCGAACAGGGTGATGCCGCCATCGGTCACCCCCGACAGCAACAGGCCGATCCCGGCCATCTGGGTGGTGCAATAGGGCAACAAGAACACCAGGCTGACCAGCGCCATCGCCCGCGCGACATTGCGGCTTCCATAGCGGGCGCCGATCATCTCGGCCGGGGAAATAAAGCCCCAGCGGCGGGCCACCAGCCAGAAGCGTGGCGCAAAGACCACCAAAAGCGACAGCCCCGCGAAATAGATCAGTTCAAACCCAAGCGCACCTGCGCCGCCGCGATAGGTCAGCCCGGTCAGCACCACCAGCATGAATGCAGAATAGGTGGTCGCGGCATAAGACAGCCCCGCCACCATGCCCCCGACATCCCGCCCGGCGATATAATAATCGCCCGCGGTTCCGCTATTGGCGCGCGCGGCGCGCAGGGCGATGACAAAACCCAGGACGGTGAACAGGCCGATCGCGGCCCATACGATCAACGGGGACATCATGGCGCGACCCTCCAGCGCAGAACGGCCAGCGCGACCAGCGCGATCACGACCAGCCCGAAACCACCCCAGAACAACAGGACTGCATAGCCAGGCGCGGCCCCGGCAAGAACACCGTAGGGCACGGCGATGCCCAGTACGATGACGACGGCCATGGCCGCGATCCAGAACCGCCGCCCCCAGGGCGGCCGCATGTCTTTGTCGTGCATCTGCGCTCCTCCGCTCTGCGTTCCGTAGATACAAGCGACGTTTTATAGGGCGTTGACGACATCGGCTCAAGCCGAGGCTGCAAGGCCATGCAGCGGCGCATCGTCTCGGCCCGTCAAGCCCCGCACGAGACGTACCAGGCTGGCCCGGCCCGGGCGCCCCCTGGCGTCGGGCTAGTAACGCTGCGCGCGTCGGATGCGGTGCATCTCGTCGCTGCGCGCCAGCGCCTCGCCGAGGGTGCGCAGGCCAGCGCCCTCCATCTCGCCCAGCATGTGGCGAAAGACTTCGGCCGTCGCCAGCGCGTCGCCCAGCGCGGTATGCCGGTGATCCTCGGGCAGGTTGACGCCGAACCGGGCGGCCAGCGCATCCAGCGTCAGGTCGTCGGCATGGGGGTAAAGGCCGGCCGACAGCAAAACGGTGCACAGAACCGGATGGTCAAACATGACCCGAAGTCGCGATTCCTTCATTCGCAGGAAGGCCATGTCGAAAGCCGCGTTATGGGCGACCAGAACCGCGCCCTCGCAAAAATCGTGGAACCGTTGCGCCGCCGCGATCAGGTCGGGGGCGCCGCGCACGCGGGCATCGTCGATCCCGTGGATCGCGGTCGAGCTTGCGGGGATGTGCCGGCCGGGATTGACCAGCGTGTCGAACACCTCGCCCCGCAGGATGCGGCCGTTGACGATACGAACGCCTGCGATCTGCACGATCTCGTCGCCACCTTTCGGGGACAGGCCGGTGGTCTCGGTGTCGAACACCACGAAGCGCAGCTCTGACAGCGGGCGCTCGGCCAGCCCCTCGGTGGCCGGCGGCGGCAGGGTAAAATCGTAGAATTCCGGGCGCGGATCGGCCGGGGTCAGATCCGGCGCATCGGCCGCGCGCAGCGGCAGCACAAGCCGGTGACCGGTCTCGGTCGGTTCCGACCACAGGTCGGTACCATGGCCTTCCAGCGCGTCGCGGCCGGTATATTGGCCGTAGCCGGCCGAAAGCGGTTCCTCCAGCCACGCGTCCAGCTTGCCGTCGGGCACGTCCGGCCCGCACCAGCCCAGCGCCAGGCGCACCTCGCGGCCCTCGGCTTCGGCGCTGAGAACGAAATCGCCGCGCGTATCCTGCCCGGCCAGCCCCTCGATCACCCGCACCAGCAATTCGGTCATCGCGAACCCGTCGCAGCGGATGAAATGCCGGCGGCCCTTGTGGTTCAGCGGCAATGGCAGGCGGGCCTGCAACGCATCGAAAATATCATCAGAGGCGACGGCAGGCATCGGCCAGTGCCGCGCAGTCGCCGCGCCATGCCGTTCGGCCACCTCGTGGACGGTATCCGCAAGGGCAGACTGTTCCTTTCCCATCATGGCCAGGAAACCGGCGCGTCGATCCCCTGACAAATCGGGGTCGCCCACCGCATCCAACAGCGCGCCCAGCGCGGCGGTCGGGCGGCGCACCTTGTCGAGCAGCATGTTGAACAGGTGATCTCTCTCGGCATGGGCACGCAAATCCTCGGTCGCGTCGTGAAAGATCATCACATAGCCCGCGCGCTGTCCCTCGACGCCAACGGGGCTGACGCGCACCATCAGGAAACGTTCGCCACAGGCGGTGGCGGCGAGGAATTGCTCGGCCTCGTGCTCGCCGCGGGCGGCGCGCGCGACCATGCGGTCCAGCGCGTGCGACAATGGCTCGGGACGCAGGAAAGCGGTCAGCGACCGATCCAGCCCCAGATCACCCAGAAGTCCCTGCGCCGCGCGGTTATAGAGCATGATCCGATGGTCTGGAGTCGCCACCACCACGCCCTCGGCCAGATCGCGCAACAATGCCTCGAACATCGCCTTTTCGCGGTTGATCTGCGCCGTGCGCTCGGCCACCACGCGGTCCTGCGCGGCGCGGGTGACGGCCAGCGCATCGTGGATCGCGTTCGCCGCGGGCGCCAACGCCCCCAGATAGCGCGCGCGGGTCTCGTCGATGCCTGCGTCGATATCGGCGCGGGCGCGGGTTGTCAGATCGGCGGCCAGCGCCAGGATCGGGCGAGCCACATGTTCATCGAACAAAAGCCCCACCCAGGCCGCCAGCCCCGCCACACCAATGCCCGAGACCAGCCCCGCGATCAGATAGCCCTCGAAAGGGCCACCCGCGCGCGCATGACCCAGCCACAGCCCCACTGCCAGCGCCGTCACGCCACCCGCCGCAAGCGCGGCGAAAAACAGGGCGAACCGTAATCTTAACCCAAGCCGCTCATGCATCCACCTCTCCCCCCAGCAACGCGCGGATCTGGGCCAAGAGATCCGCGGTTGCAAAGGGTTTGGCCAGGAACGCATCCGCCCCCAGCGCCAGCCCCTTGCGCCGCTCGACCTCCCCGCCGCGCGCCGTCATCATCAGGATCTTGAGGGCCCCGAGATCCCGTTTGCCCCGGATATCCTGACAGATCTCGTAGCCCGTCTTGCCGGGCAGCATCACGTCCAGGATCACCAGGTCCGGCGGCGTCTCCTCCAACGCCGCCAATGCCGTCTGCCCGTCTGCAACGCGGGCCACCTCATATCCGGCCCGCGACAGCAGATAGTCAAGCGCCAGGGCGATGCCGTCCTCGTCCTCGGCCAGCAGAATGCGCCGCCCCTTCACGAGCCGTCCCCGCCCCAATCTGCGCCGTCGCAGACCGCGCGGCGCAGCGGATCGTCCGCCGCCAGCGCGCGCCAGTCCGCCGCCGCCGGATCTGCCAGCACCGCGTCGGTGACATCGGCACGTGCGCCACCGGTGCAATCGACAAGTTGCGGGATCGCCCGGGTCGGCTGCCATCGGGCAAAGGCGTAGAGCGTGACCAGACGCAGACCCGGGGCATCCGCCCGCGTGGCCGCCCCGCCCACATCCGCCGTCATCAGCCGCGTGACTTGTGGCACCGCATAGGTCCAGGGTTTCCAGGGCTTACGCTCGGCGATGCGCTCGATCTCGACCACGCCCGAGGGCAAGCCCGCCACGGTGCGCGGCGCCCAGCTATATTCCGACCATACCGCGTAACCGATCATCGCTCCCCCCGCGGCCAGCGGGACCAGCCAGCGCGGCAGATGCCGCCCGGTCAGCCGGTCCAGTGCCAGCACCAGCCCCACCGCGCCCAGACCGGCCACGAAACTTGCGATCAGTTCCAGGAACATCGCCTACCCCATCACGCCGCGGCCCTGGCTGGCCGCGGATTGCATCGTCTTGACCACCATGAAGGCATCGCGCAGGTGCTTGCGCTCCAGTTCCGACAGGTGCGCGGGGGCCATGAAATTGTCCGGCGCCCGGCCGGCCTGGATCTGCTCGGCCTGGTGGCGCAGGCGGGTTTCGGCGATCAGGTCGTAGGCGTCGATCAGATCATGGGCCCCGGCCTGGGAAATCACCCCGGCGGCGCTGGCCTCGACCAGCCGTTCGCGGGTGTTGACCGCCGTCAGGTTGCCCTGCAGCGCATAGACCCGGCCCAGATCGACCACCGGCACCACGCCGGACAGCTTGAGATCGACCATGTCCTTGTGCTCGCCCGAGCGGATCAGCGCAAAGCCGCGCAACAGGCCCAGGGGCGGCGCGTGCTTCAGCGAGTTCGACACCATATGCGCCACGAAGATCGAGTTCTTGCGCGCCATCTCCAGCGTTTCGGCCTGCAACGCCTCGAACAGCGCGGCCTCACCGCCGATCGGGCGCAGGTCGAACATGACCGAGGCCAGCATCTGCGCCTCGTTGTCGGGCTGGGCGATCCAGCCGGCGAAGTAGTCGCGCCAGACCCGGCGCGGTTGGCGCCAGCGCGGGTTGGTCGCCATCATGTCGCCGGGGCAATAGACGAAACCGCAGGTGTTCAGCCCGTCCGAGACGAATTTTGCCAGTTCCGCGAAATAGGCGTCATGGTCCGGCGTGGCGGCGTCGTCCAGGATCAGGCAGTTGTCCTGATCGCTGACGCCGGTCTGTTCGCGCCGGCCCTGGCTGCCGCAGGCCAGCCACAGATAGGGCACCGGCGGCGGGCCCAGACGCGCCTCGGCCAGGGCCAGCAGGCGGCGGGTGATCGCGTCGGTGATGTCGGTGATCCGCCGGGTGATCGCGCCCGCATCCACGCCCGCGCGCACCAGCTGTGCCAGCAGGGCCGGCACCTGGGCGACGACGCGGGCCATGTCCTGCGCGTCCTCGGCATCGACGATTTCCACGATCATGTGGCTGGCGGTGGCGGCCTGTTGGCGGAACAGGTCGGTGCGCCCGATCAGCCCGACGATGCGCCCACCCTCGGCCACCGGCAGGTGGCTGATATTGTTGTCGGCCAGCACCATCAACGCATCCAGCCCCAGCGCGTCGGGGCCGATGGTGATCGGATCGCGGGTCATCACTCGCGTTACCGGCGTTGTGCCGTCCAGCCCCTCGGCCAGCACCTTGCCGGACAGGTCGCGCACCGTGACGATACCCACGGGCGCCGCCCCCGCCATCACGATGACCGAGGAAATCCCGTGCTGGCGCATGATCCGCGCGACATCGGTCGCCGTCGCCCCCTCTGGGCAGGTGACCGGCGTATTGGTCATCAGGTCGGCCACCTTCAACGCGGTCAGCCCTGCGGCCTCTTCCTCGGCCGGGGCGGCGCGGCCGGGGATGGCGCGCGCGAACCAGGTGGCAAAGGCCGGCACGTCGTCCATAAGGTCGTGGAACGCGTCCTTGGGCAGCAACAGCAGGGTGGCGGCCTCGGCGGCCCGCGCGCTGAGCGTGGCGCGGCCCAGCCGCAGCAGCCCGCGTTCGCCGATCACGTCACCGCGTCCGCGATGGTCGATCAACCGCCCGCCATCATCCTCCAGGTCGGCGCTTCCGGTCTCGATCACGTAAAGCCCGTCCAGCTTTTCGCCCATCCGGCAAATGGTCTGGCCCTCGGCCAGGGTTCTTCGCGTGACCTGCCCTGTCAATCCCCTGCGCGCCCCCTCCGGCAGCCGATCGAACGGCGGCAGGCAGAGCAGGCTGGCCAGCGGGTCGGCCATCGGCACGGCGTCGGGCATCGGAACCTCTTGCGTGAAAACAGGCGCTTTGACGGAAATAGCCTAAAAGGCGGGCCGGGTCTGCAAAATGACAGCCGGTGTGAAAAGGGGGCGGCGCGCCGCCCCCCTTCCCGGTTTCAGTGGTCGGCCGCGGCCGCACCCGCCCCGCGGGGGATGCGCACGCTTTCGACCAGGTCCCGGATCTCTTTCGGGGGGGCCTTGGTCATGCTGGCCACGGCATAGGCGGTGGCAAAGTTGATCATCGCCCCGATCGCCCCGAACGAGGTCGACTTGACCGTGAAGAACAGCGGATCGCTATCGTCAAAGCTGTTCGTGCCGGGGATGAAGAACCAGCCCTTGTGCAGGAAGATGTAGATCAGCGTGGTCAACAGACCCGCCAGCATCCCCGCAACCGCGCCCACGTTGTTGATGCGGGTCGAGAAGATCCCCATCATCAGCGCCGGGAAGATCGACGCCGCCGCAAGGCCAAAGGCCAGGGCCACCGTCTGCGCGGCAAAGCCCGGCGGGTTCAGACCCAGGTAGGTCGCCACCGCGATGGCCACCGCCATCGCGACCCGCGCCGACAGCAACTCGCCCCGCTCGCTGATACGCGGGTTGATCGCGCCCTTGACCAGGTCGTGGCTGACCGCTGACGAGATCGCCAGCAGCAGGCCGGCCGCCGTGGACAGCGCCGCGGCCAGACCGCCCGCGGCCACCAGGCCAATCACCCAGCCCGGAAGGTTGGCGATTTCCGGGTTGGCCAGAACCAGGATATCACGGTTGAAGTTGGTCAGCTCGTTGCCTTCCCAGCCTTCCTCGGCCGCGCGTTCCTGCATCGCGGGCGACGCGTCGTTGTAATACTGGATCAGGCCGTCGCCGTTCTTGTCCTCCCAGCCGAGAAGACCGGTCTTGGCCCAGGTCTGCATCCAGTCATACTTTTCGTCATTCTCGATGGTCTCGACCGAAACGGCGGCGTTGTCGGTGCCGTTGGGCCACATCTGTTCGGTGATGTTCAGACGTGCCATCGCGCCCACGGCCGGGGCCGTCAGGTACAAAAGCGCGATGAAGACCAGCGCCCAGCCCGCCGACCAGCGCGCATCCGATACCTTGGGCACGGTGAAGAACCGCATGATGACGTGGGGCAGACCGGCGGTGCCGATCATCAGCGACAGGGTAAACAGCACCATGTTGACCGTGTCGGCATGGTGCATCGTGTATTCCTTGAAGCCCAGCTCGGTCACGATCTGGTCCAGCTTGGCCAGTAGCGGCTCGCCACTTGCCTGGTGCTCGCCGAACAGGCCCAGCGGTGGGACAGGATTGCCGGTCAGTTGCAGCGAGATGAAGATCGCCGGGATCGTGTAGGCGAGGATCAGCACGACATATTGCGCGACCTGCGTATAGGTCACGCCTTTCATGCCGCCGAACACCGCATAGGCGAACACAACCGCGGCCCCGATCAACAGGCCGGTGGTGTTGTCCACTTCCAGGAACCGGCCAAAGGCTACGCCCACGCCGGTCATCTGGCCGATCACGTATGTCAGCGAGGCGACGATCAGGCACAGCACCGCCACCAGGCGCGCGGTCTGGCTGTAGAACCGGTCACCGATGAATTCCGACACGGTGAACTTGCCGAACTTGCGCAGGTAGGGCGCAAGCAACAGCGCCAGCAGCACGTAACCGCCGGTCCAGCCCATCAGGAAGGTCGAGTTGTCATAGCCGACAAACGCGATCAGACCGGCCATCGAGATGAACGAGGCCGCCGACATCCAGTCGGCCGCGGTGGCCATGCCGTTGGTCACCGGGTGCACGCCGCGCCCGGCGGCGTAGAACTCGCTGGTCGATCCGGCCCGCGCCCAGATCGCGATCCCGATATAGAGCGCGAAGGACGCACCCACGAAAATGAGGTTAAGCGTAAACTGATCCATCGTGACTTACTCCTCGTCCACGCCGTGTTCGCGGTCCAGCCGGTTCATGCGCCACGCGTAGAAGAAGATCAGGCCGAGAAAGACCAGGATCGATCCCTGCTGCGCGAACCAGAAGCCCAGATCGGACCCGCCCACGGCGATGCCCGACAGAAGCGGCCGCAGCAGGATGCCGAAGCCGAAGGACACCAGCGCCCATATGACGAGGCTGATGAGGATGATGCGGATATTGGCCTTCCAGTAGGCCATTGCAGAGTCCTTGCCGGACATGTCGGGGTCCTCCCGTTGTTGAAGGGGGTCGCCTGCGCCCGGCTCCTCTCCGGGCGCAAGCCTGGTGCGGTTGCATCAGGGCGGTCTCAGCCCTTGTTCATGCGGTTTTCGATCAGGTCGTCGACCACCGACGGATCGGCCAGGGTCGAGGTATCACCCAGGGCGCCGAAATCGTTCTCGGCGATCTTGCGCAGGATACGGCGCATGATCTTGCCCGACCGGGTCTTGGGCAGGCCCGGCGCCCACTGGATCACGTCCGGCTTGGCGATCGGGCCGATCTCGGTGCGCACCCATTTCTCCAGCTCCTTGCGCAGCTCGTCGCTGGGCTCGGCGTCGTTCATGAGCGTCACATAGGCGTAGATGCCCTGGCCCTTCAGGTCGTGCGGGTAGCCTACGACGGCGGCCTCGGCGACGGCGGCATGGGCCACCAGCGCGCTTTCGACCTCGGCCGTACCCATCCGGTGGCCCGACACGTTGATCACGTCATCCACCCGCCCGGTGATCCAGTAATAGCCATCCGCATCGCGCCGACAGCCGTCGCCCGAGAAGTAATAGCCCTTGTATTGCTGGAAATAGGTTTCCTGGAACCGCTGGTGATCGCCATAAACCGTGCGCATCTGGCCCGGCCAGCTGTCCTTGAGGCACAG